>DENB01000078.1 GCA_002359495.1 Enterobacteriaceae bacterium UBA2655
AGCGAATGGCGCCGCCTCTGGCGGCTGCGCCAGCGCGCGGAGGAGCGCGACACCGGGCGCGAACTGCTGAACAGCCATGGCATCGGCAAGGGCCGCGCCTTTTGCGAAAAGCTGGCGCAGCAGGCCGGGCTGGATCAGGGCCATCCGGCGCTGCAACGCTGGCACGCCGCGCTGCATGAAACCCACAACGATCGCGAAATCGTCGCGCTCTACGCCCGCCTGGTGCAGCCGGTGCTGGATCGCCAGGCGCGGCGCGAAATCAGCCGTCACGCGGCGGAATCGACCCTGATGATCGCCGTCAGTNNTATCGCCTGGCGCAACCTGCGGCTGGTAAACCGTATCGCGGCGATTTACGGCATCGAGCTTGGCTACTTCAGCCGTATTCGGCTGTTCCGGCTGGTGTTGCTGAATATGGCGTTTGCCGGCGCGTCGGAGCTGGTGCGCGAAGTGGGCATGGACTGGATGTCGCAGGATATCGCCGCCCGCCTGTCGGCGCGCGCCGCGCAGGGCATCGGCGCCGGTCTGCTGACGGCGCGCCTCGGCATCAAGTCGATGGAACTCTGTCGGCCGCTTCCCTGGCTGGAAGAGGATAAGCCGCGTCTTGGCGATTTCCGACGCGAGCTGCTCGGCCAGCTGAAAGAGACGCTGCAAAAAAACCGGGTAAAAACCGACCAACCGGCTAAATAATGGCGCTTCGCTCACCGATCGGGCTGCTTAATGGCCGATTGGTGAGATTATCGTCTCGTCCGCAGACTTTATTCGGGATTAACTTTTGTCCTTCCGCTACACTTCCTGTAAAACCGGCGCAGCGCTGTCAACATTTCATGACAGAACCCTTCTGAGGCGCCGCAAGTTAGCGTATTATCACTGAATTCTGATCCTGATTAAGGCCATCGCAATGCGTTTGGAAATTTTTTGCCAAGACCGTATCGGTCTGGCGCGCGAGCTGCTCGACCTGTTGGTTGCGCGCAATATCGATCTGCGCGGCATTGAGATTGCAGCGCTGGGGCGCATTTACCTCAACTTTTCCTCGCTGGAATTTGAACAGTTCAGCAACCTGATGGCAGAGATTCGCCGCACGCCTGGCGTGACGGATGTGCGTACCGTCGCCTATCTGCCGTCGGAGCGCGAACACCGGGCACTGAGCGCGTTGCTGGTGGCGATGCCGGAACCGGTCTTTTCCATCGATCTGAAAAGCAAAGTGGAGCTGGCGAACCCGGCGGCGCAAAACCTGTTTAACCTCGACGAACAAAAAATGCGCAACCACAGCGCCGGCAGCCTAATTAGCGGCTTCAATTTTCTTCGCTGGCTGGAGAATGAACAGGTCGACGCGCAGACGCAGCATGTGGTGATTCATGGGCGCGACTTTTTAATGGAAGCGCGGCCGATCTACCTTGCGGCGAGCGAGGAGCAGGGCGATCAGCCGGTGGGCGCGATGATCATGCTGAAATCCACCGCGCGCATGGGGCGACAGCTGCAAAACCTCACCGTCACCGACGATTCTGAATTCGACCATATCGTCGCGGTCAGTCCGAAAATGCGTCAGGTGATCGAGCAGGCGCGCAAACTGGCGATGCACGACGCGCCGCTGCTGATCGTCGGCGATACTGGCACCGGCAAAGATATGCTGGCGCGCGCCTGCCATCTGCGCAGCGCCCGCGGCAAAAAGCCGTTTCTGGCGCTTAACTGCGCGTCATTGCCGGACGATGTCGCCGAAAGCGAACTGTTCGGCCATGCGGCCGGCGCCTATCCCAATGCGCTGGAAGGCAAAAAAGGCTTTTTCGAGCAGGCGAACGGCGGCTCGGTGCTGCTGGATGAGATTGGCGAGATGTCGCCGCGTATGCAGACCAAACTACTGCGTTTTCTCAATGACGGCACTTTCCGCCGCGTCGGCGAGGAGCACGAAGTTCATGTCGACGTGCGGGTGATCTGCGCCACGCAGAAAAACCTGATTGAGCTGGTGCAGCGCGGCGAGTTTCGCGAAGACCTTTTCTATCGTCTCAATGTCCTGACGCTCAACCTGCCGCCGCTGCGCGAGCGTCCGCAGGATATCCTGCCGCTGACCGAGATGTTCGTGGCGCGCTTCGCCGATGAGCAGGGCGTACCGCGCCCGCGTCTGGCGCCGCAGTTGAATGCGTTTCTGACGCGCTACGGCTGGCCCGGCAACGTGCGGCAGCTGAAGAACGCCCTGTATCGCGCCCTGACGCAGCTGGAAGGCTACGAGCTGCGCCCGCAGGATATCGTTTTGCCTGAGCTGGCGCTGGACGTCTCTCTGGGTGACGAAGCGATGGAAGGCTCGCTGGATGAGATTACCAGCCGCTTCGAGCGTTCGGTGCTGACAAAGCTCTATCTCTCTTATCCCAGCACGCGCAAGCTGGCGAAGCGCCTTGGCGTTTCGCATACGGCGATCGCCAATAAGCTGCGCGAATACGGCCTGAGCCAGAAAAAGGCGGAGAAGGAATAGCGCGAGAGCGTCTTTTCGCACCCTGAGAGCGGCGCGCGGATAACCCGGTTATCCGCGCGTTTTTTATTTCAGCGCGGCGGCGTAATCCGACTCCCTGGCGATTTCATTCATCAGGGCTTGTCCTGTTCGCCCGGCATAATCGCCATTCCCACGCCATAATCCTGTTTAGATAAAAACGGGATTACCCTGAAAATGGGCCGGGTGAGACATAAAGAGACTTTTTTCATCATAATTACCTGACGACGAGATTCGCCAGGGCAAGTATCAGCGCTATTTTATGACATAGTTATGAAGGGATAACGATAGCAGGCGATGAGATCGTACCCGCGCTTTCAACAAGGAGTTTCCATGAGAAGGGTAAAATGTTATCCCGAAGCCTGGCCGCTGCATTCCCCGTTCGTCATTGCGCGCGGCAGCCGTAACGAAGTCAACGTGGTGGTGGTAGAGCTGGAGGAAGATGGCCTGAAAGGCGTCGGCGAAGGCACGCCTTACGCGCGCTACGGCGAAAGCGAGGCGTCAGTGCTGGCTCAGATCGCGTCGGTACTGCCGGCGCTTGAGCAGGGCATGACGCGCGAGGCGCTGCAACAGGCGCTGCCGGCGGGCGCCGCGCGCAACGCGATAGATTGCGCGCTGTGGGATCTGGCGGCCCGACGGCAGCAGCAGACGCTCTGGCAGCAAACCGCCACGCCGATGCCTGCGCGTATCGTGACGGCGCAAACCGTCAGTATCGACGCCCCGGAAGCGATGGCCAGCAGCGCGCTGGCGCTGTGGGAGAATGGCGCGACCTTACTGAAAATCAAGCTGGACGATAGCTTCATTACCGAAAGGCTGATGGCGATCCGCGCCGCCGTTCCCGCCGCCACGCTTATCGTCGACGCCAATGAAACCTGGCAGCCGGAGGGGCTGGCCGCGCGCTGTCAGCTGCTGGCTGATCTGCGCGTCGCCATGCTGGAGCAGCCTCTGCCGGCGCAGCAGGATGAGGCGCTGGCGAATTTTATCCATCCGCTGCCGATCTGCGCCGATGAAAGCTGCCATACGCGCGCCAGCCTGCCGGCGCTGAAGGGGCGATACGAGTTGGTCAACATCAAGTTGGACAAGACCGGCGGACTGACGGAGGCGCTGGCGCTGGCCGACGCCGCCCGCGCGGCGGGCTTTGATCTTATGTTGGGCTGTATGCTCTGCACCTCCCGCGCCATCTATCCGGCGTTGCCGCTGGCCGCGCGGGCGCGCTTCGCCGATCTCGACGGACCGACCTGGCTGGCGGTCGATGTCGAGCCCGCCGTGCCCTTTGCCTGCGGCGCGATCCGGCTTACGCCTGCCAGCGCAGCAGGTTAATCATCGCCTCAAGGTAACGTTCCGTCGCCTCATCTACGGAGAGGAACGGCATTTCCGCAGTGATGCAGGGCAGGCTCAAATCGTTGCACCAGCTGCCGAACGAGCCGGGCGTCGCATAGCCCACGCTGCTTACCAGCGGCAGATCGGTCTGCTCCGCCAGCCAGCGGCCGAGAGGGCTGGCATGGGGGTCGTCAATGCAGGCTAAAGGTTCGTGCCAGCTGACGACCCACTGCGGCTTTAGCTGATGGATCAGCGCGCAAAGCGCGGCGGTTTCCGGTTCGGAGGCGGGATGCGCGCCGGCAGAGAGCCGCACGTCGCGCTCCCCGGCCAAGCTGTTCCATCGGTAAACCGTATCGCCGCTGCGCCAGTTGGCGGCGGGAAAATTGCGGTTGAGGTCGACGCCCCGGGCGTTGGCGCGCAGGCCCAGCTGACAGCCGTCAGGATTGACCGCCAGCACTACATGATGGCGGCGCAGGTTGTCCGGCAGGGTGCGCATCGCGGCGGAGAGGGCGGCGATAGAGGCATTCTCGTCGCCATGGGTGCCGGCCAGAATCAGGCCGCTCTCGCGATCCGCCCGCGGCGCCGGAAACCAGAGCAGCGGCGCCCCCAGCTGCGAGGTTCCGTATGTTTGCCAGCTCGCACCCAGTTTGCCGCGCAGCGGGCGCGGATGTAACAGTGACATAGGCTCATCCTTTATAACGTTTTTAATCAAACTAGCGGAAAAGCGCGCCGCGGAAAATAGCGCTTTACCCATTCGGAATTTGCGTTACAGTGCCGAAAGGATTCGGCCTGTAAACCGTCGGAAAAGCCAGACGCCATATCGCCCTGTGGGTTTGAGGATAGCTCATGAAGAGAATTTTTCGCGCTACGCTGTGCGCGCTGCCGCTGGTCAGCGCCGCGACGCCCGTGCTTGCCGCCGACCTGCCGCCAGGCGCGCAGCTGGCCGCCAGACAGGAGATCGTTCGACATATCAAAGATGAGCCCGCCTCGCTTGATCCGGCCAAAGCGGTGGGCCTGCCTGAGATTCAGGTGATCCGCGATCTGTTCGAAGGACTGACCAATCAGGACACCAAAGGCAACATCGTGCCTGGCGTGGCGCAGAGCTGGCGCAGCAGCGACAACAAAACCTGGATTTTTACCCTGCGCGACAACGCGCGCTGGTCGAACGGCGAGCCGGTGACGGCGCAGGATTTTGTTTACAGCTGGCAGCGGCTGGTCGACCCGAAAAATAGCTCGCCTTTCGCCTGGTTCGCCGCCCTCAGCGGCATGCAGAATGCAGATGCGATCGTCAAAGGCGAGATGAGCGCGGACAAGCTCGGCGTCAGCGCGCAAGACGCGACCCATCTGATCGTCACCTTAACGCGCCCGGTGCCTTATTTCCCCAGCCTGGCGGCCAATTTCGCGCTGTTTCCGGTGCCGCAAAAGACGCTGGCTGAAAAGGGCGCTGACTGGGTCAAACCGGGCAACCTGGTGGGCAACGGCGCTTATCAGTTGCAGGAGAGGGTGGTGAACGAAAAAATCGTGCTGGCGCGCAATAAGCACTACTGGGATGACGCCCGCTCCGTGCTGACCAAAGTCACCTTTGTTCCGATCAACGAAGAGTCGAGCGCCACCAAACGTTACCGGGCGGGCGATATCGATATCACCGAATCTTTCCCGAAACAGATGTACGGGCTGCTGAAAAAGAGCCTGCCGGGCGAAGTTTATACGCCCGATCAGCTCGGCACCTACTACTATGCCTTCAATACCCAAAAAGGGCCGACCGCCGATGCGCGCGTACGGCGGGCGCTCTCCTGGAGCATCGATCGCCGCATCATCGCGGAAAAAGTGCTGGGCACCGGCGAAAAACCGGCCTGGCGCTTTACCCCGGACGTCACGGCGGGTTTCAGGCCGCAGCCTTCGTTTTTACAGCAGCATACTCAGCAGGAGCTGAACGCCCAGGCGAAAGCGATGCTGGCCGCCGCTGGCTACGGCCCGACCAAACCTTTGCGCCTGACGCTGCTCTACAACACCTCGGAGAATCACCAAAAGATCGCCGTTGCGGTCGCCTCAATGTGGAAAAAGAACCTGGGCGCGCAGGTCCGGCTGCAAAATCAGGAGTGGAAAACCTATATCGACAGCCGCAACAGCGGGAATTTCGACGTGATCCGCGCCTCTTGGGTTGGCGACTACAACGAGCCCTCTACCTTTCTCAGCCTGTTAACCCGCAGCCATAGCGGCAATATCGCCCGGTTCAGCAGCAGCGACTACGACGCCGTGCTGGCCAAAGCGAGCACGGAGACTAACGACGAAGCGCGCAATAATGATTACAACCGCGCGGAGCAAATCATCGCCGATCAGGCGCCCATCGCGCCGATCTACCAGTACACCAATGGCCGTCTGATCAAGCCGTGGGTGAAAGGCTATCCCATTACCAACCCGGAAGATGTCGCCTACAGCCGCGAGCTGTGGATTGAGAAACATTGAGTCGCGGTGGCCCGTTATGCCAGGCCGCCATCCGCTATTTTTGCTTACAGCCTGTTGATTGCAAGCGTTTGAGTCCACGTTAAACTGTATTGATTTGCTAACTGAGGCGAGTTTGTGAAGGTTATTGAAGGTAAAGCGCTCCAGATCTCCGATGCCATTATTGCCTGCCAGCTCGACGGCAAGGGTGGCGTTCTTCCCCTCGACAATGAAGATGTCATCCATTGCGAACGCCCGTGCTGGCTTCATCTGAATTACACGCATCAGCAAAGCGCCGAATGGCTGCAGTCGACGCCGCTGATCCCCGATGCGGTGCGCGACGCGCTGGCAGGCGACAGCATGCGTCCGCGCGTTACCCGTCTTGGCGACGGCTTTATGATTGTGCTGCGCAGCGTCAACCACAACAGCGATTCGCGGCCGGATCAGCTGGTGGCGATGCGCGTATTCATCAATGACAAGCTGATCGTTTCAACGCGACGCCGTAAGGTTTACGCTATCGACGAAGTGCTGACCGAACTGCAGAACGGCAACGGGCCGGTGGATGGCGGCAGCTGGCTGGTGGATGTCTGTGATACGCTCACCGACCACGCCAGCGAATTTATCGAAGAGCTGCACGATAAAATTATCGAACTGGAAGATACGCTGCTCGATCAGCGTGTTCCGCCACGCGGCGAGCTGGCGCTGCTGCGCAAGCAGCTGATCGTGATGCGTCGCTACATGGCGCCGCAGCGCGACGTCTATTCACGCCTCGCCAGCGAAAAACTGGGCTGGATGGATGACGACGAACGCCGCCGTATGCAGGAGATCGCCGACCGGCTGGGCCGCGGGCTGGACGATCTCGACGCGGGCGTGGCGCGCACCGCCGTGCTGTCGGATGAAATTGCCTCGGTAATGGCGGAAGCGATGAACCGCCGCACCTATACCATGTCGCTGCTGGCGATGGTTTTCCTGCCGACGACGTTCCTGACCGGACTCTTTGGCGTTAACCTCGGCGGCATTCCCGGCGGCGAGTGGCGTTACGGCTTTAGCCTGTTTTGCCTGCTGCTGATGACGCTGGTGCTGGGCGTGGCGTGGTGGCTGAAGCGGCGCAGATGGCTTTGACCCGGCGCGCTTGAGTTAACGTCAATTTAAATTATTGTTAATAAAGGCGCTTTTCCTGAGAAATAGAAAAAAAGCTGATCGAAATCAAAGTGCAGCCGGCGCGAAACGCGCAAACTCTCTCTCGCAGGTGAATGCAACGTCAAGCGATGGGCGTTGCGCTCCAAATTGTCTTACTTTCTTTTTTGAATTACTGCATAGCACATTGATTCGTACGACGCCGACACTTGTGTCGGCTTTTTTTTGTCGGTTTGCCAGTGCTGGCGATTCTTTTCTATGCTTAACAGACATTCAATAAAAAGGAGAACGGCATGACAATGATAACCGCAAGCGATCCGATTCCTACCGATCCACCGCCGATTCCTGAACCCATTCCACAACCGCAGCCGCAGCCCGATCCGCCGCCGGATACCGTACCGATTGGCGATCCGCCGCCGAACCGCATGTAAAAAAAGCGCGCTCTGTCTGACAGAGCGCGCTTTCGCTTTCTGGCTTACGCCATTATTTTATCTGCAATACGTCAAGACGCGCGCTGAGATCGGGCGTTTCTTCCTCTTCAGCACGCCAGCCCACGGGCTGAACCGGCAGGGTTTCTCGGTCAAAGGCGAGATCGCCGCCGTCAATCACCGCATCGCCGTGGCGAATACCCTTGAAATCGAACAGGTTAACGTCAGCGAGGTGCGACGGCACCACGTTCTGCATGGCGCTGAACATGGTTTCAATTCGACCCGGATAGCGTTTGTCCCAGTCGCGCAGCATGTCGGCGATAACCTGACGCTGCAGATTCGGCTGCGAGCCGCACAGGTTACAGGGGATAATCGGAAACTGCCGCGCTTCGGCGAAGCGGATGATGTCTTTTTCCCGGCAGTAGGCCAGCGGACGGATGACGATGTGCTTGCCGTCGTCGCTCATCAGCTTCGGCGGCATGCCTTTCATTTTGCCGCCGTAGAACATATTCAGGAACAGCGTCTGCAGGATATCGTCGCGGTGATGGCCGAGCGCGATTTTAGTACAGCCGAGTTCGCTGGCGGTGCGGTAGAGAATGCCGCGACGCAGGCGCGAGCAGAGCGAACAGGTGGTTTTGCCTTCCGGGATCTTCTCTTTAACGATGGAGTAGGTGTCCTCTTCGACGATTTTGTACTCCACCCCAAGCGATTCAAGATAATGCGGCAGGATATGTCCTGGAAAGCCCGGCTGTTTTTGATCGAGATTCACCGCCACCAGTGAAAAATTAACCGGCGCGCTTTGCTGCAGGTTACGCAAAATCTCCAGCAGGGTGTAGCTGTCCTTTCCGCCGGAGAGGCAGACCATGATGCGGTCGCCTTCTTCAATCATATTGAAATCGGCGATCGCCTCGCCCACGTTGCGACGTAAACGCTTCTGGAGCTTATTAAAGTTGTACTGCTCTTTCTTACTTGTTTCTTGATTTTGCTGCATTTTTTATTGCCTGGCTTAAGGAAGGGAGAGCAGAAGGTCAGTTCGCAACGCTTGCTCTCTGGTTACAGCATGCTGCACCCATTCAGATGCAGGGTATGGTACGGATTGCGGCGGCGAAAGCCAGCGTCTTTTATAATGAAACTGGCGAGCATGGTGTATAAAGCGCGGAGGGATAATCAGAAGTTCACCGGTCTATTGTAATTCCAGCGTTTCCACACCGTTCACTTCCAGCAGCTTTTCATAAAGTTCACTCAGCGTTTTCTTGCGTGACACTGTCACACTAATGCTCATCTCGCATGTCCCTTTCTCTTCGTCGCGATGGGCGACGGTGATCTGACCGTAGCGAATGTTTTCATGCTGCAAGGCCAGCAACAGCGCCGGCACGCTTTTAGGTTTCAGGGTAACAACCAGCGTATGGTGTCGCCCTATCAACCGATGGCTGAGGCGGCGAAAAACTTCCAGCACCGTGAGCGCCAGTACCGTGCCGTAAATACCGATTTCATACATGCCGCTGCCGATCACCAGACCGATAGAGGCCGTAACCCATAACCCTGCCGCAGTGGTTAATCCTTTAACGATCTGTTTTTGAATGATAATAGTGCCGGCGCCAAGAAAGCCCATGCCGCTGACGACCTGAGCCGCGATACGGCTGGGATCGAATGAAATATGATCTTTGTCCAGCATATCGGCGAAGCCATATTTCGACACCAGCATAAACATGGCGCTGCCAATGGCCACCAGAATATGGGTGCGCAGTCCCGCTTCTTTTGCGTGCAGTTGGCGTTCAAGCCCAATCAATCCGCCCAGAATGCCGGCGATAGCGATGCGGATTAGCATATCGATTAACATAGCGATGCTCTTGTCTGTGATAGCAAATTTTCCTGAATGCGCGTTGAAAACGAGGCGTCAGAGCCGGGCGATATCCACGTGCTTTGCAGGGTTCTGAACATATTCCGATAAAAGGAGGCGGCAAACAGGATAATTCCGGTTGCAAAGCCATCAACAAAATTTTGTAAAAAGCTATGTCTTCCCTCGACCCACTGATAATGCTGGCTTATGCTGGGTCGGCCTTCACCCATATTTTCCGGAGTCCGACTGATGAAAGTTGCCACCTTTTTGCTGGCCGGCGCCGCGCTGCTGCTCTCCGCCTGCAGCAGCCACAGCGACAACGAGCCGCCGCAGCAGGCCACCGCCGCGCATATTCAACCGCAGGTTGTTATGTCCTCCATGGCCGAGTCCAGCTGCGCCAGCGCGGGCGGCACCCTGGCGTTCTCCCGCCAGCTGGACGGCTCGCGCGTCGGCATGTGTCAGTTGAGCAACGGACGTCGCTGCGACGAGCGTGCGCTGATCGGCGGACGCTGCGCCCGTTAAGCCCGGCGGCCTTTACTCCGCCGTCACCTGATTAGGACAAGGCTCGCTTTTAGCCAGCTGGTTTATATTGCTCAGGGTGGTTTCTGAAATCGCCGTCAGGGCTTCGGCGGTAAGAAACGCCTGATGGCCGGTAAACAGCACGTTATGACAGGCGGAGAGGCGACGGAACACGTCGTCCTGGATCACGTCGTTCGATTTATCTTCAAAAAACAGGTCGCGCTCATTTTCATAAACGTCCATGCCCAGCGAGCCGATTTTCTGCTGCTTCAGCGCCTCGATGGCGGCCTGGGAATCAATTAAGCCGCCGCGACTGGTGTTAATGATCATGACGCCATCCTTCATTTGATTGAATGCCCCGGCATTCAGCAAATGGTGATTATCAGGCGTCAGCGGACAGTGCAGAGTAATCACATCCGCCTGATTATACAAGGTATTGATATCAACATACTCCGCGCCGATAGACAGCGCCTGCGGATTGGGGTAAGGATCGTAGGCCAGCAGCCGCATGCCGAACCCTTTCAGGATGCGCATCGTCGCCACGCCGATTTTGCCGGTGCCGATCACCCCGGCGGTTCTGTTATGCATGTTGAATCCGGTCAGGCCTTCCAGCGAAAAATTGGCATCGCGCGTGCGCTGGTAAGCGCGGTGAATGCGGCGATTCAGCGTCAGCATCAGGCCGACCGCATGTTCCGCCACCGCTTCCGGCGAGTAGGCGGGAACGCGAACCACCTCAATGCCCAGCGCGGCGGCAGCCTTCAGATCGACATTATTAAAACCGGCGCAGCGCAGGGCGACATACTTCACGCCGTGCGCGGCTAGCTCTTTCAAAACCGCCGCGCTGCCGTCGTCATTGACGAAAATGCAGACCGCCTCGCAGCCTTGAGCGGTTTTCGCCGTGGCTTCCGTCAGCAAAAAATCAAAAAACAGCAGTTCAAAGCCATACGCTTCGTTCACCTGCTTCAGATATTTCTGATCGTAATGTTTGGTGCTGTAAACCGCGATTTTCATCGTTTGGCTCCTGGAAAAGTCCTGTGGGTATGAAAAAAGGATAACGTCTTCTGCCGGGGTTTGCTGCTTATCTGACGGCAAGTGGCCGATTATACTCAACAAACCTTCACCTCAGCGGCGTTACATGCCATCATCTTTGTCAGGATTCGGTTAAGAAAAGGATAGTCGGTGCCATGAGGCAGGGCCTTCGTCGATTACTGGCTGCAGTGCTGGCGCTGACGCTTTTAGTGCTGGGCCTGTTGCTGACCGTAACCCAGTGGTTGCCGCGTCTGGCCGGGATCTGGCTGCCGCCGGACACCCATATCGTCCTGACGGAGAGTCCGGGCTGGCGCAACGGCGGGATCTGGCTGCCGGATGTGCGTTACCGGGTAAAGGATTGCGAGCTGGCGTCGATCAGATCGGCGTCGCTCAGTCGCAAGGCGCAGCGCTGGCAGCTGCAGGCCGGGCGGGTGGAGCTCAACAGCGACTGCCTGAGCCGGATGCCCGCCAGGAAGCAGGCGGACGCGCCGCGCTCGCTGGCGCAGTGGCAGGCTATGCTGCCCGGCGCCGATATTCATCTGCAACAACTCGTCATCACGCCCTGGACGCAATATGCGGGCGCCTTCGATTTACAGCTCGATAAGACGCGGCAGCAGCTGCATTACCGGGGCGACAACCTGAGTCTCAGGGCGGTTTTGCAGGGTCCGCAGCTTAAGATCGAACAGTTAACCGTCACGCATCCCGTTCTGCCTCAGCCGGTCACGCTCAGCGGCACGCTGGAGCTTCCAGCGCTAATTGACGGCTTGCCGGTCGTCGGCGATCTTCAGGGTGATGTGACGTTGTCACAATATCCCGCGCCGCTGATCGTCGCGCTGAGCTGGCGCAACCAGCAGGGAACGCTGCGCATTCAGCCGCAGGGCGACGCGGAGCCGCTGCTCCGCCTGCCGTGGCGGGC
>DENB01000003.1 GCA_002359495.1 Enterobacteriaceae bacterium UBA2655
TTCGTCCACCTGCGGCTGCGCCGCGCGCTCGGCGCGCAGAAAATCGCGCGCGTCGAGCCAGCAGGCTTCGATGTCGCGCTGGCTCAGCAGCGCCGCCATCAGGCGCGCCGACCAGACCTCGCCGTGGCCCACCACTTCCGCATAGACCGCATCGGTAATCTTGCCGTCCAGCAGCGCGGCAAGCTTTTCCAGATCCTGAATAAAAGCGGCAATCAGCCGGTCCGCCGTTTCAGCAGGCAGCAGCGCGCCGATCAGTTCGCTTTGATAGCGGCGCAGCGTTTGCTGCACCTGGTGCGCCGACAGGCGATCGCTCTGGCTGAGCTTCAGCCAGCTAATCAGCTGGTTAGTGGTGCTGCCGGCGGCTGACACCACCATCAGGTCGCCCGGCTGGCTGTAGTCCGCCATAATGCTGGCTACGCGTTGATAACAACGGGCATCCGCCAGGCTGCTGCCGCCGAATTTATGCAGCTGCCGGGTATTTGGCGTAACTGCGCCTGCTGAAATCGTCATGGTTACTCCTCGGCCGCGATGCGGAATGCATTATCCAGATCGGCGATTAAATCTTCGTGATCTTCAATCCCTACCGATACGCGCAGCAGCGTTTCGGAGATGCCCGCCTGGGCGCGCGCTTCCGCCGACATGCCCGCGTGCGTCATGGTGGCGGTGTGAGAGATCAAACTTTCGACGCCGCCCAGCGACTCGGCCAGGGTAAACAGCTGCAGCGCCTTGAGGAAACGGCGCAGGCGCGCTTCGTCGGCGTCCAGTTCAAAACTGAGCATGGCACCGAAACCGCGCTGCTGACGCACCGCATGTTCATGGCCCGCGTTTTCCGGCAGCGAGGGGTGATAGAGTTTTTTCACCAGCGGCTGCTGCTTCAGATAGTCGACGATCGCCAGCGCGTTGCGCTGCGCCGCCGCCATGCGCGGCGCCAGAGTACGCAGGCCGCGCAGCAGCAGGTAGCTGTCGAAGGCGGCACCGGTAACGCCGATATTGTTCGCCCACCAGGCGAGATCGACGGCCATCTCGGCCTCTTTCGCGATGACCGCGCCAGCCACCACGTCGGAATGGCCGTTCAGGTATTTGGTGCAGGAGTGGACCACCAGATCGGCGCCCAGCGCCAGCGGGTTTTGCAACGCGGGGCTGAGGAAAGTGTTATCCACCACGCTGATGGCGCCCGCCGCGCGCGCCGCCTGACAAATGGCGGCGATATTCACCACGCGCAGCAGCGGGTTGCTCGGGCTTTCCACCAGCACCAGCTTCGGTTTTTCCGCCAGCGCCGCCTGTAGCGCTGCGCTGTCGCCCTGATCGACGAACTTCACGCGGTAGGCACCGCGTTTGCTCAGGCTGTCGAACAGGCGGTAGCTGCCGCCGTAGCAGTCGTGCGGCGCGACCAGCAGATCGCCCGGCTTCAGGAACACCGTCGTCACCAGGTGAATGGCCGACATCCCGGTATTGGTCAATACCGCGCCCGCGCCGCCTTCCAGTTCCGCCAGCGCGCGCTGCACTACATCGCGGGTCGGATTGCCGCGACGGGAGTAGTCATGCGCGCGCGGCTGGTTGAAATCGAGGAAGTTATAGGTGCTGGAGAGATGGATCGGCGGGACAACGCAGCCATATTGCTCGTCATCATTCAAACCGCTGCGAACTGCGATGGTTGCCTGTTTACGCGTCATGGTGCTTACTGTTCCTGAAGATGAAAAATAAGAAGGGCACAGGATAGCACCCCCGACATAGACGTCAATACATCTGGACATCTAAATGTCTTTGCGTATAGATTGAGCAGAACGGCAATACCCGCTAAAATTACGCGTCATCGCCTGTTGTTCAGCGTCTCTCTTTGACGGCGCGCAGATGCACAAATTCTGACTTTTAAGCGGCCAGGCATGGAAAAATCGGGCATAATTGGCTGATTTCCCACACTTCACTGTTAAAAATTAAGGTAACTCATGGCTGAATGGAACGGCGAATATATCAGCCCTTATGCTGAGCACGGTAAGAAGAGCGAGCAGGTCAAGAAAATTACGGTATCAATCCCGTTGAAAGTGTTGAAGATTTTAACGGATGAGCGCACCCGCCGTCAGGTTAACAACCTGCGTCACGCGACCAATAGCGAACTGCTGTGCGAAGCATTTTTGCATGCCTTCACCGGCCAGCCTCTGCCGGATGACGTGGATCTGCGTAAAGAGCGCAGCGACGAAATCCCGGAAGAAGCGAAAAAGATCATGCGCGAGATGGGCATCGATCCCGATAGCTGGGAATATTGACGGGCCAGAAACAAAAAACCCAGCCGAAGCTGGGTTTTTTCTTGCATCCGAATCGAAACGACTCGGTCGCGAATAAACTTATTTTTTAGCGCCCGGTACGCTGAAGCGCTTGTTGAAGCGGTCAACGCGGCCACCGGTGGCAACTTCACGCTGCTTACCCGTGTAGAACGGGTGGCATTTACCACATACGTCCAGGTTCAGATCGTGACCCAGAGTAGAACGGGTGTTGATCACGTTGCCGCAGGTACAGGTCATGGTCACTGCTTCGTACTTCGGGTGAATACCTTGTTTCATGGAAAACCTCATAGAAGGCCGTGTCGCTCTCCGTGCCAGGTGAACCTGCACAGCACCACACGCGGTGAAATATTATGGTGAACTTTGACGAGCGGTTACTCATCAAAGGCGGCATACTATACAGAAAATAGGCGACTATTGCAAATAGTCACTGAGATATCCGCCTGCGCGTTCAGCGTGTAAACTACTTCTCCTTATCATTGAGCCGGATAGAGATCGCCATGCCCGTTGTTCAGGTCGCCTTGCCCGTTCCGCTTCCTCGCCTGTTTGACTATTTGCCGCCCGAAGGCGCGCAGCCGGTCGTCGGCGGGCGCGTCAGCGTGCCCTTCGGCAACCGTAGCATGATCGGCATCGTGGTCGGCCTGCGCGACAAAAGCGATCTGCCCGAGTCGCAGCTTAAGCGCATCGCGGCGGTGCTCGATACCCAATCGCTTTTCCCCCCTTCGCTCTGGCGCATTCTGAACTGGGCGGCCGGCTATTATCAGTCACCGCTGGGCGAGGTGCTGCTGCATGCGTTGCCGGTGCTGCTGCGCCAGGGCAAGCCGGCGCAGGACGCGCCGCTCTGGCGCTGGGTGATCACCGAACAGGGACAGGAAACCGCGCCGGAAAGCCTGAAGCGCGCGCCTAAACAGCAGCAGGCGCTGGCGGCGTTGCGCCAGCAGCCGCTCTATCGCCACGAAGTCGCCGGTCACGACCTGACTGACGCGACGTTGCAGGCGCTGCGCGCGAAAGGGTTGTGCGAGTTGCAGGAGCATCTGCCGCAGACGCAGGACTGGCGTGCCAGCTTTGAAATCAAAGGCGAACGGCTGCGGCTCAATACCGACCAGGCGATGGCGGTCGGCGCGATCCGCAGCGAGGATGAGCAGTTCGCCGCCTGGCTGCTGGCGGGGATCACCGGTTCGGGTAAAACCGAGGTCTATCTCAGCGTACTGGAAAACGTGCTGATGCGCGGCAAACAGGCGTTGGTGCTGGTGCCGGAGATCGGCCTAACGCCGCAAACCATCGCCCGCTTCCGCGAACGCTTTCAGGCTCCTGTCGATGTGTTGCACTCCGGCCTCAACGACAGCGAGCGGCTTGCCGTCTGGCTAAGAGCGCGTCAGGGCGAGACGGCGATCGTTATCGGCACCCGCTCCGCCCTGTTCACGCCGCTGGCGCGGCCGGGCGTCATTATTATCGATGAAGAGCACGACAGCTCCTATAAACAGCAGGAAGGCTGGCGCTATCAGGCGCGCGATCTGGCGGTTTTCCGCGCCCGCGAGGAGAACATTCCCATTGTGATGGGGTCCGCGACGCCCGCGCTGGAGACGCTGCATAACGTGCGTAGCGGCAAGTACCGCCAGCTCGATCTCACCAAACGCGCCGGCAACGCCAAACCGGCGCTGCAGCAGCTTATCGACCTGAAAGGCGTGCAGCTGAAAGGCGGCCTGGCGCCGGCGCTGATCGGCAAAATGCGCGAACATCTTCAGGCGAACAATCAGGTGCTGCTGTTTCTTAACCGGCGCGGCTATTCGCCGGCGCTGCTGTGCCACGACTGCGGCTGGATCGCCGAATGCCAGCGCTGCGAGCGCTACTATACGCTGCATCAACATCAGCGCCAGCTGCGCTGCCACCACTGCGACAGCCAGCGCCCGGTGCCTTATCAGTGTCCGCAGTGCGGCTCCACGCATCTTCTGCCGGTGGGCATCGGTACCGAGCAGCTGGAAGAGCACCTCAGCACGCTGTTTCCGGGCGTGCCGGTATCGCGCATCGATCGCGATACTACTAGCCGCAAAGGGGCGCTGGAGCAACATCTGGCCGACGTTCATCGCGGCGGCGCGCGCATTCTGGTCGGAACCCAGATGCTGGCGAAAGGCCACCACTTCCCGGACGTGACGCTGGTTTCGCTGCTGGACGTCGACGGCGCGCTGTTTTCCGCCGACTTTCGCGCGGCCGAACGTTTCGCTCAGCTTTACACCCAAGTCGCCGGTCGCGCCGGTCGCGCCGGAAAACAGGGCGAGGTGCTGCTGCAAACCCATCACCCGGAACATCCGCTGCTGCAAACGCTGCTGCATCAGGGCTACTTCGCCTTCGCTCAGCAGACGCTGCTGGAGCGTCAGGCGGTGTTTTTGCCGCCCTGGACCAGCCATGCGCTGTTTCGGGCGGAAGATAACGATAATCATCAGGCCGCGGAGTTTTTACAACAGCTGCGCAACCTGCTGGAGGCGAGTCCGCTGAAGGACGCCTCGCTGTGGATTATGGGCCCGGTGCCCGCGTTACAGGCGAAACGCAGCGGCCGCTGGCGCTGGCAGCTGCTGGTTCAGCATCCCGCCCGCAAGCGTTTGCAGCAATTACTCAGCAGTTCATTGCCGTTGATCACCACATTGCCCGCCGCGCGGAAAGTAAAATGGACGCTGGATATCGATCCTACTGAAAGTTAAGACGCTTTTATTCTGCGAGCGCGATCGAAAAAAGTCGCACAAGTCACAATTTTTATGCAAATTAGGTAACAACCCGAGCAGGATATCGGTTAACAATAGTGCCCGTTCACGCTGGCGTCAGGCATGAGGCCAGACTATTACCTGAATAAGATCGCGCTATAGCGCGCCAGGAGTAAGCGTTGGAGCAGAATCAGCAGTCTTCCGCCGCGACCATGAAAGATGTGGCAGAGAGGGCTGGCGTCTCAACCGCCACCGTTTCGCGAGCGTTGATGAACCCGGAAAAAGTCTCAGCCGCTACCCGACATAAGGTCGAACAGGCGGTTATCGCCGTGGGCTACTCTCCTCATGCGCTGTCGCGCAACGCGAAGCGCGGCGACTCCCGCACAATCCTGATTCTCGTGCCCGATATCTGCGATCCCTTTTTCAGCGAAGTGATTCGCGGCGTGGAAGTGACCGCCGCCGAAGAGGGTTATCTGGTGCTGATTGGCGACTGCGCGCATCAAAATCAGCAGGAAAAAACCTTTATGAATCTGATGCTGACGCGCCAGATCGACGGCATGGTGCTGCTGGGTTCGCAGCTACCCTTCGATGCCGGCGTGGAGGAGCAGCGCAACCTGCCGCCAATGGTGATGGCCAATGAGTTCGCCCCGGAGATGGAGCTGCCTACCGTTCATATCGACAACCTCACCGCCGCCTTCGAAGCCGTTAATCATCTGATTCATCTCGGCCATCGCCGCATCGCCTGCATCGCCGGGCCGGAAGAGATGCCGCTTTGCCAGTATCGTCTGCAGGGCTATATTCAGGCGCTGCGACGCAACAATATGAGCGTCGATCCCTCTTTAATCGTACGCGGCGACTTTAGGTTCGAAGCGGGCGTCAGCGCGTTGAAAAAGCTGATGAGCCTGCCGCAGCCGCCGCGCGCGCTGTTTTGCCATAACGACATTATGGCGCTGGGCGCGATCAAAGAGGCTAAAGCGATGGGCCTGCGCGTTCCGCAGGATCTCTCCGTGGTCGGGTTTGACGATATCGAGCTGTCGCGTTACTGCGATCCGTCCTTAACCACCGTGGCGCAGCCGCGCTATGCGATAGGACGCGAAGCGATGCTGCTGTTGCTGGAGCAGCTGCAGGGCAGACGGGTGAACAACGGCTCGCGCCTGCTCGATTTCGAGCTGAAGATGCGCAGCAGCACGGCCGTTCCTTGCCGGCGCGAGAAATCCTGATGAATTCAGGACATTTTCAGCAAATTCTGAATGCGAACTCCGCTGGTCAAACTTCCGACCCTTAAGTAACATGGCGGACTCATTGCCGGGCGATCAGTAGCGGGATTCGACGTGCATTTGGCAGCATTTTTTTGAAGGGTATCGGAACGAGAGTGGCACAAAAAGACTATGTAGGCCGCGGGCGTTCAACAGGGACGCGTCGCAAAAAAAGTCATAGCCGGGGCAAAAAAAGCAAAGGTGGTTCGGGCACATCGAAGCTGATGATCGGACTGGCGGTTGCGGTACTGGTCACCTTTGCCGGTGGTTTATGGTTCCTTGCGCATCATAAAAAAGATGAAGCGCCGGTTATGCCGAATCATAAAGCCAACGGCAATGGTCTGCCGCCGAAGCCGGAAGAGCGCTGGAAATATATTAAAGAGCTGGAGAATCGTCAGATCACCGTGCCGACGCCGACCGAACCGTCCGCCGGCGGCGAAGTCCAGTCGCAAACGCAGTTGACCGACGAACAGCGCCAGCTGCTGGAGCAGATGCAGGCCGATATGCGCCAGCAGCC
>DENB01000091.1:0-298 GCA_002359495.1 Enterobacteriaceae bacterium UBA2655
GCCTGCCAGCCGGCACGTTCCCGGCGGGCAGCTGGTGCAGGAGACCGACCACTACGCCAGCGTACGCGGCGCGCGCATCGTTTTAGCGGATGACGACGGCGTACGCGCCAATATGACAGCGTCCTGGCTAGCGCAGATGGGCTGGCAGGTCGCGGTGCTGGACGGCCTGACCACAGCGGATTTCAGCGAGCGCGGCGACTGGAAAGCGCAGGTGCCGCCGCTGCCGGAGCAGCAGACGGTCTCAGCGCAGGAGCTGGCGACCTGGCTGCGGCAGGGGAGCACCCACGGGCTGGGACAA
>DENB01000091.1:312-42429 GCA_002359495.1 Enterobacteriaceae bacterium UBA2655
CCAGGTGCTGGATTTCACCACGCGCGCGAACCATATCAAAAGTCATATTCCCGGCGCGGCTTGGCTGCTGCGATCGACGCTGCAACAGCAGGGCGGCGCCATACTGCCTGAGGCGGAACGTTACGTCTTAACCTGCGGCAGCAGCCTGCTGGCGCGCTATGCCCAGGCGCAGGTGGCCGAACTGAGCGGCAAGCCGGTCTGGATCCTGGCGGGCGGCAACGCCGCCTGGCGCGAGGCGGGATTGCCTGCCGAGTCGGGCGAACAGCGGCTGCTGTCGCCAGCTGTTGATCGCTATCGCCGTCCTTATGAAGGAACGGATATCGATGCGGCGACCATGCAGGCCTATCTGGAGTGGGAATATGGGCTAGTGGCGCAGCTGGATCACGACGGCACGCATGGATTCAACGTGTTGCGCACGCAGCGGGAGCAGGTAACGGCGTAAGTAAGGGGAGAGGGCGAAGGGAGTCGCCTGTGCGAGCGGCAAAAAGCGTCGCGGGCAGAAAATCGCCTGAGAAGTTAACAACAAGGGAATCGAAGAATTTGGTGGAGATAAGCGGGATCGAACCGCTGACCTCTTGCATGCCATGCAAGCGCTCTCCCAGCTGAGCTATACCCCCACACCTGGAATCGTTTTTCAGTGCCAAACCGTTGGGAAGCAGTTTGGTGGAGCTAAGCGGGATCGAACCGCTGACCTCTTGCATGCCATGCAAGCGCTCTCCCAGCTGAGCTATAGCCCCGAACTGAAAAACCGTCGTATCTAATCGACGGACGGCATAATATGAAACGGACCACAGGGTGTCAACGCCAATTTTGGATTCTGTGTTCAATCGCTGAAAAAGGCGGCAAACCGCCGGTTTAGCGCCTTTTTTTTCAACAATGCCGCAGCCTATTTTTTCCTTTCTCCCCTCTCATTTAATGCCGAAGCGCTGAGATTTGCCTTAAGGTTGCCGATTCGGGAGCGAGGCAAATAAAAGCTCATAAAAAGGTTAACTCGGCGTTAAGTATGTTATAGGAATTTTCTTGTTTTCGTTAAGGGACCGTGCAAGACTTAGCGCGCTAATTAAGCAAACATCGCCGCGCTGCCTTGTTTGCCGGAGCTTCACCTTCACCATTTCTACAGATAAAAACGAGATAATAATGTCGTTGCATACACCTAAAGAAATCGCTCAACTGGCGATTCAGGCGGGCGTCGTTAAAAGTCAGTCCTCCGTTTCAACACTGCTTATTCTCGGCTTTATGGCCGGGGCTTTTATCGCAACAGGGTTCCTGCTTGATCTGCACGTGATTAACCAACTGCCGGCTGACTGGGGTTCATTCGGCGGCCTGCTGGGCGCGGCCGTGTTCCCGGTGGGGCTGATCCTGACCGTACTGGCGGGCGGCGAACTGCTGACCGGCAACATGATGACGCTGCCTATCGCCTGGTTCGCGCGTCGCGTCAGCGGCCTCAGCGTGCTGCGCAACTGGTTTTGGGTCACTATCGCTAACTTTATCGGCAGCCTGGCCGTGGCCTGGTTCTTCGGCCACCTGCTCGGCATGACCGAAGGCGATTACCTGAAGAAAACCGTCGCCATCGCCAGCGCCAAAGTAAATGCCGATTTCTCGCACGCCTTTATTTCCGGCATCGGTTGTAACTGGCTGGTCTGCCTGGCGGTCTGGCTGGCCTTCGCCAGCAAAGATGTGGTGGGCAAAATCTTCGGCATGTGGTTCCCGGTGATGGCGTTCGTGGCGATCGGTTTCCAGCACGTTGTGGCTAACATGTTCATCGTACCGGCGGCGATTTTCGCCGGCCAGCTGAGCTGGGCGGAATACCTGCCGAACTTCGTCGGCGTGTTCCTTGGCAACGCTGTCGGCGGCGCTGTTTTTGTCGGCCTCGTCTATTTCCTCGCTTTCCGTCCCGGCAGCGAGCGTGCCGGCACCTACCAGTAAGCGTCCTCTCTTGCCTTTTGCCGGACGGCAAAAGGCAATTTCTTGCTTTGTTAGGCCTTCCTGTTAGTTTTTCCCGTTACGATTTGTTGTAATATGCCCAGCTAATGTATTCAACAGGGATAGCGACGTGAAAAAGGAATGGTTAACCCCCGAAGAGCTGGCTCAGGAAACCGGTTACAGCCGTCAGACCGTTAATAAATGGATTAAGCGCGAGAACTGGACCACCGCGCCAAAGCCCGGCGTACAGGGCGGCAAAGCGCGTTTGATTCATATCGATGAGCGGGTCAGAGAGTTTATTAAGTCGACACGTCACGCCAGCGAGCCAGGCGCCAGCTACAACGTCCAGCAGAATACGTTACCTGCGTTACTCATTAATTCCGTCCAGCAAATGACCCCTCACGAGCGCGAGCAATTAGCGGCGCTGCTGTTGCGCGTAGGTATCAGAGGCATATTGCAGCGGCTGGGCATTCAGGAAGAAGAATAGAAAAAAACCGGAAGCGTCGCCGCCTCCGGTTGATACGCGTTACGCCTGCGCTTCGCGTTCGCTGATAAAGGCCAGCGCCTTCTCCATGCGCGCGACGCTGCGGCTGCGGCCGATAGCCTGCACGGTGACGTCCAGCGCCGGCGACTGTCCAGCGCCGGTTACCGCGACGCGCAGCGGCATGCCGACCTTGCCCATTCCCAGCTCCAGCTCATCGGCGGTATTCTGAATCGCCTGATGCACGTTTTCCGCCGTCCATTCGCTGATGGCCGCCAGCTTATCGCGCACCCTTTCCAGCGCCTGACGGGCGACCGGACGCAGATGTTTTTTCGCCGCGTCCGCATCAAAAGCGTCGAAATCTTCATAGAAATAGCGGCAGGATTCCGCAATCTCTTTCAGCGTCTTGCAGCGCTCGCCCAGCAGTTTCACCAGCTGCGCCAGTTCCGGGCCGGTTCGGGTGTCGATATTCTGCTGCTCGATGTGCCACTGCAGATGGGTCGCCACATATTCCGGCTCAAGCGTATTAATGTAGTGGTGGTTCAGCCACAGCAGCTTTTCCGTGTTAAAGGCGCTGGCGGATTTGCTGACAGCGTCCAGCGTAAACAGCTCGATCATCTCCGGCACGCTGAAAATCTCCTGATCACCATGGGACCAGCCGAGGCGCACCAGATAGTTAAGCAGCGCTTCCGGCAGATAGCCGTCGTCGCGATATTGCATTACCCCTACCGCGCCGTGGCGCTTGGAGAGTTTTTTGCCGTCGTCGCCGAGGATCATGGAGACATGGGCGTAAACCGGCACCTGCGCGCCGATCGCTTTCAGAATGTTGATCTGACGCGGCGTGTTATTAATGTGGTCTTCGCCGCGGATCACATGGGTGATGCCCATATCCCAGTCGTCTACCACCACGCAGAAGTTATAGGTCGGCGAACCGTCGGTACGACGGATAATCAGATCGTCCAGCTCCTGGTTGCTGATTTCGATCGGGCCGCGGATCTGATCGTCAAAGATCACCGAACCTTCCTGCGGGTTGCGAAAACGCACCACGCACGGCTCATCGGCGGCGTGATGTTCGTGGTTGTCGCGGCAGCGGCCGTCGTAACGCGGCTTTTCGCCGTTCGCCATCTGGGTTTCGCGCAGCTGCTCAAGGCGCTCTTTGGAACAATAGCATTTATAGGCAGTGCCCGCTTCCAGCATCTCATCGATCACCGCGTTGTAGCGGTCGAAGCGTTTAGTCTGATAGTAAGGACCTTCGTTCCAGTCCAGGCTCAGCCAGTTCATGCCGTCCATAATGGCTTCAATGGCTTCCGGCGTGGAACGCTCAAGATCGGTATCTTCGATGCGCAGAACGAATTCGCCCTGATTATGACGGGCGTAAAGCCAGGAATAGAGCGCGGTACGAGCGCCCCCCACATGCAGATAACCGGTGGGGCTTGGCGCGAAGCGAGTTTTCAATTTCATTCAGCATTGCCTTAATGCGCGGGTTTTCTGTCCGGATGACAAAAAACGGGTTGGACGCGAAAAACAGTGCGCACATTCTAGCACCTGTCGATGAATCCTCAATGACCGGGACGGGGCAATGAAGCAAGGATTTACCGCGTTTCCGGCAATAAAACCAGCACATTGCCTAAATGCGAACCATCCTGACTAAAATTAAGGCGAACGCGCATTTTAGTTTTAAAAAGCGTTGACTCACTTTGAACTATCCCTATAATGCGACTCCACACAGCGGGGGTGATTAGCTCAGTTGGTAGAGCATCTCCCTTACAAGGAGGGGGTCGGCGGTTCGAGCCCGTCATCACCCACCACTCTTCAGGTGGCCCGCAGTGAACAAGAGATAAGATTGGGTGATTAGCTCAGTTGGTAGAGCATCTCCCTTACAAGGAGGGGGTCGGCGGTTCGAGCCCGTCATCACCCACCANNGGGTCGTTAGCTCAGTTGGTAGAGCAGTTGACTTTTAATCAATTGGTCGCAGGTTCGAATCCTGCACGACCCACCAAATTTAGAAAAAAGCGCCTTCAGGGCGCTTTTTTCGTTTTCAGCGTTCGCTACCCTCCTCGCTTACGCTTTCAAAACCTTTTCAGTTCCTTAACGCTCCCCGACCTCAAGTCCGGTGCCGTGCGCTCCGATAACGATGTTGCATTAATGCAAGGGAGAAAATGATGTCAACTATTTCAGGTATCAGCAGCGGCGGCAGTAGCAGCGGAGGCGCCGCATCGCAGGTTGCCAGCATTAACCGACAGATTCAGAGCATCACGAAACAGCTCGACGACCTGTCCAACAACGACGATCTCACCACCGAGGAGAAAAACGAACAGCAGCAGCTGCTGGAATCGCAGATTCAGATGCTGGAAGCGCAGCTGGCGCAAATCGAGCAGAAGCAGGCGAAAAAAAGCCAGCAGAAGCAAGAAATCAGCCAGACCAATGAGATAAAAGCCGACGGGATTAACCGCCCGACGGAAAGCAATAAAATCAACGTTTACGTCTAGTTTACGTCTAAAAAGCGGGTCTTAACGAACGCTGTTGCGTCAGCAGCTCCGCCTGCTGGCGCACCTCTTGCCAGATCGCCTCCGCCGCCGGAGTCAGCGAACGGTTTTTACGCTTGATCAACGTCAGGCTGCGGTTAACCTCCGGATGCAGCCGCCGCACCCTTAAAGGACGCCCGGCCGGCAAAGGCAGCGCCAGCGCCGGCAGAATACTGATGCCGATCCCCGCCTCGACCATAGGAAACAGCGTGGCCGGATGACCAATCTCCTGCACGATATTGACCTTAATCTCCTGCTGGCGAAAAGCGGCATCGATCAGCAGGCGGCTGCCCGAGGCGTAATCCTGCAATACCATGGTGCGGCCATCCAGCATCCGCCACTGCGGTGCTTTCACTTCAGCCAGCGGATCATCGTTGCGGCAGAGCAAAAGAAACGGCTCGTCGAGTATCGGCTGGTTGTCGAAATCCGCATCGGCCAGCGGGCCGATGACAATGCCGAAATCCACTTCGCCATTGCGCACGCTTTGCAATACCCATTGCTGAACGCGATCGTGCAGAATAATTTTAATTTCAGGATAGCTCTGCTGGCTGGCGGCGAGACATTGCGGCATCAGGTGCGCCGAAATCGTCTGGCTGGCGGCAACGCGCACGGTGCCGCTGCGCTGCTCGCCGAAGCTGCGAATATCAAGCAATGTGGTGTTCAGCTCTTCCAGCAGCCTTTCCATGCGCGACGCCAGCTGCTGGCCCGCCTCGGTGAGGATCACTTCGCGCGTGGTGCGGTCCAATAGTCGTACGCCCATCTCCGCTTCCAGCTCTTTAATACTGTGGCTGACCGCCGACTGGCTCAGTCCGATCGCCTGCCCCGCCTGGCTGAAACCGCCGTGTCGCGCCACCGCCACAAAAATCTTCAGCTGCCGTAAGGTGTAATTCATCGATTCTGCTCATAGATTAATGCAATAAATCAATTTTATTTCTAAACTGCTATCGCGCACAATCATCCGCATCTTTTTTTAACCGGATTGTAACAATGGGATTTTTACGGCTCCACCCCATGATGATCAAACTCATCATCACCGTGTTGCTGGCGACCTTTTTACCCGCCAGAGGCGGATTCGCCGATTCTGTCGAATGGCTGACCACGGCGGCGATCGCGCTGCTGTTTTTTATGCACGGCGCCAAGCTGTCGCGTGAAAAGATCATCGCAGGCAGCAGCCACTGGCGTTTGCACCTGTGGATTATGTGCAGCACCTTCGTGCTGTTTCCGATCCTCGGCGTGCTGTTGGTCTGGTGGCATCCGGTCAACGTCGGCAGCGAGATCTATACCGGCTTTCTTTACCTCTCTATTTTGCCTGCTACCGTGCAGTCGGCCATCGCTTTCACCTCGATGGCGGGCGGTAACGTGGCGGCGGCTGTATGCAGCGCCTCGGCTTCCAGCCTGCTTGGCGTCTTTATCTCTCCGCTGCTGGTCAATCTGGTCATGAACGTTCACAGCGACGCGCCCAGCAATGGCCTGGAGCAGATCGGCAAAATTATGCTGCAGCTGCTGGTGCCCTTCGTGGTTGGTCATCTTTCCCGCCGCTGGATCGGCGGCTGGGTGGAAAGGCATCGCAGCCTGATTGGAAAAACGGATCAGACCTCGATTCTGCTGGTGGTCTATTCCGCCTTCAGCGAAGCGGTGGTTAACGGCATCTGGCATCGCGTAGGGCTTGATACCCTGCTCTGGATCCTCGCCGGCAGCCTGCTGCTGCTGTTTGTGGCGCTGGCAGTTAACTTCGGCGCGGCGCGTCTGTTCGGCTTCAAACGCGCCGACGAAATTGTCGCGCTGTTCTGCGGCTCGAAAAAGAGCCTGGCGAACGGCGTGCCGATGGCGAATATTCTGTTTCCGGCCGCCAGCGTGGGAATGATCGTGCTGCCGCTGATGGTGTTCCATCAGGTGCAACTGATGGTCTGCTCGTTCATCGCGCAGCGGTATAAAAAGACCAATGAAAAGGTGGCGGCGCAGCATCTGGCTGCGGCCAAAGCCGTGGTGCAGTCACAAAAGTAAGGGATTACGGGCCGAGTTAAACGGCCCGCTCAGCTCTGCTTGAGGGGCTTTACCAGCCCCTCAAGCCCTTCGATTTTGATCGCCAGCGTCATCTGCATCAATTCGCCAAGCCGACCGGCGGGAAACTCGCCGCTGCGGGCGAACCACAGCAGATAAGGCTCGGGTAGATCGATCAGCATCCGCCCCTTATATTTACCAAAGGGCATCGCGGTATTGGCGATGTCAATCAGATGCTGTTTTTCCACCTTACTCTCCCAGCAGACGGATCATTTCCGCTTCATCAATAACGTCGATGCCCAGTTCCTGCGCCTTCGCCAGTTTAGAGCCGGCCGCTTCGCCGGCGATCACCAGATCGGTTTTCTTCGAGACGCTACTGCTGACCTTCGCGCCCATCGCCGTAAGGCGATCTTTCGCATCGTCACGCGACATAATGGTCAGCGATCCGGTTAATACCACGGTTTTGCCGGCGAACGGATTGTTCAGTTCTTCAGCCCTGACAACCTGCACCTCCGGCCAGTGGATGCCCGCCTCTTCAACCAGCTGGCGAATAACCTCGCGGTTGCTCTCTTCTTCCATAAAGTTGCGTACGTGCGCCGCCACGACCTTGCCGACGTCCTGCACCGCGATCAGCGCCTCCAGGTCAGCTTCCATTACCTTATCCAGCGAACCGAAGTGGTTAGCCAGGTTGGCCGCCGTGGCCTCGCCAACTTCGCGGATCCCCAGCGCGTAGAGAAAGCGCGCCAGCGTGGTTTGTTTCGCCTTGTTCAGCGCATCGACGACATTCTGCGCCGATTTCGGCCCCATGCGATCCAGACCGGTGAGCTTGCCCGCCGTAAGGCGGAACAGATCGGCCGGGGTATGCACATACTCTTTTTCCACCAGCTGATCGATGATCTTATCGCCCAAACCGTCGACATCCATCGCGCGTCGCGAGACAAAGTGTTTCAGCGCCTCTTTACGCTGCGCGCCGCAGATCAGGCCGCCGGTGCAACGCGCCACCGCCTCCCCTTCTACCCGCTCGACATCGGAACCGCAGACGGGGCAATGGGTCGGAAATTCGACCTCCTGCGTTTCCGCCGGACGGTCAGACTCAACGACGTTCACTACCTGCGGGATGACGTCGCCGGCGCGCCGGATCACCACTTTATCGCCGATGCGCAGCCCGAGACGCTCAATTTCATCGGCATTGTGCAGCGTAGCGTTGCTGACCATTACGCCAGCCACCAGCACCGGCTCCAGACGCGCGACCGGCGTAATGGCGCCGGTTCGTCCAACCTGAAACTCCACGTCGCGCACAAAGGTCATCTGCTCCTGCGCCGGGAATTTAAAAGCGATAGCCCAGCGCGGCGCGCGCGCAACGAACCCCAGCTGATCGCGCAGCGCCTGAGAATCGACCTTAATCACCACGCCGTCGATATCAAAACCGAGCGTGGGACGATCTTTTTCCACCTGATGATAAAATTCCAGCACTTCGTCAGCGCTATGCACCAGACGGATGCGATCGCTGACCGGCAGGCCCCAAGCCTTGAGCTGCTGTAGCCTTTCCCAATGGCTGGCCGGCATTTCGCCGCCTTCCAGCAGTCCGAAACCGTAGCAAAAAAAGGTGAGCGGGCGCTTCGCGGTAATGCGCGGGTCAAGCTGACGCAGCGAACCGGCGGCGGCGTTGCGCGGGTTAGCGAAGACCTTGCCGCCCGTTCTGCGCGCTTCCTCGTTGAGTTTTTCAAAACCGCTCTGGGTCATGAAAACTTCGCCGCGCACTTCCAGCCGGGCGGGGATATTGTCGCCTTTCAGCCGCAGCGGAATCGCATAGATAGTGCGCACGTTGGACGTGATGTTTTCGCCGGTCGTGCCGTCGCCGCGCGTGGCGGCGCGCACCAGCAGGCCATCCTCGTACAGCAGGCTTACCGCAAGGCCGTCCAGCTTCAGCTCGCAGCAAAAAGTAATCTCATCGCTGCTTTTCAGGCGATCCTGCACGCGCTTGTTGAAGGCCAGATAACTTGCATCGTCGAACACGTTGTCCAGCGACAACATCGGCACCTCATGCCGGACCTGCTCAAATACCGTAAGCGGCGCGGCGCCTACGCGCTGGGTCGGCGAATCGGGGGTAATCAGCTCGGGATGCTGCTCTTCCAGCGCTCGCAGTTCGCGCATCAGGCGGTCATATTCCGCATCCGGGATCTCCGGCGCATCCATAACGTGGTAGAGGTATTCGTGATGGCGCAGCGTGGTGCGCAATTCGGTTAACTGATCCTGTACGGATTTCATAGGGCCCCATCAGATAAAAAACCCCCGACAGGCGGGGGTTCGTTAAAACATTATTGATTTGTCGCATGAAGCCTTAGTTTTGCGCTTCAATGACCTCGCGAATGCGGGTTTTGTAGGTTTCCAGCTTTTGCGGCGTCATCATACGACGCTCATCATCCAACACTACGCCGCCGACATCGTCGGCAATGCGCTGCGCGGATTGCAGCATCAGCTTGAAGTTCTGGTTCGCATCGCCGTAGGAAGGCACCATCATAAAGATAGAAATGCCCGGCGTAGTAAAGTTGGACATCTCATCCGGGTTGAATGAGCCGGGTTTCACCATGTTAGCCAGGCTAAACAGCACCGGACCGCTGCCGGCCGGGCTGAGGTGACGATGGAAAATATTCATTTCGCCGAACTGGAATCCCGCCTGCAAAATTCCCTGCAACAGCGCTTCGCCATTAAGCGCGCCGCCCGCATGCGCGGCGACGTGCAGTACCAGCACCGTCTCTTTGCGACCGGAGGAAGCCGGCTCGCTGCGCGGCGCGGGCTGTTGTTCCTGCGGCTGCGGCGCAGGTTCCGGCTCAGTCTGAATCTCCGGCTGCGGCGACGCGATCAGCGGCTCCTGATCCAATAGCGGATCGGCCTGTACCGGCTGGGGCTGAACGACCGGTTTAACCTCCGGCTGGGGCGCAGGCTGCGGCTGACGCGGCTCCGTCGGGGCGCTGAATAGCGGATCGTCATTATCCGTCTGCAGCTCGCGGCGCGGCGCAGGCTGACGCGCCGGTTCAGACTGGCGTACGGGTTCGGCGCGGCGCGCAGGTTCAGGCTGCGACTGCGCCGCGTCATCCGCTTCGCTGAAACCGTCGAATTTAGGTTCTTCATGGACGGGACGATCGCGGCGTACGCGCACTTCGCTCGTCACCTCATCTTCGTCATCGTTCAGGGGTTCGTCATCACGCTGTTTCAGACGTTTATGCGGGCGATCGCGGAACACCGACGAGCGCTCTTTACGGCTGGTCCACAGTCCGTGAAGAAGAAGCGCTATAATGGCGATCGCGCCAACAACGATTAATATCAGACGCAAATCCTGCATCATTGTATTCTCTGTTGTTCCAATACCTTGCCACCGCGGCAAACTTTATCCTCTAACTGTATTTGCCCTGCTACACAAGTGCAAGCGCGCGCAGTATTTTCTGACAAATTAGATAGCTGCCCCACGCTTTTTTGCTGATTTTTCGTTCAAAACTCACCTGGCCAGGACGAAAAGCCAGGTTATGATAGTTCCGCCCTGACAAATGTGGAGATTTGCCGCTTATGGCTTGTGAGAATTCTGTCTCATCGTATAACGGAGTACATTACTTTGCGCTGGGATGGCGGCTGATCCGCCTGCCGGGCATCCGCCGCTTTGTGGTGGTCCCGCTGCTGGTCAACGTTCTGCTGCTGGGCGGCGCCTTTATCTGGCTTTTTCAACGGCTGGGCGACTGGATCCCGCGCCTGCTGAGCCATATCCCGGACTGGCTGCAGTGGCTCAGCTATCTGATCTGGCCGCTCTCCGTTATCTCTATCGTACTGGTGTTCAGCTATTTTTTCTCCACGATAGCCAACTGGATCGCGGCGCCCTTTTGCGGTCTGCTGGCGGAGCAGCTGGAGGGCCGGCTTACCGGCAAACCTTTGCCGGATAGCGGCTGGGCGGCAATGATAAAAGACGTGCCGCGCATTATGAAACGCGAGCTGCAAAAGCTGGGTTACTACCTGCCGCGCGCGCTGGGCCTGCTGCTGCTCTATTTTATTCCGGGTTTTGGGCAGACGGTGGCGCCGGTGCTCTGGTTCCTTTTCAGCGCCTGGATGCTCTCCGTGCAGTATTGCGACTACCCTTTCGACAACCATAAGGTCAGCTTCCGCCAGATGCGCAACGCCCTGCGCCAGCATAAAACCGCCAATATGCAGTTCGGCGCCCTGGTCAGCCTGTTTACCATGATCCCGATTTTAAACCTGGCGATTATGCCGGTTGCGGTTTGCGGCGCGACGGCGATGTGGGTCGACCGCTACCGGGCGCAATCAGGCCGGCTGCAGGGATAAAATTTCATCAGAACGCCTTATACTTTTTTTCTACAGGCTTATTGCCGTGCGACATATAGATATACGATTTCTTCACTTCCGCAGGCGGGCAGAAAGCGTATGCTCTGAGGGTTCCCATAATTTCAAACAGTTTAAGGACGGGCTATGAGTAAGATTTATGAAGATAACTCTTTGACGATTGGTCATACGCCGCTGGTTCGCCTGAATCGCATCGGCAATGGCCGCATTCTGGCAAAGGTTGAATCCCGTAACCCCAGTTTCAGCGTCAAATGCCGTATCGGCGCCAATATGATTTGGGACGCAGAGAAACGAGGCATCCTCAAGCCTGGCGTTGAACTGGTTGAACCCACCAGCGGCAATACCGGTATTGCTTTGGCCTACGTCGCCGCCGCGCGCGGTTATAAGCTGACGCTGACGATGCCGGAAACAATGTCCGTTGAACGCCGTAAGCTGCTGAAAGCGCTGGGCGCGAGCCTGGAACTGACTGAAGGCGCGAAAGGGATGAAGGGCGCTATCGCCAAAGCGGAAGAGATCGTCGCCAGCAACCCGGATAAATATGTGCTGCTTCAGCAGTTCAGCAACCCGGCGAACCCGGAAATTCACGAAAAAACCACCGGCCCGGAAATTTGGGAAGATACCGACGGCAGCGTTGACGTATTTATCGCAGGCGTAGGCACCGGCGGCACCCTGACCGGCGTGAGCCGTTACATCAAAAACACCAAAGGCAAAAAAGAGCTGATCACCGTCGCGGTCGAACCGACCGACTCGCCGGTTATCGCACAGGCGCTGGCTGGCGAAGAGCTGAAGCCGGGCCCGCATAAAATCCAGGGCATCGGCGCAGGTTTCATTCCGGGCAACCTTGATCTTAGCCTGATCGATCGCGTGGTGGCGATCACTAATGAAGAAGCGATCGCCATGGCGCGCAAGCTGATGGAAGAAGAAGGCATTCTGGCTGGCATCTCCTCCGGTGCCGCAGTCGCCGCCGCGCTCAAGCTGCAGGAAGATGAAGCTTTCGCCAATAAAAACATCGTGGTGATTCTGCCCTCTTCCGGCGAACGCTACCTGAGCACTGCGCTGTTTGCCGACCTGTTCACAGAAAAAGAGCTGCAGCAGTAAGGCTGAAATTCTGAAAGCGATAAAAAAAGCACCCTGCCGGGTGCTTTTTTGTGGTCTGGATCTCACTTTCGCCAAACGGCAGATTGATTTCAGTGACGTGGCTCTGGTATTTAAGCTGGCAATTATTTCGATGCCCGAAATTAATCGTTAAATGAACTTGATCAAGCTGAATCGATTTAGGCTTTTGGCGAAACGGCGAATCACGGCATAATGAAAGGAAGAAACTGCCCTTTTCCATCCGGCAGCTCTCTGGAGCGACTTAGACGTTCGGGCGCATTTTTTGGTCGGCATCATGCTATACCAGCGCACCTGAAGAGGCTAAAGTCGCGGCTCCAGGCTAGACTTTAGATCCATAAAACCAAACCTGATAAAGTTGGGGAAACAGAATGTTCCAGCAAGAAGTTACCATTACCGCACCTAACGGTCTGCATACCCGCCCTGCTGCGCAATTCGTGAAAGAAGCCAAAGCGTTTCAGTCTGAAATCACCGTAACCTCTAACGGCAAGTCCGCCAGCGCGAAAAGTCTGTTCAAGCTGCAGACGCTGGGTCTGACCCAAGGCACCGTCGTTACGCTGTCAGCAGAAGGCGAAGATGAGCAACAGGCCGTTGAACATCTGGTTAAACTGATGGCTGAGCTGGAATAATTGCTCAGTTTTTAAGTAAACAGTCTCATTTGCCCCATTGAGTGCAAACATCTTGATCGCGGACAACCTGTCCGCGTTATTGCATCCGTACAGTACGCTTTCCATGACAATGGCAATTCATCGGGTTAATGAGCCATCGTGATTAAAAGGTAGGGTTATGATTTCAGGCATTTTAGCATCACCAGGTATCGCTTTCGGCAAGGCTCTGCTGCTGAAAGAAGATGAAATCGTCATCAACCGCAAAAAGATTTCTGACGATCAGGTTGAGCAGGAAGTACAGCGCTTTCTGGACGGTCGCAGCAAAGCGGCCGCACAGCTTGAGGCAATTAAGATTAAAGCCGGTGAAACCTTAGGTGAAGAAAAAGCAGCGATCTTCGAAGGCCACATTATGTTGCTGGAAGATGAAGAGCTGGAGCAGGAAATCATCGACCTGATCAAGAAAGAGTACGCCTCTGCGGACGCTGCGGCTTATTCCGTTATCGACGGCCAGGCTAAGGCGCTGGAAGAGCTCGACGATGAATACCTGAAGGAGCGCGCCGCCGACGTACGCGATATTGGCAAGCGTCTGCTGCAGAATATTCTCGGTCTGCATATCGTCGACCTGAGCGCCATTCAGGATGAATCCATTCTGGTCGCGAAAGATCTGACGCCGTCGGAAACCGCGCAGCTGAACCTGAAAAAGGTGCTGGGCTTTATCACCGATTTAGGCGGCCGCACCTCGCACACCTCAATTATGGCGCGTTCGCTGGAGCTGCCGGCCATCGTCGGCACCGGCAACGTCACTGAAAACATTAAAAATGGCGACTTCCTGATCCTCGACGGCGTAAACAATCAAATTTACGTCAATCCGACCACGGAAGTGGTGGAAGAGCTGAAAGCCGTCCAGACGCAATACCTGTCGGAAAAACATGAGCTGGCGAAACTGAAAGATCTGCCAGCCGTGACTCTGGATGGCCATCAGGTCGAAGTTTGCGCCAACATCGGCACCGTGCGCGACATTGCAGGCGCAGAGCGTAACGGCGCGGAAGGCGTCGGTCTCTACCGCACAGAATTCCTGTTTATGGATCGCGATTCGCTGCCTTCTGAAGAAGAGCAGTTCCAGGCTTATAAAGCCGTGGCGGAAGCGATGGGTTCTCAGGCGGTTATCGTGCGTACCATGGACATCGGCGGCGATAAAGATCTGCCGTACATGAACCTGCCGAAAGAAGAGAACCCATTCCTCGGATGGCGCGCCATCCGTATCGCCATGGATCGCAAAGAGATCCTGCACGCTCAGCTGCGCGCCATTCTGCGCGCCTCGGCGTTCGGCAAACTGCGCATTATGTTCCCGATGATTATTTCCGTGGAAGAAGTGCGCAGCCTGAAAAACGAGCTGGAAATCCTGAAAGCGCAGCTGCGCGACGAAAACAAAGCTTTTGACGAGACCATCGAAGTGGGCATTATGGTGGAAACGCCATCTTCTGCGGTGATCGCACGTCATCTGGCGAAAGAGGTCGATTTTTTCAGTATTGGGACAAACGACCTGACGCAGTATACTCTCGCGGTGGATCGCGGCAACGATTTGATTTCGCACCTTTATAATCCAATGACGCCGTCCGTGCTGGGCCTGATCAAGCAGGTTATCGATGCTTCTCATGCCGAAGGTAAGTGGACCGGCATGTGTGGTGAGCTGGCCGGTGACGAACGTGCTACACTACTGTTATTGGGAATGGGGCTGGACGAATTCAGCATGAGTGCGATTTCAATCCCGAGCATCAAGAAAATTATACGTAACACCAATTTTGAAGATGCGAAGGCATTGGCGGAGCAGGCTCTGGCTCAACCCACAGCGGAAGATTTAATGAACCTGGTTAATAAATTCATTAAAGAAAAAACTCTCTGCTGATCCGCGAGACGCTGGCCCAAAATTATTGCTTAGGAGAAGATCATGGGTTTGTTTTCTAAACTTTTTGGCGACAAAACAGAGAGCGCGTCCGGAACAATTGACATCGTTGCGCCTCTGTCAGGCGAAATCGTGAATATTGAAGACGTACCAGATGTCGTGTTTGCAGAGAAAATCGTCGGTGATGGCATCGCCATCAAACCAACCGGAAACAAAATGGTTGCGCCGGTCGACGGCACCATCGGCAAAATTTTCGAAACCAATCACGCCTTTTCGATCGAGTCAGATAACGGCATTGAGCTGTTTGTTCACTTCGGTATCGACACGGTTGAACTGAAAGGTGAAGGCTTCAAACGCATCGCTGAAGAAGGCCAGAAGGTCAAGAAAGGCGACGTGGTCATTGAATTCGATCTGCCGTTGCTGGAAGAGAAAGCAAAATCAACGCTGACTCCGGTGGTGATCTCAAACATGGACGAGATCAAAGACCTGACCAAATTGTCTGGTCAGGTTACCGTCGGGGAAACGCCGGTTATTCGCATTAAAAAGTAATACCGGACGATAAAAAACGGCACCTTCCGGTGCCGTTTTTTTATGCTGATTTTGCCTGCCAGTGCGGCAGCCGTATCGTTAATTCCAGGCCGCCTTCGGCGCGATTAATCGCCTGCACCTCGCCGTGATGGGCTAACACCACCTTGCGTACAATCGATAAACCCAGCCCATAACCTTTGCCCAGCAGCGGTGAATTGACGCGCACAAAGGGATCGAAAATGCTGGAGAGCTTCTCTTCATCCACGCCAGGTCCCTGATCGCTGATGCTTATCGCCAGCCAGCGGTGCTCATGTTTCAGTCGCACATAAATATGATGCCCCGGCAATGAAAAGCGCAGCGCGTTGCGCAGCACGTTTTCGACGCCGCGCCGAATCAGTTCCGCGTTGCCGCGCACGGTGTAATCGGCATTATTGTCCATTTCAAAATCGATCAGCACGCCGGGAATTTGCGCCTCGTAACGCACGTCGGTCACCACCGCCTCGACCAGTCCGGTAAGATCGAAATATTGCTCGTCCGGCATACTTTCATGCTCGGCCCGCGACAGCGTCAGCAGCTCGCCGATCATCTTATCGAGTCGCCGCGCCTCTTCATCAATACGATCCAGCGAGGCTTCAACCGTTTCCGGCGTCTGCCTCGCCAGTCCGGTGGCCAGCTGCAAGCGCGCCAGCGGCGAACGCAGCTCATGAGAAATATCGTGCAGCAGCTCCTCGCGCGCGCGCACCAGCACGTCCAGCCGCTCCACCATGGCATCGAACTCCTGCGCGACGATCGACAGCTCATCGTGTCGTCTGCGCATCACCGGAAAGAGCCGCACCGAGAGATCGCCGCTCGATACCCGGGCGAAGCCCTCGCGCAGCTGGCGCATCGGCCGCGTCAGGTTCCAGGCCAGCAACAGGCTGAACAGCAGGCCGACCGATCCGGCGAAAATAAACATCGGCTCGGGAATATTCAGAAAATTACGCCGCTCGTTCATGCCCATCGAGCTGTCTTCGCGCAGGCTTTTCACGTCATAACGCAGCTCATACTCTTTCCCGTCAGCGCCTTTTACCCAACGCACGATCACATCGGGAAACCTGCCGTGAAACGGCGGATTAAACTCCTGCGGCGGCGCGTTGGTTTCATGCACCGGCCGGTTATGCTGGATGACCGAGAAGAACTGGCGATCGTTAGGCTCCCAGTCCGCCATCATGTCGTCCAGCGAAGCAGGTCCGCCGCGCTCCAGCACCGAAGCCGCCGAGGCCATTTGCAAGTTGACGATGCGTCGGGTCGCGACAATCTCCGGCGGCTCGTGACGGTTACCGGCCAGGGTAAAGCCGAGCCACAGCAGCTGGCTGATGATCACGAACACCAGCCAGAACCCCAGCAGGATTTTCCAGAACATCCGTCCGCGATAGCTGCGTTTCATCGAATGCGATAGCCGATGCTGCGCACGGTTTCAATATTGACGCTGTCCGCCGTCAGGGCTGACAGCTTCTGGCGAATATTGCTGATATGTACATCCACGCTGCGGTCGTAGGCTTCGCGCGGTCGACCAAGCCCTTTTTCCGACAGCTCGTCTTTTGATACCACGCGATCCGGCGCGCGCATCAAAAGGTCGAGCAAATTGAATTCGGAGGCGGTCAGATCAAAGGCTTTGCCCTGCCACTCCGTGATGCGCGTTGCGGGGTTGAGCGTCAGCTCTCCCCAGCGCAGCAGCTCTTTTTTGTCCGGCAGCGGCGCCTGTTCTTCAAACCGACGCAGCACCGCACGCAGGCGCGCCACCAGTTCACGCGGATAGCACGGCTTTGGCACGTAATCATCCGCGCCCATCTCCAGCCCGATAACGCGATCGATATTGTCGCCTTTGGCGGTCAGCATAATCACCGGAATCCGGCTACTCTGACGCACCTGGCGTAACACATCGATGCCGCTCATATCCGGCAGCATAATGTCCAGAATCATGGCGGTATAGTTGCCGGAAAGCGCTCCTTCCACCCCTGCCGCCCCGTTCAGCACCAGCTGGGCGTCAAACCCTTCCGCGATTAGATACTGGCTCAACATGGTGCCCAGCTCCAGATCGTCATCAACAAGCAGAATCTTCATTTTTATCTCTCATACAAAATTGCCGCTATTTTGTCCCGGCCCTGCGTTGCGCGCAGCAGGTTTTACGCGATCCTTACAGACTCAGCGCCAGATAATTCTTCAGGGACTATAAACAAAAATGGCCTGCGATCACCATTAACGTGAGCGCAGGCCAGATAATTTGCAGGAAAAAGCTTAGCCGTAGATGCCGGTAGAGAGATAACGATCGCCGCGATCGCAGACGATGGCGACCACAATGCTGCCGGGCTGGGCCTGCGCGACGCGCAGCGCGCCCGCCACCGCCCCGCCGGAACTGACGCCGCAGAAAATGCCTTCGCGCCGCGCCAGCGCGCGCATGGTCTCTTCCGCCTCCAGCTGCGACATATCGATGATTTCATCCACCAGCTCGGGACGGAAAATGCCCGGCAGATAGGCCTCAGGCCAGCGGCGAATGCCCGGAATGCTGCTCCCCTCGCTGGGCTGCAGACCGATGACCCGCACGCGGGCGTCCTGCTCTTTAAGGTAGCGTCCGACGCCGGTAATGGTGCCGGTGGTTCCCATGCTGGAGACGAAATGCGTTAATCGACCCTGGGTCTGCTGCCAGATCTCCGGTCCGGTGGTGCGATAGTGTCCCAGCGGATTATCGGGATTATTAAACTGATCGAGCACCTTGCCCTCGCCGGCGGCGGCCATCTCCCGGGCCAGGTCGCGCGCGCCTTCCATTCCCCGCTCGCGGCTGACCAGCACCAGCTCGGCGCCGTAGGCGCGCATCGCCGCCTGTCGCTCCTGGCTCATGTTTTCCGGCATCAGGAGCCGCAGCGCATAGCCTTTCATCGCCGCGATCATCGCCAGCGCGATGCCGGTATTGCCGCTGGTCGCTTCGATAAGCCGGTCGCCGGGCCGGATATCGCCCCGCAGCTCCGCCTGCTGGATCATGGAATAGGCGGCGCGATCTTTTACCGAACCGGCCGGGTTATTGCCTTCCAGCTTGAGCCAGATCTCGCTGCCGTTATCAGGCGTCAGGCGTTGCAGTTTGATCAGCGGCGTATTGCCGATGGTCTGTTCCAGAGTCGTCACGGTATCTGTTCCTGGTAAGAGAAGGCGCAAAAGCGTCGGGCGGGAAAGCCCCGCCCGAAAAGAGAGTTATCGCTTCGTCAAAATATCAGGCGCTTTGGGCAAAGGCAACCGCGCGCAGCGGCGTCGCGCCATGGTAGAGACGCGCCTGCTGCAGTCCGACGAACAGCCGCTCGCCGCGGATCGGCGCCGTCTGGTCGCCCTCGGAAACCACCGTAACCGGTTCGCTCTGCCAGCCGGACGGCTGCACCACCAGCTGCCAGAAATGGCCGCGCGGGCTGACCTCCAGCACCTGAACCGGCAGAGGAGTCTCCAGGCTGCTCTGACGGCTGACATCCACTTCCCACGGACGCAGGAAAAGTTCTACCGCGCCCTGATGCGCCGGCGTATAGCCGAGCGGCCAGTGGTGGGCGCCTACATGGAACTGGGAACCGTGCACTTCGCCGTCGAAGCGGTTAACTTCGCCGAGGAACTCCAGCACGAAACGGGTGGCGGGATCGCGCCACACTTCGTCGGGCGCGCCCACCTGTTCGATATTGCCCTGGCTCATCACCACCACGCGGTCGGCCACTTCCATCGCCTCTTCCTGGTCGTGGGTCACAAAGACGCTGGTGAATTTCAGCTCTTCATGCAGCTGACGCAGCCAGCGCCGCAGCTCTTTACGCACCTGGGCGTCCAGCGCGCCGAACGGCTCGTCGAGCAGCAGGATCTGCGGCTCCACCGCCAGCGCGCGCGCCAGCGCCACGCGCTGCTGCTCGCCGCCGGAAAGCTGGGCGGGCAGATGGTGCAGACGTTCGCCCAGCCCCAGCTGCGTCAGCAGCTCGCCTGCCTGCCGGCGGCTCTGGCGTTCGTTAGCGCCGCGCAGCAACGCGGGAAGCTGAACGTTTTCCAGCGCGTTCAGCGTCGGCACCAGCATAAATGACTGAAACACAAAGCCCACGTGCTGCGCACGCAGGGCGGCGCGCTGCTCTTCGTTCATCTGGTGCAGCGGCTGCCCGATCAGATTGACTTCGCCGCTGCTGCCGTCATCCAGACCGGCCAGAATGCCCAGCAGCGTCGATTTGCCGGAGCCCGATTCGCCGATCAGGGCGATTGTTTCAGCCGGTTTGACAACTAACTCAACTCCGGTAAGGATGGTCAGCTGATGCTCTCCCTGACCGACGGACTTAGTAAGATGATGAACTTCAACAATGTTTTCCGCTGGCATTATCCCTTCCTGTTTGTATTGCTTCTGCTGGTGTCGCGCTTCGCCGCCGCCGACACCCTGATGGTGCTGGGCGACAGCCTGAGCGCGGGCTACCGCATGGCAGCGACCGACGCCTGGCCCAGCCTGCTGGATAAAAAGTGGCGACAGCAGCCTAAAGTCGTCAACGCCAGCATCAGCGGCGACACCGCCGGGCAGGGCCTGGCGCGCCTGCCTGCTTTATTAAAGCAGTATCAGCCGCAGTGGGTGTTAATCGAATTGGGCGGTAACGACGGCCTGCGCGGTTTTCCGCCGCAAAACATCGAGCAGGATCTGAGCAAAATCATCGCCGACGTGCGGGCCGCCAACGCCAGACCACTGCTAATGCAGATCCGCCTGCCGGCCAATTATGGACGCCGTTATACCGAATCGTTCAGTGAAATTTATCCGAAACTGGCGCAGCAATACGCGATTCCGCTGGTCCCCTTTTTCATGGAGCAGGTTTACCTGAAACCAGAATGGATGCAGCAAGATGGCATACATCCCAACCCCGACGCTCAGCCCTGGATCGCCGCGCTGATGGCGCTGGAACTGGCTCCGCTAGTTAAGCATGAGTAACGGATCGTCGTGGATTTCCTCAGGTAAAGTTATGCAAAAATCGATTCTTATTACCGGCTGCTCCAGTGGTATCGGTCTGGCGGCCGCCCATGATTTGCTGGCGCGCGGCTATCGCGTGCTGGCGGCGTGCCGGCAAGAGCAGGACGTGGCGCGCATGGAGGCGCTCGGCTTCACCGGCATCTTGCTGGATCTGGACGATGCGCAGAGCGTGGATCGCGCGGCGGATCGGGTGCTCGCCCTGACCGACCATCGCCTACACGCCCTGTTCAACAACGGCGGATTCGGTCTTTACGGGCCGTTATCCACCCTGTCGCGTCAGCAGCTGGAGCGACAGTTCGCGACGAATTTTTTCGGCGCGCATCAGTTGACGATGCGTCTGCTGCCCGCCCTACAGGCGAGCGGCGACGGCCGCATCGTCAATACCAGTTCGGTGCTGGGGCTGATCTCCACGCCCGGACGCGGCGCTTACGCCGCCAGCAAATATGCGCTGGAAGCCTGGTCGGACGCGCTGCGTCTTGAGCTACGCGCCAGCGGCGTGCGCGTCAGCCTGATCGAACCCGGCCCGATCCGCACGCGGTTCACCGACAATGTTACCCAGGGCGAAGCGGACAAACCGGTGCGCAATCCGGGCATCGCCGCGCGCTTTTCGCTGCCGCCGGAAGCGGTGCTGCCCAAGCTGCGTCATGCGCTGGAGAGCCGTCGGCCGCGCCTGCGCTATCCGGTGACGCTGGTCGCGCATGCGATGAGCATGCTGAAACGTTTGCTGCCCGGCTGGATGCTGGATCGCATTTTGTGCAGCCGCTGAGCGGATTGCCATAATTGAGCTTGAAGCCGTCGGCTTCGCCCCCATATATTCAGGACATTAACAGCTAAAGAGACGTATTCATGTCACCACAAGCTTCGATTATCGACATCAACGAATCCAACCTGCATCAGACGCTGGAGCAGTCCATGCAGGTGCCGGTGCTGTTCTACTTCTGGTCCGACCGCAGCCAGCACTGCCAGCAGCTGACGCCGGTGCTGGAGAAACTGGCGCAGGAGTACGCCGGTCAGTTCGTGCTGGCGAAACTCGACTGTGATAAAGAGCAGATGGTGGCGGCGCAGTTCGGTCTGCGCGCGATCCCGACCGTCTATCTGTTCCAAAACGGCCAGCCGGTGGACGGCTTCCAGGGGCCGCAGCCGGAGGAGGCGATTCGCGCGCTGCTGGAAAAAGTTCTGCCGCGCGAAGAGGAGCTGAAAGCGCAGCAGGCGGTGGCGCTGATGCAGGAAGGCAAAACCCTGGAAGCGCTGCCGCTGTTGAAAGAAGCCTGGCAGCTGAGCGGCCAGGCGAGCGAAATCGGCTTTTTGCTGGCGGAGGCGCTGATTACGCTGAGCCGCAGCGACGAAGCGGAGACGGTGTTACAGGCGGTGCCGTTGCAGGATCAGGATACCCGTTATCAAAGCCTGGTGGCGCAGATCGAACTGCTCAAGCAGGCGGCGGATACGCCGGAGATCCAGCAGCTGCAGGCGCAGATGGCGCAACGTCCCGACGATGCGGAGCTGGCTGCTAAACTCTCCTTACAGCTGCATCAGGTAGGCCGTAACGAGGAAGCGCTGGAGCTGCTGTTCGGCTTTTTGAAACGCGATCTCAACGCCGCTGAAGGCCAGGCGCGCAAAATGATGCAGGAGATTCTGGCTGCGTTAGGCACCGGAGATGCGCTGGCCGCCAAATACCGTCGTCAGCTCTACTCGCTGCTCTACTAAGCCAGGCTCCCGGACGGCGAGCGAACGGGCCGAACGACTCGGCCCGACAATCTGACAATCTGGAGGTTATATGATTACTGTGATCCCGGTACTGATCGTACTGGTGCTGGTGACCGTCTGGGCGGGAGTCAAAATCGTCCCGCAGGGCTACCAGTGGACGGTCGAACGTTTTGGCCGCTATACCCATTCTCTGCCGCCTGGTCTGAGCCTGGTAGTGCCGTTCATGGATCGTATTGGTCGCAAAATCAATATGATGGAACAAGTGCTGGATATCCCCTCGCAGGAGGTGATCTCGAAGGATAACGCCAACGTCACCATCGACGCCGTCTGTTTTATTCAGGTCGTCGATGCCGCCAGTGCCGCTTATGAAGTCAGCAACCTCGAGCTGGCGATTATCAATCTCACCATGACCAATATCCGTACCGTACTGGGCGGCATGGAGCTGGATGAGATGCTTTCCCAGCGCGACAACATCAACACCCGCCTGCTGCATATCGTTGACGAAGCGACCAATCCCTGGGGGGTAAAAATCACCCGTATCGAAATTCGCGACGTTCGCCCGCCGCAGGAGCTGATCGCCGCGATGAACGCCCAGATGAAAGCGGAGCGCACCAAACGCGCCGATATTCTCACGGCGGAAGGGGTGCGGCAGGCGGCGATCCTGCGCGCCGAAGGGGATAAGCAGTCGCAGATCCTCAAGGCGGAGGGGGAGCGGCAGTCCGCCTTTTTACTCGCCGAAGCGCGCGAACGTCAGGCGGAGGCGGAAGCCACCGCAACGCGCATGGTGTCGGAAGCGATCGCCGCCGGGGATATCCAGGCGGTGAACTATTTCGTGGCGCAGAAATATACCGACGCGCTGCAAAAAATCGGCGCGGCCAACAGCAGCAAAGTGGTGATGATGCCGCTGGAGGCCGGCAGTTTGCTGGGCGCGGTGGCGGGCATCAGCGAATTGCTGAACGAAACGCGCCGGGAGAAAAAACCGTGATCATGGCGGCGATCGTCGCTCACCCGCACTGGTTCTGGCTTACGCTGGGCGGCCTGCTGTTGGCCGCTGAGATGCTCGGCACCAACGGCTACCTGCTCTGGAGCGGCCTTGCCGCCGTGCTGGTGGGCGTTATCGAGTGGCTGCTTCCTCTGCCGTGGCGCGGCCAGGGCATCCTTTTCGCCCTGCTGACGCTGCTGTGCCTGTTTTTCTGGTATCGCTGGCTGCGCTACCGCGAGCGTCAGCAGCAGCCAAACGCGTTGAATCAACGCGGCGTGCAGATGGTGGGACGGCACCTGACGCTCGAGACGGCGTTACAGGACGGCATCGGTCATGTGCGCATCGGCGACAGTAGCTGGCGCGTTCGGGCCGACAGCGATCTGCACGCCGGAACGCATGTCGTGGTGATCGGCGTGGAAGGCATTACGCTGCACATCCGGCCGCGCGGTCAGGATGAGTGATGTGCACGGCAACCGGCGAGGTGATTGATGATCGGACAGTCGGCGCTCTCATCGCCCGGGCAGGCTGCCGCCAGCGCCAGCAACCGCGCGCGCATCGCGTGCAGTTCTTCGATATGCGCCGCGATCTCCTCCGCTTTTTGCAGAGTGCGGGCTTTCACCTCGGCGCTGTGGCGCTCCGGGTTGTTAAACAGGTTAACCAGTTCCCGGCACTCGTCAAGCGTAAAGCCGACCTGACGCGCCTGGCGCAGCAGCGTCAACTCCTCCAGATGGTGCGGCATATAGCTGCGGTAGCCGTTTTCACTGCGCAGCGGCGGCGTCACCACGCCCTTCTCTTCATAAAAACGGATCGCTTTACTGGTTAAGCCGGTTTTTTTGGCGACATCGCTGATATTCACTGTTCCCCCTTGACCTTCCCCTTGATGGAAGGTTTAAGCTTCATAACTAATCGAAAATGTTCTGCGGGTCAAACCCGATCTCTCAAGGAGTTAACCATGTCACAGACAACCGTACTCACGCTGGACGGCCTCTCCTGCGGCCACTGCATTAAACGCGTTAAAGAGGCGCTGGAGCAACGCAGCGACGTAGAGCAGGCCGATGTCACGCTGGAAGAGGCTCGTATCGCCGGTCAGGCGAGCGCCGACGCGCTTATCGCCACCGTTGAGCAGGCGGGCTACCACGCCGGCCTGAAGCAGGACGACGCGCGCCCAAAGTCTGAACCGCTGACAGCAACAGAATCGCAGCCGGAAGCGCTGACAGCGGAAAGTTCAGAGCTTCCGGCACAAAACGCCGATAACGCCGCGCATCTGCTGATCGAAGGCATGAGCTGCGCCAGCTGCGTCAGCCGGGTGGAAAAAGCGTTGCAGCAGGTGGCGGGCGTCAGCCAGGCGCGCGTCAATCTCGGCGAGCGCAGCGCGCTGGTGTTGGGCGATGCCGATCCGCAGGCGTTAATCGCCGCCGTCGTCGAGGCCGGTTACGGCGCGCAACGGGTAGAAGATGAAAGCGAGCGGCGTGAAAAACAGCGGCGCAGCGCGCGTCAGGCGATGCGCCGCTTCAGCTGGCAGGCCGCGCTGGCCCTGTTGCTGGGGGTGCCGCTGATGATCTGGGGCATGTTCGGCGACAACATGATGCTCAGCACCGCCAACCGCCCTGCCTGGCTGCTGTTGGGCACCCTTACGCTGCTGGTGATGATTATCGCCGGCGGCCATTTTTACCGCAGCGCCTGGCGCAGCCTACGCAACGGCGCCGCGACGATGGATACGCTGGTGGCGCTCGGTACCGGCGCGGCCTGGCTCTATTCGTTCAGCGTCGCCCTCTGGCCCGATTTTTTTCCGGCGCAGGCGCGCCACCTCTATTTTGAGGCGAGCGCGATGATCATCGGACTGATTAATCTCGGCCATGCGCTGGAGCAGCGCGCGCGTCAGCGCTCGTCGCAAGCGCTGGAAAGGCTGCTGGATCTGACCCCGGCGCAGGCACGGGTGGTTACCGACGAGGGCGAAAAAAGCGTGCCGCTGAGCGAACTTCAGCCGGGCATGACGCTGCGTCTGGTGACGGGCGATCGCGTGCCGGTCGACGGCGACATCGTCGAGGGCGAAGCCTGGTTCGATGAGGCGATGCTGACCGGCGAGCCGGTGCCGCAGGCGAAAAGCAGCGGCGACGCTATTCATGCCGGCACCCTGGTGCAGGATGGCGCGGTGCGCTTTACCGCGCGCGCCATCGGTAAAAACACCACCCTGGCGCGCATCATTCAGCTGGTGCGCCAGGCGCAAAGCAGCAAGCCGGACATCGGCCGTCTCGCCGATCGCATCTCCGCCGTGTTTGTGCCGACGGTGGTGGCGATCGCGCTAATCAGCGCCGCCATCTGGTATTTCTTCGGACCGCAGCCGCAAATCGTTTATACCCTGGTGATCGCCACCACGGTGTTGATTATCGCCTGCCCCTGCGCGCTCGGGCTGGCGACGCCGATGTCGATCATCTCCGGCGTGGGCCGCGCGGCCGAGCTGGGCGTGCTGGTGCGCGACGCCGACGCGTTGCAGCGGGCCAGCGCCCTCGACACGCTGGTTTTTGATAAAACCGGCACCCTGACGGAAGGCCAGCCGCGCGTGATTGAAATTTTGACCTTTAACGGCACTGACCAGACGCACATCCTGCGCCAGGCGGCGTCGCTGGAGCAGGATTCCAGCCATCCGCTGGCGAAAGCGCTGGTTAAGGCCGCAGACAGCCCGAACCTGCCCGCAGTTGCGCAATTTCGTACAATACGCGGCCAGGGCGTAAGCGGCACACTGGATGGCAAGCCGCTGCTGCTGGGCAATGCCGCCCTGATGCGGCAGCACAATATCGACTACAGCATGGCAGAAAAAGCGCTCGCCGCGACGGCGGAAAAAGGCGCCACGCCGGTTATGCTGGCGGCGGAGGGCAAACTGGTCGGCCTGTTCGCGCTGCGCGACGCGCTGCGCCAGGAGAGCCGAACGGCATTACAGCGTCTGCACCGCTCAGGCTATCGTCTGATTATGCTCACCGGCGACAATGAACAGACCGCGCGCGCCATCGCGCGCGAAGCGGGCATTGATGAGGTGATCGCAGGGGTGTTGCCGGATGGCAAGGCGGAGGCGATACGTCGACTGCAGCAGCAGGGCCGCCGGGTGGCGATGATCGGCGACGGTATTAACGACGCGCCTGCGCTGGCGCAGGCGGAAGTGGGTGTCGCGATGGGCGGCGGCAGCGATGTGGCGATCGAAACGGCGGCCATGACCCTGATGCGCCACGATCTTCATGGCGTCGCCGATGCGCTGGCGGTAGCCAACGCGACGCTGCGCAACATGAAGCAGAACCTGGTGGGCGCTTTTATTTACAACAGCCTGGGCATTCCCGTCGTCGCCGGCGTGCTCTATCCCTTTACCGGGACGCTGCTAAATCCGGTGCTGGCGGGCGCGGCGATGGCGCTCTCATCCATTACCGTGGTGAGCAACGCCAACCGCCTGCTGCGCTATCAGCCGCCCGGGCGGCAATAGCGGAATCGTCCCCTATTCTTCGCGGCGTGAAATCGCTAGCATGGTTTTTTTGCACAACAAGGACAGGGAATGATGCGCAGCTTCCGGCAAATGATAAACGGGATTTTACGGCGTCTGATGCCTGCCAGCTACGCCTGGCCTGCCGTGGATATCCGCTTGGGCGATCGCCAACTGCATCTGGTCGGCAGCATACATATGGGCACGCAGGATATGCAGCCGCTGCCGCCGAAATTACTGCGGCTGCTACAACAGGCCGACTCGCTTATCGTCGAGGCCGACATTACGACCGGCGCATCGCCCTTTGTGCAGACTGATGAGCAGCCACCGCTCGCTGAGCGGCTGGATCGGGCCGAGCTGGCGCAGCTGCGAAAACTGTGCGACGAACTCAATTTATCGATCGAGCTGTTCGATACCCTGCCCGCCTGGCAAATCGCGCTGATGCTGCAGGCGCAACAGGCGCAGCAGCTAGGGCTGCGCCCCGATTACGGCATCGATTATCAGTTACTGATGGCGGCGAAACGCTGGCGCAAGCCGGTGCGGGAGCTGGAAGGGCCGGAGGTGCAGCTTGCGTTGCTGAAAGGGCTACCCAATGAAGGGCTGGCGCTGCTGCTGGATACCCTGACGCACTGGCACACCAACGCGCGCCTGCTGCAAACCATGATCAGCTGGTGGCTCGATGCGCCGCAGCAACAGCAGCCCACCTCGCTGCCGTCGACCTTCAGCAATGTGTTGAACGATATGCTGATGAGCCAGCGCAACCTGCGCTGGCGCGATACGCTCAGCCAGCTGCCGGCGGGCCGCTATGTGGTCGCCGTGGGAGCGTTGCATCTTTACGGAAAGGATAATCTGCCGGAGCTGTTAAGGCGGGCCTGAAAAAAAGAAGGCCAATATCGCTATCGGCCTGTCAATGAAAAATCTGTTTATGATTTTGGTTATCGCTCAGCATCAGATGCTGGCGCAGGGCCAATTCTCGCTCAAAGCGCAGATTTTCGCCACCTTTATTCATCATAAATCGGTTTAAATTTGCACAACGCAAGGAGCAATGATGACGCCAGCAGTAAAACTCCTCGAAAAACAAAAGGTCGCGTTTAAACTGCATCCTTACGAGCATGACGCCAGCGAAACGAATTTTGGCGATGAAGCGGTACGTAAGTTAAATCTGAACGCCAGTCAGGTTTACAAAACCCTGCTGGTGGCCCTGAACGGCGATGCAAAACAATTAGCCGTGGCGGTTACGCCGGTGGCCGGTCTGCTGGATCTGAAAAAGGTCGCGAAGGCGCTGGGCGCGAAAAAAGCAGAAATGGCCGATCCGCAGCTTGCCCAGCGCGTTACCGGTTATCTGGTCGGCGGCATCAGCCCGCTGGGACAGAAAAAGCGCTTACCGACGGTGATCGACAGCCAAGCGGGCCAGTTTCCGACTATTTACATTTCCGGCGGCAGGCGCGGACTGGATATCGAACTGGCGCCCCAGGATCTGGCCCGGCTGCTGAACGCGCCGCTGGCCGATATCGCCCGGCGCGATTAAGTCGCCGTCTGGGCGCAGAGCTGATCGATCATCCAGCGCCCGGCCGGTCCGGGCGGGTTGCGCGTCGACCAGATCGCCTCCACGGCGATACGCTGCGGCCAGCCCGGCACCCGCAGCTCTTTCAATACCTGATGCCCGAACTGCTTCACCAGCCAGCGCGGCAGCACGCTCCAGCCAAAGCCCTGTTCCGCCATCTCCAGCAGCAGCAGATAAGAGGGAGCGGACCAGACCTGGCCTGAGGCGGGCAGCGCGTTGCTTCGCATCCAGGTGTTCAGCCTTAACTGTCGCAGCTTTTTTAACTGCTCTTCGGTGACGTCAGACTGCCGCGCCAGCGCATGATCGCGATGCAGCCAGATCGCCATCTCCGCCTCTACCTGCAGGCGCGCCACGGCGATATCGGGCGGCAGCTGCGGCTGGGCGCGCACTATGCCAAGCTGCGCCCGCCCGCTCTGCAGCAGATCCAGCACATCCTCGTCTTCGGCGATCATGCATTCGAACTCAATGTCGGGATAGCGCGCTTCAAAACGCTTCAGCAGGCTTTCATGATGATCCGCCTGCCAGAAGTCGGAAATCGCCAGGCTAAGCCGCGGCTCTACGCCCTGCGCCAGGCGCATCGCCAGCTCATCCAGCCGGTACCCGGCGCTGAGGATCGCCTGCACCTCGGTCAGCGCGCGTCTCCCCTGCTCCGTCAGTACCGGCTGTCGTCCCTGGCGGTCGAATAAGCGAAAGCCGAGATCGATCTCCAAATTAGCTACCGCGCTGCTGATCGTGGACTGGCTTTTGCCCAGCGCGCGCGCCGCTGCGGAAAAAGATCCGCTCGCCACGGTCTGCACGAAAGCTTCCAGGGATTCCGGTGAGTATTTCATATTTCTCCATCGCTTTTTTCGATAGGTGCTCATTTTAGCGCAGCTTTGCCTTGTGAAAAAATGCGTGGCTGACTGAAGGAGAGAATGATGCGCACCCGCTCACTAAAAGAACGTTTTTTTCATGCCGCCGGGTTTGAAACGCTGGCGATACTTATCGTCTCCCCGCTGGCCGCTTGGGCGATGCACAAACCGCTGTTTCAGATGGGGGCGCTGGCGATTGCGCTTTCTACCGTCGCGCTGCTGTGGAACATGATCTACAACGCCGGATTCGATCGCCTTTTCCCGCTCGGCAGACGCGGTCTGGGGCTGCGCCTGCTGCACGCGCTCGGTTTTGAAGGCGGCTTTATTGTGATCGGCTTACCCATTGCCGCCGGGATGTTAAATATCAGCTTGTGGCAGGCGTTTGTGCTGGAGTTCGCCTTCTTTCTGTTTTTCCTGCCCTATACGGTGGCCTATAACTGGGGCTGGGACAAACTGCGGCATCGCTGGCTGGCGTACGAGGCGTAAAAAATGGAGGAGGCGAACGCCTCCTCAATGTTATTTATCCTGATCGTCGGCATGCGGCCAGAGCCAGGCCAGAATCATCTCCGGATAAGAGTGATGCTGCGATTTTTCCTGCGCCTTATCACGCTCGCGTTTCTGCGCCTCGGTCAAATGCTTGATCTCTCCGCGCGGCGCGTAGTCGCTCGCCTTCAACGGCGAATGCTGGCTGACATACTGTTTTAGCACCTCGGCATCGATAAAACCGGTATTGATAAAGCCGGCATGCTGATCGATGCGCGGATAGCCGTCGCCCCCTGCCGCGTTGAAGCTGTTGGTCGCCATACGGTAAGTTTTGTCATCCTGCAGCGGCTCGCCGTTGATTTTAACCTCGCTGACGCCGCTGCCATCCGCCGTCAGGCTGATATTGGCGAACTGCGCGAATCCGCCGGAGTCAGGCTTGATATTGGCGACCACCGCCAGGTAACGCGCCACTTCGGCGCCGGTCAGGGTGACTGACGTTACCTGGTTGCCGAACGGCTGCACTTGCAGCAAATCTTTATAGGTCAGGTCGCCTGACGGCAATGAGGTACGAATGCCGCCGCCGCTCATGACGGCGAAATCCGCCTGCGTCCGGGCGATCTGCGCCTTCAGGATCAGCTGCCCCAGGTTGGTTTGCTGAAAGCGGACTTTATCGCGTTCGCCGATAAATTCCCCCTGCGCCGTGCCGACTTTCACCTGCAACTGCGCCTCGCCGCGCTTCTGAAACGGCGTCAGCAGCTTCATCATGGCGCTGTTTTTGGGGATCTCCTGTCCGTAAGTCAGCCAGGATTCGCTGCCATCGAGATTTTTCACTTTGTGCTTCAGGTTAACCGGCAGCAGCTGATAGCTTTCCAGCGTCAGCTCGCCGTTGCGAAAGATAAAATCGCCGCGGCCGATATATTTACCCCACTCTTTCGCCTGCATGATCCAGACGCCGTTTTGACGATCCGGCTGGCAGGCGGTGCCCGGCTGATAATCGGTGCGGGAAACATTCTCTTTTTCCATGCACACCGCGTCATGGGAATGGCCGCCGATGATGACGTCCAGCGTCCCTTTCGGCAGCGTGCGCGCCAGCGTGACATCCCCCGGCGCGTTGCTGCCATATTTACCGTCGTCATAATGCCCCATATGGGTCAGCGCGATGATGACGTCCGGTTTTTCCTGCGCGCGCAGCTCGTCCGCCGCCTTTTTCGCCTCGGCGATGGGATCGCGGAATTCAATATCCTGCAGGTAAGCCGGATTGGCGATTTTTGCCGTGTCGTTGGTGGTCAGCCCAATCACGGCGATCTTCAACCCCATGCGGTTAAACAGCGCCCAGGGTCTAAACAGCCGCTTGCCGGTGCTTTTCTGATAAATATTGGCGGAAAGCAGCGGAAACTTCGCCCATTTCTCCTGCTGACGCAGTACCGTCAGCGGATTATCAAATTCGTGATTGCCGATCGCCATTGCGTCGTAGCCCACCAGATTCATGCCGCGAAAGTCAGGCTCCGCATCCAGCATGTCAGACTCCGGTACGCCGGTATTGACGTCGCCGCCGGAGAGGATCAGCGCGCCGCCCCCTTTGGCCTGCACGTCGTAGCGCTGCTGGTCCATCAGGGTCTTTTGCGCCGCCAGGCCATATTCGCCCTGGGCGTTGTACCAGAAATGGCCGTGGTGATCGTTGGTATGCAGGATGGTGAACCGGTAGGTACGATCCTGCTGCCAGGCGTGTGAAAACAGCGGCGTAAGCGCCAGCGCCAAAGCAAAAATCCGAGCTATCCGTTGAGGTAAAAACACAACCCTTCTCCTTATTCCCTGAAGCTTCCGTTATTTTTTGACCTCCTGTGTCGCATATTCCGCGCGCTAACTCAAGATGAAAGCGTTATGACGTCGTGCCGCCGCGCTTTTTTACGTTGCCTGCGGCCGTGACGCCGCGTCAGGCAAACCGAGGCTGTTACAAGCAGTATGATTAAATCCGCGCCTCGCGGCGATTAAGGCTTTTTTGCGCTACATTTCATGCTGAAAATGGGTCGGAACGCCCGATTTTTCCATCATAATTTTTTCTTCTCTCTCTTTTCTTACCAATAAAAGCCGCCGACGAAAGCGGTTAAGCGGCATAAATAGCCTTTACGCCGTCGTTATGATGAATTTTTTTATTTTCTTCGCCTTTACCCGCTTTTTACCAAGCCAGAACCAGTATATTGACATACACTCAGGTTACAAGTTGATACATTTGCACATAAGGAGACTGGCATGCATCACACCACACCGTTGATCACTACTATCGTCGGGGCGCTCGTTCTCGCCTTTCTCCTCGGGATGCTGGCGAATCGCCTGCGCGTCTCCCCGCTGGTCGGCTATCTGCTGGCGGGCGTGCTGGCGGGTCCGTTTACGCCCGGTTTCGTCGCCGATACCAACCTGGCGCCGGAGCTTGCCGAGCTGGGGGTTATCTTGCTGATGTTCGGCGTAGGCCTGCACTTCTCTCTGAAGGACCTGATGTCGGTAAAGTCCATCGCCATTCCCGGCGCCGTCGCCCAGATTATCGTGGCGACGCTGCTGGGAATGGGCCTTTCCTGGACGCTGGGCTGGTCCTGGATGACCGGTCTGGTGTTCGGGCTCTGTCTCTCCACCGCCAGTACCGTGGTGCTGCTGCGCGCGCTGGAGGAGCGTCAGCTGGTTGACAGCCAGCGCGGGCAGATCGCTATCGGCTGGCTGATTGTGGAAGATTTGGTGATGGTGCTGACGCTGGTGCTGCTGCCAGCCATCGCCGGCATGCTGGAACAGGGCAACGCCAGCCCGACGCTGCTGGCCTGGGATCTGCTGCTGACCATCGGCAAGGTGGCCGCCTTTATGGTGTTGATGATGGTGGTCGGCCGACGCGCGGTGCCCTGGATTCTGGCCAAAAGCGCGGCGACCGGCTCGCGCGAGCTGTTTACCCTTGCCGTGCTGGCGCTGGCGCTGGGCATCGCTTACGGCGCGGTGAAGTTTTTCGATGTCTCCTTCGCTCTCGGCGCCTTTTTCGCCGGCATGGTGCTGAATGAATCTGAGCTGAGCCATCGCGCCGCGCACGATACCCTGCCGCTGCGCGATGCGTTCGCCGTACTGTTTTTCGTCTCCGTCGGCATGCTGTTCGATCCCATGATTATGCTGACGCAGCCGCTGGCGGTGCTGGGCGCGCTGGTGATTGTGGTGGTGGGCAAATCGGTCGCCGCCTGGCTGCTGGTTACGCTGTTGGGACATTCGCGCCGGACCGCGCTCACCATTTCCGTCAGCCTTGCGCAGATCGGCGAGTTCGCCTTTATTCTGGCCGGGCTTGGCATTTCTCTGGGTCTGCTGAGCGAGGAAGGCCGCAATCTGGTGCTGGCCGCCGCGATCCTCTCGATTATGATCAACCCGGTGCTGTTTAGCCTGCTGGAGCGCTTCCTGGAAAAAACCGAGACCATGGAAGAGCAGACGGTTGAAGAAGCGGCGGAAGAGGAGAAGCAGATCCCGGTCGATCTGTGCAACCATGCGGTGCTGGTCGGCTTTGGCCGCGTCGGCAGCCTGCTGGGGCGAAAGCTGATCGAGGCTGACGTGCCGCTGGTGGTGGTGGAAAATTCCCGACCGCGCGTAGAAGCGCTGCGCGAACAGGGCATCAAAGCGGTGTTAGGCAACGCCGCGCGCGCCGAGACGATGACGCTGGCGCGCCTGGACTGCGCCCGCTGGCTGCTGTTAACTATCCCCAACGGTTACGAGGCGGGTGAAATCGTCACGGCCGCCCGCGAAAAGCGCGATGATATTGAGATTATCGCCCGCGCCCACCATGATGACGAGGTGGACTACATTATGGAGCGCGGCGCTAACCGGGTGGTGATGGGCGAACGCGAAATCGCGAAGAGCATGTTGCAGATTCTGGAAGCCGGGGTTTAGCCGCCTGCAACAGACGGCATACCGCCTAGCGATCCCAGTAGGACTCTTCCAGACTGTCTTCCCGCTCCGGCAGGCCGCGCGTCAGGCGCGGCGAATGCTGATTCAGCACCTGATAGCTGACGCGGTTCGCATACTTGCATACCTGCGCCAGCGAGGAGTAAGTCAGATAAGGCCGCGCATGTTTGCTGGAATTCGGCACCTTCTGACGATGGTAATTATTGGCGGTGATATCATGCAGCAGCGCGGCCAGCGCGCCGTCGCCCGCGCCGTTGGTGTTCATGATCTTTTCCGGTCCGCCCATATAAGGCGCGATATGGGAATAGATGCGCAACGGCTGCTCGCAATCCTGGCGACGCATGGCGCGGCTGAATTCATACTGGTTAAATTCGGCAATCGCCCCCGGCAGCAGCGGATGGTTGGTGTTGCGCTTATTCGCCTCTTCGGTATACCCCGCCATATATAAGCCTGTCGGACCGGCGGTGCAAAGCACCAGATCGACCCACTCCAGCGCCATGTCGGCAGCCAGCAGCGGATCGCTCTCTCCGGTCAGGGCGAAGGCTTCCTCTTCGTTCATCGCCACGATCGAGACGTGATCGCGCAAAAAATCGCGCCAGAACTGCGGATTATCGCCAATAACGAATTTGGTGCCCAACGTCAGCACCACCGGCACGTTGTGCCGCTTCGCATAGGCGATCGCCTGCATGGTCGCCTCGGGCATAGGTTCGCCCGCCTGGCAACGCACCAGATAGGAGGTCAGCACCAGCGCGGAGGCGCCGGCGATCATCTCTTCCGGGATACTCTGCGCGCGTAGCTGGTTCATCTGCCCCGGACTGATGGCGAAGGTGCGCTCGCCGTGCTCGCCGATCAGGGTGAAACAGCGGCCAATCGCGCCGTCGACGCCCTGCAGATAGTTAAGATCCATGCGACTGGAGGTATTGCAGAGATAGCGGTAGGCGTAGCCGCCGATCTGGATGTTATTGCACATCACGCCCAGCAAGACCGAGCGGTCGTCTGCCAGCACCGAATAGTTGTGCAGCGTATTGCCGATGGTGCCGCCGGCAAACTGATGGCTGAGCAGCCCGTTTTCCATCAGCTCGCGATAAAGCGCTTCGGCGACGTCATCGGCGATGACCAGCGAATGCCCAGCGCTGAGGCCGTAGCGCGCCAGAAAGTCGTCATCGACTTTGGCTTCGATATCAACCATCGTCTGGTCGATACCCACTACCCAGCTGCCGTTCTCCTGTTCGCTGAGAACGGATTGCAGCAAGGGATCGCGGGCACTGACGGGAAAGTAGTGTTTGGATTTGCGTTTGCCGGGAAATTTCATGATAACTGCCGTCGGGGAAAAACAGGCAGAGGATGATATCACACTCTCTGCCGTCGCCCTTAAAGACGTGAGCTGACTAACTGCGCCATCATCTCGATGTGGGCGTCGTCGTCGTTCAGCGCCGGAATATATTCAAACTTCTCGCCGCCGGCGTGCATGAAAAACTCACGGTTCTGCTCGCTGATCTCCTCAAGCGTTTCGAGGCAGTCGGCGGAGAAGCCAGGGCTCATCACCTGCACATGCTTGACGCCTTTCGCCGCCAGGCCCTGCATCGTCTCGTCGGTATAGGGCGTCAGCCAGGGCTCGCGTCCGAAACGCGACTGGAAGGTCATCATCACCTGCTCTTTGCGCAGGCCCAGCGCCTGGGTCAGCGCCGCCGTGGTATCGGCGCAGCGCTGCGGGTAGTCGTCGCCTTCGTCAGCGAAACGCTGCGGAATGCCGTGGTAGGACATCACCAGCAGATCGGGCTGCCCGTGCTGCGCGAACGAGCGCTCGACGGAAGCTTTCAGCGCCGCGATATAGGCGGGATGTTCGGCGTAATCGCGAATGAACTGGATATCCGGCAGCGAGCGATAGCGTTTGAACACGCTGTGCAAACCGTCCCAGACGGCCGCGACCGTCGAACAGGAGAACTGTGGATAGAGCGGCAGCACGATAAGACGCGTAACGCCCTGCTCCATCAGGCTATCCACCGCGCTTTTCAGGCTGGGCGAGCCGTAGCTCATGCCGAGCGCCACCGGCATATTCAACCGCTGCGCCAGCGCCTCGCGCTGCCGTTTGCTGTACACCATCAGCGGCGAGCCTTCCTCCATCCATACGGAGGCGTAAAGTTTGGAAACGCGCGGCGAGCGGAAAGGAAGAATGATGCCGTTCAGAATCGGCCACCATAACCAGCGTGGCGTATCGACCACGCGCGGATCCCCCAAAAATTGTTTCAGATAGCGTTTTACCGCGGGGGTGGTTGGCGCGTCTGGCGTACCTAAATTCACCAGCAACACGCCGGGCTTGTCTTGCCTCATTGTTATTCCTTGTTTGACGTAAGGATGCGTGAAAACAGGGGAATTGTAACGGAAATCGGAGATGGGAAAAGCAATTGCTGCAAAAGGGGCCGGCATGCCGACCCCTGACGGATTAACCGAGGATTTTCGCCAGTTCGGCGCTCACTTCGCCCACCTGGCGGGTGCCGTCGATTTTATGGTATTCGGTATTGCCCGCTTCGGCTTCTTTACTGTAGTAGGCGATCAGCGGCGCGGTCATCTGATGGTACTCAACCAGACGCTTGCGCACGGTCTCTTCCTGATCGTCTTTGCGCGTGGTCAGCGGTTCGCCGGTCACGTCGTCTTTACCCTCTTCCTTCGGCGGATTGAAGGTGACGTGATACACGCGGCCCGACGGCGCATGTACGCGACGGCCCACGATACGCTCGACGATCAGCTCGTCCGGTACGTCGAACTCCAGCACGTAATCCACGCTGATGCCAGCTTCTTTCATCGCGTCAGCCTGAGGAATGGTGCGCGGGAAGCCGTCCAGCAAGAAACCGTTTTTGCAATCTTCTTGAGCGATGCGCTCTTTTACCAGCGCAATCACCAGTTCATCGGTCACCAGCTTGCCGGCATCCATAATGGCCTTAGCCTGATTACCCAGCTCAGTGCCGGCCTTAACGGCGGCGCGTAACATATCGCCGGTGGAGATTTGCGGAATGCCGTATTTCTCCATGATGAATTGAGCCTGAGTGCCTTTACCTGCGCCCGGAGCTCCGAGCAGAATAATACGCATTGCGTAATTCCCCTTGCGAATCGCATTGATCTATCTGAGAAGGCGAAGAACATATCATTATGACCCGTTATCCACAAGGAACGGGCCAGGGTTACTGCTATGGAGTTACTTTACTGCCTTTGCCCGAAGAATCCAGGACATCAGCCGCTTAGCGCAACTTTTCAGACAATAAATGATCGCTTAACAGGGCCGCGACGCGCTGATTGACGTTTTGCGTCATATTGTCGCTCTTTTTTCCGCTGCCGCGCGCGCAGACATGGATTTGCAGGGTGCTTTCCGGCTGGGAGAGATGCAGTCCCGCTTCTGTTTTGCGCGCCAGCTGAAAACGCTGAGCGGCGGTCAGGGGGAAGCAGGCGAAAGGCAGGCCGGGATGATGGCAGGATTTCAGGCTGGCCGACTTCGTCAGGTTGATGGCGTCCACCACCGCGACGTTATAGGGCTGCCAATCCGGCCGCTGCATACGCGCCAGCGCCTTTTCCGTCGGCGCCGTCAGCGCCATGCCCAGCTCGAACAGCCGCAGCTTGCTGCGTACCAGGGTGCTGAAGTCGGAAGTACGCAGCGCAATCATCACCATCTCGCTGGCTAAATCGGCATGACGATCGAGCCGGGTGACGAACAGGGTGGCCTCGTTTAACAGCGAGCCGTGCTGCATAGTGGCGAAACTTTCCGACGCGTCGGTGACGCCCTGCTTATGACAGGCTTGCAGATTGCGCACCTGTCCCTGCGCGGTATCGATATGGGCAATCAGCGCGAGGCTCTCCGCCGACACCGCGAACGCAGGCGGCACGTTAAGCTCGCTGATCGGATGAAAAGCGGCGTAGCGCGACTGGCTGCGCATCTGCTCCTGCTTTAACAGCAGCTGAGAAAGCAGCACCCGCGCCACCTGCAGCGACGAGGCGAAAAAGAGATCGAACTGATCCAACCGGTAATGGCGAGAGAGCAAAATACGCAGCCGATCCCGCATGAACGCCGCCTGATCGAGTGAAACGGAAGCAAAGGCAGCCATAGAATAGTATTCCCTTTCCGGTGTGGCGCGAAGGCGGCGCCCGCGCAGGCACAGCTGCGCCTGCGAGTCAACCCGCCAGAATCAGCGGGCAAGGTTAGGGGAATGCGGCTGGACTTTAAAATGATATAAACTGACAATCCCTGTTAGGTTTTTACACAGGGGTTAGGTATGACCGGGCTACCCTCGCTGAGGGCGCTGCACTATTTTCATCAGGCCGCGCTTTACAGTAGCTTCAGCAGCGCTGCTGAACGGCTTCATGTTACGCACAGCGCCGTCAGCCATCAGATTCGACAGCTGGAGAGCTGGATGGGGAAGCCGCTGTTTGTCCGCACCAACGGACGCGTCAAATTAACCTCACATGGCGAACGCCTGCTGCTGAGCTGTCAAAAAGCATTCAGCGAACTGCGCACCACCTGTGAGAGCATCCGCACCGGCATGCGTCATCATCTGACTATCTCCTGCGCGCCCAGCTTTCTTTCGCAGTGGCTAATCCCGCGCATCGCCACCTTTTATCAGCGCTATCCCGATATCGCCATTCAGTTTCAGGGGCTGGTGAATATTGATCAATTACGCAGCGAGCATACCGACGTGCTGATCCACAGCTACGAGCAGCCGCCGGATGACGACATCGACGCTTCGCTGATCAGCGACGACTATATCGGCCCGCTCTGCGCGCCGCAGTTCGCCCATCGTTTTCGCAGCGAGCAGGATCTGGCCGCCCTGCCGTTGCTGCATGCCGATACCCGGCTGCACGCCTGGGCGGAGTGGGCGAAAAAGAGCGACGCGCGCGGCAATTTTTGGGCGGGCAAGCATTTCGACAACCTGACGCTCGCCATTCAGGCGGCGCGCAGCGGACTCGGCATTATTATGGCGCCGCGGCTGCTGGTGCGTCAGGAGCTGGAAGATGGCGCCCTGATTGCGCCGTTAGGCTTTGTACGCGTCGATCGCGCCACCTGGATGATGGCGAAAAAGACGCGCAGTCAGGATGCGGAAATTTCGCTGTTTCGCCGCTGGCTGCAGGAAGCGGCGTAGGAATAACAGACGAAAAAAAGGCCGATGCCGCGAGGCGATCGGCCTGAGTGAGGCTTACGCGCTCAGCAGTTGGTTCATGCGGCGGATAAATTGGTTGGGATCGTCCAGCGTGCCGCGCTCGGCAAGCAGCGCCTGATCCAGCAGCAGTTCAATCCACTCGCCGAAGCGCGTTTCATCTTGGGTATCCGCGACGCGTTTCACCAGCGCGTGCTCCGGGTTCAGCTCGAAAATGTATTTCACGTCCGGCACTTCCTGACCCGCCGCGGCAAACAGCTTCGCCATCTGGGTGCTGATCTCGTTGGCGTCGGTGGTGACGATAGCCGGCGTGTCGGTCAGACGATGCGTCAGACGCACCTCTTTCACGCGCTCGCCCAGCAGGGTTTTTACGCGCCCGACAAAAGGCTCCAGCGCTTTTTCCGCTTCTTTATGCGCCTCGGACTCTTCATCAGCCAGCTTGCTCAGCGACTCGTCCGCTTTGCTGACGGACTGGAACGCCTTGCCGTCGAACTCGGTGAGATAGCTCATCATCCACTCATCGATGCGGTCGGAGAGCAGCAGCACCTCGATGCCTTTTTTACGGAATAGCTCCAGATGCGGGCTGCTTTTCGCCGCGGCGTAGCTGTCGGCGGTGATGTAGTAAATCTTCTCCTGCCCTTCCACCATGCGGCTGACGTACTCCTCCAGCGACACGGTTTGCTCGGCGCTTTCGCTGTGGGTAGAGGCGAAGCGCAGCAGTTTGGCAATCGCCTGCTGGTTGGCGTGATCTTCCGCCGGTCCCTCTTTCAGCACCAGGCCGAAGGCTTTCCAGAACTGCTGGTATTTCTCCGCGTCGTCTTTGGCTAATTTGTCGAGCATTTGCAGAGAGCGTTTCGCCAGCGCGCCGCGCAGCGTCTGGGTCACGCGGCTGTCCTGCAGGATCTCGCGCGAGACGTTGAGCGGCAAATCGTTGGAGTCGATCAGACCGCGCACGAAACGCAGGTAATTCGGCATAAACTGCTCGGCGTCGTCCATGATGAAGACGCGCTGTACGTAGAGTTTCAGACCATGCTTATGATCGCGGTTCCACATGTCGAAGGGGGCGTTCGACGGGATGTAGAGCAGGCTGGTATACTCTTGCTTGCCTTCCACGCGATTGTGGCTCCAGATCAGCGGATCGGTAAAGTCATGCGCGATGTGCTTGTAGAATTCGTTGTACTCTTCGTCGCTGATTTCTGACTTATTGCGCGTCCAGAGCGCCTGAGCTTTGTTGATCTTCTCCCAGGTGGTGGTGTCGTTCTCTTCGTCTTTGCTCTCGATTTCAACCGGCAGCGCGATATGGTCGGAATATTTGCTGATGATGCTGCGCACGCGCCAGACGTCGAGAAACTCATCTTCGCCTTCGCGCAGATGCAGGGTGATCTCGGTGCCGCGATCCGCTTTTTCGATATCCGCAATGGTGTATTCGCCTTCGCCGGCTGATTCCCAAAACACCGCCTCATCCGCCGCCGCGCCCGCCGCGCGGGTGCGTACCGAGACTTTGTCGGCCACGATAAACGCGGAGTAGAAGCCGACGCCGAATTGACCGATCAGTTGGCTGTCTTTCGCCTGGTCCGAACCCAGCGACTGCAGGAACGCTTTGGTGCCCGACTTCGCAATGGTTCCCAGGTTGTCAATTACCTCGTCGCGACGCATGCCGATGCCGTTGTCGCTCAGCGTCAGGGTGCGTTTTTCCTTATCAACAGAGACACGCACGCGCAGCTCGCCGTCGCCTTCATAGAGATCCGGGGTGGACAGCGCGCGGAAGCGCAGTTTATCCGCCGCATCCGAGGCGTTGGAGATCAGCTCGCGCAGGAAAATCTCTTTGTTTGAATAGAGGGAATGGATCATCAGGTGCAGAAGCTGCTTTACCTCTGACTGGAAACCACGCGTCTCTTGTCCTTTCATGGTCATTGATACCTCAACAGATCAGGTTTAACGAACGTTGAGGAGAAGATGGGGATGCGAAAAAGAATTTCAAGCCGACATCCGGGCGGACGTCGGCAAGCGGTTAAAATTTAATCTTGTGGCGACCAGCCAGCGAGTGGGAAAGCGTGGTGCCGTCGACCATCTCCAGCTCGCCGCCTACCGGCACGCCGTGCGCGATGCGGCTGGCCTCGACGCCATACTGGCCGCACAGCTCGGCGATGTAGTTAGCCGTGGCATCCCCTTCCACCGTGGGGTTGGTGGCGAGGATCACTTCCTGGAGGGTCTCTTTTTCCAGCCGCTGCTCCAGACGATCGAGCCCGATATCATGCGGCCCGATGCCGTCCAGCGGCGAAAGATGCCCCATCAGCACGAAGTAGCGACCGCCGAACTGGCCGGTCTGCTCGATGGCGTGGATATCGGCCGGGCTTTCCACCACGCAGATCTGGCCGTTTTGCTGACGACGGGGATTGGCGCAGATGGTGCAAATTTCCTGTTCGGTAAAAGTGCGGCAATCCGCACAGTGACCGATTTCGGACATCGCCCGCGTCAGCGCCTGCGCCAGCCGCATGCCACCGCTACGATCGCGCTGCAATAGCTGAAACGCCATACGCTGCGCCGACTTCGGTCCGACGCCGGGCAGACAGCGCAGCGCTTCCATCAGGGCTTCAAGCAGTGGACTGGTTTGCATCAGAACGGCATCTTAAAGCCAGGCGGCAGCTGCATGCCGGCTGAGACGGAGGCCATTTTTTCTTTTTGCGTTTCATCGATACGACGCGCCGCGTCGTTAAAGGCCGCCGCAATCAGATCTTCCAGCATCTCTTTGTCGTCTTCCAGCAGGCTTGGATCGACTTCCACACGGCGGCAGTTGTGCGCGCCGTTGATGGTCACTTTTACCAGACCCGCGCCTGACTCGCCGGTGACTTCCAGCGCAGCGATCTCTTCCTGCACCTTGGCCATTTTGTCCTGCATCTGCTGGGCCTGCTTCATCAGATTGCCCAATCCGCCTTTACCAAACATAGTTTTCTCTCTCAGCTTAGGCCGCAATACTATCCATCAGACAGCTGCAGCATGTTCAAACGGGTCGAATACTCTCTTCATCCAGATCCGCGTCAAAGAAGCGACGCAGCGTCTGGATATGGGTATCGCTAATGATAGACTGACGCGCCTGAGTCAGCCTCTCTTCATAAATGGCCTGTCGCCACTCCAGCGGCGTTAAGATCGCAGGATTATCATCTTCAATCACGGCGAGTTCAACCGTCTGGTCCGCCGCCGCGCTCAACGCCGCGCTCAGCGCCTGTTGGGCGGAGGAGGAGTTGAGATGGCGCTGGCTGGAGCGCAAATGTAGCACCACGCCCTGCGCCGTCTGCTCTTTCCAGGCGTTTAGCGCCAGTTGCTGCACCAGCTTCGGCAGCGGCAGCGCGGCGATTTCCGCCGCCCAGGGATCGCGCTGCTGCGCCTCCTCCGCCAGGCGCGCCGCCAGCTCAGGGGTTTTCTCATGCTCAAGCGCCGAACGCAAGGCTTTTGGCGTGGCGACCGGCTCGGCGGCCTCTGGCGGCTGGCTCTGCGCCTTCCAGCGGTACGCCTCTTTTTTTACCGGCTCGCGCCCAGCGGCCTGACGCTGCTGGCTGCGTTCGGTGACGCTGGCGAGCCG
>DENB01000052.1:0-896 GCA_002359495.1 Enterobacteriaceae bacterium UBA2655
GTCGCCAGCACCACTTTGCGCCGTCCGGCGGCGGCAGGCAGAATCGCCCGGCGCTGGACGGCCAGCGGCAGCGCGCCATATAACGGGGCGAGATCGACATCGTCGGCGACGCGTGATTCCAGCTCGCGCTTTACCCGCTCGATTTCGCTGACGCCCGGCAGGAATATCAGCATGGAGCCGGTTTCGCCGCGCAGCAGCTGCGCCGCCTCGCGCGCCACCGCCTCCTCAAAGCGAAAGGCGTTGCTGAGCGACGCATAGCGCCGCTCTACCGGATAACTGCGCCCTTCCGAAACGATCAGCGGCGCGTCGGGCAGCAGCGCGGCAAGGCGCGCGTTGTCCAGCGTGGCGGACATCAGCAGAATTTTCAGATCGTCACGCGCCTGCTGCACGTCAAGCAGCAGCGCCAGCGCCAGGTCGGCCTGCAGGCTGCGCTCGTGAAACTCGTCGAGGATCACCAGCGACACCCCCTCCAGCAGCGGGTCGCTTTGCAACATGCGCGTCAGAATGCCTTCGGTCACCACCTCCAGCCGCGTGTCGGGCCCGACGCGGCTTTCCGCCCGCATACGGTAGCCGACGGTTTCGCCGGGTTGCTGATCCAGCAGCTCCGCCAGCCGCTGCGCGACGTTGCGCGCCGCCAGCCGACGCGGCTCCAGCATAATGATGCGCCCGGGCAGCCCGGCATCCTGCAGGATCCGCAGCGGCAGCCAGGTCGATTTCCCCGCGCCGGTGGGCGCCGCCAGCAGCACCTGCGACGACGAGGCCAGCGCGGCCAGCAGCTCAGGCAGCACCGCGCTTACCGGTAATTCACTCAAACCAAACTCCACATCTACCTGTGTTAAGATGGCGCGAATTGTAGCACTCATCCGCCCGGATTACCGGAGGCAACCATGAAGACG
>DENB01000052.1:956-13826 GCA_002359495.1 Enterobacteriaceae bacterium UBA2655
AGCCTTTCCGGCCGACGTCGGCAGACCGATCGCCGCCGCCAATCTGCATATGACGCTCGCCTTTTTGGGCGAGGTCAGCGATGAGAAAGCGCAGGTTTTGCAGCAGCAGGCGACCCGCATCCGCCAGCAGGGATTTACCCTGGATCTCGACGATGCCGGACACTGGCCGCGCTCCGGCGTGGTGTGGCTGGGCTGCCAGCGTACGCCGCGCGGCCTGCTGCAGCTGGCCAACCTGCTGCGCTCGCAGGCGGCTCGTCACGGCTGCTACCAGAGTCCGCAGCCTTTTCATCCTCACGTCACGCTGCTGCGCAACGCGACCCGCGGCCTGCCGCTGCCGCCGCGCGACTTTCACTGGCAATGTCCGGTGGATCATTTTTCGCTGTTCGCCTCGATTTTCGAACAGGGGCGCACCCGCTATCGCCAGCTGGCCCGCTGGCCGCTGGAGAGCTAAAAGGAACCTTGATGGAGTTTTCCCCGCCGCTGCGCCCTGCGCGCCTGATTAGCCGTTATAAGCGTTTTCTTGCCGATGTGGTGACGCCTGACGGCGAAACCCTGACGATTCACTGCGCCAATACCGGCGCCATGACCGGCTGCGCCACGCCGGGCGATACCGTTTGGTACTCCACCTCCGACAGCCCGACGCGCAAATATCCCCACAGCTGGGAATTAACCGAGACGCAACATGGCCACTGGATCTGCGTAAATACCTTGCGCGCCAATCAGTTGGTGCGCGAAGCGCTGGCGGCGGAGCGGATCCCGGAACTTGCCGCTTACACGCACTGCCAGGCAGAAATGCGATACGGCATGGAAAATAGCCGAATTGATTTTTTGCTTCAGGCGCAGGGCAGACGCAACTGCTATATTGAAGTGAAATCCGTAACGCTTTTACAACAAGGTAAAGGCTATTTTCCGGATGCGGTCACTGTTCGTGGACAGAAGCATTTACGCGAATTAAGTTCTATCGTGGCAGAAGGACATCGGGCAGTATTGTTGTTTACCGTTCTGCACTCGGGGATTGAGGACGTCTCCCCCGCGCGTCATATCGACCCGCGTTATGCGGAACTACTGGTCCAGGCGCAACGGAACGGCGTGGAAATTTTGGCGTATCAGGCTACGCTCTCTGCGGCGGGCATCTTTCTGAAAGATCCCGTCAGGATTGCGTTGTAATATTCATTACAATTTATTGTGATATGAATAATGTGCCGACGCGCTAAATACGCAGTTCCTCACAGGCTTGTCAAGGTGCGATGATCATTAATTGCCAACCCTGACTGCTTCTGTTATTTATAGCGGCCTGTTTTTATCCCCTGTTGGGGATCGATAGTGCGTGTTATCCAGGAGAAACAACATGCAAGAAGGGCAAAACCGTAAAACATCGTCCCTGAGTATTCTCGCCATCGCTGGGGTGGAGCCTTACCAGGAGAAACCGGGCGAAGAGTATATGAACGAAGCCCAGCTGAACCACTTCCGGAAAATTCTGGAAGCCTGGCGCAACCAACTCAGGGATGAAGTTGATCGTACTGTTTCGCATATGCAGGACGAAGCCGCCAACTTCCCGGATCCGGTGGATCGCGCCGCTCAGGAAGAAGAATTCAGTCTTGAACTGCGTAACCGCGATCGCGAGCGCAAGCTGATCAAGAAGATCGAAAAGACGCTGAAGAAAGTGGAAGATGACGATTTCGGCTACTGCGAATCCTGCGGTGTGGAAATCGGCATTCGCCGCCTGGAAGCGCGTCCGACCGCCGATCTCTGCATTGACTGCAAAACGCTGGCGGAAATCCGCGAGAAACAGATGGCAGGCTGATGTCCATTGCCGTCCTGTCACCGCACCGTGGGGAAAAAACAGCTTTTCCCCGCTGTGCGGTGATTTCCCGATGACTATGTCAATGTCCGCCTGTATCGGGCGCTTCGCCCCCTCCCCTTCCGGTGAACTTCATTTCGGCTCGCTGATTGCCGCTCTGGGCAGTTATCTCAGCGCGCGCGCGCAGCATGGTCGCTGGCTGGTGCGCATTGAAGATATCGATCCGCCGCGCGAGGTTCCCGGCGCCGCCGACGCTATCCTTCGTCAGCTGGAACATTACGGCCTGTGCTGGGACGGCGAGGTGCTGTGGCAGTCGATGCGCCATGCGGCCTATCGCGAGGCGCTCGCCTGGCTGCGCGAACATCGGCAAAGCTATTTCTGCACCTGCACGCGCAGCCGCATCCAGCAGATCGGCGGCTTTTACGACGGTCACTGTCGCGATCGCAACTTTGGCCCCGAAAACGCAGCGTTGCGCCTGCGTCAGCACGCGCCGGTTTATCAGTTTAGCGATCGCCTGCGCGGCGAGCTGCTCGCCGATCGGCGTCTGGCGGAAGAGGATTTTATCATTCATCGCCGCGACGGGCTGTTCGCCTACAATCTGGCGGTAGTGGTGGACGATCATTTTCAGGGCGTGACGGAAATCGTGCGCGGCGCCGATCTGATCGAGCCGACGGTGCGCCAGATCGCGCTCTATCAGCAGTTCGGCTGGCCGACGCCGGACTATTTGCATCTGCCGCTGGCGTTGGATCCGCAGGGCAATAAGCTCTCGAAGCAGAACCACGCCCCTTCTCTGCCTGACGGCGACCCCCGACCGGTTTTGGCGCAGGCGCTGCGCTTTCTCGGTCAGCCGGTCGCGGAGGGCTGGCGCGACGAATCGCTGGAAACCTTGCTGAAACGCGCGGTGGCGGGCTGGGACAGCCAACGCATTCCGCTGCAGAGCGCGCTGAAAGGCGATGAAATGACAACAGCATTCTCAAACGGTTCGCAACAGGCTATGATTAGCCGCTGATTTTAACACCACATACTTACGTCACTGTCGAGGTGTCCTATTTTTACCCGAGTTGCTAATTTTTGCCGGAAAGTCCTTAAGCGTGACGAGGAGGCGCCAGCAGAGGTTGAAACAGAGAGTCTTATGACCATCATTCCTCGTGAAAGCCACAATATCTCACGCAAAGACATCAGCGAAAATGCCCTCAAAGTGCTCTATCGCCTGAACAAAGCGGGCTTCGAAGCCTATCTGGTCGGCGGCGGCGTGCGCGATCTGCTGCTGGGGAAAAAGCCGAAAGATTTCGACGTGACCACCAACGCTACGCCAGAGCAGATGCGCAAGCTGTTCCGCAACTGCCGTCTGGTTGGCCGTCGCTTCCGCCTGGCCCACGTGATGTTCGGCCCGGAAGTGATTGAGGTGGCGACGTTCCGCGGCCATCATCAGAGCGAAGAGGCGCCGGACGATCGCAACAGTTCTCAGCGCGGTCAGAATGGCATGCTGCTGCGCGATAACATTTTCGGCAGCATCGAAGACGACGCCCAGCGCCGCGATCTCACCATCAACAGCCTTTACTACAACGTGGCGGATTTTACCGTCCGCGATTACGTCGGCGGCCTGCAGGATCTGCAGCAAGGCATTATTCGTCTGATTGGCGATCCGGAAACGCGCTACCGCGAAGATCCGGTGCGCATGCTGCGCGTGGTGCGTTTCGCCGCCAGGCTGGAGATGAGCGTCGCGCCGGAAACCGCCGAGCCGATTCCGCGTCTCGCCACGCTGCTGAACGATATTCCGCCCGCCCGCCTGTTTGAAGAGTCGCTGAAGCTGCTGCAAACCGGCTACGGCTACAGCACCTATCTGATGCTGCGCGAGTATCAACTGTTTCAGCCGCTGTTCCCGACCATCACGCGCTACTTCACCGAAAACGGCGACAGCCCGATGGAGCGCATGGTGATTCAGGTGTTGAAGAACACCGACAGCCGCATCCATAACGACATGCGCGTTAACCCGGCCTTCCTGTTCGCCGCCATGTTCTGGTATCCGCAGCTGGAAGCGTCGCAGCAAATTGCCCAGGAGAGCGGCCTGACCTGGTTCGACGCCTTCGCGCTGGCGATGAACGATACGCTGGACGAAGCCTGCCGCGCGCTGGCGATTCCGAAACGTATCACCACGCTGATCCGCGATATCTGGCAGTTGCAGCTGCGGATGTCGCGCCGTCACGGCAAGCGCGCCTGGAAGCTGATGGAGCATCCGAAATTCCGCGCCGCTTACGATCTGCTGGCGCTGCGCGCGGAAGTCGAGAATAACGCCGAGCTGCTGCGTCTCAGCAGCTGGTGGGGCGAGTTCCAGTCCGCCGCGCCGCCGCAGCAGAAAACCATGCTGAATACGCTGGGCGACGATCCGGCGCCGCGCCGCAAAACGCGCCGTCCGCGTCGCCGTCCCTCCGGTCCGCGTCGCGACAGCAATAGCGCCACATGACCCGGGTCTATCTCGCGCTGGGCAGCAATCTCGCCGATCCCCTGCAACAGGTGGAGGAGGCGCTGGCTGCCTTGGATCGCATCCCGGAAACGCAGCGCGTGGCGACCTCCCCTTTTTACCGTACGCCGCCTTACGGACCGCCCGATCAGCCTGACTATCTGAACGCGGCGGTGGCGCTGGAGACGCGCCTGACGCCGGAAAGCCTGCTTGATCAGACGCAGCGTATCGAACTGGCGCACGGCCGCGTGCGCAAAGCCGAGCGCTGGGGGCCGCGTACCCTCGATCTCGACATCCTGCTGTTCGGCGACGCCGTTATCGCGACGCCGCGCCTGACGGTGCCCCACTACGATATGCACAATCGCGCCTTTATGCTGGTGCCTTTGCTGGAGATTGCGCCGGAAGCGCGCCTGCCCGACGGCAGGCCGCTGGCCGCGCTACTCGCCGCGCTCGATCGCAGCGCCATTCAACCCTGGTCGGACTGAGCTGGCAGAATCGTGCTCCCGCGATTTCGCTTATCAGAGCAATCCAGTAAACTTCGCCAATCGCTGTTATTTGACAAGAGATTGCTATGAAGCCAACGACCATCACTCAACTCCGTCAGTGGAAACAGAGCGGCCATAAGTTCGCCACGCTGACCGCTTACGATTTCAGCTTCGCCCGTCTGTTTGCCGATGAAGGCATTCAGGTGCTGCTGGTCGGCGACTCTCTCGGCATGACGGTGCAGGGACATGACTCCACGCTGCCGGTTACGGTCGCCGATATCGCCTATCACACCGCTGCGGCGCGTCGCGGCGCGCCACAGGCGCTGCTGCTGGCCGACCTGCCCTTCATGAGTTACGCCACGCCCGCGCAGACCTTCGACAGTGCGGCGCAGCTGATGCGCGCCGGCGCCAATATGGTGAAGCTGGAAGGCGGCGAATGGTTGTGCGAAACCGTGCTCATGCTTACCGAGCGCGCGGTGCCGGTGTGTGGCCATCTCGGCCTGACGCCGCAGTCGGTCAATATCTTTGGCGGCTACAAGGTGCAGGGACGCGACGAAGCCGCCGCCGACCGGCTGCTGGCCGATGCGCTGGCGCTGGAGGCGGCGGGCGCGCAGCTGATGGTGCTGGAGTGCGTGCCGGTGGCGCTGGCGCAGCGTATCACCCGCGCGCTGGCCATTCCGGTGATCGGCATCGGCGCCGGCAACGTGACCGACGGGCAGATTCTGGTGATGCACGACGCTTTCGGCGTGACCGGCGGCCATATTCCCAAATTCGCCAAGAACTTTCTGGCCGAAACCGGCGATATCCGCGCCGCCGTTCGCCGCTATATCGCCGAGGTCGAATCCGGCGCTTATCCCGCCGCTGAACACAGTTTCCAGTAAATCAGGAGAGTCGCAGTGTTGATCATTGAAACGCCGCCTATGCTGCGCCGTGAAGTGCGCCGCTGGCGCCAGGATAGCAAGCGTATTGCGCTGGTGCCCACCATGGGCAATTTGCATGAGGGGCATTTAACGCTGGTGGACGAAGCGCGCGAACGCGCGGACATCGTCGTGGTCTCGGTTTTCGTTAACCCGATGCAGTTCGACCGCGCCGACGATCTGGCACGTTATCCGCGCACTTTGCAGGAAGATTGCGAAAAGCTGAACCGGCACGGCGTGGATCTGGTGTTTGCGCCCGCCCCGGCCGATATCTATCCCAAAGGGCTGGAGAGCCAGACTTTCGTCGAAGTGCCGGGCTTATCCTCGCTGCTGGAAGGCGCCAGCCGACCCGGCCATTTTCGCGGCATGACCACCATCGTCAGCAAGCTGTTTAATCTGGTGCAGCCCGATATCGCCTGCTTCGGCGAAAAAGATTTTCAGCAGCTGGCGATTGTTCGCAAAATGGTGGTCGATATGGGCTACGACATCGAGATTATCGGGGTGCCGACGGTGCGCACGAAAGATGGCCTCGCGCTCAGCTCGCGCAATGGCTACCTCAGCCCCGACGAGCGCAAGCTGGCTCCCGCCCTGAGCAAGGCGATGAACGGCATGGCGGCGCGTCTGGCCAACGGCGAACGGCATATCGAGGAGATTCTCGAAGCGGGCGCGGCGGAACTGCTGGAAAAGGGTTTTAAGCCGGACGGGCTGGCGATTTGCGATGCCGAAACCCTGCAGCCGCTTACCGTCGACAGCCGCCGCGCAGTGATTTTAATGGCGGCCTGGCTCGGCAAAGCGCGCCTGATCGATAACCAACAGGTGGATTTAACCCAGTAAGCTGTGGATACTGGGTTCCGTTTTTTTAGCAACAAAACAGGGTCATCTATGATACGCACCATGTTGCAAGGCAAGCTGCATCGCGTCACCGTGACGCAGGCGGATTTGCACTATGAAGGTTCCTGCGCCATCGACCAGGATTTCCTCGATGCCTCCGGCATTCTTGAATATGAAGCCATCGATATTTACAACGTCACCAACGGCCAGCGTTTCTCGACCTACGCCATTGCCGCTGAGCGCGGCTCGAAGATCATTTCGGTTAACGGCGCGGCCGCCCGCTGCGCCTGCACCGGCGATACGCTTATCATCTGCTCTTACGTGCAGATGGATGAGGCCGACGCGCGCCAGTGGCAGCCGAAAGTGGCCTATTTCGAAGGGCAGAACGAGATGAAGCGGCTGGCGAAAGCGGTGCCGGTTCAGGTCGCGTAGCCTTCATCTTCTCCAATGAAAAATGCAGCCCCGAAAGGCTGCATTTTTTTCTTTCATCAATCAGGTGCGCAAGCCCCTGCCGCGCTGAATCAATACCCAGACCAGCAGATAAAACACCACGATAAAGGCGATCAGCACCGTCATGGTCAGCGCCAGCGGCACGTCCTGGATGCCGAGAAAGCCGTAGCGGAAGCCGCTGATCATATAGACCACCGGGTTCAGCTTCGATACCGCCTGCCAGAACGGCGGCAGCAGCGCCAGCGAATAGAACACCCCACCTAAATAGGTCAGCGGCGTCAGCACAAAGGTCGGAATCAAACTGATATCGTCGAAGGTACGGGCGAATACCGCGTTCAGCAGGCCCGCCAGCGAAAAGAGCACGGCGGTCAACAGCAGCGTGACGGCGACCATCGTCCAGGAGTGAACGTGGAACGGCACGAAGAACAGCGATACCGCCGTCACCAGAATGCCGACGCAGATGGCGCGCGCCACGCCGCCGCCCACATAGCCTGCGATAATGACATGGGTCGGCACCGGCGCCACCAGCAACTCCTCAATGTTGCGCTGAAATTTGGCGCTGAAAAAAGAGGAGGCGACGTTGGCGTAGGCGTTGGTGATCACCGCCATCATGATCAGGCCCGGCACGATAAACTGCATGTAGCTGAAGCCGTGCATATCGCCGATGCGCGAACCGATCAGGTTGCCAAAGATAATAAAGTAGAGCGTCATGGTGATCACCGGCGGCACCAGCGTCTGCACCCAGATGCGCGCGAAGCGATTGATCTCCTTAGTCCAGATGCTCTTCAGCGCCACCCAGTACAAATGTGTCATGCTTTTACTCCCGTTTTTCCCTGCACCAGGCTGACAAACAGCTCTTCCAGTCGGTTCGCTTTGTTACGCATGCTCAGCACCTGAACGCCCTGCGCGCTCAGCTGGCTGAACACGCTGTTCAGACCCTGCTCGCGCATCACTTCCACCTCCAGCGTCGAGGTATCGACCAGACGGTACTGGAAGCCCTCCAGCGACGGCAGCGGGCTGCGCGGCGCGAGATCGAGGATAAAAGTTTCCGATTGCAGCTTGGCGAGCAGCCCCTTCATTGAGGTGTTCTCCACCAGCTCGCCGCTCTGGATAATGCCGATATTGCGGCACAGCATTTCCGCCTCTTCGAGATAGTGAGTGGTGAGAATGATGGTGGTGCCTTTGGCGTTCAGCTCTTTCAGGAAGGTCCACATGGAGCGGCGCAGTTCGATATCGACGCCGGCCGTGGGTTCGTCAAGGATCAGCAGCTTCGGCTCATGCATCAGCGCGCGGGCGATCATCAGACGGCGCTTCATCCCGCCGGAGAGCATACGCGCGCGCTCGTTGCGTTTACCCCACAGATCGAGCTGCTTAAGGTATTTTTCCGCGCGCCCGGCCGCCTCGCGGCGTTCGACGCCATAATAGCCCGCCTGATTCACGACAATCTGCTGCACGGTTTCAAACGGGTTGAAGTTAAACTCCTGCGGCACCAGCCCGAGCTGGCGCTTGGCGTTGACCACATCTTTTTCCAGGTCATAGCCAAAAACCCGCACGCTGCCGGCAGATTTATTGACCAGCGAGCTGATGATGCCGATGGTGGTGGACTTACCGGCGCCGTTCGGTCCCAGCAGCGCATAAAAATCACCGGCTTCCACATTAAGATCAATCCCTTTCAGCGCCTGAACGCCGCCGGGATAGGTCTTTGTCAGCCTGGATAGTTCAAGTGCATAAGTCATACAGAATCCATACCCTGTTTTTGATTACATTTTTATAACCGTTTGAAAATGCCTGGCGTTGTCCTATAGTACTGCAACGCATTTTTGACGTATTACAGGTCACCCCGATGAAAGAGATTGAAAGACTCATCAGTAATAACCGCGAATGGTCCAAATTGCTGGTTGAAGAGGATCCCGGTTTTTTCGAGCGCCTCGCGCTGGCGCAGAAGCCCCGTTTTCTCTGGATTGGCTGCTCGGACAGCCGCGTACCAGCGGAACGCCTTACCGGCCTTGAACCCGGCGAGCTTTTCGTTCATCGCAACGTCGCCAACCTGGTGATCCATACCGACCTCAACTGCCTCTCCGTCGTGCAGTACGCCGTAGAAGTGTTGCAGGTGGAACATATTATTATCTGCGGCCACTACGGCTGCGGCGGCGTTCAGGCTGCGATTGAGAACCCGGAGCTGGGCCTGATTAACAACTGGCTGCTGCATATCCGCGATCTCTGGTACAAACACAGTTCGCTGCTGGGCGAGCTGCCGCCGGAAAAACGCTTCGATAAGCTGTGCGAAATCAATGTGGTGGAGCAGGTTTACAACCTCGGCCACTCTACGATTCTGCAATCAGCCTGGAAGCGCGGCCAGAAAGTTTCGCTGCACGGCTGGGTCTACGGCATCCACGACGGCTATCTGCGCGATCTGGAAGTGACCGCCACCAGCCGCGAAATTCTTGAGCAGCGTTACCGTCACGGCATTACTAATCTGCTGAATCATTCCGAAAGCTATCGCTAACGGGTTGCGCATCATAATTCAGGCCGGCTCGTCCGGCCTTGGAAGATTGTGCGATCCCGCTCAGAGCGGCACCACTTTGCCAATGTAAGGCAGATGACGATAGCGTTGAGCGTAGTCGATGCCGTAGCCCACCACAAACTCGTCGGGAATGGTAAAGCCGACATATTCCACCGGCACCGCCACTTCACGGCGCTCCGGCTTATCCAATAGCGTACAGATCGCCAGCGACTTCGGCCCGCGCAGCTGCAGAATTTCACGCACCTTGCTCAGGGTGTTGCCCGAGTCGATGATATCTTCCACGATCAGCACATCCTTGCCGCGGATATCTTCATCCAGATCCTTGAGGATCTTGACGTCGCGCGTGCTGGACATACCGCTGCCGTAGCTGGAGGCGGTCATAAAGTCGACCTCATGCGGGACGTCGATGGCGCGACAGAGATCGGCCATAAACATAAAGGAGCCGCGCAGCAGGCCGACCAGCACCATTTCGCTGCCGCTGTCACGGTAATGTTCGGTAATCTCTTTGCCCAGTTCGGCGATGCGGGAAGCGATCGTTTCTTGTGCGATCATCACTTCGACTGTATGTTTCAAAACGTAGATTTCTCTTTAATTTCAAAGGGATTTTCTGTCCGCCATTCGGTGTAAGTCCGATGGCCGATACATCGATCGATACAGGGATGTTTGCATAACCAGACACCGCTGCGAAAGCATCGGTACGATGATTCGCGCAAAGTATACCAGTTAACAGGGGGCGGCAGGAGCCTCGTCTGAGGTTTGACGTTTATAAGCTTTGGCGAATAAGAAATGAGATCTCGCACTCCTGAGCACCGTTCGGTTCAGCAGTAATCGTTGCATGGCCTTTGGTTATTAAGCCAGAGGCAGGCACACCCACAACCCGGCGGTATACTGTGGGCTATAACCGGGATCATGTTAAGCACCAGCCTTCGCCAGCCATTACCCTGAAGGGGCACTGGATGACGGCGCTGGGGTTTGAGACCGGGCAGAAGATCGAGGTGATTTGTGAGCAGGGGAAGCTGATCATCCGGCTGGCTGAGGAATGATCGGTAGATAAAAAGATCCCGGCTCTGTTTGGCCGGGATCATGCACATTTAAGACTGGTAGTCTTCATATTCCCAGGCAAAGACGCGGGAGAGCTTTTGCGCTATTTCCATCCAGTCGCTGCCTTCGCATTGATCGATATAATCGGTGATGGTTTTGGTTATTTCATCCAGATCATATTTGCGTACCAGAAGCGTGTGGCGCATCAGTTCCGGTAGCCAGTGATGTTTGCAGAGCCATTCCGGGGTACAGATAAATAGCTGATAATCGTGACCACCTTCTTGATCATCAGGACCAATACACAAGTTAACCCATAGTCCAAAGCTGTCGGCTTCTTCAGGCTTGTAAGTTTCAGGGCTAAAATCCGCTGAGTTAACTCCTAAAGTTTTAAGTATTCCTTTCACTGAGTAATCCCCATATGACCGTTACTAACTCTTTTGCCATCTTTTAATGTTTCAAAGTTGGCCTGTACTCCCGTTGGATTCAGGTCTTGCGGTGTATTCGGTTTGGATGCTGGGAAGCGATACACACGTGTACCATCGGCACTAACCCAACCTTTACCATCAGTAAGCAATCTGGCTCCATCACCAACCCATATTTTACCTAGCCGATCCGCTTCCGCTGTTGTTCCCATTCCCACAGAGAAGTTAGGATTTGTTGTTCCACTCCCTTTAACAACCGCATCCAGCCTCGGATCCTGCTTCGCTATATTGTTCAGATTCTGTTGTACCAGATCGTCTTTCAGCTTCGGATAAGTCGCCGCGTTTTCCGCACCAGTGGATGATTTTGTTTCTGCCTGAGAACTGCCTTTATTCGGTGTAGCAGGCTGAGATGGTTTGGTTGTAGTGGATCCGGCTGGTTTTTCCGTCACACCTTTCAGCCCGGCAGCCCCGGCCAGTGCCGCCGTCAGCGCCTGAGCCTGCATCGCCGTATCATAGCGACTGGCGGCGGTATCCCAACTGACACCCGATGCCTGAGCTATTGCCGTTATTGCCTGGTCACGACTTATACTTCCTGCATCCAGACCCTGTAATACGCTTTCCAGATTCTTCGCATCCTGCGGATACAGGTCTTTATACAACAGCGAATAAGTGACATTTTCACCATACTTATTTAACGCTTCCTGTGCCGGGCCAACCAGTGCTCCACAGCCTGAACCACCCTTGTTACCATCCGTACAGACCGCTTTTATCGCCTGGTCGCGGGCTTTGTCTGTCTGGTTGATGGTCGCCAGCTCATTTTTCTCGTCCGCCGTGATAGCTCCGGCTTTTTCCTTACGCTCCAGAACCGCTTTTCTTTCCGCTTCCTGTACGCTCAGATAGTTATTCTCAACCGCATTCTTCCCTGCTCCCGCCCCCGCTGCCGCAGACGCCGTGCTGTCCCCGGCAAGCCCTCCGGCCATTCCCGCTGAAATCGTCGCCAGGGCGCTGACCGTCTGCTTCTGCTCCTCGCTCAGCTTCGACAGGTCGGTCACGTCAGGATAAAACCCTCCACCCCGCTACCGCTTTCGCCGCAAGCTCCCCGCAGCCGCGTCCGTGGTAGCGGGAGCCGCGTTTGCGCATCTTAGGAGATTATTAACTNNTTATTACTTAACCAAGTCTCACCTTGCCGTATTACATGAAATTTAACCACCGCACCAAATTCATCCATCGACACTATCATATTCAGTTTTTTATCGTTTCGTTCAAGGGACCATTTATTCAAAATGGTATTACAAAACAAACAAGCATAGTCTAAGTATCGTTCAGAAACATAATCATCTATATGAAAAGAGTTAACAAAACACTCAACACCAGTCTTATCCATCAAATAGTTATCATTTGGATAGACTGTAAAAAGAGCTGCAAGAAAAAAACAGTCTGCTTGCTTTACAAAACCTTTCTCAACCCATAAACAGAGTTCTTTTGGCAATACTAAGTCACTCCAACAAGCATTACGCAATGCCTCTAACATCAGCGAATTATATATCATTTTTTCTCTCCCAAATATTGAATCATTCCTTTATCTATAGCCTTTTCAAAAGATGTGTCTTTCAATAAATTATTCACTGATTTTGGCGCGTCCGGGAAAGAATAAGTTTTAGGATCATAGATATATTTATTACCCTTATTATCTTGATAGTGCAATTTTCCTGGCCTTTGGCCTGGATTAGGATTTTCGACATCGATACGTTCTTTGCCCGTTCCTTTCCATATAGTCTTGCTGGCCGTTTGAACACCATACTGACCCAGCATAGTGCTACTGTTGCTTTTTGCTACACCACCACCACCTTTCAGCGGATCGCCATCTGCACCTTCAATTCCAATTTTCAACATCGGATTTATATCGAAGATACCGGGCTTATCCTTACTCAGCTAGTT
>DENB01000052.1:13877-14080 GCA_002359495.1 Enterobacteriaceae bacterium UBA2655
GGTGGCCGCACCCGCGGCACCTGCCGCTGCACTGTTACCCTGGATTGCCGCCACGGCACCGCCCAGAATGGCATGGGCCACCACCTTCGATTCATCGCTCAGGTCGGAACCGTGACCGATACGGTAAGATTAACGCATTCCCCCGTCGCGCCATTCATCAGACATGTGTATTATTCCCTGTTGTTTTCCTGACAACTACCCTT
>DENB01000089.1 GCA_002359495.1 Enterobacteriaceae bacterium UBA2655
AATTCAGTAAACCACTACAGACCACTACAAGACGATGCCGGAAGAGCTCAATGTCTGGATGGTCATGCGCAAGGCGCCTCCGCTACCTTTCCTGCCTGAGGAGGCTCACGGGAAAGAGATGGTCGCGCTCGCTCTGTGCTATGTGGGCGATCCTGAAGAAGGAGAGCGGCTTATCGAGCCGCTGCGCGGATTTGGCGCGGCGATCGGCGAGCACATCGGCGTGCAGCCCTACATCGCCTGGCAGCAGGCATTCGATCCGCTCTTATCAAAAGGAGCACGCAACTACTGGAAGTCTCACAACTTCTCAAAAATCAGTGACGACGTTATCGATCTGATCATCGAATATGGAGCCAGATTGCCGTCACCCCACTGTGAGATCTTCATCGGGACGATTGGAGGCCAGACGGCCAACGTAGCGCCCGAGGCGATGGCGTACTCAAGCCGGGATGCTAACTACGTGATGAATGTGCACGGTCGCTGGGAGACAGCCGCTGAAGATGAACGCTGCATCGCCTGGGCGCGGGAATTCTTTGCTAAATCGCAACCCTTCGCCAGTAGCGGCGCGTACATCAACTTCCTTACCCAGGAAGAGACCGAACGCATCGCCTTCGCTTACGGCGCGGCTTACAATCGCCTGGTGGAGCTTAAGATTAAATACGACCCGACGAACCTTTTCCGAATGAATCAGAACATCAGGCCGGTATAAGGCCTGCGCTGCGCCTGACGACAGTATGTATCCAGCCGTCAGGCGCGATAACAACGGGTTTTTAGCTGCGCGATATCAATCAAACCAGGGCTGAAAAGGATCAGGGAATTTTTCCCAGTTATCGGCGCCGAGTGCCATCTCCTCATTGGTCAGTAAGGCGGCATCCAGCCGCTGACGCAGCCCCGCTTCATCCATATTGATGCCGATAAAAACCATCTCCTGACGCGCATCGCCGCTCCCTTCAACCCAGTTTTCGGAAATAAACTGCAGCGTTTCCGGATCTTGCGGCCAGCGATCTTTCGGCACGCTCGCCCACCACATTCCCGCCAGTCCCTGACGGCTTACGCCGCCCGCCTGCGACCAGGATCCGGCATGGCCCGGACGGCTTGCCAGCCAGAAAAAGCCTTTCGAGCGCACCACACCCTGCATCTCTTCATTAATGATCGTCCAGAAGCGCAGGGGATGGAACGGACGGCGCGCACGGTAGACGAAGCTGCGAATGCCATACTCTTCCGTCTCCGGCGTGTGCTCGCCGCGCAGCTCCTTCAGCCAGCCCGGCGCCAGCGACGCCGCCTCAAAATCGAACAGCCCGGTATTGAGCACCTGATCAAGCCCTACTTTACCGAAGGAGGAGGTGACAATCTTTGCGCGCGGGTTCAAGGAGTGAAGAATGGCCATCAGCCTCTCCTTCTGCGCCTCGTCGATCAGATCGGTTTTATTGAGAATCAGCACGTCGCAAAACTCAATCTGGTCGATCAACAGATCGACTACCGTACGCTCATCCTCTTCGCCCAGTGATTCGCCGCGCGAGCGGATGCTTTCATCCGACTCGTAATCACGCAGAAAGTTGAAGCCATCCACCACCGTCACCATGGTATCCAGCGACGCCACTTCCGACAGGCTCTGGCCCTCTTCATCGGCAAAGGTGAAGGTCTCTGCAACCGGCAAAGGTTCAGAGATGCCGGTTGATTCGATCACCAGGTTATCGAAACGCCCCTCTTTAGCCAGGCGATTCACCTCCAGCAGCAGATCTTCCCGCAAGGTGCAGCAAATGCAGCCGTTGCTCATTTCCACCAGCTTTTCATCGGTGCGCGACAGTTGCGCGCCACCGTCGCGCACCAGCGTCGCGTCGATATTCACCTCGGACATATCGTTGACGATGACCGCCACCCGGCGCCCTTCCCGGTTGTTGAGAATGTGATTGAGCAGCGTCGTTTTACCCGCGCCGAGAAATCCTGACAGTACGGTAACCGGCAGCTTTGCCAGCCCGGCGGCATGGGGAGTAAGAGATGACATGGCGACTCCTTAAAAAATGGCCTTTGCGTCTTTGGTTTTGAATCAGACGGAGATACGCCCCGCTTTTTAATTATGTTATAACATAACAATTAACGCTGTCACTCTGGATCGCAAAAGAAGCTGGCAAGTAAGAAAATGACGCAGGCAAAAAGCGTGAAAAATGGCGCGCGATATCGCGATGATAGGGTTGAAAACGCAGAAAAAAGCCGTAACGGGCGGCTGCCCGTTACGGCTTTCAGCCTCAGCGCATTCAGACCAGCGTCGGCAAGCCTTTCAGCAGCTTATCGAGCGTGACAGGGTAATCCCTCACCCTTACGCCGGTCGCATTATATACCGCATTGGCAATGGCCGCGCCGACGCCGCACAGGCCCAGCTCGCCGACCCCTTTGGCTTTCATCGGCGACGAAACGGGATCGGTGTCGTCGAGGAAAATCACTTCCTGCTCGGGGATGTCGGCATGAACCGGCACCTCATAGGCCGCCAGATCGTGATTCACGAAATAGCCCAGCCGCGTATCGACCGCCAGCTCCTCCATCAGCGCCGCGCCGACGCCCATGGTCATGGCGCCGATCACCTGGCTGCGCGCCGTTTTCGGATTAAGTATCCGGCCTGCGGCGCAGACGGCCAGCATGCGCCGAACGCGCACTTCGCCGGTCGCCATATCGACGCCGACCTCAACGAAGTGTCCGGCAAAGGTGGATTGCTGAAATTTTTTCGCCAGGTCGCCGAACTCAATTGAGTCTTCAGCGGTAAGCGTCCCGGACGCGGCCGCCTCCGCCAATGGGATCTGGCGATTCCCCGCGCGTACCTGCTGGTCGGCGAAAACCGCCTCATTCGGATCGACGCCAAGCTTCTGCGCCACCGCTTCGCGCAGTTTAACGCAGGCGGCGTAGACGCCCGCCGTTGAGCTGTTGCCGCCCCACTGTCCCCCCGAACCGGCGGAAACCGGAAAATCGGAATCCCCCAGGCGCACTATCACTTTCTCCAGCGGCACGCCCAGCATCTCCGCCGCGGTCTGGGCAATGATCGTGTAGCTGCCCGTACCGATATCCGTCATATCCGTCTCTACGGTCACGGCGCCCTGCCCATCTAAATGCACGCGCGCGCCGGACTTCATCACCAGGTTGTTGCGAAAGCCGGCCGCCACGCCCATGCCTGTCAGCCAGCGGCCGTCGCGTACCTGCGCGGGACGGGCATTGCGGCGGCTCCAGCCGAATTTCTCCGCGCCGGTGCGCAAACACTCCACCAGCTGACGCCGGGAAAAAGGACGATCGGGATTAGCGGGATCGACCTGCGTATCGTTAAGGATGCGAAACTCGACCGGATCCATGCCCAGTTTTTCCGCCATTTCATCTATCGCGATCTCCAGCGCCATCAGGCCCGGCGCTTCGCCTGGCGCACGCATCGCGTTACCCTCGGGCAGATCGAGCTTCGCCAGCCGCAGCCCGGTAAAACGGTTCGCGCCGGCATACAGCAGTTCCGTCTGCTGAACCGCCGTCTCCGACTTCCCTTCCGGCAGGTTGCCTGACCAGCTCTCGTGCGCGATGGCGGTGATATGCCCGTCCCGACGAGCGCCGATGCGGATGTGCTGAATGGTCGCCGGACGGTGCGTAGTGTTGTTCGGGATTAGCGGCCTCGGCAGCGAAATTTTCACCGGCCGTTTCGCCGCCCGCGCGCCAAGCGCCGCCAGCAGCGCATCGCTGCGCAGGAACAGCTTGCCGCCGAAGCCGCCGCCGATATAAGGCGACACCAGCCGCACATTCTCTTCGGGCAGATTCAGCGTTTTCGCCAGATCGCTCTTGCCCCAGTGGATCATCTGATTAGAAGTCCAGACCGTTACCTTATCGCCTTTCCACATGGCCAGAGACGCATGCGGCTCCATCGCCATGTGGCTCTGGTCGGGCGTGGTATAGGTGACGTCGAGCTGCACGGGCGCCGCAGCGAAAGCCGCTTCAAAATCGCCGGTCTTTTTGTCCGGTTCGCTCTCGTCCGGCTTCGCAGACGGTTTTTGTTGGGCAAGATCCCAGGCGCCGCGCTCGCGACGATAATGCACCTGGATCAACGTCGCCGCCGCGCGCGCCTGTTCGAACGTTTCGGCGACCACCACGGCGATCGCCTGATGGTAATGCTGAATTTCCGGTCCGCCCAACAGCGCGGCGGCATTCCTGTCGCCTTTGCCGAGGCGGCCCGCATTGTCGGCGGTTACGATGGCAAGCACGCCGGGGGCGCGCCGGGCGGCCCGCAGATCGATGGAGTTGATTCGCCCCTTGGCGATGGAAGAGCCGACCACGTAGCCATAGGCGGCATCCGGCGCCAGATCGTGCCATTCATAGGCGTAATGGGCGGTGCCGGTGGTTTTCAGCGGCCCGTCGATGCGGTCGTGAGGACGGCCTACCACCTTAAGCTGATCGATCGGGTTCTCTTTTGCTGGAGTGTCGAATTTCATAAATTTATGCCCTCGCTTCCGTCAGCGCAGAGGCGAGCGTTCGCTTCGCCAGAATCAACTTGAACTCGTTTTCATGCGTCGGGTGCGCATCCGCAAACAGCCGGTCATATACCGCCTGCGCCCCTTGCGGCAGCGCGCCATCGGCATCTTCGCGCCGCCAGGGTTTATGCGCCACGCCGCCCAGCGCCACGCGCCCGCTTCCGTCCTGCTGCACCACGGCGGCCACAGAGACCAGCGCAAAAGCGTAAGAGGCGCGATCCCGCACCTTGCGATAGATATGCGTGCCGCCGAGCGGACGCGGCAGCGTGACGCCGGTAATCAGTTCGCCTGACGACAACGCGTTCTCCAGATGCGGCGTATCGCCCGGCCCGCGGTAAAAGTCGGCGAGCGGGATTTTGCGCTCGCGTCCCTCCGGGCTGACCGTCTCCACCACGGCGTCAAGCAGACGCATGGCAACCGCCATATCGCTGGGATGGGTGGCGATGCAGGCGCGGCTTGCGCCGATGACCGCAAGCTGACGGCTGAAACCTTCTAACGCCGCGCAGCCGCTGCCCGGCAGCCGCTTGTTGCAAGGTTGATTGGTATCGTAGAAATAAGGACAACGCGTGCGCTGCAGCAGATTGCCGGCGGTGGTCGCCTTGTTGCGCAGCTGACCCGAGGCCCCGGCCAGCAGCGCCCGCGAAAGCACAGCGTAATCCCGACGTACCCGCGCATCCGCAGCCAGATCGGTATTGCGCACCAGCGCGCCGATGCGCAGCCCGCCGTCGGCGGTCGGCTCGATTTTATCGAGCGCCAGGCCGTTAACGTCGATCAGGTGCGTGGGGGTTTCGATTTCCAGCTTCATCAGGTCCAGCAAATTGGTTCCGCCTGCAATAAATTTTGCACCGGGGGTGCGCTGTGCGCTTGCGGCGGCGTCTGCGGGCGTGGTTACGCGTTCATAGGTAAAAGCCTTCATGATTGTTCGCTCCCGGAGACCTCGGTTATCGCAGCAAGGATGTTGGAGTAAGCTCCGCAGCGGCAAATATTGCCGCTCATACGCTCGCGTATTTCATCAGGGGTGACCTGGGGAGGTGAAACCAGATCGAGGGTAACGTGGCTGGGAATGCCCATTTCGATCTCTTTCAGTGCCGCCACCGACGAGCAGATCTGGCCCGGCGTGCAGTAGCCGCACTGGTAGCCGTCATGCTTCACAAACGCGGCCTGCATCGGATGCAATTTGTCGGGCGTCCCCAGACCTTCAATGGTGGTCACTTCGGCATCCTGGTGCATCACGGCCAGCGTCAGACAGGAATTGATGCGACGACCATCCACAATGACCGTACAGGCGCCGCACTGACCATGGTCGCACCCTTTTTTAGTGCCGGTGAGGCGCAGATGTTCGCGCAGCGCGTCCAGCAGCGTCGTGCGCGTATCGACTTCCAGCCGCCGGGCGATGCCGTTCACGTTCAGTGTCAGAGGGGAGGTTTGCGGCGGCGGAGTGGTCGGCGGTTCGCCGGCGCTGAACGCCTCGGAGGGAGAAACGGCTGCGGTTGCCGCGGTTGCCGCGCCGACGATCAATAACTCCCGCCTCGTCAGGCTGAGATCGTACTCTTCGTTCTGTTGTCCGGGATTATCGCTGCTGCAAGCATCATACCGATGCCGTTTATTAACCTCGTTCTCTGGATTGCTCATGCCAGGCCTCCGGTATTGGTAACGTTAAATCAGGAAAAGTGGACGCTTTTCGCGACTGCAATGCGCGATTTTTATCATCAACTTTTAAAGATAGTCCCTGCTCGCGCTGGGGTTACCCCTGATTTCCGCATACTGTCATGAGGCGTACTAATAAATGAGTAGAAATTGAGCTTTTGGTGGCGCGGTAATTAGCCGGTTTGCGCGCCCATCGTTTTTTTTGCCAGCAGCAAACATTTCTCAGCGGCATCCCTGTCCTGCGTAACGAAAGCGGAAACAATTGCGCCTTCCTTTAAAAAACAGAGCAGATCGATAAAGCATTCATCTACGTCGGGCAAATGCCGGACCAGCAGCGCGCGTACCTTGATTTTATGTTCCCGACAGTACTGCGCGATGGCGCTGTCAGGCGAACGAATTTCTGCTGCCGTATTAATAAAAAAGCAGCCGTTAAAGCTATTCAGTTCTTCTACCTGATTGTGAAACCAGTCCGACAGCGCCCGAAACAACCTGGAAACGACCTCTTCCGCCGTCTCTGCGCCCTTCAGCTTGTTATCCAGCCAGTCGAGGAAAATAGCGTCCCGATACGCAAGCGTAGCGAGCACCAGATCGTCCTTACTTGAAAAATGGTGATAAAGCGTTCTTTTCGCCACGCCTGAGACAGCAAGCACCTCGTTAATCCCGACTGAGTTAATGCCATCCTGGTTAAATAACCTCAACGCTGTAGTAATTAACAGCTCTCTTTTTTCGTTCATGATCCCCTCCGCCCTCGCATATTGACAAGTGTAGACAGAGTTGTCTACATTGGACAAGTAGACAATCCTGTCTACCTCAATAAAAGAGACAAATCAAAATGAATAAGCTGCTTTTTTCTGTGGTTTCCGGGTTGGGCGCCGCTGTCGCTATCGGTCTGCTTTCTTACATTGATACGTTGCAGTCTGGCTGGGTTTTACTGATGGCGCCGTTTGGCGCAACGGCGGTGTTGGTTTTCGGCTTGCCGGAGAGTCCGCTGGCACGCCCCAAAAATGTCATCCTCGGTCATTTTCTTACGGCTTTGATCGGCGTCTGTTTTATGCAATGGGTTGGCGTGAATCCTGTCTCGCTCGCGCTGGCATCGGGGTTGGCGGTTAGCGCGATGTTGCTGACAGGCACCACTCACCCTCCGGCCGGCGCAAACCCGCTGTTAATTATGCTCAGCGGGCAAAGCTGGTCTTTTCTGATATCGCCGGTTTTATCAGGCGCCTGCGCTATCGTCCTGCTTGGCTGGTTAATCAATTATCTGCGTAATTATCGCGCCAGAGAGCGCATTGTCGGTTAATTGCGGCGCGCATAAGAAAATTGTATTGGCCTAAAGCGGTGCGGCGGCGCAGTTTAGAAAAAACGTTCGGAGGCGCTATGTCAGAGAGCAGGATTGCTGCCGCTACATTCTCGAGGGGGCTTTTATGACGCAGTTTTCCCTTAAGCAGCTTAAATATTTTATCACGGTGGTGGAGACGGAAAGTTTCGTTGAAGCCTCCCGCCAGCTGCATATCGCGCAGCCCTCTTTATCGATCGCCATAAAAAATCTTGAGGAGAGTTTCGGGCAACAGCTTCTGATTCGTCATCATGCGCAGGGTATCTCTTTGCACCCTGGCGGAAAGCGTTTCTATGAAAAAGCGAAAGCGCTTTTACATTTGGCGCATGAATTTGAACAGAATTCGCGCGCGGATAATGCGCTTATTTCCGGCAAGATCGCGGTTGGCTGTTTTGAATCAGCTGCGCCGCTTTATATGCCGAAATTGCTTGCCGGCTTCAAAAAGATCTACCCTAACATCACGGTTCAACTCTATGACGGGGAGCAGCATGAAGTCATGCTTGGCCTGCAGCGCAGCCGGTTTGATTTAGCGTTCCTGTACGATCTGGAACTGGGCGGCGCAATAGTTAAAGAGCGGCTAAAAGCCCCGTATAAACCCTACGCGTTATTACCCGCCAGCCACCCTCTGGCGCGCCGAAAAACCGTTACGCTGCAAACCCTCAGCAGCGAACCGATGATTCTGTTGGATACGGTGCCGAGCAAAAACTATTTCCTCAACATTTTTAAGGCGAAAGGCTATCACCCTCACGTTGCTTACAGCTCCCCCTCAATTGAGATGGTTCGCTGCATGGTAGGGAAAAACTTAGGTTTTTCGCTTCTGGTTACCCGGCCCGTTAATAAGATGACTTATGACGGTGAAAATCTGGCTTATCTGGAAATAGAGGATGAGATGGAGGCTTCTTCATTAATTATGGCCTGGCTGAAAAATAACGCGCCGACGCGCCCATCGCGTCTGTTTATCGATTATTGCCGCACGGTCGAATTGAGCTAGCTGACAACTTCAAAAAAGCATGATGTTTAACAAAAATTAAGGGGGTTCTGTCCCCAAAAACTCGCCTGCCGGGAATTGAGCATGAGCAAAGCACAACCTGAAACACTGCTGATCAACTTCATATCAGAAATTGAATTACTAACATGGCGACACTATTTCGATCGTCATTTTCCTGACCTCCATATTGCGCTCTGGGACGATCCCTGCATCGATCCCGCCAGCGTCAGCTATGTCTTAGTCTGGAAGCCGGAACCCGGACGGCTGGCTCAGTTTCCGAACTTACGGGTGATCATGAGCGAAGCGGCAGGCGTTGATCATATCACTTGCGATCCGCTGCTGCCCCGGCACGTACCCATGACGCGCATGGTCACCAGGGAAACGTCGGCGCGCATGGCGGACTACGTCACGATGGCGGCCTATATGCTGACGCGTCAAATGCCGGAAATTCTGCATGCCCAGCGCCATCAGCGTTGGGAAAGCCGTCTCACCGGCAGGCTGGCCAGCGATACCTGTGCTGGTATCCTGGGCTTTGGCGAGTTGGGCGCCGTCGTGGCCAGGCGGCTGCTGGCGAACGGCTTTAAGGTGAACAGCTGGTCACGCCGCCGCAAAAATGTCGAAGGCGTAGCCTCATACAGCGGGCAGCCAGAGCTGGCCTCTTTTCTCCAACGCAGCCAGATCCTGGTCAATCTGTTACCCAATACCGCAGAAACGCGCGGCATTATTGATGACAGGCTGCTCAGTCAATTGCCGGCTGGCGCAGGCGTCATCAATGCTGGTCGCGGTCATCAGCTGAATGCCGAAGCGCTGCTGCGATCGCTGGAAAGCGGACAGGTAAAGGGAGCGGTACTGGATGTTTTTGCACAGGAGCCGTTGCCGGCCGACGACCCGCTCTGGCGGCATCCTGGCGTTATCGTCACGGGTCACGTCGCCTCCCTGATTTCCGCTGAATCAAAAGCCGAACAGGCGATAGCGATAATTAACGCAGACCGCGCCGGATCGCCGCTGCCCTTACTTTATAATCATGAGCTGGGCTATTAAATTCGCGTTTTTTCCGAAAACCGCTTTTATCCATATATAAAAATGATGGCGGGCCGCGATGCACCTTATTATTGCACGCTGCCTCTTTATCGTGCCCGCCTTGCACAAGGCTGAAGCATTTTGTTATTTACGCATAGAAAAAACGACTGGCGAAATTCGCTATTCGTCATCCCATCAATGTTCGGCACCAACAAAATAACCATTTAATACAATACATTAATCACATAGAACTTTTTTAAATACACAGACAATATAATTACTTGTTGCGCCATTTTTAACCCTGAAGGCATAGTCATTAACAGGAAAAATCAATATTCATTTAAATTAGATCGCGCCTCGTTTTTATTATGCGACTTAAAAATCCGTTGCGATATGGATTGAAAAACGGTTCAGCCCTTTCACCTGCTTCAGGAGCAAAGTAATGTCTTATTCTCTTAACCAGGATGGAATGCATTCATCTTACGCCGCGCAGGAAATAAAAATGCGTATCGCGGGATTGTCCAAAAACTACGGTATGACCACCGCGTTGCATCCGGTGAATCTGGACGTGCGCACGGGCGAATTGCTGACGTTACTGGGACCATCCGGTTCGGGTAAAACCACGCTGCTGCAATTGATTTGCGGTCTGGCTGAACCCAGCGGCGGCGACCTTTTCATTGACGGCGTCAACAAAACGCGGGCGCCGGCGCATCAACGCGATATCGGCGTGGTGTTCCAGAACTACGCGCTGTTTCCGCATCTGACGGTACAGGAAAATATCGCTTTTCCGTTGCAGATGCGCCACATCAGCAGCGCGGAACGGCGTAAAAAAGTGGCTCACGCGCTGGAGATGGTCGGGCTCGCCCACTTCGGCCAGCGCTTTCCGCAGGAACTGTCAGGAGGCCAGCAGCAGCGCGTCGCGCTGGCCCGCTGTCTGGTCTATCAGCCTTCGCTGGTGCTGATGGATGAATCGCTTTCCGCCCTGGATCGCCAGCTGCGCGAAAACATGCAAGTTGAGATCAAACGCATCCACCGCGAAACCGGCGCCACCATTGTCTACGTGACCCACGATCAGGAAGAAGCGCTGGCGCTGTCAGATCGGGTTTGCCTGATGAATGCCGGACGGATCGAGCAGGTCGGCACGCCGGTTGAGATTTACGAAAGCCCGCGCACCGCCTTTGTCGCCGATTTCATCGGCATCTCCAACAAGATTAGCGGCCAGGTGACGGCCACCGGCCAGTTCAGCTGCGGCGACGGCGTGCTGCCGCTGCCTGATGTACGGCCCGCTGCCGACGGCGGCCAGCAGGCCAGCCTGGTGATCCGCCCGGAATATATCGAGCTGTCCGATCGCGACGGCTATCTGCAAGGCGAGGTGGTGGAGACGATCTATATCGGCTCGGAAACCCGACTGCTGATCAAACTGGCCAGCGGCACCTTAATGACGGCCCGGCAGACCGCCGGAAGCAAACCACGCCGGCTCGGGGAGCGGGTCTCCCTGCAATGGCAAAATACGCACGCGCGTCTCCTCAGGGCCTGACGCATCGCCAGCAAAACGTTCGATTGATCCTGACCTTCTTCTCACTTGCCAATGGAGCCACGAAGCATGTTTAAAAAGTCAGCCAGCCGGCGAGATTTTATCAAAACCGTCGCCGTCACCGGCGCGGCGCTCTCCGCCCCCTCCTTATGGATTCCGCGCGCGTTTGCCGCCGATAACCTGATTGTCGCGGATAATGGCGGCGCGCTGGCGCCCGCCCTGCGCAAAGCGTTTTATGATCCGTTCGAGAAAGAGACCGGCATTCGCATCACCAACGTCGCGCATGAATCCGACCCGGTAACGCAGTTCAAGGTGGCTGTCGACACAGGCTCGCATATCTGGGATCTGGCGATGGTCACTCCCGATAACGTGCAGCGTCTGACGATGGATAAAAACTACATCGCGCCGCTTGATATCGCCGACGACAAAGACATTTTGCCTGGCATGCTGACCCCGAACTGGTTCGGCTTCTCCGTCTGGAGCACGGTGATGGCTTACCGCACCGATCGCTTGAAAGGCGAAGCGCCTAAAGGCTGGGCGGATTACTGGGATACCGAGAAGTTCCCCGGACGCCGCGCCCTCTACCGTTCGCCGAGCGGCACCCTGGAAATGGCGCTGCTGGCGGACGGCGTCGCGCCAAAAGATCTCTATCCGCTGGACATCGAGCGCGCCATGAAATCGATGGACAAGATCCGCCAGTCGGTCTCCGTCTGGTGGTCTAACGGCGCGCAAAATACGCAGCTGCTGCAGAGCGGCGAAGTCGATATGTCCGATACCTGGAACGCGCGCGCCATCGCGGCCATCAACTCGGGCGCGCCGGTCAACCTCGCCTGGCAGGGCACCTACAGCGTGGACGGCTGGTCGATCGTGGCGGGCACGCCGAAGCTCAAGCAGGCGCAGGCGTTTGTGCGCTTCTGCATGCACCCGGAGCGGCAGGCGGTCTATTCGGCGATGACCAGCAACGGGCCGAGCAATCCCAACGCCCTGAAGATGATGGATCAGAGCAAAGCGCAACTGCTGACCACCTATCCCAAGAACCTGGAGGGTTTGCAACGCCGCGACGAAGCCTGGTGGTCGAAAAACTACGACGCCGTTAACGAACGTTTCCAGGAATGGCTGCTTGAAGGCTAAACCATCCCCCTTACCCGGAGTTTTGCTATGAGTAACCGACAGATTCATCTCGGCCTGCTGGCGCAGCCGCAGGGCGATCATCCGGCAGGCTGGCTGAAAAGCCGCGCGCCGCTGGATGCAGCCACCAACATCGACTATTACCGTTCGGTCGCCGCGCTGGCTGAACAAGGGCTATTCGACCTGTTTTTTATCGCCGATACCCCGGCGACGCGCACCGATAACCTGCACGTTCACAGCCGTAACCCGGAATATAACAACCGTTTCGAGCCGGTGACGCTGCTCTCCGCGCTGGCGGGCTTTACCAAACATATCGGCCTCGGCGCGACGGCTTCCACCAGCTTTTACGAACCCTATAACATTGCGCGCCTGTTCGCTTCGCTCGACCACATTTCTCACGGCCGCGCGGGCTGGAATATCGTCACCTCCGCCAATGATTACGCCGCGCGCAATTACGGGCTGGATAAGCTTCCGCCGCATGACGAACGCTATGTGAAAGCGCGTGAATTCTACCAGGTGGTCGAAAGCTTATGGGATACCTGGGAGGACGACGCCTTCGTCTATGAGCGCGAATCCTGCACCTATTACGATCCCGCCAAATACCATGTCACCGATCATGAAGGGAAATATTTCAAGATCTACGGCGGTCTGAACATCCGTCGCACGCCGCAGGGACGCCCGGTGATTATTCAGGCCGGCTCTTCCGAGACCGGAAAAAACTTCGCCGCCGAAACCGCCGAGGTGGTATTCGCCTCCGATCCGAACCTGGCGAGTGGACAGCGATTTTATGCCGATTTAAAAAGCCGCCTGGCGGATTTTGGCCGCGAGCCGGACTCATTGAAAATCATGGCGGGTCTGTCGGTGATGGTCGGCGAGAGCGAAGCGGAAGCGCAGGATAAATATCAGGAACTGCAGCGCATGATCCATCCGGACGTCGGCATTATGCGCCTGAGCGCCGACCTGGAAGCCGATCTCAGCGGCCTGCCGCTGGATGAGCCGGTGCCGATCGAGATGATCCCGACGAAAGCCAATTTTCATCAGGCCTACTTCAATCAGATCGCCGGCATGATCCGCGAGCAGAAGCTGACCCTGCGCCAGCTCTATTCCGCCTATGAGCGCGGCAAGGTCACGCTCTGCGGCACGCCGCAACAGATTACCGATCACATGATGGAGTGGATGGAAGGCGGCGCGGCGGACGGTTTCATGATGAGCTTCCACATCGTCCCTGACGATCTCGCCGACTTCGTGCAGAAAGTGGTGCCTGAAATGCAGCGTCGCGGCGTTTACCGTAGCGCTTACACCGGCAATACGCTGCGTGAGCATCTGGGTTTAACGCGTCCGGCTAACCGTCACAGCCGTTAAGAGTTGAGGAGAGATACTGTGAGCAGCCTGACTGAAATCAGCAAAAAAGAGCGCAGGCCGCTGAAGCTGCCGCGTCCCGGCCCTTTATGGCTGGCTTTGCCGGGCGTGGCGTTTCTGCTGCTGTTTCTTATCTGGCCTTCGCTGAGAATTTTCAGCCTCAGCCTGTTCGATCGCAGCGGTCAGTTCTCTTTCGCCGCCTTCGCCCGGTTTTTTGGACCGGGCGTCTATCAGCGCGTGCTGCTGAACACCTTCAATATCGCCTTCTGGACCACGTTATGGTGTCTGGCGCTGGGTTATCCGCTGGCCTACTGGCTCTCCGGCTTATCGAAGCGCAGCCAGCAGGCCCTTTCGCTGCTGGTGTTGCTGTCGTTCTGGAGCAGCACGCTGGTGAAAAACTTCACTTGGCTGATTTTGCTCGGCAGAGGCGGCTTTGCCGAGCAGGTTATGCAGATGCTTGGGCTTGGCACGATGCAGTTTCTTTTTAACCGCGGCATCGTGATTTTCGCCATGGTGCATACGCTGTTGCCGCTGGCGGTAGTCACTATGCTGCCGGTGATGAACCAGCTCGATCGCCGTCTGACGATGGCGGCGACGACGCTGGGCGCCGATCCGGCCCAGGCATTCTGGCGCGTCTTTTTTACCCAGTCGATGCGCGGCGTCGCCGCCGCCGGGCTACTGGTGTTTATCAGCAGTCTTGGGTTCTTTATTACCCCTACCTTTCTGGGCAGCCCGCGTGAAATGATGCTGGGCCAAATGATCATCATGCAGATTAACGAACTGCAAAACTGGCAGCTCGGTAGCGCGCTGGCGGTGGTGCTGGTCTTTGCGGCGCTGATCAGCTGCATTATCTATAACCTGATCTTCGGCCTCTCATCGCTGGCGGGCGGCGCCGCAAAACCAGGCTCGCTGCACAGCCGCTACTTACGTCTGACGGGACTGGCGATAGTTAACGCGCTGGCGACGATCGCCTCGCCGATCGCGCTGGCCTGGCGTAAATCGCTGGGTCGCCTGTTGCGGGTTAATTTGCTCGGCGTTTACGCCTGCCTGCTGATTGTCGTTCTGCTGTTCCCGGTGTTCGCCGTGGTGCCGATGTCCTTCACCAGCGGCAGCTTTCTCAGCTTTCCGCCTAAAGGGTTCAGCCTGAAATGGTTTGAGGTCTGGTTTGACTCCCCGCTGTGGATTGGCGCGACGCTGCGTTCCTTCGGCATCGGCATCGTGGTAGGCCTGATCGCCTGCATATTGGGCGCGTCAGGGGCGCTGAGCGTTTCTCGTTCCCGCAGCAAAGCGCGCGGCGGGCTGTTCTTTCTGTTTCTGCTGCCCATGATGATCCCCTCGATCGTCATCGCCATTGCGCTGTTCTATTTTGCCGCTCAGCTGGGACTGGTGGCGACCAATACCGGCATCGCCATCGGCCATGTGGTGATTGCGCTGCCGATGGTGTTCGTCATTCTGCTCACCACTTTTCAGGGCCACGACTGGCGCCTGGATCATGCCGCCGCCACGCTGGGCGCCAACAAGCTGCAGGTTTTGATGCGCGTCACGCTGCCGTCGATAAAAGGCGGGCTGGCCGCCGCCTTTGTGATCGGTTTCCTGACCTCGTTCGAAGAACTGACCGTGGCGCTGTTTATGGGCGGCGGGATGAAAACCACTATTCCGAAACAGATGTGGGACGACATTCTGCTTCAGGTCAGCCCGACGCTGGCGGCGGCTTCCACCATCGTATTGCTGGTGGTGGTGATCCTGTTTTCCGTGATGCAGCTGGTGAAGCCGCGCGATAAGCGCGCGCCGACTGAATCAACTAATTGAGGTAACGCGAAATGATGAATGAAAAACAGATTCGGATCGATTTGGCGGCGTCGTTCCGTATGTTTGCCCGCCTGGGCATGCATGAAGCCGTGGCTAACCACTTCAGCGCGGCGGTCTCCGCCGATGGCCGCCGGTTTCTGATGAACCGCAAATGGCAGCACTTCTCCACCGTGCGCGCCAGCGACTTAATTCTGCTGGACGCGGACGATCCCGGCAGCATGGCGGGCGGCACCGTCGATCCGACCGCCTGGGCGATCCACGGCCAGCTGCACCGCCGCGCGCCGCACATCCGCGTGGCCATGCATCTGCATCCCGTCTACGCCACCGCCCTCTCCACGCTCGCCGATCCCACTATTAAACCGATTGAGCAGAATACCGCCCGTTACTTTAATCGCGTCGCCACCGACAGCGATTTCGGCGGCATGGCGGATACCGAAGAAGAAGGCGCGCGGCTGGTGGCGCTGCTGGGGAAAAAATCGCGGCTGATGATGGGCAATCATGGCGTGATGGTGACTTCAGAGACCATCGGCGAAGCCTTCGACGATATGTATACCCTGGAGCGCGCCTGCCAGATCCTGATGCTGGCCTATGCCGCCCAACAGCCGCTGAAAGTGCTGTCCGATGAGGTAGCGGAAAAAACCGCGCGCGACTGGGAAGGGATCCGTGACTTTTCCATCGCGCACTTTGAAGAGATGAAACGCATCCTGGATCGCGAGGAGCCTGACTATGCCGACTGAACTAAGCCCGGCGCCGCTGGCGGAAGCCATCACGGCGCAGCACACTTTTCGTAACGCCATGGCGCAGCTCGCCGCCGCCGTTCACGTTGTCACGACCGACGGCCGCGGCGGCAAAGCGGGCTTCGCCGCCTCAGCGGTATGCAGCGTAACCGATTCCCCGCCTACGCTGCTGGTGTGCCTGAACCGCGGTTCTTCCGCCTGGCAGGCGACGACCGAAAATGCGCGCGTCTGCATCAATACGCTGAGCGCCGGACAGCAGGCGGTTTCCGCCCTATTTGGCGGGAAAACCGCCATGACGGAACGGTTTGCCGGCGTGGAATGGCTGGAGCGCGCAGGCAAAGCCCCGGCGCTGGCAGGCGCGGCGATGTCGATAGATTGCCGCATCGTCAACGCCACGACCGTAGGAAGTCATGATGTGCTTTTTTGCGAGGTCGACGAAATTATCGATAACCAGGCGGGCAGCAGTTTGCTCTATTTCAACCGGCAATATCATTCGCTGTAACTATGCGGAAAAGCGAAGGGGTGAAACAGACCGCCCCTAAGCTAAATCATTAAACAATCAGCAGTTAACCTTAACTTCATCTTATTAATAAGATCGTTGACGTTATTCTGCGGCTCATTTTCAGGCAGCGCCGCTGCTCTCTTTATCTTCGCGGGTAAAAATATGACAGACGCAATAACCGATATTGATACGCTGGTGGTCGGCGCCGGACAGGCTGGCATCGCAATGAGCGAACATCTTAGCGCACTGAATATTCCCCATCTGGTAGTAGAAAAAAACCGGATCGCCGAAGCCTGGCGAAGCGGACGCTGGGACTCGCTGGTCGCCAATGGCCCGGCCTGGCATGATCGTTTTCCGGGGATGCGCTTCGACGCCGATCCCGACAGTTTTATCCCTAAGGAGGGCGTTGCCGACTATTTTGCGCGTTACGCCGAAAAATTTAATGCGCCGGTGCGTACCGGCGTGACGGTTCAGCGCGTGACGCGCAATGCGGGACGTGCAGGATTTACTGTCGAAACCAGCGCCGGCGCTTTTCAGGCGCAGCGCGTCGTGGCGGCCTCCGGGCCTTTTCACCGCCCCCTGATCCCGGCTATCGCGCCAACGTCGGACGTCATTCATCAATTGCATTCCGCAGACTATAAAAATCCGCAGCAGCTGCCGGAGGGCGCGGTTCTGGTAGTAGGCGCGGGATCTTCAGGCGTGCAAATCGCCGATGAACTGCAACGCGCCGGGCGGCAGGTCTGGCTGTCGGTGGGTCCGCACGATCGTCCGCCGCGCGCCTATCGCGGACGCGATTATTGCTGGTGGCTGGGAGTGTTAGGGTTATGGGACGCGGCGACCAAAGAGCCGCATAAAGAGCATGTCACCATCGCCGTCAGCGGCGCGCGAGGCGGCGAAACCATCGATTTTCGCCGCCTCGCCCATCAGGGCATTCGCTTAACCGGCGTGACCCGCCAGTTTAAAGACGGCAACGTGCAGTTTGCCGACGATCTTCAGGAGAATATCCGTCTCGGCGATGAAAATTATCTCTCCGTGCTGGCGGCGGCGGATGAATGGATTGCGAATAACGGGGCGGATTTGCCTGAAGAGCCGGAAGCGAGACGATTTGCAGCCGATCCGGAATGCTTGCTGAACCCCGTACGGGAGTTGAATCTGGCGGACGAAGGTATTCATACCATTATTTGGGCCACCGGCTATGCCACGGATTACAGCTGGCTGGGGGTGAACTGTTTTGATGAGCAACAAAGGCCGGTTCATCACCGCGGCGTGGCCAAAGAGCCGGGGATCTATTTTCTCGGCCTGCCGTGGCTTTCGCGTCGCGGCTCGACCTTTATCTGGGGCGTCTGGCACGATGCGAAATATATCGCCGATCAGATCGCGATACAGCGTAATTATGCTGCCTATAAGACGAATGACGGGATCCCGCTGAATGCTCACCAACTGGGATGAATTAAAGCGAAAAGCGCAACGGACGTTGCCTGCTTTCGCCTTCAGTTATATCGCCGGCGGGGCGGATGATGAAAAGACGCTGGCGCATAATATGGCGGTGTTTGACCGCTGGCAGTTTGCGCCCGCCGTGCTGAAAGACGCCAGCCAGCGGGATCTCACGACCCGGCTGGGCCGCTCTTGTTTCAGGGCGCCGCTGCTGATCGCGCCGACGGGTTACAACGGCATGTTGCGTCATCAGGCTGATTTAATGCTGGCGCGCGCGGCGGTCGCACAGGGAATCGGCCATATTCAAAGCACCGTCTCCACCTCATCCATCGAGCAAGTGGCGGCCGCGTCGGACGGGCCGCGCTGGTTCCAGCTCTATGTGCTGAAAGATCGCGACGTCACGCGGGATTTAATCGACAGAGCCGGCAAAGCGGGATGCGAAGCGCTGGTCGTCTCGGTGGACGCCGTGCATTTCGGCAACCGCGAGCGGGATAAGCGCCATTATCGTCAGCCGATGAAACTCTCTTTTAAAGCGATGCTCGACATCGCCTGCCATCCGGGCTGGCTACGGCGCACCCTGATCCCGCACGGCATGCCGGGGTTCGGTAATCTGACGCCTTACCTGCCGAAGCAGTTTCAAAAAGGCATGGGCGCCGCCGCCTATTTCGCCAGCCAGATGGATCAGACGCTCAGCTGGCAAACCCTGGCCTGGATACGCGAGCTGTGGCAGGGACCGCTTTATATTAAAGGGGTGATGACGCCAGAAGATGCGCTGAGGGCAAAACAGCTTGGCACCGATGGCGTCGTGCTGTCGAATCATGGCGGCAGACAGCTAGATGGCAACGCCAGCCCGATGCTGATGCTGGCGGCGACGCGTCAGGCGGTAGGAAACGACTTTACCCTACTGATCGACAGCGGGTTCCGACGCGGGACGGATGTGGTAAAGGCGCTGGCTTTAGGCGCCGATGCGGTGCTGCTGGGTCGGCCGCTGCTCTGCGCGGTGGCGGCTGGCGGAGAACGCCTGGTTGCGCTGACCCTCGCCAATATGATTCAGGAAGTGGACAGAACCCTGGCGCAGCTGGGTTGCCGGTCGATAGCGGAACTTCATCCTGAGATGGTTTTTAAAACCTGATTTGCCATCATTTTTCCTGCTGATAGCGCTTTTCGCCTTATAAGCAATAAACCTGACAGCCAGCCCTGACAGAGCTGGCCCAGATAAATAAAAGGATATTTATTTCTCGATAGTGAAGTATTAATGCAGCATTTGGATCTGCTTCTGAATCGTCTGCAGCTGTTTGTTCAACGTCTGGCGGGTTCTCGCATCTGTTGTGCCGCCGATTTCAACTCTAAGCCGATCAGCCTGTGACTGAAGCTCCACTCTTTTTAAATTTTGGGATTGGTTGGTTTTCGCCTGAGTTACGATTGATCTTCCAACTGTTTCGCTTTTATTTATAAGCGCCCTGGCAAGCCTCTCAGAAATTTTGTTCGCTGCGTGAACGTTGTTCATCATAAACAGTGACGCGAACACAACCAGGCATGTTTTAACTATCATTTTCTTCAGCGATACTCTCTCGTCCATGATCTCCTCAGCATAATTTCATAGCGCATAGGTGCTGTACTGCACGGTAAATTTCACCGCCAGAATAATGATTTCCATACACAGGCCAATGATGGCGATCAAAGTCAGCTAAAAAACAACGACCGTATAGCCACACAGTTGTAATTCTGAATGATCCAGATTGTTAATAGCCTTTTTGCAATGCTCAGAATGTTTTTTAAATTCATTCATCAGGGTCAACGTGAAGCGTTCGATTTAGTGATAACAGCGGAACAGGAGAGAGGATGAGAATAGGCATTGTGGGATAGGGTACGGGCGGCAGACATTTTCACGCGCCTTTTATCTGTGCGGCCAAAGGGCTGAAGCTGGCCGGGATCGTGGCTCGCGCGCCGCATGCGCAGCTAAGTTTATTTAGCTTATAGTTAAATTCAGTAGTAAAATGCTACGCCTCGTCGAGAAATGACGATTATGGAGTCTATCGTGAAATTCAAAATTCAGCATTTACAGGCAGCAGTGGCGCTGGTACTTACCAGTTTCCAGCCGCAACCAAAAGCGGTTGCGTGTCAGCCTGAAATTGTAGAGCGGGTTTATGAGATGGGCGCCAGAATTAACAAAACTGATATCAAAGATCTCACCGCTGCGCTTAATACACTGGCGGAGGAACTGCGCGACAGCCGCGCCGAACTTTCCCATTATGCTGACAACGATTTTGAGGGCGCGGTCAGAACGGCTAAAGAAATCCAGAGCCAGACTGTCCATGTCGCCGGCATTGCTGAATCTTTTGTTCTGATGCTGCCTGAAAAAGATGTCATCGTCTCTTACGACAAAAACTCCGTTGAGTTTGGTTTCGTTAAGGCCATTAAAATGGTCAGCATAGCGACCAGAAACTACCTCAGCCTTATTGACCAGCTTACCCGGCCAACCGATGCGCGCGATTCAGGCGTCAATCTTTTAGCCATGAACCATCTGCTGGACACGGGTAACAAGGCCGCTGTTAAATGGCGTTAACGGCTGAATACAGTCACGTTACGTGGAGTGAGTTTTTTCAGCCCACATTTGCCGTTTACCCGGACCTCGCAAATCAACTCAAAGCCGAGTTCATCATTTACAAATCAACTGGCGCGCCTTCAAATTTGCTTGGTCGTGATGCGCCTTTTGACTTCCCACCGTTCGCGGTTGATGCGAATGTTCAACATATTCACGTTAATCTGCACTTTCAGTTGACCTGGAACGCCAGGCAAGAAAACTACAACCGAACCTCCGACCACTATCTCGTTTACACTGAGCATATGTGGGAGAGCGGCCGCTTTCTGTTGATGGGCCTGATTACACCAGCCCATGAACGTATGCCTGCCCGAGATACCCGGTTGCTCAAATATTTTTCTGACGTCGCAGAAAACTTTCACGCCTCTTAAATCAACAAAAATAGATTAACGGATTAAAAAATTCGTTACTGCTCCGCTCAAAACCTTCATGAAAGCGACTTTATAAAACAACCGCCGTATAGCCACACAGCTGTAATTTTAAGTGATCCAGATTGTTAATAGCCTCTTTTTGACATCCTCCCCGCCCTAAAGGTCGGGGATTTCTACAGCTAGAC
>DENB01000050.1 GCA_002359495.1 Enterobacteriaceae bacterium UBA2655
GGAATAAAATATGGAAATAATCCGCGTAGCCTGTCTTCTTCCATTACTGGCATTGGCGGCCTGTCAGGGGAAAACCTTGCCCGGTACCGCCGCTCATAACGATGAGCCGAAAGAGTGGACTTTTGATTTTTTCACGCCCAAAGCGTTGCCAGCAGTAGTAACGTTCGCTGTTGTTCAGGATGCAGATGGTACTGTTTATCGCTTTAACACGCTGAACAGTACTCCCGACCTGTCTAAAGTTATCGGTGAGTGGAATGACAAAGACCGTGCACCTGGTGGTTACTGGAATCACGTTAAGCAACCTCCCAGACATATTATTTTTTGCTGGGACTCGATTATTGATAAAAAAGTGTATGAGACTGTACTGACTATCCCTAAACCCGTGCTGGAGAAAATGCTCAGGCCGGGTGAGCACAGGGATTACCGGGGAAGAACTGCGTATTACGACAGAGTGCAAATTGGTCTGGCACCGGAGGGAAAGGTGGCTGTCTGGCTACAGGGCATAGGATTTGAGCCTAATTATCGCGTAACGCCATCAGTTATGAAAACAGTGTCTGAAGATAAACTGGATATTTGCAAAGGAATAACTAAGAGTGATTTTTCGTATGAATATGACAAAGATATAAAAGATTTTATTAAAGGGAAAAAATATCCTTACGGTAGTTGGTAAGCAACCTATTTAACCCTGGAGGATCTTCCCAAGATTCTCCAAGGGTTTGGCGGTCAATTTTTAGCCTTAACCTGTAACAACTTTCGATAGAAAACTGCCGCTTATATAAGGGATTACCATCGCCACGCCTGTTTTTTATACTTTCTCATGCACAGGCTATCCCCATTTTCTGTGGATAACCGCGATCAGGCATTGCGGCTCAAGCCTTCTGCACAAGGGGAGCGGTAGAACTCCGGCAAAATCAGCCGCGTTTTTTCTCCATCAAATCCACCATCGCGCCTTTATGCGCATCCACGTTGCGGATATAGCGCATTAGGGTTTCCGGCTTTTTCCAGGTGCCTTCCTGCATGATTTGCGCCACCGCATAGCCTTGTTTCGCCATATCCTGCGCGGCGCCGACGCGCGCGCTGTGGCCGCTCCAGCCGCTATAACGGTTCTTGTTGGTTTTCGGCTCGCCCTGTCCGGCGACGCGCCAGGCGTGTGCGAAAATCGCTTCCAGCGCCGGCGTGCTCAATGGCCGTTCGGTTGTGATGACCGCTTTATTGGCGCGATGAACCGGGCAGAACAAAAAAGCGTCCGGCTCACCGGCCAGCCCCGCTGCGGCAATCCACTCGGTCAGGCGCTGTGTTGAAAGCGAGCTCAGGGCTTTGATCAGCCCCCCGGTCTGCACAATGGTTTTCGTCCAGGCGACATCCAGGATAATACGGCCATCTTCCGCCCGGGTAATATCGCGCACCCGCAGACGGGAAAGCTCACTGACGCGCAGCAGGGTGCTGTAAGCCACATGCAGAAAAGCCAGATTACGCATCTCCTGCTTACGCGGAGAGTTTACCCATAGTTCGTCAAGCGCCATTAAATCGGTTAGCCGGAACGGCACCGCCTGGCCGGTACGCTCGCCAGCGACCACGGCCACGCGGTTAATTTTCTTTATGGTACGAAAAACCAGCGGGGAAACGTTAGGCGGCACCAGCCCGGCGTTACGGTGTAACGTCGAAATCAACGACGCGTGCGTGGAGATAGTGGATGAAGCCCGTCCCGATTCCTGCAAATAGGTCAGATAGTCGCGCAGATCGTCCGACGTCATCGGCAAAAAGCTGCGCCCGTATTCTGCGGCCCAGCGATAACAGATGCGCATAACGCTCAACAGCTGCCGCCAGGTATTCGGGGAGAAGGCATCTTTGTCCTGTACAAAGGCGCGCAACCTTGCCGTAATATCTTCGTCCGTCTCCAGTACTGGCAGCAGACTCTCCGAACTGATGATTTCAGCCATAAACCGCTCTGTTCTCCATCTTTTCCTGTAACAAGCGCTACATCGCTCTTTACATCGCGTTATTGCGTGCGGTTACTGGCTCGCCTCCCGCAGACCGCTATCTTACCTGTTCCAAAACGCAGCGTCCTGACTTTATATAATCTTCCTCAACGCGGGTTAATTTGATCGCGCTACGTGAATTCTGAGATCAAAGCAGCAGCATTACCAAGCCGAATTGACGTAGCGGCGTCATTTCATGAGATGCCTTCGGGCTGTACGAAAACATGTTGGCCAGAAGAAGATAAGCTTGTAACTTCATATAACGCCAATTATATAAACTTATTTATCGAAGAAGAAAATCGTTACGGATTAGCCGTTCAGGGGCATAAAGCAGAAGATCAGCGTAAACAATCACCCCACCTGTCGGGCAAGGTGAAAACGGCGTCGCGTTCGTTAAAGAGAAATTCAAAGCTGCTCTGGCCTGCTCTCCCGTTTTTGCAATCTCACCCTGAAATTATCTGGCGCCATAGTAAAAGTGAACTTTTCCGTTACGCTTTCAGCCGCTTGAGACGCTTTAACCTGAAAGCCGGAATAAAGTGCCTGGAGCGCCATGCATATTTCCATCATAGCAAGCGCTCTTCCCGGACAAAGGCGAGGGCCGCTACCAAATGGCAACATATTTGAAAAGGATGCGCCGTCACGTTCAATCCAGCGTTCAGGCGTAAAACTTCTGGCATCCTGAAAGCAGCTTTCACTAAGGCCACCGCCATGAAGCATTAATAAAACCGGTGTTCCCCGTTTGACGTAAATATCGTTAATAGTCATATCGCTGTGAGGCTCTAAATAAAGCTGCGGCGCTACCGGTTTGAGGCGCATCGCCTCATACATAACAGCTGTCAACCATGGTAATTGCGGAAGCGGCCACGTCGATTCTTTATCCTGATTCAGTGGAAATGCATTAAACTCCGCAAGCAGTTTCATTTCAATGTCAGGGCGCTGAGAAACCAGATAAACTATCCATGCGAGCGTGTTGGCGGTGGTGTCTTCACCTGCCAGCATCAGAGTAACGGCATTCGCCACAATATCTTCATCAGACAAAAACGCGTCATTTTTCTGTTCCAGTAGCATGACCTGCAAGATATTTTCTGGTTCATGATGCAAGTGAGGATGGTTTTGTAACTGCTGCCGTTGATGCGAAATAAACTGCAAAACGGTCTCTTTAAGATATTTCATTGCGGCATCAAAGCGCTTATCGTTTTCTGTTTTGAAAAATCGCCAAAAGGGAATGGGAGAGCGACAGCGTTGGTGCAAAACAGGAAATATTTCGCGCATGCTTGCTGAGAGTTTATTTTCACCAGCGCCGACAATATTGATATCTTCGCCAAATGCCAGTAGGGCGATAATATTGGCAGTATAATGCTTGAACTCATCGGTCAGGAAAACATTTTCATTGCCGGCCGCAATCTTATCCAGTCTTACCCTGAAGCGCTCGGTCAGTTGCCGCATACCCGGCAGGAAATTTTTTAAATTTTTTGGCTGAAAAGCCTGGTCAATTATTTTTCGCTGGTAGCGCCAGCGCTCGCCTTCAGAGGAAAAAACGCCATTCATACCGGCTTCCTCGAAGACCGAATTAATATTACTGATTCGCCTGAATTTTTCCGGCCGTTCGCTCAATACTTTCTTAACCACATCGGGATTGGTAATGACCAACGCTTTTTTGGCCCCCAGCCGCAAACGATACAAGGGACCATATTCATCACGCCACTTAATCATCTGTTGATGGATATTTGTCTGTTTTAAATAATATACATGACCAAGAATATCATGAGCAGGCGGGGCGGGCAGTTGGTGAAGTTTTCGCATAGTTCAACTCTGTAATTTGAATCAATTATGATGGTGACACGAAAAATAGTTGATTAGAAAGGGGTCATATTTTACTTTATCTGCAGCGGCGTTATCACTTTCCGCCTAAAGCCGTCAATCTTATCCCTGATTATGTTGCTGGCATTCTAAACCTGTCGAAGCGTCGAGTGAAGTAAATAATAGTCCTTCGCCACACGCGAAATTTATCAGTGTAAATTAAGCATAAAGCCAGTTTTTACGAAAATACCGTCAGCTTAAGCAAATGACAGTATTTTAACGTTAAAGTTATTTTATTTCAGGCGAATTTACGCCTCGCGCATTAACGTTTATTGTTCTGAAAAATGAATAACCATGGTTCGCTTGACAATAACGCCACACCTACTATGCCCTGCGGTTTGCCATAAAAACCGTTTGCCGTCCCCCCGGAATTAAGCCGCCAGTGCGTTACCCATCACCGCAAATTTGTTATAACGACATAAACTTTTCTAATATTATGGCAACTCCCTGAGGATCTCACCATGATTAAATTATGCAACGCCTGCGGCACTTCCTTTGAAGGTCAGAAAGGCAAAATCACCTGCTGCAAAATCTGTGACGACGAGCGCCAATATGTGCCTCCTGGCGGACAAAAGTGGATAACGTTTAGCGATCTCTGTAAAACACACGCAAACAAATGGAAACAGCAAGAAGACGGCCTGCTCAGCATCAAGACCGTGCCGAATTTCGCCATTAATCAGCGCGCTTTTCTACTGCGCAGCGCGCAGGGCAACATTCTTTGGGACTGCATCGCCAATCTGGATGAGGCGACGAAAGCGCTGGTCGCTTCCCTCGGCGGTCTGCACGCCATCGCCATTTCTCATCCGCATTATTACACCACGATGCAGGAGTGGGCGGAGGCGTTTAACGCACCCATCTACCTTCACGCCAGCGACAGAGAGTGGATTATGCGCGACAGTCCGGCCATCACGCTTTGGGAAGGCGATGAGCTGGAAATTATGCACTCCGTCAAAATGTTGCGTCTGGGCGGACACTTTGCCGGGGGCTCAGTTTTGCACTGGAATAAGGGAGAAGGCGTGCTGCTCGCTGGCGATATCCTTCAGGTCACGCCTGGCGCGGATGCGGTTTCATTTATGTGGAGCTATCCGAACATGCTGCCCCTTCCTGCCGCTGTGGTGGAGGATATAACGCGTCGCCTTTCCGGAGTCAGCTTTGAGCGGCTGTACGGGGCATTTGAAGGTCAGGATATCGCTTCGAATGCAAAAGAGATCGTGATGCGTTCAGGAGAGAAATATATTCGCTGCCTGCAATAAAGCGCCGTGTTCGCCCAATACCCTTTTCTCCGTAAATAAACCACCGCGATCCGCAGTGGTTTTTTATTCCGCTATCAATGTGGCCTGCTTTCAGGCTAAAAATAGCAACAACGGGCGCGCCACCTTATTGCTGCAAACTCGCCAAAAACGCTGCCTTCACTTTATCGGCCTGCACCTCCAGGCACAGCGTCTGCTCACGGCATCCGTCGAAAGGATTAAACCGCGAGCCTAAATGCGTCAGCTTGCGCAACGTCTGCCCGAGGGTAATGCCTTCGGTAACCACTCTCACCGGCGACGTAACCGTGCTGAAATGCTCAGGATGATTAAGCCAGGCGATGGTCAGCGTATCGTGCAGCGCCATGCCTTCAAATCCCTCGCGTTCCAGGCTGTATTTCAGATATCCCTGCGAAATCTGGCTCAGTACCTCAACGTTGAGGCTGCGGATCTCATCGCCGGTAATCAATACTTCATGCGTCACGTCCAGCGGCAGGACCACCACCGGCAGCGCGGAAGAGAGCACCTGGTCGGCCGCGTGCGGATCTTTCCAGATATTGAACTCGCTGTGCGGCGAGACATTTCCGGCGTGGCCGCGCGTGCCGAACGCGCCGCCCATAACCACCACCTCTTTCACCAGAGGAATAATCTCAGGCGCCAGGTTGATGGCGGTGGCGATGTTGGTCAGCGGGCCGATCGCCACCAGCGTCACGTCGCCCGGGTGGGCCTTTACCGTATCGATAATAAAGCTTACAGCGTTATCGGCGCGATCGTCAAAGGGGTTCGCCAGCACATCGCCCAATCCGTCGCCGCCATGTACGGTGGTGCTGTTGACCATTGGCAGCAAACCCAGCGGACGCGAGCAGCCGCGGTAGATCGGCGCATCCAGACCGATGCGCTGTGAGAACAGTCTGGCGTTTTTCACCGCCTGGCCCACCGGCACGTTGCCGAATACCGTGGTGATGCCAAGGATCTGCTGGGTTTTCGCCGCATACGCCAGCGCAAAGGCATCATCCACGCCGATATCGGTATCGAAAATGATCTTTCTCATTCAGGCCTCATGAGGTCGTTGCGGGCGCGAAATTCACATCCTTCAGGAAGGCATTAATACGCGGATGGTCGCCGTTGCGCAATGCTTGCGGCGAATCGTCGCAGACCACGCGGCCTTTCTCCATAAATACGATACGATCGGAGACGGTGAAGGCGAAGTTCATCTCATGCGTAACGATAATCATGGTAATCCCCTCGTCCGCCAGGTTTTCAATCACCTGTAATACCTCGTTGACCTTCTCCGGGTCGAGCGCCGAGGTCGGCTCATCGAACAGCATAATTTGCGGACGCATCATTAGCGCACGGGCGATAGCGACGCGCTGCTGCTGGCCGCCAGAAAGCTGGTGCGGATATTTAAACGCGTGCTCCAGCATCCCGACTTTCTGCAACAACACGCAGGCGTGATGCTTAAGCTCATTAAGCGGGGCCAGGCGATGGTAACGCGGCGCCAGCAGCAGGTTGTTCATCACCGTCAAATGCGGAAACAGGTTGAAGCTCTGGAACACCATGCCGATGTTCAGCCGGTGTTCGTCATGTTCTATGAAGCGGGGCTTCTGCGCGCCCTGCTGGCTGAGACGGATAAACGGCTGGTCGTTAATGCGGATTTCGCCGTTATCGATCTGCTCAAGGCCGTTCAGCAGCCGGATCAGAGTGGTTTTGCCGGAACCGGACGGACCGATCACCGACACCACTTCGCCGGGCTGGATTTGCAGGCTGACCGCGCCCAGCACTTCGACATTGTTATACGCCTTATGCAGTTTCGCCGCCTGCAGCGCAGGCACCGGATTCTCTGTCGCCGGACGAGCAACGGCAGGCAGCGGCTGCTTCGCCAGCGCCAGCAGCGCGGGATCGACAGCGCGCGCGGTTTTGCGCTGCGTGACATCGAGATAACGCTCCAGACGCTTCAGCAGAAAGTCGAACACCGTCACGATAAAGACGTAGTAAAACGCCACCGCCGCCATGGTTTCCATCACCAGGAAGTTCTGTGAATAGAGGCGTTGCCCGACCATCAGGATTTCGGTCAGCGAGATCACCGACACCAGCGAACTGAGCTTAACGATAGAGATATATTCATTCGCCAGCGACGGCAGCGCCACGCGCAGCGCCTGCGGAATGATGACGCGCCATTGAATGCCGGCATAGCGCAGGCCAAGGGCTCGCGCCGCCTCCCGCTGGCCTTTCGGGATGGAAAGCAGGCCGCCGCGATGGATCTCGGCGATATAGGCCGTTTCGCTCAGCACCAGCGCAATCAGGCCCGCCCAGAAGGGATCGCTCAGCACCGCCGACGACGCAGGCAGCGCCTGCGGCATGTTATAAACGAAAATCAACAGCACCAGCAGCGGCAGACTGCGGAACAGCCAGATATAAGCGCGGGCAGGAAGATTGAGCCAAGGCTGCGACGCCTGTTTGCCAAGCGCCAGCACAAAGCCCAGCACGATGCTGAGGCCCCAGCTCAACAGGCTCAGTTTGATGACGGTCCAGGTCGCCAGCCAGAAGTCTGCGTTGCTCAGCAGACTTAATAAATAGTTCCAGTCAAAAGTCATGCGTTTACTCCCGCCCGCCAGAATTACTGTTTCAGTGCCTGAATATCGGCGTCGCCCGGTTCCGCCAGATGATATTTCTGCAGCAGCGTCGTGTACTCGCCGCTGGCTTTAAACGCGGCGATGCCGTCGGTAAGCTGCTGTTTGAATTCCGGCGCGGATTTGCTTACGCCCAGTCCGACCAGCACCGGATAGAGCAGAGTATCGGAAGTGACGGCCAGGCGACCGCGCATTTTCTCCACTACCTGGCTGGCCACGGCGGCGTCGGTCATCTGCACTTCAACTGCGTGCGACAGCAGCGCCTGGGTGGTCTGCGGATCGGTGGAGTATTCGCTGACGGCGATCGGCTTCAGACCCTGCTTCGCGCAGTAGTCAGTGGAGAGCGCATGCAGTTTTTCCAGCCAGTAGGTGCCCTGCATCGAGCCGACTTTATGCCCGCACAGCTCTTCCGGCTTTTTCGGCTTAAAGCTGCTGCCCGAAAGCGTAATCAGCGATTCGCCGGTTTTCAGGTAGGGCACCATGTCGATTACTTTGCTGCGCTCCGGCGTAATAAACAGCGCAGAGGCGATCAGATCGTAACGTTTCGCCTGTAAGCCCGGGATCAGGCTGGTAAAGCGGGTATCGACATAGCTCGGCTCCAGCTTCATCGCCTTCGCCACGCCATTCATAAATTCGATATCGAACCCGGCCGGCGTTTTGCCGTCAAGGTATTCATAGGGCGGGAAAGTCAAATCGCTGCCGACCATCAGTTTGCCTTGCGTCATTACGGCAGCCTGCGCGCAGGCTGCCGATAAAAGAGAAACGCCGAGGGTTACGAATTTCACCATATTCTTCATTTGCAGGTCGCTCCGGTGTTGGTTTCTGATTTCTCCCCGATTGGTCCGGGGATGATGAATAGTGTTATTAATTCCACAGGACGCAGAACCAGGAAATTCGTATTTTCCGCGTCCGGTTATAGGTAAAAAAGGGCCTGCTCAAGGTTGATCGCGCTGGATCAACACGAACTGACGCGCCTGACGCGCCAGAGGAATGCCGGGATGGCGGTGGATCGTCTGCACTTCGCCAACCAGCACAACGTGATTGTTCAGCACAAATCGGTTCTGCAACTGGCAATCGAAGCTGGCGACGGCCCTCTTCAGCTGCGGGCTGGCGGGCGATTCATGCGTCCAGTCGTCGTCGAAGGGGTCGCTATCAACCTGCGGCATCGCGAAGCGCAGCGCCAGCGGCTTTTGCACTTCAGAAAGCACATTAATGCTGAAGCGGCGGTTCTCTTCAATCGCCGTGCAGATTGGGCTGTCGCGACGCAGCGAAATCATCATCAGCGGCGGTTCGCCGGAGACGGAAATCATGGCGTTCGCCGTGACGGCCGCGCTGCCGCCGGGTCCGGCCGTTGCAACAATATTGACGCCGGCCACGCAGCTCTCCGTCGCGTGGAGAAAGGCGTCGCGCGCGCTCAGCGGTAACTCTTTTACGGAAGAAGACATCGCCAGTTCCTCAAACCAGGGAAAACTGAGTATGTCCGTACGGAAATGGAAGATAAATGTGTATTTTATTAGGCTCAGGCCTCAAAAAAACGAGCCTCGGGCAGGCCAGTTTTTCCTTATCCTCTGTAGATAAAAAACATTATTTATTTTCACTCGGCGCTGCCCCAAAAATAGGTCAATCCCGAGCTGGTTACGCGCATACGGCGCATCCGGTTTCGCCACTCTCTCGCCACGAAAGGAAATGACCATGAGTCAACCGACCCATACCCGCATCCGCATGTTTAATACTAAAGATACGTACCCTAATCAGTCGCTGAATAACGATCTCTGCCAGGCGGTGCGTGCCGGAAATACCGTATATGTGCGCGGCCAGGTCGGAACGGACTTCAACGGCAATCTGGTGGGGCTGGGCGATCCCGGCTTACAGGCGCAGCAGGCGATGAAAAACATCAAGCAGCTGTTAGCAGAGGCGGGAAGCGATCTCAGCCATATCGTCAAAACCACAACCTATATTATCGACCCGCGCTATCGCGAGCCGGTTTATCAGGAAGTCGGCAAATGGCTGAAAGGCGTCTTCCCCATCTCTACCGGGCTGGTGGTTTCTGCGCTGGCGCAGCCGCAGTGGCTGGTGGAAATCGATGTTATCGCCGTGATCCCGGAGGCATGATATGACTTTTTCTATCGCCGGATTTTGCCCGCGCAGCGGCCAGTACGGCATCGCGCTCAGCTCGTCCAGCATGGCGGTGGCGGCGCGCTGCCCATGGCTGATGAGCGGCGTGGGCGCGGTCTCCAGCCAGAACGTCACATTGCCGTCGCTCGGCCCGAAAATTCTGGCGCGTCTGGCGCAGGGAGAAAAGGCGGCTGACGCGCTCGGCGCCGTGATGGCGGAAGAACCCTGGGCGGACTGGCGGCAGGTGACGGTGCTGGATGGTCAGGGCGAAAGCGCGGTCTTTTCCGGCGCGCGGACGCTGGGCATTAATCACACCCTCCAGGGCGTGAACTGCGTCGCCGCCGGCAACATGCTGGCCGATACCCGGGTCATCGACGCGATGGTCGACAGCTTCAGCGCCGATCCGGCTTTGTCGCTGGGCGACAGGCTGATCGCCGCGCTGCAGGCGGGCTTGCAGGCTGGCGGCGAAGCCGGGCCTGTTTTCTCAGCCGGAATGAAAGTGGTCAGCAGCGAAAGCTGGCCGCTGACCGATCTGCGCGTCGACTGGCATGAAAAGGATGCGATCGCCGAGCTGGCGCGCCTGTGGCAATTGTGGCAGCCGCAGAGCGAAGCCTATCTGATGCGCGCGGTAAATCCCTCCGAGGCGCCGAGCTATGGCGTGCCGGGCGATGAATAATCCCACTACGCGCGCGTTGCTGGCCGATCTTATCGCTTTCGATACCGTCAGTCGCCACAGCAACCTGGCGCTGATCGACTATGTGCAGCGCTATCTGGCGCATTACGGCGTCGACAGTCAGCTGTTGCCGGACGCCAGCGGCCGGAAAGCCAATTTACTGGCGGCGATCGGCCCGCAGGACAAGCCGGGCATCGTGCTCTCCGGCCATACCGATGTGGTGCCGGTCGACGGTCAGCAGTGGCAAAGCGATCCTTTCTGCTTACAGGAGCGCGAAGGCCGCTTTTATGGGCGCGGCGCGGCGGACATGAAAAGCTGGCTGGCGGCGGTGCTGGCGCTGGTACCGCAACTAACGGTGCAACCGTTGCGCGCGCCGGTCTGGATCGCCTTCAGCTACGACGAAGAGGTCGGCTGCAAAGGCGTGCCGGGATTGCTGGAGCATCTTGCCACGCTGCCCTGTCTGCCTGCAGCCTGCATCGTCGGCGAGCCGACGGAGATGCGGCCGATCCTCGGCCACAAAGGCAAAATCGCAATGCGCTGCGTTGTCAGCGGTCACGCCAGCCATTCGGCCTACACGCCGCAGGGCGTCAACGCCATTGAATACGCGGTGCGCATTATCCAGCGGCTGATGGCGCAGGCTGAGCAGCTGCGGATGGAGCAGAATCTGGCGTTCGACCCGCCGTTTTCAACCTTGCAGACCGGCGTGATTCATGGCGGCGAAGCGCTGAATATCGTGCCCGCGCATTGCGCATTTGACTTTGAAATCCGTACTTTGCCGGGCGTGGATGCGCAGCCGATGATCGAGACGTTGCAGAAGTGGTGCCGGGAACAGCTGCTGCCAGAAATGCGGAAAATCTCCCCGTCTTGCGATATCCAGTTCAGCCGTCTAAGCCATTATCCCGGCCTGCAAACGCAAAAAGCCGGGATGATCGACGATATTCTCGCGTTGCTGCCTGCGCCGGAAACCCTGAGCACGGTGGCGTTCGGTACGGAAGGCGGGCTGTTCCAGCAGCACGGCATCCCGACGCTGGTATGCGGTCCGGGAGCCATGGCGCAGGGCCATAAACCGGATGAATTTGTCAGCGCCGTGCAGCTGGCGGAGTGCGACTATTTCTTGTTACGCCTGTGCCGCTGGCTCCAGGCGTAACCGGAACCTCAGGCGGCTGACAGCGGCGGCATCTCGGAACCGTCGAGATGCTCCGGCGTCAGCTCCTGCGACCGACAGTACTCCATAAACAGTCGGGTCGGGCGCGTCGGCTCGGCGTGCCGCAGATGCGCCATCACCAGGCATGAACCTTCCATCTCGTCGCGAATGGTCACCCGCTTCACGCGCTTGCCGTCATAGGTGAAGTCCGGGAAGGGACGCGTGACCAGCAGGGAGAAACCGAATCCCTGGCCGACCATGCAGCGCACCATCTCAATAGAGGGCGAGCTGAACGCCACGTTTGGCGACAGCCCTTTCTTTTTGAAAATATCGAGAAAGTAGTTACGGCTCGGCACCACGTCCAGCAGGATCATCGGCTCGTGGCTCAGCTCTTCCAGACTTACGCTGCTGCGCAGCGCCAGCGGATGGTCGGCGGGCAGCAGCGCGTAGGGCTTCTGCGGCGCTTTCAGCTGCTCGACGTGCATACTGCCGTCCAGCTCATGACGATAGAGGATCGCCATATCGAAGCGTCCGCGATGCAGGCCGTCGGTCAACTCATGCTGCTCGCCGTCGTAAATCTGCACCTCGATATTGGGGTAAAGCTTTTTAAAACCGGCGATCAGCTTGGGCATATAGAGCGGGGCGGCGGTTTCGAAACAGCCCACCGACAGCGTGCCGGCCACCATATCGTTATCCGCCCTGGCGTTCTGTTCAAACTGCCATGACATCCTTAACAGCTCCGCCGCCTTCTCATAGAAACGCCGACCCGCCGGCGTAAGAGAGACGCCCTGCGCATGATGGCGGATAAACAGCTGAAGATCGAAACTCTCCTCCAGGCTTTTAATGGCGGTCGAGATCGACGGCTGGGCGATATGCAGATGGCGTGAAGCCTCAGCGATACTGCGATGCTCCACAACCGTAATGAAGTACTTAAGCTGTCTCAGGGTGAAGTGTGCCATATGCAGGTTTTCTCTCTTATTACCCGATTCTTTTTACGCAGGCTGGTGAACGTCCGGGCCGCTGCGTTGCCGCAGTGCGAAAAAGTCAGGGGATAGTATTTAGTTATCTCAGCGCTTTCTCTGAAGATAAAAAAGCGATGCATTTATGTATCAGCAATATCTGTGCCAGCTTAATCCGCCTGTAACCGGCTGATTTTTCCTGCCGCCAGCCGGGATTTGCCTCAGTCCGGTGCAAGTGAACCATTAGCGTGCAGCGGGCGGCGCTGTTTCGGGGCAACCAGAAAGCGGAAAAATCCAGTGCCAGCCTTAACGTTTCAGCTTTCACCGGCGTTTGGCATGGATAGTTTTTTTAACTCCAATGACAAGCAAATTACTTCTTTCTCCTGGTTTCGCCCCCGGTCCATAGTGATCGCCAGCTAACCCTATGGCGCCGGAAAGCGCTCAATCAGGACAGGAAAAGAAGGCATGAGCACTCAGTTGTTTCAGCAAGGGGATTTTTTATCCTTAGCCAAATCAATGACGCCGGAAGAGCTGGGCGATATTCTCAGCGGCCATGGCATGTGGAAAACCGAAGCGAACGCGCGCCTGGGCATTCCGCGCATCATCATGACCGACGGCACTTACGGCGTTCGCTATTCGATCCAGCAAATTGAGCAGGACGAAAAGGGTGGTCAGGATTTCGAAGCCTTCCTGAACGTGGTTAATCAGCGCGCCAAAGATATCGAAGTGGCCTGGGGCACCATGAAGCCCGCCACCTGTTTTCCTAACGGCTCCAGCTTCGCCTGTAGCTGGGATGTGGAGCTGGCGCAGACGCTGGGCGATGCGCTGGGTCAGGAGTGTCAGCATCTTGGCATCAACCTGCTGCTCGGGCCGGGGATTAACATTCGCCGTACGCCGCTCGGCGGCCGCAGCTATGAATACTATTCCGAAGACCCGCTGATCAGCGGAGAGATCGCGACCGGCGTGATTAACGGCCTGCAATCTCAGGGCGTCGGCGCCTCGCTGAAGCATTTCGCCTGTAATAACTCGGAAGTTGAACGCACCAGCATGGATTCGATCGTCGATGAGCGGGCGCTGCGTGAAATCTATCTGCGCGGTTTTGAGCGCGCGATAAAGCAGTCGCAGCCCTGGACGGTAATGAGTTCTTATAACCGGCTTAACGGCGTTCATACCGCAGAAAACAGCTGGCTGCTTAACGATGTATTGCGCAACGAGTGGGGCTTTACCGGCGTAGTCGTCGCGGACTGGCACGGCATCAAAAACCGTCCGGCGTCGCTGCTGGCCGGTAACGATCTCGATATGCCGGAGAGCGAAACGCGCAAGGCACAGCTGGTGAGCGCCCTGAAAAGCGGCGAGCTCAGCCGCGAACCGGCCGAGCTTTCAGCCGTGCGCGTACTTAATCTGGTTCAGCTCGCGAAAGCCGCTGAGCGGCCGAACTCGCCAATGGACTTCGATGCGCATCACGCGCTGGCGCGTCGGATGGTGGCGGAATCGATCGTGCTGCTGAAAAACCAACAGCAGGCGCTGCCGCTGACGCCGGAGAGCTGCCAGCGGTTGTTGATTGTCGGAGAAGGGGCGAAAAAACCGGTTATTCAGGGTTCGGGCTGCGCCACCACCACCCCGACGCGGATCGATATTCCTTATGACGAAATTCTTAAGCTGTGCGGCGATACCATCAGCGTGAGCTGGCGCCAGGGCACCAGCGACGACGCCGGAGAACTTTCCGCGCTGCGTGATGAAGCCTGCGCCGCCGCGCGTGACGCCGATCGCGTGCTGGTGTTCGTTAACAGCGAAGATGGCTATGACGGCGAAGGATCGGACCGCCGAACGCTGGGCCTGCAACAGGGTCACGATGAATTGATTAGCGCGCTGGCGGCCGTCAATGACAAGGTGATCGTGGTGCTGGCGAACCCGGACGCGGTGGTGATGCCGTGGCTGGAGGAAGTGAGCGCCGTGGTGGAAACCTTCTATGCCGGCCAGGCGATGGGCGGCGGTCTGGCGGATGTGCTGCTGGGCGTGGTCAATCCCTGCGGCAAGCTGACCGTGACCTTTCCGCAACGTATCGATGATATTCCGGGCTGGCACAGCTATCCGGGCGAAAATGGCCGTCACTATTACAGCGAAGGTATTTTCGTCGGCTATCGCTGGTATGACAAACGCAAGGTGGAACCGCTATTCCCGTTCGGCTTCGGCCTGAGCTACAGCGAATTCGTTTACAGCGACATCGCGGTGAACCGCGACACGCTGCGCGCAGGCGAGACGGTTGAGGTCAGCTTTACCCTGACCAATAGCGGCGCGCGCGCCGGAAAAGAGATTTGCCAGCTCTACAGCCGCTATCCTCACTCCACGCGCGCCCGCGCCGTTCAGGAGCTGCGCGCTTTTTGCAAAGTCGAGCTGCAGCCTGGCGAGCAGCGCCGCGTAACCTTAATGCTGCCCGCCGACGATCTGCGCTATTACCATACCGGCCGCCAGCAGTGGATCCTGGAGGAGGGCGCGATAGTACTGAGCGTCGGCGCGCATTCACGTCAGCTGCCGCTGCAGGCGGAGCTGCGCTGCGACAGCAAGGTCGCCCGCTACCGTCTGATTTCCCGCGATACCCAGCCGATTTTCGTGCTGGACAACCCGCTGGCGCGCGAACATTTCAACCGCTTCCTGCAACAGCAGCTTAAGGTTTCGGCCCCGGATGCCGACCGCATGCTGGAACATTGCAGAAACTCATTTTTCAGTATTTTCACCACCTTTGATCGTCGCTTCCGTCAGCGCTTCGCTGATGAAGCGATTGAACAGCTGATCGCGTCGGTTAACCGCGCCATCAGAGAGCAGGAAACCGAGTAAAAAAACAGCGGCGCGCGCCTGCGCGCCGACAATAACAACGTTTCGCTATGCAGACGGGGATCAGAATGAAAGAGAATAACGCGTACACGCGCCGCGACGCGCTGAAACTGGGCATCGGCGCTGCCGTCACCGCGGCGGTCGCGCCGATGATCATCAGCCGACCGGCGCGGGCGGCGGAGGTCACCAGCCTGACCGTCGCCGATGTCGGCGGCCCTTACGGCAGCGGTTTCGGCAAAGCTTTTTATAAGCCGTTCGAAGAAGCCACCGGCATCAAAATCGTCAACACCGTGCTCGGCCCGGATCCGGTGCCGCAGTTTCAGATGATGGTGGACACCAAAAACTACCTGTTCGACGTGGCGCTGCTCAACCCCGAGCATCTGGTGCGCCTGAACAAGATGCCGAAGCCATATCTGGAAGATCTGCATTTGCAGGTGCCGGACCCGGAAAATTACGTGAAAGGCGCCATTACGCCGCAGTTCGGCGGCGTCAGCATCTACGCGCTGGCGATGGGCTATCGCACCGATACCTTCGCGGGCAAAGCCGCGCCGACCAACTGGGTCGATTTCTGGAATACCGATAAATTCAAAGGCCGTCGCGGCTTATGGCGCAGCCCGGTCTGTACGCTGGAGCTGGCGCTATTGGCGGATGGGGTCGACCCGAAAAAACTCTATCCGCTGGATGTCGATCGCGCCTTCCACAGCCTGGATAAAATCCGTAACAGCATCGATGTCTGGTGGACCAGCGGCGCACAGGCGACGCAAATGCTGCAAAGCGGCGAGCTGGATCTGATGAGCATCTGGAGCACCCGCGCGCAGACCGCCATCGACGCCGGCACGCCCGCATCCATCGCCTGGGGTCAGGGCCTGTATAACATCGACGGCTTCACCATTCCTCACGGCAGCCCGAAAGTGGAAGCGGCGCGCAAGTTCATCCAGTTCTGTATGGATGCCAAACGCCAGTCGCTCTATACCAACGATCTGGCCTGCGGCCCGACCAACATCAAAGCCTACGACTTTATCGATAAGCAAAAGGCGACCCTGTTGCCGACCGCGCCCGATCACGTCCAGGGCTTAACGCTGCTGGGCGCGGATTACTGGGGCGAACATCAGGTAGCGCTGACTGAACGCTTTGAAAAGTGGGTAATGAGTTAAGGCTGAAGGTAGCGCCTCCGCGCTACCGGGCATGACCGGAGGAAAGATTTTGGCTGAACTCGCAACATCTACCCGCAGCAAAAACGGGCAACCGAAAAACAGGCGCTGGCATCCGCTTTGGCTGGCCGCGCCGGGCCTGCTGTTTTTAGCGATTTTTCTCGCCTGGCCGACGTTGAAACTGATGCTGCTCAGCTTTCAGAACAGCGAAGGCGGCTTCTCGCTGGATGTCTGGAGCCAGATGTTCGGCGCCGGCATCTATGTGAAAGTGATGCTCAACACTTTTATCATTGCGCTGGAAACCACGCTGACCTGCCTGTTGGTGGGGTATCCGGTCGCATACTGGCTGTCGCAACGCAATGAAAACACGCGTCGTCGTTTGATGTGGCTGATCCTGCTGCCGTTCTGGACCAGCGCGCTGCTGAAAAACTTCGCCTGGCTGGTGCTGCTCTCCCGCCGCGGCATCCTGTCGGAAATTCTGATGTCGCTGGGCGCCGATCAACCGCTGAACCTGCTCTATACGCGCGGCGTGGTGGTGTTCGCCATGGCGCACAGCATGTTGCCGCTGGCGATTATCACCATGCTGCCGACCATGACCGGCATCGATAACGGGCTGATGCGTGCCAGCCATACGCTGGGCGCGTCGCGCGCGCAGGGGTTCTGGCGTATTTTCTTCCCGCTTTCGATGCCGGGCGTAGTGGCCGCCTGTCTGCTGATTTTTATCGGCTCGCTGGGCTTCTTTATTACCCCAGCGCTGCTGGGCAGCCCGCAGGATTCAGTGATCGGACAATTGTTAATCACCCAGGTGCAACAGTTGCTGAACTGGCGGCTGGCCGGCGCGGTGGCGATGCTGCTGCTGATCGCCACGCTGATCGTCTGCTTCTGTTACGACAAACTGTTCGGCATGTCCGCCATTTCCGGCGGCGAAGGGCAGGCGAGAAGTCCGCGCATTCGCAAAGTCGGCTATGCCATCACCGCCTCGGCGGCGCGCGTTTGCGATATGCTGGGCAAGGCGCTGGCCGCTATTCCGGGCAAACCGCGCCTGAGCTGGCTGCTGCCGCTGTTCAGCATTGTGATTATTCTGGTGCTGATTTCGCCGGTCATCTCATTTCTGCCGATGGCTTTCAGCAGCTCAAGCTTTCTGCAGTTTCCGCCGCCGGGCTTCTCGCTGCGCTGGATGGAAACCTATCTGCAGTCGCCGATCTGGACCGGCGCGACAATGCGTTCGTTCGGGATCGCGCTGGTGACCGGCACGCTGTCGGTGTTGATTGCGGGCGCCGCCGCCTTTGGTCTGGCGCGCCACCAGGGGAAATCGGGCAGTCTGGTGGTGATGACCTTCCTGTTGCCGATGATTATCCCGAATATCGTTACCGCCGTTTCGCTGTTCTATTTGTTCGCTACCGTCGGGCTGGTGGGGTCGAATATCGGCATCATTCTCGGCCATACGGTAATGGCGATCCCGGTCGTCTTCATCATCATCCTTACTACTTTTAAAGGTTACGACTGGCGGCTGAACCAGGCGGCGAGCACCCTTGGCGCCGGGCGCTGGCGGGTGCTGCGCGAAATCACCTTACCCCTGATTAAAAGCAGCCTGGTAGCCGCTTTTATCTTCGGTTTCCTTAACTCATTCGAAGAGCTGACGGTCGCGCTGTTTGTCGGCGGGGGCGTAAAACAGACGCTGCCGAAACAGATGTGGGATGACGTGCTGCTGTCGGTCACGCCAACGCTGGCGGCGGCCTCGGTGATCATCCTGTCGATCGTCACGCTGCTGTTCGTTATTGCTGAACGCTCGCGCCGTAAAGCCGACGCGCTGTAAGGAGAAGAGTCATGTCATCGGTTAAATTGCAGGTCGAGCAGATCGCCAAATATTACGGGCCGACCAAAGTGCTGCAGGATCTGGATCTCACCGTACAAAAAGGCGAGCTGCTGACCCTGCTGGGCTCATCCGGCTCGGGTAAAACCACGCTGTTGCAGATTATCAGCGGCTTAACGGAGCCGACTTCGGGACGCCTGTTAATCGACGGTAAAGATGAAACCTGGACGCCGGTGCACCAGCGCGATATTGGCGTGGTGTTCCAGAACTATGCGCTGTTTCCTCACCTGACCATTGAAGAGAACGTCGCTTTCCCGCTGCGTATGCGCCAGATGCCGGGCGCGGAGATTGCGCGCAAAGTCAGCGCCGCGCTGGAGATGGTGGAGCTGGGCCATGCGGCGCAGCGCTTTCCGCGCGCGCTTTCCGGCGGCCAGCAGCAGCGCGTCGCGCTGGCGCGCTGCCTTGTCTATCAGCCAGGCATTATATTGATGGACGAACCGTTGGGCGCGCTGGATCGCCAGCTGCGCGAAACCATGCAGATGGAGATCCGCCGCATTCACCGCGAATCGGGCGCAACCATCATTTTCGTTACCCACGATCAGGAAGAGGCGCTGGCGCTTTCCGATCGCATCTGCCTGATGAACGAAGGGCGCATCGTCCAGATCGATACGCCGCGCAGAATTTACGAGCAGCCGAATTCGACCTTTGTCGCGGGCTTTATCGGGTTGTCGAACATTCTCAGCGGCGAAGTGCGCGACGGACAGCTGGTGACGCAGCAGGGCGCCTTTGCCGTGCCGAACGCCTCGCTGGCGCAGGGTCGCGCCTCGCTGGTTATTCGCCCTGAACATACGCGTATCCTTAAAGCCGGCGCCGCGCCGCTGGAAGGCGAAATTTGCGAACGTATCTATGCCGGTTCGGAAACCCGCCTGGTGGTGTCGCTGGCGGACGGCACGCGCTTTATCGTTCGCAGCAGCGGCATGTCAGGCGACAAAATCGGCGACCGCGTATCGCTGGGCTGGGATGTGCAGCAAAGCCGTCTGCTGACCACCTGACAATAAGGCGTGAAAAAATCAGAAAGGCGGAAATAAACTTTCTGCCTTTCTGGTTCTCATATTCAACATTAATCCGTGCCGGACTTTGCATTATTTATCCGGCGACGTCGTTGCGCCCGTAAAAAGCGAAAAAATAAGTCGTCAACATTATTACCGGCACTGCCTCACTTATTTATCTTCAGCGACACGTTTTTTACTAATTTACCCGACGACGGCAGTTCAATAACCTTAGCGCATACAGAAGTGATGGATTAATTATCCAAACGATCTTAATTAAGGATGCAGTGATGACTGTTGAAAAAATCGTAACCGATACCCTGGTTGTCGGCGCGGGGCAGGCCGGTGTGGCCATGAGCGAGCATCTGACGCATCTGGGCATCCCGCACGTGGTGCTGGAGAAGAATCGCATTGCCGAAGCCTGGCGCACCGGACGCTGGGACTCGCTGGTGGCGAATGGCCCGGCCTGGCACGACCGTTTTCCAAATATGGAATTTCCCGGTATCGACCCGGACGGCTTCGTGCCTAAAGAGCAGGTTGCGGACTATTTCGCTGCTTACGCGCAGTCATTCGATGCGCCGATCCGTACCGGCGTTGAAGTTAAGCGCGCCGAGCGCAATCAGGGCCGCCCCGGTTTCACCGTAGAAACCTCGCAAGGCATTATCGAAGCGCGGAACATCGTCGCGGCCACCGGACCTTTTCAGCGCCCGGTGATCCCCGCCATCGCGCCTGACGACGCGCGTTTTCATCAGATCCACTCCGCTCACTACTACAACCCGCAACAGCTGCCGGAAGGCGGCGTGCTGATTGTCGGCGCCGGCTCCTCCGGCGTGCAGATTGCCGATGAACTGCAGCGCGCCGGAAAGCAGGTTTATCTCTCGGTCGGACCTCACGATCGTCCGCCGCGCGCCTACCGCAACCGTGATTTTTGCTGGTGGCTGGGCGTGCTGGGCCTGTGGGATGCCGCAGCGAGCCAGCCGGGCAAAGAACACGTGACCATTGCGGTAAGCGGCGCGCGCGGCGGCCATACCGTCGATTTTCGCGCTCTGGCGCATCAGGGCGTTAACCTGGTCGGCCTGACCAAGAGCTTTGCCGACGGCGTGGTTGAGTTTCAGCCCGATCTGGCGGACAACATCGCGCGCGGCGACGACAATTATCTGTCGCTGCTGGATGCCGCCGACGCTTATATTGCTCGCAATGGCCTCGACCTGCCGGAAGAACCGGAAGCACGCCATTTTCTGCCCGATCCCGCCTGCGTGACGCAGCCGATTTTAACGCTGGATATGGTTGAAGCCGGGATTACCACCATTATCTGGGCGACCGGCTATGTCGCTGATTATAGCTGGCTGAACGTCGACGCTTTCGATGATAAAGGCAAGCCGAAGCATCAGCGCGGCGTGTCCAGCGAGTCGGGCGTCTATTTCCTCGGTCTGCCCTGGCTGTCGCGTCGTGGTTCGACCTTTATCTGGGGCGTCTGGCATGATGCGAAATATATCGCCGACCATATCCAGACGCAGAAGAAATACAGCCAATATCAGGATGCGCAGCAGCAGAATAAATAAAACGACCCGCTGCAAAGCGGGCCGTTTAACATTGTTTTAAGTATTTTTTTAAAGCGCAGTTAGCTTTTCTTACGCCAGTTGGCCCAGGGATGGTCAGCTGGCGTTTCGCTTTTTTCAGCCTGAGTCTGGCTCAGCGAATCCAGATAAAGTGCCTCCACCTCAGCGCGCGCCCAGGGCGTACGGCGCAGAAACTTGAGGCTCGATTTCACGCTGGGATCGTGTTTGAAGCAGTTGATGTTGATAATTTTTCCCAGCTCCGCCCAGCCGAAGCGCGCTACCAGCGCATTGACCTGCATCTCCAGCGTGACGCCGTGCAGGGGATCTTTTGAGCGATGAGACGACATGGTTAGCCTGACTATGTTGAGTAAAATATCTGCAGCATCGCTGCCGCGCTAAAAAATAAAAGAGAGCTGCATAACAGATCTCCGTTCGGTTCGTGCAATGGTGAATAATTTACTGTGAAAGCTCACGGATAACCATTTTTTTCTCGGAATAGACCACGCTATTATCTGGAATATCCTTATTAACGAAGGTCATCGCGCCTATAATCACATTATTTCCAATACGCACGTCGCCGATAACACAGCTGTGCGCGCCTATCACTACGTCATCGCCGATGGCCGTCTTGCCGAACCCGTCGACGGGACCATTGCGTCCAATCGTGGTGTTTTGGCATAGGCTAACGTTTCGGCCGATAACGCAATCGCCACGGATAACGATTCCGGAAAAGTGATTTAATGTCATGCCCGGACCGATAAAAGCCCTGACATCGATATCGGCGCCGTAATTTCTGATTAGTTTATTATTAATCTTTCTCGCCCATTTCTGGCATTTTTTTGCAGGCCGGGTATGCAGGTAATTAGCAATTCGCCACCAAAAGTAATAACGCTTGCTGTAGCTAAACAGCACATTAGAAAACACCTTAAGCCATGAAAATTTCTTTTCTCCCCGCTTGTTTAATACTTCGAAACGTAGGCACTCTTTTAAATGCGTGTAGAAGTAATCAATGGCCCTAATGTCCTGGTTTGCGTCTGTTATTGATGGAATATTATTGTTCATTTTTCATCCAAATCTGTCTTGCCGGCAATATTTTAACACAAGTCTTATTGACAAAAAAAGAATAAAGCCTAAGAAAATAAAATATATAACTTTCATAGAGTTAGGATAGATTTTAATTTACAGAGTGATTTTTTTATTTGAGATTTTGAAGAGTAGAGCAGTTGCGGAGAGCCGGCTCGATCTGCAGTTAACCCAAAGATTTTATTGTATTTATTTCTAATATCGGGCTTAAGGCCATTTAGCGGCGCAGAATAGATTTGCAATGCTACCTGAAAAAAATATAATAAAAAATTAACACAAACTTACTTTCGGACTCACTATAAAAATGCTAGACGTCAGAATTTATTACTCCTTTTTTAGATTTTTTCGTAAACATAATAGTGAAGCGCTAAAAGAATATTGGTTAAAAGAGGTGACCCGAAAAGAAAAATTTAGCTGGGCTGATATTCCTAAAAGAATTCAAAGTCGGCGAAGATATTTCCTTTTCTGGTGGCGCCTTGCCAATGAAATGTTCATGACAGGCGACAAAAGCATCAGGAAAAGCGCCAAAAGGATCAATTCACGACTTAAAGACCGGTTTGGCGTCGAAATCATGCTTGGCGCGCAAATAGGACCGGGACTGCATATTCCTCATCTCAACGGCATTGTCGTCACCGATACGTTAATCGCAGGTAAGAACCTTACCATTCTTCAAAATACCACGATAGGAAAACGTCATAAATATCAGGAAGGGATGATCAGGATTGGCGATAATGTCAGCATAGGCGCGGGCGCCCATATTCTTGGCAATAATTTGACCATCGGCGATGACGTTTTGATTGGTGCAACCTCAGTCGTTCTTAAGAATGTGCCTTCCGGTATGGTTTACTTTATAAAAGCTGAACCCTGCATGCGCCCTAAAAAGAGCGTTGAGCAGAGGGAACATCTTCCCGGCCAGGTTACTGAATTACCTTAGGGTATAATGCGCGGGCATTTTGAACAGGCTGTTAAGAATTAATGACCCGCGGAACAGAACGACATTTTTCCTGCCAGGCCAGCCACTCATATAATCGTCGGGATACCAGAGAGGTGACGCAGGGCATGGCAGAGAGGGTTTTTCCATCTTTTGATATAGATAACTTCATTGTCGACGGTCGTTCTGAGCACGCCGCTGAATCCGCTGCGGCGTCTGTTTGGCGGTTAGACCCATTTACCTTCTTTCTCCCACCAGTCATCAAAATTCAGCATGGCATTCGCCCCGTTGTTCATATTTTAATCTACCCTGTTTTAAGATCTGTTGTAAGCAGAACAAAAAAGGAGAGGCAACCCGTTGAAAGAAAAAGAATGGTAGAAAAAACTCAGAAAATTCTTGCGACAACGTCGCTTAACAGCGAAAGATTAAAATTGCCTTAACTTTTCGGAAAAATGACAGTGAAATGACAAAAACCGCATAAAATGATAATTTTTTTACAACGCCTCGGCGGATCATAGTGAGTGGCTTTGTCTTATTTCATCTCAACAAGCGAATGCGCGGCGCTTCCCATGAAAAACAAAAGAATAAAAAAAATACTTGTCATTAAGTTGCGATTTCATGGCGACATGCTGCTGATCACGCCTGTGATAAGCAGTTTGAAAGCCAATCATCCCGATGCGATTATTGACGTGCTGGGTTATGAGGGCAGCGTCGAGATAGTACGCGTAAATGACGATGTAGATAAGATTTATGCAGTAAAAAACAAAAAAGCCAGCGCGTACCAGCAGGTGCTCGGCTACCTCAGCGTCGTGCGGGAGCTGCGCAACGAAGAGTATGATCTTGTCGTAAATTTAAGCGACCAGTGGCTGACCGGCCTGATGACAAGGCTTATTTCGCCTGCGCGCTCAATCGCCTTTGAATTTCAACAGCGAAATCAATTTTTGTGGGGTCTCTTTTTCAGCGAATTAGTGAAGCCGGAAGGGACGCACGTTGTTGAACGCAACCTCTCGATTCTCAGCAAGTTTGATCTTCCCGTTATCGTCAAAAAAACCAAGATGGGTTATCACGCCTTCGTCTGGGATGGGATCAAGCTTCGTCTGGGCGAGGAGTGGGAACAGCAAAAATATGTCGTGGTACAGCCGACGGCGCGTCAGAAATTCAAATACTGGGACGATGAAAAATTCGCCGAGGTCATCGACTATATCCAGCAGAGTACCGGCTATAAAGTTATTATGACCTGCGGCCCTTCGGAAGATGATAAAAAGTGCGTCGAACGTATCGCCGGATTGTGTAAAGCGAAACCGGTATTGACGTTAGCGGGCAATACCACCTTTGATGAGCTTGCCGCCGTTATCGATCACGCAGAGTTCTTTATCGGCGTCGATTCCGCGCCAATGCACATTGCCGCTGCGGTAAATACGCCGATTATCTGCCTGTTCGGTGCAACGGATCATCGCGCCTGGCATCCCTGGAGCGAAAAATTCTGGATGGTGTGGGCGGGTAAATATCATCCTATGCCGAAACGCAGCGAGATCGATCGCTCTTTCAGATATCTCTCTTATATTCCGGTCGAAAAAGTTATCGATGCGGTGGATAGCGTTGTCGTCGCAGGGGAAGCGCGATGAAAATAGCCTTCTGCCTGCATAACTACTTTCCTTATGGCGGCATGCAGCGCGACTTTATTCGTATCTCGCGCGCCAGTCAGGAAATGGGCAACGATATTCGCGTTTATACCTTTTCCTGGGAAGGCGAACCCGTGCCCGGGTTTGAAGTGGTGATCGTTCCGCGTAAGGGATTATCCAACCACAGCCGAAACCTTAATTTCAGCAAATGGGTCAAAAAGCATCGGGCTAAACATCCTGTCGATGTGGTGGTGGGATTTAACAAAATGCCCGGGCTGGATTATTACTTTGCCGCCGATGTTTGCTATGCCGAGAAAACCAGTCGCGAAAAAGGTTTTTTTTATAAGCTGACGCCGCGCTATCGCAGCTATATGCGAGCAGAGAGGGCGGTAATGGCGCCGACGGCGAAAACCCATTTGTTGGTGCTGACTGAAAAGCAAAAAGCGGACTTTCAGTGCCATTACCATACCCAGAATTCTCGTATTCATATTATGCCGCCCGGCATTGACGCTGATCGGTTCCGTCAATTGCCGAAGCGCTCTTCGTCAAAAATTCAGCAGCTGCGCGCGGAGCTTGGCGTTGGTTCAGACCATTTTTTATTGTTGCAGGTTGGTTCTGATTTTAGACGCAAAGGCGTCGATCGCAGCCTGAAAGCGATGGCGGCGTTGCCTGAAAATATTAAGTCCAGATGCACCTTTGTGGTGGTAGGGGAAGATAACCCGCAACCCTGCCAGCGCCTGGCTTCCCAGCTCGGCATACAGGAGCGTGTACGCTTTTTCTCCGGCCGTGAAGATATTAATGATTTGATGATTGCGGCCGATCTGTTGCTTCATCCTGCCTATCAGGAGGCGGGCGGCATTGTCATTATCGAGGCGATCGCCTGCGGATTGCCTGCTATTGTAAGCGGCACCTGCGGCTATGCGTCTTACGTCGCAAAATCAGGTTGTGGCGAAGTCCTGGCGGAACCTGTCATGCAGGACGCCTTGAACGAAGCCTTGGCAACCGCGCTGCTTGACGATACATGCAGGCAAACGTGGCGAGACAGCGCAAAAAGCTATCTGCAACAGAACAACCTTTACCAGCTTGCGGAACGCGCGTCGGCCATCATTATGAAAGAGAATGTACGTGCAAATCCTTAAAGAGCCTTTTAAGTCCCAATGGCAAAATAAAGATGTTTTTGATCAGGTAAAACAGCTTGAGGGTAAAACCTATCGCCAGATCGGCACACGTCGCACGATTCAGTTTAATTTCGATAATGAAAGTTATTTCCTGAAATATCACGACGGCACCACGGTCGGAGAAATACTGAAGAACATCGTTACGTTAAAAATGCCGGTGCTGGGCGCCGATAATGAATGGCGCGCAATTAACCGTTTAAAACGTCACGGCATTGCCACGATGGAAGGTTCGGCTTATGGGAAAAAAAATTGGAATCCGCTGAACCGCGAATCTTTTATCATTACGGAAGATCTTAACCCCGCCATTAGCCTGGAAGATTTTTGTCAGGAATGGAATGTTAATCGTCCTTCTCCCCGGCTGAAATACAAGCTCATCCGCAGCCTGGCCTCGACGGTAAGACGTATGCATCAGGCTGGTATTAATCATCGCGACTGTTATATCTGCCATTTCCTGCTGAAACTGCCTTTCACGGGAAATGAAGAGGAAATCGAGCTTTCCATCATTGACCTTCATCGGGCGCAGGCGCGCAATCGCGTACCGCGCCGCTGGCGTGACAAAGATCTGATCGGCCTCTATTACTCCACGCTGGAGCTGGGCCTGAATCAGCGCGACTATCTCTATTTTCTAAAAATTTATACGGGTCTGGATTATGCCGGGGCGCTCAAACAAGAGTCGTCTTTGATCAAAGCCGCACTGAAGAAATCGGAAAAAATTCGGCAGCGGACGATTCGTAAATCGCTGTAACGACACAACAAGTTAACTAACGAGCTTATGAAAAGTAACGATATTCATAAATTAAGCCTGCAGGTGGCGTCAGAGAAGGTCATTAATCCGCTGGGCTTCAATTTTGAAAGCGTCGCGCTTCATGTTGCTTACGGTACGGACGACTTTTTTTTAGCTGGCTGCCTGGCGTCAATGTCGTCAGTCACGCGATTTAATAAACAGACGGTTATCCATTTTTTTATCTTCATCAATGGCGAATGCTGGATCGACGATAATGAGATGGAGCGGTTCGCCCATCAGAATGGCTGTCTGGTGAGTATCTTACGCGTGCAGGAAGACGATCGGGCATCCCTGCCGACAAACAAATTATGGTCAACGGCGATCTGGTACCGGTTTTTGATGGCGGATTATCTGGCCGACAAAATGGACAGGCTGCTTTATCTTGACTCCGACATTATCTGTAACGGAAGCCTGGATGCCTTTACCCATCTGGACCTGCAAGGGAATATCGCCGCCGCCGCGCATGAACGGGGCAGCGAATGGTGGCAACAGCGCGCGCAAACACTGAACTGTCCTGGTATCGCTTCAGGTTATTTTAATACCGGCGTAATCTATTTCGACCTGCGGAAATGGTCCAGCTTAAACGTTACCAGCCAGATATTAAGCCTGTTGCAGAATAACGATGTGGTTAAAAGGCTAACTTTTTACGATCAGGATCTGTTTAATCTGGTTCTGTGGGATAACGTTCTGCCGCTGGACGGAAAATATAATGTTCAGTTCAGCATCAATCGGGTGCTGAAAAATACGCCGCAGTCGGATATTACTCGCGCAACGCTGATCCACTATATTGGCCCAACAAAACCCTGGTTTTCATGGGCAACAAATTATGAGGCATGCAAACCGTTCTGGCATGCGCTGGCGGAATCGCCCTGGCAAGATATGCCCGCAATGCAGCCAGCTACCTCAATGCACTATCGTTATGCTTATCTTCATATGAAAAAACAAAATAAAACAGCCAAAATGATGAGCTATTTCAGTATGTATCTGCTGAAAAAAGTTTTACATACTGCTAAACGAGTTGGAGTTTAACATGTTGGTTAAAACCAGATGTGATGATTATGTGGTTTACACAAAAGGTAACAGTGAGACCTATAAAAACATTTTTACCGATTTTATCCGCAATCGCCTGACGATAGAGCGTGTCTTCCGTAATATTGAAGATACTAAAGTCATGCTGGTTAATTTTGAATCGAAGCTGTATGTCCTGAAAGTTTTTAAACCCAAAGAAAAGCGGCTGGAACGTTTTCTGAAATCCTTTATCAAAGGAGATTACTACCTCAATTTGATGAAAAAAACTGACGAACTGTGGTCAAAAGGAGTACAGTTTCCGAACGATTTTTATCTTCTGGCTGAGAAAAAAATATTCAATTACGCCAGCCTGTTTATCATGGTAATCGAATATATCCCCGGCGAAGAATTGAGCAACTGGCAAACCGTACCTGAAGATCTGAAAAAAGAGATTGTTTCGAGCATTTCAAGTTTGCACGCCCATGGCATGGTTTCAGGCGATCCGCATAAAGGGAATTTCATTGTCTCTGAAAGCGGTTTACGCCTGATTGACCTGTCAGGAAAAAAAATCAATAAATTACGTATTGCCAAAGATTATATCGATTTAGAGCGGCACATCGGCATCAGCGAGTTCAATAAAAACTTTTTTTATCATTGGGTTAAAAGACGCTCGCAGTTCCGTAAGCGTTTTAAGGCGTTTAAAATGGCGCTTAAAGGCAAATAAACAGGTCAGGTGGCGATAGTGATTTTTGACAAACAAGCGCTCAGCCATGTACGCGAGCGCGTGCGCGCTAAAAATGCGATCATTTTTCTTTCCGGGCCAAGCGCTGTCAAAACGCCGCTGGAGCTGTTAGCCAGCAATGACGTAATCGCGGTGAACGGTTCAGCCTGTTGGTTAATTGACAATAATATTCGCCCCTTTATCTATATGGTGACGGATATCCGCTTCATCACATCCCGGGAAAGCGACTTCGAACGTAGCGTTGAACGAAGCGAGTATTGCGTCATCAACGAAGATGTTTATGCAAAAGCGTCGGCGGAAAGAAAGAAATGGCTTGAGGAACGCTGCTATATCATTCACGAGCTTTACAAACGAGAAAAAGCGGGGCCGCTTAAAAAACTGAAGTTCTGGTTATATTGCAGGCAACATCCCGAAGTGATTATGCATGTTCCGGCGTCACGCAAAAAACGCATCCTCGGCTTTTCTAAAGATATCTCGGTCGGCTACTGCAACTGTAAAACGGTCGCTTACGCCTGTATGCAGATGGCTTATTCTTTAAGCTATGAAAAGATTATTTGCGCAGGGCTTGACCTGTCTGGATCCTTTACGCGCTTTTATGACCAGTCCAGCGCATCAACGCTCGTTACTGAGTTGCAGCAGGACTTAGATAAAATATTGCCGCTGTTTACTTTCATGCGGAAATATATTAACCCTCCTGTATATACCCTCTCGCTGGAAACCTCAGTGCCATATGATGATATCCCGCTGATCGAATTAAAGCAGTTGGGCTATCACTGATTTAAAGTGCTATGCTGTCGACTGCATTTACCTATTTTTGAGGGGTGTTTATGGAAGGTGTATTGTCTCTGTTGTCACGGAGGGAAAGCGTAGCTGGCAATTGGCAGAGACTGCTGTTTATTTTGTACACCGTTACCTATTTTTTTAACGGGATAACGCGTTATAAGCATGCAATCCATATCGCGATATTTATCACTGCCATAACCCTTGTCTGGAAAGAGAAAACGTTACTAAAAACGCTGCTCTCCTCGCGCCGGCTTTTTTTGCCACTATTAATCCTGGCTTACGGTATTTACTCTACGCTCATTTCCGTAGATACGCATTTAAGCTTCAAGTATTTCAATCAGCACGTACTTTTTACAAACTTCCTGTTGCCAATAGCCGCTTCCATATTATTGGTAACCTTGCCCACAGAGCAGGTTGCCCGTACCTGGTTACAAAGCCTGCTGGCGCTTTTTGTCGTCCTGACATTCTCTGAAGCCTGTACTTACATCAATGAATACGTTCATGGCGTAATGCCTTTCACTAACTTCGATCATCGCTTTATTACCGATGCGCTGATTTTTTCGCTTCCGGCTTTATTATGGCTTTCGCTCAATAAACGCCCGGCATTACTCGCCTGTTTGGCGCTTGCCGCTGCCATCTATATTTTCCTGACGTTAGGCACGCTACAGCGAGGTACCTGGATATCCATTTTTGCGCTATTTGGCCTATGGTGTGTCTTTATGCGACGCTGGAAATTTTGTGCGTCGATGCTTGGCGCCGGGGTATGCTTGCTGCTTGTTCTGTCGCTATTAAACAGTAAACATACTGAACTGGTGGTTCATAAACTTTATCAAACCGACAGCAGCCAGCGTTTCGGCTCAGGAACCCAGGGCGCCGGCCTGGACATGATTTTAGAAAATCCGGTTATCGGCTATGGACTGGGCGACAAAGTTTATCTGAAAGAGTATGCCCGGAATTTACCTTCACATCCTGACTGGTTTTTCCGTGAACCTATCAGCCCGCATAACCTGTATCTCTCTTTCTGGTTTTCTGCAGGTGTTCCCGGCGTGATTGCGCTTATTCTCTTTTTCACCGCGCTTTTCCGGGTTTCATTCAGGCACTGGAAAAATACCGTCCATGAAGTTCAATATGCGTGGCTGAGTATTATGCTGATCGCCAGTTCCGCTTATCTGGTGCGTGGCGTAGTGGAACTCACGGATTTTGACAGTACGTCTCTTTTGATAGCCCTGATGATTGGCCTTTCCGCGCCGCGAACGCAATCTGCGGTCGCTTAATGGCTGAAGCCGCAGTGGCCTGTGGCCGCTGCGGCTTTTCCATCAATGCCTTACAGTTTTAACTCGCTAACTTAGTTACTCTGAAACTGTTCTTCACCGCTTTGGTCCAGGATTTTAACTTCTTCTGCGTCATAAACAGCTTGTAAGAAATATCGGCCCGGGCGCGCTTAATGCCTAAGCGATGCTCAAGATCATACCAGTCGTTATTTTTACGAAAGCGCGTCGCTTTTCGTCCTGAGATATCGATAAACCGGATGCCTTCGCTGGTGATCAAAAGATTTTCACGGCTGATATCCGATGAAATGGCCTTGAGCTTGTGCAATGTCGTCACGCTTTTAATGATTTCATCACGGTGAGCCGTAATTTCAACCTCCGGCGAGCGTAAATTAACGCCGGTTATGTGTTCCATCACGATGACAGCATATTCGTTGCGTTCTCCTCCACGAGCCACCGCATAATGGTGACAGGCGATATCGCAACCAAATTCGCGCATCTTATAGGTGATATTGACCAGGTTGAAAAAGGGATCCCGTTTAATCCTTGCCAGCAACCGATGAAATAAACTTTTGCGTTTTTTCACGATGACTTTCACGACATACTTTTGCAGGCCTTCCTGAATCGTAAAAACTTTCGTATCTTTATCGCTACGAAAGACCTCAACGGCTTCAAGCTGCCCTTTAAAAAACTTGTTAAGAATAGTCAGGTAAAGCTGACTCTCATCAATTATTTGGAAGTTTCTTTTAACACGCACGCTTTTTGTCCTTTAATCTTTGCAGGCTTCTTATCGGCTTTCATGAATTGCCAGGCGGTCAGAAACAGCGCCAGCATAAACGGAATTTCATAAAGTTCTTCAGTAATATCCTGGTAATATTTGTTACTAAAAAAAATAAAATAGAGTGCACGCTTGTGTTCTACGGTATCGGAAATAAGAAAACAGATCAGCGACAGCGCAAAATAAGGCAGGGGGAAGCTGGCTATGCTAAGCTTTTGCCTGAGCTCCGTTCTTAAGTTTTTCGAAAACAACATCAGTACTAAAGGCGCGATCCAAATAACAGAAAGAACCCTGAAGAATTCGTGCGGTAAGTCTGGAAAAATTTCACGCCCCCAGCTTATGCTTCGGCCAAACAGAACAAGCCACCATTGGGTGGCCCATAACCAAAACATCCGTTTCGAGTCACTGAGCTGCCAAGGTTTCATGTAAACCAGCGTCAGCAGGCCGCAAAACAGCAGCCATATCGCCTGGAGGAATTCAACGGAATTGACCAGCAGATCGCCGAAAAGCGGATAATGGAAAAATCGCATCGCCAAAAAAACGATGGGCAGCAGCAAGACAACAAAGAAGTCTTGACGACAGGTAGTATCAAATTTCATAAGATGCTTTGTTAATTAAAGATTTGAAAATTATTATAAATATAATGTAAAGATTTGCATTGATTTTATGTGCTGAAAGAAACTTCAGGTAGAGAGTCAGCCTACCGAGTTCGTTAAGCCACTCTTATGTATCAATAATTATCGCTTTTGCTTATTTTTTATCAGGCATTTTTTTAAAAAAATCGCTTTTTAACGAAGCGGCTTATTTAACGAAATGTGCGTTATGGCGAAAACTAATCAGGTTTTACTTCCCTTGGAGATTGAATAAATCAACTCGCTTTTAATGTCGTAGCCACAAAAACTTAACTGCCTTTTCGCTTTCATTGCTCTCCTCAGGTTAAGGCTCAGCGGTCGGCAAATAGCCTCCTTTCAATCCATTGCAGCAATGACATCTTGTCCCGTTGAACTCCTGTTTAATTCATAACGGGCATGATCCTGCAAAAGGAGAGCCGCTATGATAAAGCTTGAAAAAAAAATCGGCAGTGGTCGACATCGCGATTGTTATCGTCATCCTGAGGATGAGAGTAAATGCGTAAAAATTTTATATAATCCGCAAGATGGCGGATTTAAAGAAGTAAAACGAGAAACAGGGTATTACCGGAAGCGCGCCAGACAAATTAAGCAATGTCGTTCCGTTCCAAATTTTCATGGAAAAGTAAATACCAATCGGGGTGAAGGATACGTTTTTGATTTAGTTCGAGATTATGACGGCGAAATTTCAAAAACGCTGGAGCACTATCTTAAAAACGAGGCGATATCTCAGGCGCAGCTTCAAAACAAGCTCTACGATCTGCGTAACGACCTGATTGCTCATAATATCGCGACAATGAACCTCAAAGTTTACAATATCCTGTATCGCCGTACCGGTTATAACGAAGGCTATCTTGTCGTTATCGATAATATTGGCGAATCGGAATTTTTTCCTGTCGCTTCGTTATTTAATTTTTTGCATCGCCGTAAGATAGACCGTATTTTTTCGCGCTTTTTCCACGGGCTAAATGTCGAACAAATGTAGTTTTTTCAATACGTAATATGATAACGCCCGTATCAGAAGCATACGGGCGAATGTCTGAACCGTGAATCTGTCATCTTATATTTTCCAGGCATAACTGCATTTTTTACCGGGGTCAGGGCAGAAAGCCAACATACTGTCGAATGAAAAGTAATTTAACATAATCAACGTTGTGCGCATCGAGGCTTAAGGTTCGACTTTATAACGTCACTTCACCAGGCTTCAAACGGTTGAGAGTTAAAATCGGGATACATAACGGGTGTTTCAGCATAGCGGCTTTCCATTGACTCTGTATGGCATTACGGACGGTAGCGCTGCCTGCCGGTAGTCAGAAAAGCTGTCCCCATCCTGGCTGATGAGAACAGCCGCCGACGTAAACGCTACACTTCCAGCCCGGCGCGATACTGTCCCCACTTCAATACAGAATTGACGCCTATCGACAAAAAAGGCTCCGGCGGCGTTTTGCTCGGGCCGGGCGAGGCGGTGAGAAAATCGATCAGTTCGTTACGCTCGCCAGCGATCATGTCGGCCAGCAGTTTGCCTGTGGCGGTGCCGCGAGTAATGCCCAGGCCGTTACAGCAGAGCGCGCCATACACATTTGGCGCCAGCTTGCCGAAAAAGCCCTCATGGTTATCGGATAAACAGATCGCCCCGCTCCAGGTATATTCGAAGTTTACATCCGGCAGCACAGGAAAACGGCGTTCGAAAGATCGACGATGGTTTTCCAGAAACTGTTTAAGATGCTTTTCACGCGGACGACCGTCAGGATGGAAGCTGAAGCTGTTGCGCACCAGAATACGGTTATCGACGGTGCGGCGTACGGTACTGCCGAAGGGATGCGCCGGGATCACGCCCCAGACCGGTTTGCCGCCCAGGCGCGCCTGCTCTTCTTCGTTCAGCTGGCGCGTCAGGCTGCCGTAAAGAAAGGTGGGCAGCAGGCGCTGTTGCAAAAAGCCGAAATGCGAGGCGAAGCCGTTATTGGCGAGGATCAGCGTGTCGGCGACAATGCTGCCTTTGTCATGCACCAGCGTGACTTTGTCGCCGTAGTCGATCGAGGTAACTGGCGTATATTCATAGAGCGTGACGTTGGCCGGCAGGCTGTCCGCTAGCCCTTTCACCAGCGCCGACGGCTGCAGCAAGAGCGTACCGGGGATATAGAGCGCCTGCCTGTAGTAAGAGGTGCCGATATGATCCGGCAGGTCTTTACCCGCGATCATCTCAGAGTCCCGACCAATCTTCGCCAGACCGCGGCGATAGGCTTCCAGAATCGCAACACCCTGCTCGCCGACCGCAGCCTGGTATTTGCCTGAGTCTGACATCTGACACTGAATATTATTTTCCTGCACGATCTGACGTAAGTAGTCCTGCCCCAGCGTGTTCAGCTTGAGGATCAAATTCGCGGTGGTCACATCACCAATGTAATCCTTTGCGCCGATATCGTGAGGCACGTCAATCGCGAAGCCGGCGTTGCGTCCGGCGGGGCCGTAGCCGACCTCCTGCGCTTCAATCAGCACCACTTCGTCATCGGGAAAATTCAGCGCCAGCTGACGGGCCGCAGCCAGGCCGGTTAACCCCGCCCCGACAATCGCCCAGCGCGCTTTTTTCTGACCGATATGCGCCGGGCGCGGCGTACGTTCCCGGCTGGTATGAAACCAACCCGGCATTGAATCATCTGCAGGTAAAGAGGTTATCTTTTGCATTCCGTTACTCCAGTACTCTCGTTATTTTCATTCGCCATCAGCGGACAATGGCGACTCAGGGTTTTATTACCGGTCGCTGAACAGCCGATAAAGAGTTTTCCCTATTAACGGATTTGCTCAGAAGCCAACCCGCTCAGGCGATATTTGAGACGTATCTGCGTAACGGCGCGAAAAATCAGACGGTGAAATGGCGTCGGTACGTCATATCGGATGTGCAGACTACAGGGAAAGATTATCTGTTGTGGTTCTCGACGCCCTGAAGTCACATCGGTAACGGTCTGGCCGCCTCCTCTGTAACACATCCTGATTAAATGCATTATCTATGTATATAGGTTGTATACTTCATGTATAAAACATTACGTATTTTGCGGAAATGCTGTCAACGGCCTTCAGGAACGAGTGTGAGGGAGTTCAAAGATTGATCGCAGCTTATGGGATCTCTGTCCGGTATGCCGTGGGGCCGGCGCGCAACAGGAAGAGTTTCAGAGCGGAAAGCGCAGTGTGAGGATGGTACAAAGAGGAGCAAGCCTGCCAGCGGCGCCGACAGGCTGTCCAGGAGGACGATTACAACTTATCGTCTTCCGACGACTGGACGAGATCCTCGGCTTTCAGGCCTTGCGGCGCGATGAAGATCTCCATATTTTCGCGCGACAGCTCCCAGTGTTCAAACACCAGATCGACCACCGCCTGTTCGTTGCGCGCTTCGATGGCTTCAATAAACGCGTCATGATGAGCGGCCGCCAGTTTTAAGCGACGTTCCATATCCGCATTTTGCGGGCGGTAGAAGGTATGGCCGATACGGCAGTGATCGATGAGCAAACGCCCCAGACTGGGCTGCAGATAAGGGTTGGCCGCCATCTCGCCCATAATTTCGTGGAAACGGTTATTTTCCAGCGCCAGCACGTCGGCATCGCGCGTCTGTACCGCTTTGCGGAAACGTTTTTGCGTCTCCTTTAATGCCTTAAGCTGCGCGGGCCTGAAGTGCTGTACCGCCAGGCGGCCAATGGCCGCGTAAATCATCGGCGCCACCAGGAAGAAATTACGCAGCGTTGCGTGACTCATTGGGATAACGCGCACGCCGCGCTTCTCGACAATCTCCAGATACCCTTCGCCCGCCAGGCGCTGAAAAACTTCACGAACCGGCGTGCGGGATAAGCCGTATTGCGCCGTCAGACTCGCCTCATCCAGTACTTCATCGGGATCCAGTTCCATCGTTAAGATAAGACGTTTTAAATCTTCATACAGCGCAGCTTTACCCGATCTCAATGCGGCCTCCTGACTATGTTGCGACGCGAACCTGTGGTATTTCATTGTTAACCTACAGAAAAAGCGGGTATACAGCAAAAATAAATATGAAATACGTTTTGCAGGATATGGCGCAGCTTTCTGCGCATGATCAATGCACCGGAGGTATCGCTCAGCCAGCTTCAGGTTCGCCCGCGCCGTAACGCTAACGCATTTTCAGTTCGCTGGCGGTTTGATAAATCAGCCGCAGCATCGGTTCAGGATCGCGGTCGGGATGATGACGTAAAATTTCGCCGCGCAACCACTCGATTTCGCTGTCGGCCGCCAGGTTAAAGGTCACAACATGACGGGCGTTTTTCAACCACTTCATAATGAAAGCGTTTTTTTGCCGGTTCGAAGCGATTCGCCCCTGCTTTCTCGACAGGCTTACCGCAACCAGAATGCAGAAGTAGAAATGTATGCGGATATCGAGATCCTGAGGGAACGCGGCAAAGTGATAATTTTTCATCGCTGATGTCTGGCTTTTACAGGGATTTTTGCTGCCTGCCGCAGCGGGCAGCGTAACGTCTTTCTGTTCAGGCGTTCTGTCCCGGAACGTCGATCCAGATGGTTTTCAGTTCGGTATATTGGTCAAGAGCGAATATCGATTTGTCGCGTCCGCCGAAACCGGATTGCTTATAGCCGCCGAATGGCGTGGTGGCGTCGCCTTCGCCGAAGCAGTTCACCGTTACTGTGCCTGCGCGTACCGCGCGCGCTACGCGAATCGCCCGGTTCAGCCTGCCGGTATAGACCGAGGCCGCCAGGCCATAATCGGTATCATTGGCCAGCGCGACGGCTTCCGCTTCGGTTTTGAAGGTCGTGACGCAAAGCACCGGGCCGAAAATCTCCTCGCGGAACAGCGCGCTCTCCGGCGTGACTCCGTCAATCACGGTAGGCTGCACATAAATGCCGTCCCGACTATTGCCGCCCTGTACAATGCGCAAACCTTGCTTGCGCGCCTGCTCCAGATAGCCGTTGACCTTGCTGAAATGTTCGGGAGTGATCAGGGCGCCGAGACGATTGCGCGGATCGAGCGGGTCGCCCATGCGCCATGCGTCGATCTGTTCCGCCATCAGCGCCAGCAGCCGATCCTTTATCCCTTCCTGCACCAGCAGCCGCGAGGTGGCGGAACAGTTTTCGCCCATATTCCAGAACGCTCCGTTCAGCACATGCGCGGCGACGGCAGTCAGATCCTCCGCATCGTCAAATACGATCGCCGGGTTTTTGCCGCCGCACTCCAGCACCACCTTCTTCAGGTTGGATTCAGCGGCATAACGCAGGAAGCGGCGGCCGGTGGCGGTGGAACCGGTAAAGCTCACCATATCGATATCGGCATGCAGCCCTATCGGCTCGCCGACCGCCTTGCCGGTGCCGGTCACGATATTCAGCACGCCGGCCGGCACGCCTGCTTCATGCGCCAGCTCCGCTACGCGCAGCGCAGTCAAAGAGGTTTGCTCCGCCGGTTTAACAATGACCGAGCAGCCGGTCGCCAGCGCCGGCGCTATTTTCCACGCCAGCATCAGCAGCGGAAAATTCCACGGCAGCACGCAGCCCACCACGCCGATCGGCTCGCGCACCACCAGCGCCATCGCGCCGTTGCCTACCGGCGCGGTATGGTCGTACAGCTTATCGATCGCTTCCGCGTGCCACTTCAGCACATGAATGGTTTCGGGAATGTCGACGGTCAGGCATTCGCTGACCGGTTTGCCGCTGTCGAGACTTTCCTGCACGGCCAGCGGCACGCGTTCCTTTTCCATCAGCTCCGCCAGCTTCAGCAGCACCGCTTTGCGCTCAGCCGGGTGCGACTGGCTCCAGCCGCCCGCGTTGAAAGCGGCGCGTGCGCATTTTACCGCCTCGTTAACCTCTGTGATATCGCAGGCGGCGATATGCGTCAGGCACTCCCCCGTCGCCGGATTGGTGGTCGCCAGGGTCGCCCCGGACGCCGCCGCGGTAAAACAGCCATTAATAAAGGCTTTGTCCGGGAACGTCAGTTTACGCGCCGCTTCTGTGGCGTCATTCAGCGTTTGTAGCCTTTCCATCTCGCCTCCTTACCGCGCCGCAATGGCAGCCACGTTGCGCTTCACGCCTGCAATCACAGCCTGCAGCTGCGCTTGCTCTTCTTCGCTCAGCGCCTGTAGCGGCGCCCGCACCGGACCGGCTTTCAGGCCCGCCAGCTCCACGCCCTGCTTGATCGACTGCACGAACTTGCCGCCGTCAAGGAGGTTCATCAGCGGCATCATCGCAGCCATAATCCTGCGGCCCTTATCGAAATCTTTTTCCACCACACAGGCCTCATAAAGAGCGACATGTTCGCGCGGGATAAAGTTGGAACCGGCGCAGACCCAGCTGCGCGCTCCCCAGGCAAAGAACTCCAGCGCCTGATCGTCCCAGCCGCAGGAGAGGGCGATTCGGGGGAATTTGCAGGCCAGCAGATGCAGGTTGTTGAGGTCCCCGGAACTCTCTTTAATGGCGACGACATTCGGGGAGCGACTCACTTCGCTGAAATAGGTCTCCCCCATCGAAATGCCCATACGGCCCGGATAGTTGTAGAGCATGATCGGCAGTTGGGCGGCCTTATCGATAGTCAGGGCGTGATGCGCGTTCTCCAGCTCGGTGGGCAGCGCATAAGGCGGCGACGTCACCAGAATGGCGTCCGCTTTATGGTCGCGGGCATGGGTTGCAAAGGCGACCGCATCTTCGGTGCGGATCGCGCCCGTACCTACGATCAGCGGCAGGCGGTTGCCGATAATTTCACGCGCCTGCTCCACTAGCGCCAGACGTTCTTCCGCGCTTTGTGCATAATACTCGCCGGTTGAACCGCCAATGATAATGCCGTGAACCTTCGCTTCAATCAGCGACTCCAGCACATCGGCAAACGCAGTAAAATCGATGCTGCCATCCGCAGCGTAAGGGGTAACGGCCGGGGTGTAGATACCTTCAAATGTCAACACGGAACCTCCAGAGGATAAAATTCAGGATGAAATGCAACAGCGACAGCTTGCGTTTGTTAACAATTTGCATAGGGAGCCAGACAAGGTCAATCAGGCAAAAAATTTGTATACCATAAAAATACAAAGGAAATACCTTTCAGTAGAACATTTATACCGACAATGAAAATAATAACCAATAAATTCAATAATTTAAGATAATTTTTCCAGCGTATTATTTTTCTACATAAATTAGGATAACGATCACATTCCCGAATTATTGTCTGCGCAGCCGTATTTACACCGGCGTGCAGGAGGCATAGTTTTGAATCTGGTTTTAACCTGGATTTAACAGGACGCATCCAGGACAGTGAGACGGTTAATGTTAAAAACAGAGGTAACGGGTTATGCCCCAAAAGAAAGCGACGCTCATTGGCCTCATCGCCATCCTGCTCTGGAGCGCCATTGTTGGCTTAATTAAAAGCGTCAGCGACGGCTTCGGCCCGGTGGGCGGCGCCGCGTTAATTTATACCTGTAGCTCGCTGTTGCTGTTATTCACGGTCGGGATCCCTAAGCTGAGTAAATTTCCCCGCAGCTATTTCATTATCGGCAGCGTGTTATTTGTCTGCTACGAAATTTGCCTCTCATTGTCGCTCGGCTTTACCCATAATGGCCGACAGGCTATTGAAGTCGGCATGGTGAATTATCTCTGGCCGAGTATGACGATTGTTTTAGCTGTTATTGTCGAGCGACAAAAAACGAGTCTGTTGATTATTCCTGGTGTTATTCTTTCTGTCGCGGGGATATGTCGCGTATTAGGCGGCGATCAGGGATTCTCGCTGAGCGAAATAAGCGCTAACGTTATGGATAATCCGCTAAGTTACGGCATGGCGTTCAGCGGGGCGGTAATTTGGGCAGTCTATTGCGTCGTGACGAAAAAAATAGCGAAAGGCAGCAACGGCATAACCCTGTTCTTTATGTTAACCGCGATAACCTTATGGCTTAAGTTCTTGCTTTCGCCGCAGCCAGCCTTCGTTTTCTCGCTACAGGCCTGGATTTGCCTGGCGCTGGCCGCGATGGCGATGGGCTTTGGCTATGCGGCATGGAACGTCGGGATCCTGCACGGCAACGTGACGGTTCTGGCCGCTGCGTCTTACTTTATCCCGATCATTTCGTCGGTGCTGGCGGCGTTTATCCTGAGTTCGCATCTCACGATAGCATTCTGGCAAGGCACGGCGATGGTGAGCCTGGGTTCGCTGGCGTGCTGGTGGTCGACCCGCGCCGTCGGCGGCAAACCGCTCCCGGAAAAAGTGTCAGAGTAAATGACGGGGAGGCATTTCTCCTCCCCTGCAATGCTTAAAAAAATAATAAAACGGCGAATTAATTTTATCCGATCACCCTACGCCGGAGGTACAGGTATTATGAATGCATCGCTATGAATAAAGGAAAATTTATTTCCCATTGAATGAGATCTTTTATCTTTTTTGGATAATGCATTAATGATCTTTACAGGCTTACACCCTCTCCGCCGCGCCGATAAATAAAGGGCATCCGATCCGCCACGGCTGTTTTAAGCACTCATCGCTAATTATGCTTAACTCGCCGCTCTGACTGCCCGAATATTCAACGCGTCGCCGGAAAGACAGGAGCATATGATGTCATATAATATTTCTGTTGAAGATGTACCTCTTAATCGTTTTCATCGCCTGCTGACTTTACGTTCCGGTGGCGGCTCTTTCGTAGATGGTTATGTGTTGAGCATTATCGGCATCGCCATGACCAAAGTGTCGCCGGCCTTAGGATTAAACGCCTTTTGGGAAGGGTTGATCGCCGCTTCGGCGCTGATTGGCATTTTCTTTGGCGGCTTTATCGGCGGCGCCCTTACCGACCGGCTTGGCCGACGCATCCTTTACTTTGTCGGCCCCACGCTGTTTATTGTCTGCTCGCTGGCGCAGTACTGGGTGCAGAGCGGCGAGATGCTGTTTGCCCTGCGCTTTTTCAACGGCGTGGCCGTTGGCATTGAATATCCTGTCGCCACCGCTTTTCTGGTCGAGTTTTTACCGAAAAAGCACCGTGGTCCCTGTCTCGCGACGCTGACTATTCTCTGGTTCGCCGGCGCCGCCGCCGCTTACCTGACGGGCCAGGCGATTTTAAACCTCGGCGGCCCGGAAGCCTGGCGCTTAACTCTGGCGAGCACGGCGGTCATCGGCGCGCTGCTTTTCCTGATCCGTCTCGGCACGCCGGAATCGCCGCGCTGGCTGATCAGCAAAGGACGCCACAAAGAAGCGGAAGCGATTATTCGCCGCGTATAAGGCGACAGCTTCAGCCTGAAGAATTTGCCGAAGCAGGCAGAGAGCAAAAACCTGTCGTTCGGCAACCTGCTGCATTCCGGCTATGGAAAGCGCATGGCGTTTGTGACTATCTTCTGGACCTGCTCCGTAATACCGGTGTTTGCCGTCTACGCTTTCGCGCCGAAAGTGCTGGAGGCTTTACATCTGAGCGGCGACTGGGCCTCCTATGGCTCCATCGCCATTACCCTGCTGTTTGTCATCGGCTGCATTATCGCCACCCGTCTGGTTAACTCGCTGGGCCGCCGCAAGCTGCTGCTGCACAGCTTCCTCTGGTCAGGTCTGGCGCTGCTGCTGCTGGGCTTCCTGCACGACGGCCCCTCCATGATCATTCTGCTGGCGTTCGGCGCCTATGCGCTGTTTATCGGCGGCGCGCAGGTGTTGCAGCTGGTCTACCCCAACGAAATCTTTCCGACAGAGATCCGTGCCGACGCGGTAGGCGTGGGGACGTCGATGTCACGCGTAGGCGCAGCGGCAGGCACCTGGCTGGTTCCCATCTCTCTGCAAACCCTCGGTATCGGTCCGACCATGTACATTGCGGCGGCGATTACATTCTTTGGCCTGGCGGTTTCCTGGTTCCTGGCGCCGGAAACGGCTGCGCGTAATCTGGAGGACGCGTGCTCTCTGGACGAAAAAAATTCCCAATCTTACCTGGCGGGGAATATGTCGAAACGCAACTCTTGGTGACAGGACAGGGGCGATCTCAGCCCCTGTTTTACTCCTTCACTAACCTTTCCACTTCACGGCGGCGCTTGCGAAAGGAGCTTGGCGTTTCGCCGTAGTGCTTGCGAAACCAGGCGATCAGGTGCGATGCATCGGCAAAGCCGGTGGCGACGGCGATGGCGTTGATGCTGTTGCTGGAGTCAGTCATCAGCTTGCGCGCCTGCTCCAGGCGCATACGTCGCCAGTAAACGGCGGCGGAGTAGCCGGTACATTGCGTAAAGATCAGATTGAGCTGGCGGAAGGTGACGCCGGCGAACTCCGCCACTTTGGCCAGCGGCACCGGCGAATCCAGATGATGCTTCATGAACTCGATCACCTTGCTGACCAGTTCGTTTTCATAGACATCCGGTTCATTAAGCGTGACCTTCTGCTGCGTTTTTTTCACCGGCGCCGCAGGCTCTTCCACCAGCAGATATTTCAACACTTTTTGCGAGCGCACCAGGCCGCAGTGCTGGCGAATCAAATCCGCCGCCAGATCGATGGCGGTGCCTCCCGGACAGGAAATGATGCCGCCATCTTTAATGTAGGCTTTGTCGATAACCGGAATCGCTTTGGGAAAACGCAGCCGGAACTCATCGCGCGTGGTGAAATGAATGGCGCAATGGCGACCGTCCAGCAAACCGGCGTTGCCCGCGACGAAGGCGCCGCTGCACAGGGTGATAATCGGCACGTTGCGCGCGTGCAACTCACGCAGCGCCTGCAACAGCCATTCCGGCGGCTGGCGCGTCTCTTCCAGTAATCCGCCGGCGATTACGAAATAATCCCAGCGTTAGGTGAAATCCAGCGCGGCCGTCGGCGATACGGGTAAACCGCAGCTGGCCGTCACCGGCTGGTTATCGCAGGTCATCCATTCCCAGCGGCAAAAAATCTGACGACTGCTGAACGATTCGTCCGCGGCAAAGCGCAGCGATTCAACCAGTCCGGCGACGGATGCCAGCGTAAACCGATTCATTAACAGAAAGCCGACGGTGAGATCGGGCTTTGGCTCGGTATCATATTCAGCGGCTATCGGTTGTTGCATCGTTATCCGGTTCCTGCAATTTACTCAGTTTGCTCAGCATACGCTTCAGGTCGGCGATATCCTGTTCATCCAGCGCGGCGGCGAGCATTTTCTCGGCGCTTTTCGCCTGTTCGATCATCCGGCTCAGCATCTCCTGCCCTGCCGCCGTCATTGAGACCTGTTTGCGCCGACGGTTGGCGGCATCGGTTTCAACGTTTAATAAACCGCTTTTACTCATGCGATCGATCAGATAAGTGCCGGTCGCTTTGTCAAAACCGGCGCGATTACCCAGCGTCTGCTGATCGCAGACGGTTTCTTCCGCCAGCACCACCAGAATGGCGTATTGCACGGCGGAAAGACCGGTGTCGACGCACTGCGTCCAGCAGGTTGTCGAATGCTGGCTTGCGCGGCGTATCAGGTGCATTAAAGAACAGTTTCCATGGGGCCATAAGGGGGCGGCAAGGATTACGTTGGCGTTTTGTGACATCGGCTGGCTTGACTCCTGAAAACAGCAATTTTATAGTTTGAACTTAAACTGTTTGATTTCAAACTATACCTGTAAAAGTTGGTTAAGGTATCCATCTTAAAGCCTGCAGCAGATATGACCCAGGCTGCAACCGTTGTACGCTTGCTGTAGCAGGCTTCAGAGCGAAATGCATCCTGAAACGCCATTAAGTGTACGGGAACTTGCGGCTTCCGCCGCTAACGCGCGTCTTCCGCAACATCTTAAGGAAAGAGAAATGAAATATTACGCTGATTTAAGAAGTTATATCGAGGCGCTCGACGCGATGGGCGACATTATGCATGTGCATCGCGAAGTGGACGGTGATTTCGAACCCTCCGCGATAACGCGCCGCAGTTATGAAATGCAGTCGCCTGCGCCGCTGTTTCATCAGGTGGCGGGAGTGGCAACCGGCTTTCGCCTGTTTGGCGCGCCGGCCTCCCTCTCCTCCCGCAGCGAGATGCCTTATGCGCGGGTGGCGATGTCGCTGGGGCTGGCGCCGGAATCGACCGGCCCGCAGATCGTCGAAGCGTTGTCGGCCGCGCGCTTCAGGCCGGGCATCCCGCCGGTACGCGTCAGCTCTGCCGAGGCGCTTTGCCACGAAAACATTTTGCAGGGCGACGAAGCCAGTCTCGATCGCTTTCCGATCCCGTTCGCGCATGTTAAGGATGGCGGGCGCTATGCCAATACCTGGGGCACGCTGATTGTTAAAACGCCGGACGGCGAATGGGTGAACTGGTCGATTGCGCGAGTAATGAAGGTCGACGGCAAACGTGTGGTTGGGTTGATTGTGCCGAGCCAGCATATCGGCCAAATCTGGACGCAATGGGTCGCGCGCGGCGAGCCGATGCCTTATGCCTTGGTGCAGGGGCCCGCTCCGGCGATCTCCTGCGTCTCCGGTATTCCCATTCCGGCCCATGCTGACGAGGCGGATTATATCGGCGTTCTGGCCGGCGAGCCGGTGCCGGTAGTGAAAGCTGTCAGCGTTGACCTCAATGTGCCGGCTACCGCCGAGATTGTGATTGAGGGGCACGTCTCCGTTACGCGCGACTGCATGGAAGATCCCTATGGCGAATATGGCGGCTACCTGGGTGAAGGCTCATCCGCCCAGCCGACTTTTCACGTTGAGACCATTACCCATCGCCATGATCCGATTTGGCCGATGTCGATCACCGGACGCCCTGTCGATGAATCCCATACGCTGTGGGCGATGGGGCTGGCGGCTGACGCCCTGACCCATTTACGCGAAGCCGGGCTACCGGTGAAAACCGTCTGGATCCCGGAAGACTCGACCGTGCACTGGCTGCTGGTGGTGATGCCGCAGGAGTGGCGCGAGACGCTGCCGGGCGTCAACAGCGAAGCGCTGGCGCAGCGCGTCGGCGAGGTGCTGTTTAACACGGATGCGATGGTGTTTATTCCCAAGGTTTACGTCGTGGATGACGATTTCGATCCCACTAATCTGCGCGAAGTCGTCTGGGCGCTTTCCACGCGCGTGCATCCGGTCGGCCGTCGCGCCATCTTTGAAGAGCAACGCGTCATTCGCCTGCCGCAATGCTATGACGAAGAGGAGTACATCGTCGGCAAAGGCGCTAAGGTGGTGTTCGATACCCTGCAAAGCAAGCGCCATCTACACGCCTCTTTCGAACAGGGTTATCTGCAGGATGTGCAGCAACGCGTCATAGATAACTGGCGATAGCGCGTCGGCCTTTGCTGCCGCAACCAATCGTATGGATTGCATCGTGGCGGAGGGTCGGATTCTGCAGAAGAAGGTTTACCGTTCAGTGACTGCACCCATAAAGCGGGTGCAGTAGATTAAGGCGAGCTAATCAGGCCTCCAGCCCAGCCTCGTGCATACCGCGGCGCAGGGTGAAGTTAACGCCCATTGTCAGGAACGGATCGGGCGGATTCCACTCGGGTTTCGGCAGCGACAGCAGGTAGTCGATGGTGTCGTTGCGTTTACCTGCAAGCCAGTCGGCCAGCATGGTTCCCATCGCCGTACAGCGCACGGTGCCCAGTCCGTTACAGCCCAGCGCGCCATAAACATTCTTCCTCAGCTCGCCGAACAGGCTCGACCCGTTACGCGTCATGCCCAGGCCGCCGCCCCAGGTATATTCAAACGGAACATCTTTCAGCATCGGGAAACGGCGTTCAAATGAAAGACGGTGCGACTGACGGTATTTTTGGGTATAGCCCGGCTTGTGGCGCCCGTCTTCGTTGAAGCTAAAGCTGTTGCGGATCAGGATGCGATTATCATGGGTGCGGCGGCAGGTGGTGCCGAACGGATCGGCCGGAATAATGCCCCAGAAATCCTGCCCGCCCATGCTCTCCTGCTCCGATTTAGTAAGCGGGCGCGTCAGGCTGCCATAGGTAAAGACCGGGAAAATCGTACGCGCGCCGAAGCCAAAATGCGTACCAAAGGCGTTGTTCGCCAGTACCAGCCTGTTCGCCATGATGCGCCCGGTGGCATGATGCAGCACGATCTGCGGTTCATATTCAATCGCGGTGATCGGCGTATCTTCATACAGCGTCACGTTTTCCGGCAGGGTGTCGGCCAGTCCCTTAACCAATCCCGATGGCTGAACCAGAATCGTACCCGGCGTATAGAGCGCCTTACGGTAAAAATGCGTGCCGAAAATATCGGGCAGATCTTTGCCCTCAATGATTTTGCATTTCTGACCCAGCGACTCCAGACCGCCCCGGTAAGCATCCAGCACGGCAATGCCGCTATCCTCTACCGCAGCCTGATATTTTCCCGAGTGGCGCATATGCGCCTCAGTAATATTATGCTCCTCCACTAAATCTTTCAGAATGCGCTGGCCGGTCTGGTTCAGATTCAGGATATTGCGCGCAACTGTCTTATCGCCGATGTAATCCGGCGCGCTGATGTCATGAGGCACGTCGATAAGAAATCCGGCGTTGCGCCCGGCGGTCCCGAATCCCACCTGCTGCGCCTCGACAAGGATCACCCGATCCTGCGGGAAATTCAGCGCCAGCTGGCGGGCCGCCGCCAGGCCGGCAAAACCGCCACCAATCACAACCCAGGGCGCGCTGGCGTCGCCGACCAGCGCCGGTTTAGGCCGGCGCTTTTGGCTGGTATGAAACCAGCCCGGGGTCGGATCGTCTGAAGGAAGGGCATCAATCTTTAAAAGCGAATCAGGAGCGGGCGGCAGGTTGTCGGTAAGCAATGTCGCTCCGCTTCCTGCCGCCAATACGCCTGCCCCTACGCCTGTGCCGATAATCAATTTCCTTCGGGAAATAGCCATTCAAATAACTCCTGGGTGATAAAACGTCGCTGTTGGTTTTGCTCTGTACGTCAGAAAAGGAGCGCACTCCTGTGCGTACCTCATTGCTTAAAAGTGCTGCTTTTGTATTTTTCATGTATACTTAATGTATGCAAATTATTTCTACTTGTTAAATCGATGTCAACCCGTTTTGCAGGACGTTAACAAAACGGGCGAAGGAGACGGGCTAAAGTCCAGCCTGATGGCTATAGCTTTATTTTTAAAAAGAAAATATAAAGCGAAGGGATACTCAGTGAGAGGAATGGCGCGAGAAAGCTGGCCTACAGCAGCGGACAAGATGGCGCAACCGCCAGGTAAACGGGCGCGGCTAACCTGAAGCAGGAGGCTTTCTGTGCGCAAAGCCCGGTCACTTGCAAACGCATCACGCTCTGCTTTCAGCGACCGGACATCGCGCCGGAGCGAGTTATCCACAGAAAATGGGGATACCCTGTGCATTACAACGTATAAAACCTTTCCATGCCCGTTACGCTGCCTTTTTAACGCCAATAAGGCGTTAAAACGTCGCGCAGGTTCTGTTCCCCTTTCCGTTAATAAAGCGGCGCCCCGGGTTGTCGCTCCGGCCAGCGTTGCAGCGGAAACAGCGACAGGCGGATGTTAAACAGATGGAACAACGGTATAAACGCCTCGTTGTCCTGCGCAGCGAGCGTTTCCAGCCGTAGCAGCAGCTGGTCCAGTTCATCCAGCAGATCCTGATGCGGTTTAGTCTCCAGGGATTTCATTCGCCGCTTGAGAAATAGCCCCAGCTCATGAAACATCTGCCCGCTATCTATCCGGTATTTCTCCAGCACTTCCCGGTGGCGGGCGTAGAAATCGTAACAGTTCGCACCCAGCCAGGCTTCGGTAATCAAATTCCCGCCGGACATCAGGTCAGGATCGGGATCGATGCGTTTACGCGGCAGGATGATGTTTACCTTATCCAGCGTGCGGGTCACGAACTGTTGCCGTGCGAGTAGCGATGAGGCGTTGCGCTCGATCTCATTGATAAATTGCAGCAGGTCGCGTAGCCCTTTGCGCACCGCCCGTTTCGCCGTCCATGAAGGCCGCTTGTTGCGGATAAGCGCCGTAATGAGCACGGCGATCGCTATCCCGACCATCGTCGAGATAGCGGCGTTGATTATGGTTAACAGGTCGGGTTTGAAATGATGGCTCATGCCGATAAAGCCCGGGATCTGCGTCGCGATAATCAGGCCAATCAGGTTAGTGGAGGGGTTGGCAATGACCAGACCGAGCGCCAGCAGCCCCGGCGCCAGGCAGAGAATCAACGCCTCGAACGTGATGGTTTGCGGGATTAGCATGACGACGTAAAGCACGCTGATAACGATAGCGATCACCACCCCTTTCAGAAACAGCTTCATCGGGGCTATCGGGCTGTCCATGGCGGCGAAAAACGAACAGAGCACCGCCGCCATCATCGGCGCGGTCGCGCCGTCAATCCAGCCGCTGCCGATCCAGAACAGGCAGGAGACAAAGGTGGCGAGAAAAGCGGTAAAAGACGACAGCAGCAGCATTCCTTTGTCGATATGCCGGTGCGCCCGTGCGCTTTTCACCGGCGCTCTGTCGCCGGGAAGCTCGCTTACGCGCGCGCTGACGCTCTGCCAGGCATCGGTAATACGGATGAAATTAAGCAGTCGCTCCAGCAGCCCAATCAACAGAATGCTCTCTTCGGCATTCAGGTCGCCGCGCGCCCAGGCGCTTTTTAGCTGCGCCTGGCATTGGGTCAGATCGTCCCGCACCGGCCCGGTGTCGCCGATCTTATCGCCGCTGTTGAGCCATAACAGGAACTGCTGAAACGTCTGCGCGACGTAATCCGGGAAGCGAATCTGCTGCTCCGCCAGCAGATTCAGCCGCGCTTCGATGGCGGTCAGCGTCGGCAGCAGATAGGAAAGGTGTTGATACTGCGCGCTGATTAGACGGATCAGCTTGCGCGCCGCATCGCCTTCATAGACGCAGTGGGTAATCAAGGTTTCCACATTCAGCGGAAAGTTCGCCATCTGGATCAGGATATCCTCCCGCTCCAGCGATTTGTCTTTCGGCATTACGGTAATCAGCTCGCTGCACAGCTTGCGGGCGTTCTGATACCAGGTATCCACGCTCTGCTCCAGCAGGTTGCGCATCGATACCGGTACGAGCAGCCGGTGCACCAGACTGCTGCAGACAATCGCGACGGTGATCTCTTCAATCCGCGAAATCACCGTGTAGCTGATGGAAGAGGGCGTGGTGACGTCGGGAAAGCCCATGATTGCCGCACTGTAGCCCGCCAGCATAAACACATAGCTTTTCGGCGTGCGATCGTGCAGCGAAAGATAGAGACAGACCGCCACCCAGAGCGAAACGCAGAAGCTGAACAGTACGGGATCCTGCACCGTCGCGGGATAAATAAGAAAAATAAACAGGCCGCCAAGCAGGGTGCCCAGCAGACGGAAAACCGATTTGGAGATCGTCGACGCGGAATAGAGCTGCGACGCGACAAAAACCGTGGTCAGCGACCAGGCGGGTTTTTCAAGGTTAAGATCGAGGGCGATAAAGAACGCCAGAAACGCGGCCAGACAAGTTTTGGTGGAGAACAAGACTGCGTTTTTTGAGAACCACTTCATAGAGAGATCGTATCATTACGCTACCTGGCGCGTATCCTGCCAGATGCGCCCGGTTTTTACCTTTTAATTTGTAATACAAATTATTACCGCGCTAATTAATTACAGACCTGATATTTAATCCCTGTCGTTTAAACGAAAATTGCGTGAAAGGGCCTGATATACAGGCCCTTTTTCCGTTACAGGGAGGACATATCCATGACGAACCGGTAAGGAATATCCGCCTTTTCCAGCGTGGCGAACGCGTCGTTTATCTCGTCAGGGCGGATAATTTTGCACTCAGGCAGGATGTTTTTGCGGGCGCAAAAATCCAGCACTTCCTGGGTCTCTTTTATGCCGCCAATCGGAGAGCCGGCAACGCGGCGGCGTCCGAACATCAAGGGCAAGCCGTTCACCTCGCCCCAGGGACCGACCTGCCCCAACATTACCAGCGTGCCGTCGATATCCAGCAAAGGAATATAGTCATCCAGCGCATGCTGCACCGGAACCGTATCCAGAATGAGATCGAAGCCGTTCATGGCGGCTTTCATCTCCTCCTGATCCGAAGAGACGAGAAAATGATCCGCGCTGATAGCAAGCGCAGTCTCTTTTTTATTCAGCGAGCGGGAAATCATTGTCACCGTCGCGCCCAGCGCCGTCGCGAGCTTGACCGCCATATGCCCCAGCCCGCCCATGCCGATGACCGCCACGCGGCTGGCGGGACCGACGTTCCAGTGACGTAACGGCGACCAGGTGGTAATGCCGGCGCAGAGAATGGGCGCGGTGCGCGAGAGATCCAGGCTATCGGCGAGGGTACAGACGAACTCCTGACGGACCACAATATGCTTCGAATAGCCGCCTTTGGTCAGCGTGCCGTCAATGCGGTCAGGAAAGGAGTAAGTGCCGGTGTTGCCTTCGCGGCAGAATTGCTCTTCCCCTTTACGGCACTGATCGCACGTCTGACAGCTATCCACCATGCAGCCTACGGCGCCGTGATCGCCAGGTTTGAATTTCGTTACCTCAGAGCCGACTTCAAGCACGCGTCCGACAATCTCATGCCCCGGCACCAGCGGATAGCGCGCAAAGCTCCAGTCGTTTTTCGCCATATGCAGATCGGAATGGCAGATACCGCAAAACAGGATTTCCATCACCACATCATTGGGTCTGGCAGCCCTGCGCTCAAAATCCCAAGGCACCAGCTTTTCGCCTGCCGCATGAGCAGCGTAGCCAATCGTTTTCATGTTTTACTCCGGTGAGGGTTGGTAAATCACAGCATGAAAGCCACAGACAATAAGAATAGCCTGGTTACTTCTTCGACAAGGGTATCTGACGCCGACTTACGGCAATGAGGGAAATTCATCAATGGCCAAGGGCGGCCGGCTCGGATAAGCGTACTATTGCTTCAGCTATTTCAGGGCAAAGCGCGGATCGAAAAAGAAGGGTTCGACCTTGACGGTTTTAAGCGCCTCAGGCGCAGCCGGATGAAGAGGATTAAACAGCGCGTTCCATTCGCCGGTGATAACGCTGGGCACTTTCAAGACCAACCCGTTACGGGTGTCGCTCAGCCAGCCGTCGCCGATCGCTTTTGTCGAGGCAGGCGCCGGATCGGTCTGCCAGTTCTCCGGCAAGGCGGTTTTATCCAGCTCGGCGATAACGTTTTCCGCTACCTCCAGCGAAATCATCGAATAGTTATGGGACAGATCGGCAAGCGAGAGATGAACCAGCGACTCAAGCACGCATAAGGCCCGGCTCGATCCCAGATAGACGCATGATGCGCCTGGAGAATTCCAGCGCCCGCCGTAGGTGCGCGCGCCAAAGCCATCAAACGCGCTGCCGACATAAGCGCTTTTCACCAGGCGATAGAAAATCACGGTTGCCATCAGGTGATAACGCTATGCTCAATCTGGCCGATAAGGTTAATCACCGCTTCGGCGCCGACCGCCGTCGCGGTGAGTTCAGAGGGTTTTTTGCCGCCCAGTCCTTTGGCTGGCGTCTCCAGCCATTCCGCCGCGCGGCGCATATCGCCGTTGAACAGCTTGCTGGCGGCGGACAATACCCGAAGCAGCATATAAATGCGTCCGCTCTGATCGGCGGAAAAGGTTTGCTCGCTGCTGTTCACCCGACGGTTATAGGTATTTCTGTCGATGCCTGCCAGACGACACAGCCAGGCTTCATCAAATTTTGACAACGATGCGGTCTGTTTCAGCAGCGTGGCGCTCAGCCCATGCATAATGCGGTTATGCGCTTCAGGCAAGGTTTCCGGCAGATCCAGCGACAGCAGCAGCGATCTTTCTGCCGGTTGTTTATGCGGTTTGTAGAGAGTAACAGACATAAGCCAGACTCCTGTTCATTTGATATTTATTTTAGTTCAAATGAACATGCCCGACAAGCACGGACTTTTAAAAACAGATCGAACAATACGAACTGCGGATTGTTCGATCTGGATGTGCTCACCTCATGGCAGGCACTGTCAGATAAAAACCCTTCGCAGGCTGACCTTATCACCCGCGCCGTAATAACCGCCATCAACCATATGCTTATCGACCTGATGACCGCAATGTCACATAGGGACTGGCTGAGCCGCCGTCAGCGGCAGAAACAGGGAATAGAACGGGCACATACGCTGGGGAAATACCGGGGAAAACAGGCTGATAAGGAGCGGCATCAGAAAGTCCTGTACTACCGGCAGGTAAAAAAACTCAGTATCCGCGAAACCTCAGACGCAACGGGCTACAGTCCTTCGCAAATCTGCCGTATCCAGGCGCTGTACCGGCAATCAGAAGCCGAAGATTCTGGTTAAGTCAGGATTAAGGTATCATGCGGTGGTTTTATAACCACTATATTCATGAGGGATTATGGCAACGGGATTCTTTTTGTATCACCTGGATAAAACCACCTGCGGGGGCCGCATTCTGTCGGGCGCGGAGGATGATACTTATGAAATCGGGGGCATCGAGCGTCAGCAGGTCAGGGAGGGCGACCCGGTAACCTGCGGGAAGCATCCCGGGCGCTTCCGGGTCTGTGGCGGCATGGGGGATACCTATGAAGTCGGCGGCGTGCTGAAAGTGTGGGCGGGTTCGCTGGACAGCTACAGCTCCTGTCCCTGCCGGGCGAAATTTATCCCTTCCGTCGAGACGCACACCTATGAGAGCGACTGTAATGCCGGTCGGGTGGCCGAGCGGGCAGAGACTGCGAGGAAAAAAGCGCAGCAGTCAGAGCCTGAACAGGCGGCGAAGAAAAAACGGGAAATCACGCTGACCATCGGCGTGTTCTTTGATGGCACCGGCAACAATGCGGATAACAGTTCAGATCGGCAGGAGTTTTGTTCTGCCGAAAATTACGGAATGAACGATGCAGAATCAGAATCTGCGTTAAGGCAGTGTATCCGAATGAACAGGGGGATCAGCGGCACCGCAGCCGGAAGTTATCTGGGCTATTATACCAATGTGTACTGGCTCAATACGTTGTATAATAAGAAAATTGCACCTGACTCTGGGCATGGCCAGTATGCTGTTTACATTGAGGGGATCGGGACGGAAGACGCAGTGGGCGACAACACCTACGGAATGGTGACCGGCCGGGGCGATACCGGCGTGGTGAGAAAAACCGATAAAGCAGTCGCAGCACTGGCTGCCGGTATTCAGGGATATTTCAACAGACACGCTGATGCCCATACCTGCGTCATCAAAGAGCTGCAGTTTGATATTTTTGGTTTCAGCCGGGGAGCAGCTGCAGCGCGGCATTTTGCCAACCGGGTATTCAGTCAGGACAGCGCGATTATTGCGGCGATTAAGGCCGGGCTGGGTAATACTGCATTTTCCGGGACGCCCGGCGGGAAAACCCGATTTCTGGGAATATTCGATACAGTAGTCGCTATCGGAACGCCGGTGAACGGGCTTAACCCGCACAGTGCGGACACCGGCGATGTGAATCTGGTGCTGCGTCCGGGCGTAGCGGAGAGGGTTTTCCACATTACCGCGCAGCACGAGTGCCGGTTTAACTTCGCGCTGAACAGCGTAAAACCGGCGTGGCCGGAACTGGCCCTGCCCGGGGCGCACTCCGACATTGGCGGCGGCTACAACCCCGACGAGCATGAAGCTTATTTCCTTACCCGCCCGGAGTTTGAAACCGTGCCGCTTTCCACCCCCGATATGGAAACGCGAATTTACCGGCAGACCTGCGCGCAGCTTACAGCGATGGATGGCTATCCGGCGATAGCGCCATTGTTGAATGCGGTGGAGGTGAACGTCGATACCTGGCATGACGACAGAATGCCGGCAGACCGTTATGGAACGCTGCAGAAGCGCAGCGGAGCCGCGCTGGTGATTGACCGCCTCACGCGCAACGACTGGTCGAAGGTGGTGCTGCGGGTGATGCTTGATGCCGCGCAGGATGCGGGCGTAGTATTCGATCCCATGGATGAAACCGCCCCGGATTTTGCGTTAAAAGCCGATCTGAATGCTTTATGTGAAAAAGCGATTGTGATGGGCCGTGCCGCCCGCAGCGGTCAGTCTGCTCCCGGTTTTACTACCCCGGAAATCCTGATGCTGGCCGAA
>DENB01000111.1 GCA_002359495.1 Enterobacteriaceae bacterium UBA2655
GCGGCGGAACCCCAGGCGTCAGCGCCGCCGGCGTCGGATGGCGCGGCTGCACTTGTCGACCAGGGATCGCTGCTGGTTGCCGTATCGGCTGCGGGCTGAGCGGCCGCAGGTTGCGTCGTTGCGGACTGCGCCGGCGCGGAGGCGGCATCCCATGGATTCGTTGCGTCTTTACTCATTGTTTGCCCCCTCGCGGTCTAAAGCGCGTAACAACATGCTCTTTGAAATAATGCCGATATACTGATTCTCTTCGCCGACGACCGGCACCGCACAGGGCGCATGCGCCACGTGGGACAAGAGATCGTTCAGCGAGGTATCGGCGGCGACCGGGGCGGGCGNNTTCCAGCAGAGCGCCGTCAAGACCTGTCCCGGCGGCGAGGGCCGCTTTCAGCGAGTCGTTGGAGACCACGCCGACAAACTTCTGTTTTTCCAGCACGTAGCCGAACTCGCGATCTTCATCCTGCAATAGCTTGATGGCCGAACGCGGACCGAAACCGGAGGCTTTGCGGATCAGCGCGCCGGCGCTGCGGCGGGCGATATCTTTCGCGCTGAAGACATGGCTGATATCCACGCCGCGGAAGAAGGTGCGCACATAGTCGTTGGCTGGACTATTTAAGATTTCATCCGGTGTGCCGACCTGCACTACTTCGCCGCCCTGCATAATGGCGATACGATCGCCGATACGCATCGCTTCATCGAGATCGTGGGAAATAAACACGATGGTGCGCTGATGTTTTGCCTGGAGTTTTACCAGCTCATCCTGCATTTCGGTGCGAATAAGTGGATCGAGCGCGGAGAAGGCTTCGTCCATCAGCAGAATATCGGGATTAATCGCCAGCGCGCGGGCAAGTCCGACACGCTGACGCATGCCGCCGGAAAGTTCATCTGGATAAGCGTGAGCATAATTCTCCAGTCCCACCTGACGCAGTGCGTCCAGCGCTTTTTCCTGGCGCGTCTGCAACGGCACGCCCGCTAATTCCATACCAAAAGCGGTATTATTTAATACCGTCATATGCGGCATTAGCGCGAATGACTGAAATACCATGCTGATCTTATTTCGGCGCACGTCACGCAGTTCGCTTTCAGATATTTTCGCAATATCGACGCCATCGATAATAACCTGGCCGCGTGTCGGCTCTATCAGACGATTGAGAAGGCGAACCATGGTTGATTTTCCTGAGCCGGATAATCCCATGATGACGAATATCTCGCCTTCTTCAATGGCCAGACTGGCGTTTTTGACCCCAAGCGAAAGCCCGGTTTTCTCCAGTATCGCTTCCTTGCCCTCGCCGCGCTCAATATATTTAAATGCGCGATCCGGATTATCTCCAAATACTTTATATAAGTTCTTTACTTCGAGTTTAATCGCCATGCAGTAATTAAATCCTGGTTAATGGTGAATCTCTTTATATTTATCTGCCGCTTCGGTTAAAAATAATCGGCCTATACCGTACCACACTGAGATTATCTGACAACCCTTGGCGGGAATATTGCGCCGAACGCGAAGAGCGGAATGGCAGAAATTTCCAGTGCTCACAAGGGATAAGCGGAAATAAAATATACTGAGCCGAGGTAGGCAATTTCTGCCGTTTCGCCTGTTTTTTTCGGGAATCGCGCTGAAAAGCGCAGGGTTTCAGCGTGGGAAAAACGCTGTATCGGCGGAAATAATGACAAAAATAAGGCAAAGAAAAAGGCGGAATCAGTGGCGGGAAGCGAAATAAAAAGGCGAAAATAACGGGCCTGAGCAGGCCCGAAATAAGCGGATTAAAAATCCCAGTCTTCGTCTTCAGTCTCCACCGCTTTTCCCATCACATAGGAAGAGCCGGAACCGGAGAAAAAGTCATGATTTTCGTCGGCATTGGGCGAGAGCGCGGCGAGGATCGCCGGATTCACCGCCGTCAGTTCGGCCGGAAACAGCGCCTCATAGCCAAGATTCATCAACGCCTTATTGGCGTTGTAGTGCAGAAAGGCGGTGACCTCCTCCGTCCAGCCGACGTCGGCGTAAAGCGCCTCGGTATAGGCGACTTCGTTTTCATACAGCGCCATCAACAGATCGTAAGCGAACTGCTGCAACTCTTCGCGTCGGCCGACGTCCACTTTTTCCAGCGCTTTCTGATACTTGTAGCCGATATAGTAGCCGTGAACCGCTTCGTCGCGAATAATCAGGCGGATCAGATCGGCGGTGTTGGTCAGCTTGCCACGGCTTGACCAGTACATCGGCAGCCAGAAGCCGGAGTAGAACAAAAACGACTCCAGGAAAACGCTGGCGATTTTCTTTTTCAGCGGATCGCCGTCGCGGTAGTGGCTCAGAATAATCGCGGCTTTATTTTGCAGCGGCGCGTTCTCTTCGCTCCAGCGGTAAGCCGCATCGACATCGTTGCTGTTGCAGAGGGTAGAGAAAATAGAGCTGTAGGAGCGCGCATGTACCGCCTCCATAAAGCTGATATTGGATAAAACCGCCTCTTCATGCGGCGTTTGCGCATCATTCATCAGACCGGGCGCGCCGATCACGTTCTGAATGGTATCCAGCAGCGTCAGGCCGGTAAATACGCGGATGGTCAACTGCTGCTGTCGGCTGTCCAGCGATTGCCACGCCGGAATATCGTTGGAGAGCGGCACCTTTTCCGGTAGCCAGAAATTGCTGGTCAGGCGGTTCCACACTTCCAGATCTTTTTCATCCTGAATGCGGTTCCAGTTAATGGCCTGAATCTGCTTTAGCTGCATCATAATGTTCGCTTCACGGTTATAAGGCGCAGGAGACGCAGCCTTGCACTTCGGTTCCCTGCAGAGCCATCTGGCGCAGGCGGATGTAATAAAGGGTTTTGATCCCTTTTTTCCAGGCGTAAATCTGCGCCCTGTTAATGTCGCGCGTGGTGACGTCGTCGCGGAAGAACAGCGTCAGCGACAGCCCCTGATCCACATGCTGCGTCGCTTCGGCATAGGTATTGATAATTGCTTCGGGACCAATCTGGTAAGCATCCTGATAAAACTCAAGATTCTCATTGGTCATAAAGGGCGCCGGATAATAGACGCGGCCGGTTTTCCCCTCTTTGCGAATCTCGATGCGCGACACGATAGGGTGAATGCTGGAGGTCGCGTGGTTGATATAGGAGATCGATCCGGTAGGCGGAATCGCCTGCAGGTTCTGGTTATAGAGACCCTGCGCCATTACCGCGTCCCGCAGCTGACGCCAATCCTGCTGCGTCGGCAGCGCGATGCCCGCGTCGGCGAAGAGCCGCGCGGCGCGCGCGGTGCGCGGCTGCCAGGCGCGATCGATATATTTAGCGAAATAGTCGCCATTGGCGTAGTGCGACTGTTCAAAACCCTCGAAGCGCTGCTGACGCTCCTGCGCGATGAGGTTTGAGGTGCGCAACGCATGGAAGGTGACGCAATAAAAGTAGAGATTGGTGAAATCGAGCGCCTCGGGCGAGCCGTAGGCGATGCCTTCGCGCGCCAGATAGCCGTGCAAATTCATCTGGCCGAGGCCGATGGCGTGCGAGCGGCGATTGCCTTCCGCCACCGACGGCACCGAGCCGATCTCGCTCATCTCCGATACCGCCGTCAGCGCGCGCACCGCCGCTTCCACCGTTTGCGCCAGATTGCGCGAGTCCATTGCATGGGCGATATTCAGCGAGCCGAGATTGCAGGAGATATCTTTGCCCACGCGGCGATAGCTCAAATCGTCATGGAATTCGCTGGCGCTGTTGACCTGCAAAATCTCCGAGCAGAGATTGCTCATGTTGATGCGACCCTGAATGGGGTTGCTGCGGTTCACGCTGTCCTCATACATGATGTAGGGATAGCCGGATTCAAACTGAATCTCCGCCAGCGTCTGGAAGAAGTCGCGCGGCTGAATAAAGGTTTTGCGGATCCGGTCGTCAGCCAGCATCTCTTCATATTTTTCGCTGACGCTGATATCGCCGAACGCCTGGCCGTAGATGCGCTCCACGTCGTACGGGGAAAAGAGCGCCATCGGGCGATTCTCTTTCGCCAGCTGGAAGGTAATGTCCGGGATCACCACGCCGAGCGACAGGGTTTTGATGCGGATTTTCTCGTCGGCGTTTTCCCGCTTGGTATCAAGGAAGCGCAGGATATCGGGATGGTGCGCATGCAGCCAGACCGCGCCCGCGCCCTGGCGCGCGCCGAGCTGGTTCGCATAGGAAAAGGCGTCTTCCAGCATTTTCATGACCGGGATTACGCCGGAGCACTGGTTTTCAATCCGTTTGATCGGCGCCCCCGCTTCGCGCAGGTTGGAGAGCAGCAGCGCCACGCCGCCGCCGCGCCTGGAGAGCTGCAGCGCCGAATTTACCGCCCGGCCGATCGACTCCATATTATCTTCAATGCGCAGCAGGAAGCAGGAGACCAGCTCGCCGCGCTGCTGCTTGCCGCAGTTCAGAAAGGTTGGCGTGGCAGGCTGGAAGCGGCCGCTGAGCATCTCCTGCAACAGCGTGCGCGCCAGTGTCATATCGCCGCGGGCCAGCGTCAGCGCCACCATGCAGGCGCGCTGTTCAAAGGTTTCCAGATAGCGTTTGCCGTCGAAGGTTTTCAGCGTATAGCTGGTATAAAACTTCCAGGCGCCGAGAAAGGTATGAAAGCGAAAGCCGAACGCATCCGCTTCGTCATGCAGCGCGCAGACGAAACTGAACGGATACTGATTCAGCACTTCGGCTTCGTAATAACCTTCCGCGACCAGATAGCGCAGGCGTTCCGCCGCCGAGGAGAAGGGCACGCTTGAAGGCTGCACGTGCTGCAGGAAAAACTGGCGCGTCGCCTCATGATCCTGTTCAAACTGGATGCGCCCGCTGGCGTCATACAGATTCAGCATGGCGTTCAGGGCATGATAATCGAGCGTGGCGCCGCTCAGGGTGTCTGTCGTTGCCAAAATTGGGTTACTCCCGCTTTTACGTTGGCGATATCGTCCGCGGTTCCCATCAGCTCAAAGCGGTAGAGATAGGGAACCTGGCATTTTTTAGCAATGATCTCTCCGGCGAGGCAGAACCCCGCGCCGAAGTTGCGGTTGCCGGCGGCGATTACGCCGCGGATGCCGCGCCGGTTGGCTTCATCATTCAGAAACTGAATCACCTGTCTGGGCACGGCGCCGCGGCTTCCGCCGCCGCCATAGCTGGGAACCACCAGAATATAGGGCTCATCGATGCGCAAAGGCTGCGCCATCTCCAGCGGAATGCGGCGCGCCGGCAGACCCAGACGGGCAATAAATCGGTGCGTGTTCTCCGACTGGCTGGAAAAATAGACCAGTGGAAACATCGGTTAGCCTCCGACAGCGGCGAGCTGGCGCAGGGTGGCGATCTTGTCGGGGCGGAAGCCGCTCCAGTGTTGGTCGTCCGCCATCACCACCGGCACCTGGCGATAACCGAGCGATTTAAGACGATCGACCGCGTCTGGCTGGGCGTCGAGGTTGATCAGCTGATAGGGAATGCCGTTACGGTCCATAGCGTTTTTAGTGGCGTTGCACTGGACACAGTTATCTTTAGTGTAAATAATAATGCGCATGATTCGTATTTACCTTTTGTTAAGCGTCAAGGTTGCGTGATACGAAGCGTTTTGCCGCTGCTGATGGCTTCGTCCCTGCCCCGATAATAGGGTGCGTTAATGAGGTAAATACTAGATATAGTATTCTGGTAATTCAAGCTGACTACATATAGGGTTTTTGTCTGTTTAACGCGCTCAAGCGGCAAAAGCCAGTTATCACGGGCATCGGCGCAGGCGCGACAGAAGAAATTTTTTTGTAAAGGTGGAAAAAACAGCGATTTCGCCGAAACAGGGCATAAAAAAACCCCGCCGGTTGCGGGGTTTTAGCCGGTTGTTTGGCGCTTAGCGGCGGGAGATTAGCAGCGCGCCGAGCACGATGCCTACGGCTGCGCCGATACCTACGACCTGCCAGGGTTTTTCCTGAACGTAAGCGCCGACCTGCTGGCCCGCATCGCGCGCTGCCTGGGTGACTCTGTTGCCGTTCAGTTTGGCGCGGGTGCTTTTCAGCAGTGTTTCTGCTTGGCTGCGCGCCAATTTCGTCTCGTCTTTCGCTCCGCTGCCCAGCGTTTTCAGTAAGGCTTCCAGCGAATCAGCCAGTTCATTTACGTTGTGCTGCATCTCAATGTCATCGTTTTTATGCGTTCGATTAAACATTTTTCGCTTCCTTATTAATTTTAAACGTAATACTTAGTGTAGTAGAGGAAAAACGAAACGCGGGTGCTGTCAGGGCTTTGAGGAAAATTCCGAATGTACCGGCCAGCGCGCTGTTGTAAGGTTGCGGGGCTTCAAAAGACTGAGAGGATCGAGCATGTATTTAAGACCGGATGAGGTAGCGCGCGTACTGGAAAATGCGGGTTTTGAAATGGATGCCGTTACGCCTAAAATCTACGGCTACCGCCGCGGGGAGAATTATGTCTACGTCAACCGCGAGGCGCGTTTAGGGCGAACGGCGTTGGTGATCCATCCAACGCTGAAAGAGAGAAGCCTGCACTTTGCCGAGCCCGCTTCAGAGATGAAAACCTGCGATCACTATACGCAATTTCCGCTTTATCTGGCCGGTGATTTAAAAGAGCATTACGGCATCCCGCACGGCTTCAGCTCGCGCGTCGCGCTGGAACGCTACTTGCAGGGCATGTTCGGCTGATTTTCCGCCCCGATATCGACGGGGCGCCAGGCTAAACCCTTGTTCTTTCCTATGCGCGGCGCACTACGTATTTCGCCGCCGCTATTGGCAAAGCGGCAAGTCATTACAGAACTTAGGCTATCGTGCGCCATTTTATCCGCTTACGCCGATTCTCGGTTTTCTGCTCTGCCTGCTAGCCGGTGTCGGGCTGGCGTTCGATCCTGACCAGCGTATCGCGCTCTGTGCGGCATCCCCTTTGTTCTCTTCTGCTATGCGGCTTACGCTATGACCCAACGACGTAAAACTTCTCAAATTCCACAGGAGGCTGACGATGCCGCATAACCCGTTAACCCAGGCGATCGCCCATAACGATACATTGATCCTGGACGGCGCGTTGGCGACCGAGCTGGAGGCGCGCGGCTGCAGCCTGGCCGACAGGCTCTGGTCAGCAAAAGTACTGATGGAAGACCCGCAGCTAATCTATCAGGTTCATTACGACTATTTTGCCGCCGGCGCGCACTGCGCCATTACCGCCAGCTATCAGGCGACGCCGCAGGGTTTTGCCGCGCGCGGTCTGAACGAGGCGCAATCGCTGGCGCTGATCCGTCAGAGCGTCGCGCTGGCACAGCAGGCGCGGGCGGATTATCTGGCGCAGCAGGCGTGCGCGCAGCCGCTGTTGGTGGTGGGTTCAGTCGGGCCTTACGGCGCTTATCTGGCCGACGGTTCGGAATACCGCGGCGACTACGCGCTGCCGCTCAACGAGATGCTGGCATTTCATCGTCCGCGCGTCGCGGCGTTAATTGAAGCTGGCGTTGATCTGCTGGCGTGTGAAACTTTGCCTTCTTTCGCCGAAGCTCGGGCGCTGGTGGAACTGCTGGCGGAGTTTCCCGCAGCCAGCGCCTGGTTCTCGTTTACGCTGCGTGATGCGCAGCATATCAGCGACGGTACGCCGCTGGCCGACGTCGCCACACTGCTTAACGCTGTGCCGCAGGCGGCCGCCATCGGGATTAACTGCGTTGCGCTGGAAAGCGTCACGCCTGCGCTATCGCAGCTGCAGGCGCTGACCGACAAACCGCTGGTGGTCTACCCCAACTCCGGCGAACAGTACGATGCACAGAGCAAAAGCTGGCACTCCGCGCCTTCGGGCTGCACGCTGCATGACAAACTGAATGAGTGGCGCAGAGCAGGGGCGCGCCTGATCGGCGGCTGCTGCCGCACCACGCCGCAGCAGATCGCGGCGCTTGCCCGCGCTTGTCAACCCTAATAAAGCGTGGAAAAGCGGCGATCATAGCCCGATTAAGGCGGATGAAAAGCGGAGGGGAGCAGTTTAGACTAACCGTTCTGACCCTTAAGCGGATTTCCCCATGAAAAAGCCTGTTCTGGCCCTGATCGCCATGATGTCGCTCAGCGGCTGCGCCACTATCGTCGGCTCGGAGAGCGAGGCGGTGCGTATCGACTCCCTGCCTCAGGGGGCGCGTTTTACCGTGCAGGATGAGAATGGCCGCGCGGTGGCGGAAGGCTATACGCCGCAAACCGTGGAGCTGGATAAGTCCACCGGACGCTATTTCGGCAAAAAACAGTATCAGGTCATGCTGGAAAGTCCGGGCTACGTGCCTCTGACCCTGCCGCTGGAGACCAAAGCCAACCTCTGGTATCTGTTGGGCAACATTCCCCTCGGCGGCTTTCCCGGCTGGCTGCTGGTCGATCCCTTCAACGGCGGCATGTACAACATCGAGCCGCAGCACCCGCAGCCGCATCTGAACCCGGTCGGCGCGCGCGGCGGCTGATGGTCGGCGATCGCAACGCTATTGCGCGGTAGGCTTGACCATGCCGCCCGCCGTTCTGTATTTATCCAGATACTGATGCTGAAAAATACACATGCGGATGGTGTTGCGGTATTCGCCGTTGATAAAAAATTCGTGCTTGAGCACTCCCTCGACCTCAAATCCCAGCTTGCTGTAGATGTGGATCGCTTTTTCATTTTCCTGATCGACGATCAGATAGAGCTTATAGAGATTCAGTACGGAAAAGCCGTAATCCATCGCCAGCTTGGCCGCCTGGCTTGCCAGCCCTTTGCCCTGATGCGCCGGATCGATAATGATCTGAAACTCCGCGCGACGGTGGACATGGTTGATCTCCACCAGCTCCACCAGCCCCGCTTTGCGGCCGTTATGCTCCACCACAAAACGGCGTTCGCTCTGATCGTGAATATGTTTGTTATAGAGGTCGGAAAGCTCGACGAAGGCTTCGTAAGGCTCTTCAAACCAGTAGCGCATGACGCTGGCGTTGTTATCCAGCTGATGAACGAAGTGGAGATCTTCCCGCTCCAGTGGACGCAGTTTAACCGTCATAAATAATTCCCTGTAACCGGATAATGTCGCGAGTATAACGCGTTTGTTATGGTGCGCGCATGACGCACCAGCCTGGCGAAACGCACGCTTTCAGCGCCCCGCGCTGGTGCGCGCCATGAACCGGCTCTCTTTTCAGGCCGTTGCGGCTTTGCACGTAACATTTGGCACAGCCATTGCTTAGCTTGTATAGATAAGCCTATACAACCGATTTTTTCATCACCTTATGGCAGGAGTGGAAGATGGCTAAGCAGCGATTCAGGCAGGCGGTATACGCATTAACGGCAGCAGCGGCATTCACCACGGCGTGCGCCGTGCAGGCGGAGGAGACGAAAGTCGCCATCGGCATTTCAGGCTGGACCGGATTCGCTCCGCTCACGCTGGCGGACAAAGCAGGCATTTTTAAAAAGCATGGGCTGGATGTGGATGTAAAGATGATCCCGCAGAGCAGCCGTCATCTGGCGATCGCGTCCGGCACGGTGCAGTGCGCCGCCACCACGGTTGAAACTTATATCTCCTGGAACGCCGCTGGCGTGCCGATCAAGCAGATCGTGCAGCTGGATAAATCGTACGGCGCCGATGGGCTGGCGGTGCGCGGCGATATCGCCGACGTGAAGGCGCTGAAGGGGAAAACCGTCGGGGTGGATGCGCCGGGCACCTCGCCCTATTTCGCGCTCGCCTGGATCCTCGATAAAAACGGCATGACGATGAAAGATGTCCGGCTGGCTACGCTGTCGCCGCAGGCCGCCGCGCAGGCGTTTACCGCCGGGCGCAACGATGCCGCCATGACTTACGAACCCTATCTCTCCGCTATCCGCGGCCAGCCGAAAGCGGGCAAAATCATCGCCACCACCCTCGATTATCCAATGGTGATGGACACGCTCGGCTGTACGCCTGATTTCCTTAAAGCGCATCCGCAGGCGGCGAAAGCGCTGGTCGAAAGCTATTTCGACGCGCTGGAGATGATCAAACAGCAGCCGGACAAATCCAATGCAATCATGGGCGCGGCGGTGAAATCGAGCGGCAAAGAGTTTGCCGAATCCGCCAGCTACCTGCGCTGGCAGGGACGTGAAGAGAATAAAAAGTTTTTCAGCGGCGAGATTGAAACCTTCAGCAATGAAGCCGGCAAGCTGTTGCTGCGCGCCGGCGTGATCCGCACGATGCCTGAGGTAAAAAGCCTGTATGACGCCAGCTATATTCAGTAACAGGAGGCGTAATGGAGATGAGTAAAAGCCAACCGACCACGTCGCCGCCGGCGGCGTTGCCCGATGCGCCGGTCCGCTGGCACAACCCGTTAATGGCGCCGCTGAAAGAGATATCCACCGGCCTGCGTATCGGGCTGGGCGTCGCTTTCTTCGTGCTGTTTGTGGCGTTATGGACGCTGGTAACATTGGGCGGTATGGTCTCGCCCACTTTTCTTGCCGATCCCGTCACAATGGTAAAAGAGGGGATCCGGCTCTTTAGCGACTACAGCTTCGCCAACGATATCGGCATGACGGTGATGCGGGTGCTGTCGGGGTTTGTGCTGGCGGCGGCGATCGGTGTGCCGCTCGGCATCATGATGGGCGCCTATAAAATGTGGGAGGCGTTTCTGGAGCCTTTCGTCTCGTTTTGTCGCTATCTGCCCGCCTCAGCTTTCGTGCCGCTGCTGATCCTTTGGGCGGGCATCGGCGAAATGCAAAAAATCCTGGTGATTTTTATCGGCTCCTTTTTCCAGATCGTATTGATGGTGGCGGTCACGGTCAGCAGCGCGCGCCGCGATCTGGTGGAAGCGGCCTGGACGCTCGGCTGCAGCAATCGCTCTATCGTGCGGCGCGTGCTGATCCCCGGCGCGGCGCCGGGCATTGCCGAGCTGCTGCGGCTGGTGCTCGGCTGGGCATGGACCTACGTTATCGTGGCGGAGCTGATCGGTTCGGAAAGCGGCATCGGCCATATGATTGTCGACAGCCAGGCGCTGCTGAATACCGGACAGATTATCTTCGGCATCATCGTCATCGGCTGTATCGGCCTGATTTCCGACTTCCTGTTCAAGGTCGCCAACCGGCGCCTGTTCGCCTGGAGTAACCTGTGATGAAGCAGAGCAAGCTAAACGTGCGCGGCGTGGAGCGCGTTTTTACCGGGCCGAAAGGCGAGCAGACCCAGGCGCTGCAGCCGATTCACTATCGGGTGGAGGAGAACGACTTTATTACCATTCTCGGCCCGTCGGGCTGCGGCAAGTCGACGCTGCTGCGCATCATCGCCGGGCTTGACGCGCCGACGCGCGGCGAGGTGTGGCTGGACGGCGCGCGGGGGGAGGGGCCGGGCGCCGATCGCGGCATGGTGTTCCAGAGCTATACGCTTTTTCCCTGGCTGACGGTGGAAGAGAACATCCGTTTCGGCCTGCGCGAACGCGGCATCAGCGCGGCGCAGCAGAAGGCGCGCAGCGATTACTATATTGATCAGGTGGGGCTGCGCGGCTTTGAGCAGCACTATCCGCGCCAGCTCTCCGGCGGCATGCAGCAGCGCACCGCCATCGCCCGCGCGCTGGCTAACGATCCCAAGGTGCTGTTAATGGATGAGCCTTTCGGCGCGCTGGATAACCAGACCCGGGTCATGATGCAGGAGCTGCTGCTGGCGGTCTGGGAACAGTCGCGCAAAACTGTGCTGTTCGTCACGCACGATATCGACGAAGCGATTTTTATGGCGAACAAGGTGGCGATATTCAGCGCCCGGCCTGGGCGCATCAAGCAGGAAGTGCCGGTCAGCTTTAATCGGCAGCGCGATTACACCATAAAAACCTCGCCGGAATTTATGGCGCTGAAAGCGGAAATCACCGAGTCGATTCGCAGCGAGACGGTGCAGACGATGACGTACTAAGCGCCAGAGGCTTCGCCATATAGACGCCGAACGGATCGTTGCCGTAGGGCGGAAAGGGGTCGCAGCGCCGATAGCCGAGGCGTTCATATAGCCGGATGGCGGCGTGATGATGAACGCCGGTTTCCAGGCGCAGCAGCGCTATTTCCGCCTGCCGCGCCTGGCGTTCAATCGCGGCGATCAGCCGTTCCGCCAGCTTCTGGCCGCGATACTCCGGCGCAACGTACATCCGCTTCAGTTCGCCGCAGCCTTCCGGCTGGATCAGCAACGAGACGCAGCCCGCCGCGCGGCCCTGCGCATCGCGCGCCATCACTAAAATCAGCTCGTCGTCCTGCAATGCCGTCAGGTCGGTACAGTATTGGCTCTCAACGGGGTAAAGGGCGTTTTGCCAGCTGTCCAGCGCCTCGATGAGCGCGGCGGCGCAGGAAGAAAAAGGTTCAGGTTGAATCGAAAACACAGCGTCCTCGCTAAGCAAGTTAACAAACCCTTAACTTACTGAAGCGGAACGGCAAAGAAAATCTGTTTTTTTCTGGCCGACGCGCAATCGCGTCGGCCAGGAGCGTTACGCCTCAAGCCGTTCGACGATACGTCCTGCGGCCATGCGCGCCGCGCGGTCGCACATATGATCGATCACGTCGGGGTCGTGGCTCACCAGCACCATAGTTAAGCCGTCCTCGCGCTTCAGATCGTTCAGCAGGTTGAGGATTTCCGCCTGCACCGACATATCGAGCGCCGAAGTCGGCTCATCCAACAGCAAAATCTTCGGCCGCAGCAGCAGGGCGCGCACAATGGCGACGCGCTGGCGCTGGCCGCCGGAGAGCTGGTGCGGATAACGGTTCGCCATCGCCGGGTCAAGCCCGACATGGCGAAACGCCTCGTCGATACGCTGATTGATATCGGGCAACCTGAGCAATTTTAGCGGCTCCGCCAGCGTGCGGCGCAGACGATGACGCGGATGCAGCGAGGCGTAGGGATCCTGAAACACCATCTGCACATCGCGGCGAAGCGGGCCGGTGAACGGCTTGCCCGGCGCGACCGCCGTACCGGCCAGCTTCATTTCTCCCTGCCAGTGCGGATTCAGCCCGGCCATTACCCACAGCAGCGACGACTTGCCGCAGCCGGAGGGACCGACCAGGCCGAAACATTCGCCCGCCCCGACCTGCAGCGAAACCTCATGCACCACGGTGCGCAGCTCATACCCCTGTTTGTGGGCGACGCTAAGATGATTTAATTCAATCACGGGTCGCCTCCAGCGCGGCGCGATCCAGCACCGGCAACGGCTGGCCGTGGGTCGCCTTGCTCGGGCGGCAGGCCCAGAGCGTGCGCGTATAGGGATGAGTGGCGCGTGGCAGTTCGGCGGCGGGCAGGGTATCAAGCAGACGGCCTTTATACATCACCATCACGCGCTCGCAGTGCTCTGAAACCTGCTGCAAATCGTGGCTGATCAGCAGCAGACCCATGTTGCGCGCCTCCACCAGCCCGCGGATCAGCGCCAGCACCTGATCGCGCATGGCGTGGTCGAGCGCCGAGGTCGGCTCGTCGGCAATGAGAAAATCGGGATCGGTGATCAGGGCGATCGCCAGCATCACGCGCTGCCCCATGCCGCCCGAAAGCTGATGGGGATAACGCTTCATTAACTGGCGGGGATCGGGCAGGCCCACAGCGTCCAGCATCTCGCACACTTTCTCCCGCCGTTCGGCGCGGCTCAGCTTGCGGTGCAGGATCAGCGGCTCCTCCACCTGCCAGCCGATGGTGCGCGTCGGGTTCAGCGCATATTTCGGATCCTGCATTACCATCGCGACGCGATTGCCGCGCAGCTGGCTCCAGGCGCGCTCAGACATAGCGAGCGCATCCTGGCCCGCCACCTGTAAACGGTTCGCCTGCAGGCGCAGCGCCGGCGAAAGCAAGCCCATCAGCGCGCGGGCAGTCAGGGATTTGCCGGAGCCGGATTCGCCGACCAGCGCCACGCGCTGGCGGTCGATGGAGAAATTCATATTCTCCACCAGCAGCGCGTCATCGCTGCGAATGCTCAGGCCGTCGGCCAGAAGCAAAGGACTATTTTGCATGTCGGGTATCCAGTCGATCGCGCAGGCCGTCGCCTGTCAGGTTAAACGCCAGGCTGGCGAAAAGAATAGCGGCGCCGGGCGCGGCGGCGACCCACCACTGGTCGAAGATCACCTTGCTGCCTTCCGCCACCATCGAACCCCACTCTGCGGTCGGCGGCTGCACCCCCATGCCGAGGAAGCCGAGGCCGGCGGCGGAGAGAATGATCCCGCCCAGGCTAAGCGCGGCGCGCACTACGGCGGTCGGCAGGCAGAGCGGCAAAATATGGCCGAACATCAGGCGCAGGCCGGTAATGCCCTGCATTCGCGCAGCGGCCAGGTAGTCGCTGCGGCGCAGCGCCAAGGTTTCCGCGCGCGCCTGGCGGGCGAAGGGCGGCCAGCTGGTGAGCGCCACCG
>DENB01000063.1:0-15065 GCA_002359495.1 Enterobacteriaceae bacterium UBA2655
TCGTCGAGCCAGTCTTCGGGCTGTTTAGTCATCTCTTGGCTCCAAAAAAAGAGGCTAATCCTACCAGTTTATCGGACGACTGCGAAATTGTTCTCTGACTCTGATAGACTCAGAGCATTCATTCCTAAGATTAGACGGCAGGTCGATGAACGTATCTACTCAGGTTGCAGAACAACGTAAAGCGTTGGAACAGGCGGTCGCGCAGGCGCTCGAACTGGCCAAAGCCAGCACCGACGGCGCGGAAGTGGCGGTCAGTAAAACCACCGGCATCGGCGTCAGCACCCGTTATGGCGAAGTGGAAAACGTTGAGTTCAACAGCGACGGCGCGCTGGGCATCACCGTTTATCACCAAAATCGCAAGGGCAGCGCTTCCTCTACCGATCTTTCGCCGGACGCCATCAAGCGCACCGTACAGGCGGCGATCGATATCGCCCGCTATACCTCGCCGGATCCCTTTGCCGGCATGGCGGACGCGGAGCTGCTGGCGTTCGAGGCGCCCGATCTCGATCTTTATCATCCTTGGGAGATCGACGCCGATCGCGCCATCGAGCTGGCGGCGCGCGCTGAACAGGCTTCGCTGCAGGCGGACAAGCGCATCACCAACACCGAAGGCGGCAGCTTCAACAGCCACGTCGGCATTAAGGTCTTCGGCAATACGCACGGCATGCTGCAGAGCTACTGTTCAAGCCGCCATTCCATCTCAAGCTGCGTTATCGCCGAGCAGGACGGCAATATGGAGCGCGACTACGCCTATACCATCGGCCGCGCGATCGACGATCTGCAAAGCCCGGAATGGGTGGGCGCGGAGTGCGCGCGCCGTACGCTGTCGCGTCTGGCGCCGCGCAAGCTCTCCACCATGAAGGCGCCGGTGATTTTCGCCCCGGAAGTGGCGACTGGCCTGTTCGGCCATCTGGTCGGCGCCATTAGCGGCAGCAGCGTATATCGCAAATCTACTTTCCTGCTGGATGCGCTGGGTCAGCAGATCCTGCCGGAGTGGCTGACGATTGAAGAGAAGCCGCACCTGCTGAAAGGTCTGGCTTCCACGCCGTTCGACAGCGAAGGGGTACGCACGCAAGAGCGCGCCATCATTAAAGAGGGCGTGCTGCAAACCTGGCTGATGACCAGCTATGCGGCGCGTAAGCTGGGCCTGCAGAGCACCGGCCACGCCGGCGGCATCCACAACTGGCGCATCGCCGGTCAGGGACACAGCTTCGACGACCTGCTGAAGCAGATGGGCACTGGGCTGGTGGTGACGGAAATGATGGGCCAGGGCGTCAGCACCATTACCGGCGACTATTCGCGCGGCGCGGCGGGCTTCTGGGTTGAAAATGGCGAAATCCAGTATCCGGTCAGCGAGATCACCATCGCTGGCAACCTGAAAGATATGTGGCGCAACATCGTGACCTTGGGCGACGACATCGAAACGCGCAGCAATATCCAGTGCGGCTCCGTACTGCTGCCGGAAATGAAAATCGCCGGTCAATAACGCATCGCAAAAAGGCAGCCATCAGGCTGCCTTTTTTATCCCTGCCGGCGGCTGCTCGACAACGCTGCACCCATCGCTTTTTCTTATTTTTTACCGCGCAACGGCTGACTGGTTCGACGCGCCATGCGCCGTTCGCCGCTTTTTCCCCGCCTTTACGCAACAGATCCTCACTTTCAAAACGCTGAAGCGTGCTTCGCGCATTCTGCGATCTGACGCACAACTTTCCCTTTGATTTCCACTTCCATGCGGAAATGTTGCCTCTCCACAGCCTGTCGCTAAAAGCGTAATTTATTTTTAACGCAAATTAAGCCCATTTTCCGGTGTAAAACAGGAGTAACAAGGTGATTAGCAACACGGTTCCGGTTAACCAGACGACGCCTGATGAGATTCAGGCCCTGGCGGAAAAAGTCATGGCGCAGATCAAGACGATCTATGCGAGCCATTACATTCATCCCAACGCCGTGCAGGAGCAAATGCTGGTTTCGCATGTGCGCGCCATGGCGTCGCGTTCGCTTACCGGCGAGCCGTTGCCGGAGGTGGATGAATCTTTGTTTGAGGATATCTCGCCGGAAACGATGCGGCTGGCGCAGCAGGTGGTGGATCTGTTCGGCAACCTGCCCGTAGAGGAGGCCTGGCTGCTCTCCGTCCATATCGAAGTGGCGCGTGAAAACGACGCTTAACCGGCACGTCGACAAAAACGTTTACGCGATGTTCTGTTCAAATCTGAGGAAAACCCCATGGTAACTGTAGTGATTGGCGATCGTTTAGGTAAAGGGCAAAAAGTCGCAGCGGGCATTGAGAAAGCGGGCGGCCGCGCCGTAGTAGTGCCGGGCGTGGCGGCGGACATGAAGCTGGGCGACATCATGAAGGCGGAAAACGCCGATTTCGGCATCTCTTTCTGCGGCAGCGGCGGCGCAGGCGCCATCACCGCGCAGAACAAATATGGCTATAAGGCGAAACACGGCATGCGCTCGGTTGACGAAGGCGTCACCGCCATCAACGAAGGCGCGACGGTTTTGGGCTTCGGCTTTATGGATAAAGAAGAGCTGGGCGAAAGGCTGGTGCAGGCCTGGAACAAGAAGTACGGCAGCTGAGCATGAAAGAGCAATACACCACTCAGGTCAGCGTGCAGGGCAAAGGCGACAGCAAAGCAAAAGCCTTTGCCGACGCGCTGAGCAAAGTGCAAAACCAGGTGTTGCGATCCACGCAAAAAATTCTGTTGCGTATTGAGCCGCTGGATGTGCGGGTGCTGCGCGCGCAGGAGAGCGTCCGAACGGAAAAATTTCTCTTTTTCTTTCTGGCGCGCCAGCGGCGGAACTACAGCGTCGAGCTGGAAATTACCGTCAGCGTCACCGTAATCGACAGCGAAAAAGTGACCTTTACGGCGACCGTTTAACAACAGACGAAAAACAAAGGTAACGGTATGTTTTTAATTATTTTGTTTAAGTCGTTAATCATTGGAGGATTGGTTGGCGTGGGCGTGGGGGCCGGCGCGGCTCGCATGTTCCATGCGCCGACCACTCAGGGCATGGGCGCGTTTCGTACGCTTGGCGAGCTCAACTCCTGCGAAGGCGATCCCGCTTCGCACTTCTCCTTTGGTCTCGGCTTCTTTTTCAATGCCTGGGCATCTTCCGTCGCGGCGGGTTCTTTCACGCAGGATGTCGATCACCGCATCATCCCTAACTGGGGCGCGGCTGCGCTGATGATCAAAAATCGCAATCTGGCGGAGACGCTGCACAATCCGAAAAAAATGGCGATCGCCTGTGGGCTGATCGGCATGGTCGTGGTCGCTTTCCTTAACTCAACGGCGTCAGCGGTGCCCGCCTCATTACAGGTCACGGCGGTAAAAGTACTGGTGCCTGCCGCAAACTTGCTGGTGAACACCGTGATGCCGGTGATTTTCTGGCTGGCCGCGATCGACGCCGGGAAAAAGTCGGGCTTCTGGGCCACCATCTTCGGCGGGCTGGCGCAGCTGATTATGGGCAACGCCGTGCCGGGACTGGTGCTGGGCATTCTGATCGGCAAAGGGGTGGAAGAGAGCGGCTGGAACCGCGTCACCAAAGTGATGATGACGGTTATCGTGCTGCTGTTCTGCCTGAGCGGCTTTTTCCGCGGCTTCGATATGCAGCTGCTGCGATCCTTCCAGCTCGGCATTCCCGGCTGGCTCGATATGATCCATAACTCGCTGAGCGGCAAATAAGGGGAGTTAACAATGAACGAAAACAAAGGCTTCTGGTACGCCGACTGGTCATTTCCCATCTTTGTCGGCCTGCTTTCCTCCGGCGTGTTCGCCGGAACCCACATGTATTACCTGTACCACATCGGCGCCTTTAACGAGGTAGCTTTCGTCTCGATGCTGCGCTCCGGCATGGACACCGGCGTCTATGGCGCGGTGGCGGCCTTCGGCGCCAGCTTCCTGTTTGCGCGCATTATCGAAGGCTCGCTGGTGGGCATTCTTGATATCGGCGGCGCGATACAGACCGGCGTCGGCCTCGGCGTTCCGGCGCTGCTGCTCGGCGCCGGCATCGCCTTTCCAGTCACGAATTTCGCCGCCTCGCTGGCGACCGGCCTGATCCTCGGTCTGGCTATCGGCTACCTCATCATTCTGGCGCGTAAGTTCACCATCAATCAGAGCGACTCGACTTATGGCGCGGACGTGATGATGGGGGCCGGCAACGCCTCGGGCCGCTTCTTGGGCCCGTTGATTATCCTCTCCGCCATGACCGCCTCGATTCCGATCGGCTTAGGTTCGCTGGCGGGCGCGCTGCTGTTCTATCTGTGGAATAAGCCGATCACCGGCGGCGCCATTCTCGGCGCGATGATCCTCGGCGCCCTTTTTCCGGTAGCGATTTAAGTAACGAGCGGCTCGAAAAGGGCCGCGTTTAAGGAGTCTCTATGTTCGATCTGATTATTCGTCGTGCGCGGCTTACCGATGAGCGGCTGGTTGATATCGCCGTACGCGACGGCAAAATCGCCGCGCTGGGCAGCGTGCAGGGCGAGGCGAAAAGCGAACGGGACCTGGCCGGACGATTTTACCTCAGCGCCGGCTGGATCGATTCTCACGTCCACTGCTATCCGAAATCGCCGATCTATCATGACGAAGCGGATCGCATCGGCGTCAGCACCGGCGTAACCACCGTTATCGATGCGGGCAGCACCGGCGCGGATCATATCGATGACTTTTACCGGCTGACGCGCGCGGCGACCACCCAGGTTTATGCGCTGATCAACATCGCCCGCACCGGCATCGTGACCCAGAACGAACTGGCGGACATGACGCAAATCGACGCGGATGCGGTTGAAAAGGCGGTGGCGCGGCGGCCTGACTTTATTGTCGGCCTGAAGGCGCGCATGAGCAGCAGCGTCGTCGGGCAGAACGGCATTCAGCCGCTGGCGCGGGCGAAAGCGATCCAGAAAGCCGTGAGCGGCCTGCCGCTGATGGTGCATATCGGCAACAACCCGCCCGACCTCGACGAAATCGCCGCGCTGCTGACTTCCGGCGACATCATCACCCACTGCTACAACGGCAAGCCCAACCGCATCCTGACACCGCAGGGCGAACTGCGCGCGGCGGTGAAGCAAGCTTTGCTGCGCGGCGTGCGGCTTGATGTCGGCCACGGCAGCGCCAGCTTTAGCTTCGAAGTGGCACGCGCGGCCATTGCGCAGGGCATTCTGCCCGACACCATCAGCTCGGATATCTACTGCCGCAACCGCCTTAACGGCCCGGTGCATCATCTGGCGCACGTCATGTCGAAGTTTTTCAACGTCGGAATGATGCTGCCGCAGATTATCGACTGCGTCACGCGCAACGCCGCTGACGGGCTGCGTCTGACGCAAAAAGGGCGTCTTGAGGTGGGCTACGACGCCGATCTGACTATTTTTACCGTGAATGAAGAACCTTGCTCCTTCGTCGATTCTGAAGGCGAACGGGCCGAGGGCGAAAAACAGCTGATGCCGCTGGCCGCCGTGGTGGCGGGCAAGTGGCATCTGACCGATCAGGGGAAAGCCAATCATGTCTTCGCTTTATGAAAAATATGGCCTGAAGCAGGTTATCAACGCTTCGGGCCGCATGACGATTCTGGGTGTTTCAACGCCTTCCGCCGACGTGGTGGAGACCGTCGGGTATGGTCTGAATCACTATTTTGAGATGAAAGATCTGGTTAACAAAACCGGCGCTTATATCGCCGGTCTGCTCGGCGCGGAAGATGCGCTGGTGGTCTCCTGCGCCTCGGCGGGCATCGCGCAATGCGTGGCGGCGACCATCGTCAAAGACGACGACTGGCTGCTGGAGAATCTGCACGCCGCGCCGCTCGCCGTGCCGCACGATATCCTGATGCCGAAGGGGCATAACGTCAATTTCGGCGCGCCGGTAGGCACCATGGTGGCGTTGGGCGGAGGTCGTCTGGTGGAGGCGGGCTACAGCAACGAATGTTCGCCGGAACAGCTGGCGGCCGCCATCACGCCGCAAACGGCCGCCATCCTTTACATCAAATCGCATCACTGCGTGCAGAAAAGCCATCTCAGCGTGGAGCAGGCGGCGACCGTGGCGCGCGAACATGGCGTGCCGCTGATCGTCGACGCCGCCGCCGAAGAGGATTTACAGTGCTACTACCGTTTCGGCGCCGATCTGGTGATCTACAGCGGCGCGAAAGCGATTGAAGGGCCGACCAGCGGGCTGGTGATCGGCAAGCGGCAACATGTCGCATGGGTGAAAAAGCAGGCTGGCGGCATTGGCCGCGCCATGAAGGTCGGCAAAGAGGGTATCCTTGGCCTGACGCAGGCGATTGAGAACTACCTGACCCAGGAAAAGATCAGCGGCGTGCAGATGGTGGAAAAAATGACGCCCTTTATCGATAGCCTGAACACGCTAAATGGCGTCGCCGCGCGCGTCGTCTGGGATGCGGCCGGACGCGATATCGCCCGTACCGAGATCAAATTTGACGAGGCGGCCATCGGCTGGCGCACCGGCGATCTGGTGCAGGCGTTAAAAAACGGTGCCATCGCCATCTATTTTCGCGGCTACAAAGCAAACGAAGGCATCATTGAGGTGGACGTGCGCAGCGTGACGCTTGAACAACTTCATACCATTTTCACTTCTGTACAGGCGCTGTTAAAAGGAGAAAAACACGCATGACGCTGACGCCGAATTTTTATCAAAACCGTCTCTGCCTGAACGTGCTGGCGGGATCGAAAGAGAACGCCCGGGACGTCTGGCAGGCGGCGGAAGGCCATGTGCTGGTAGGCGTGCTGTCGAAAAATTACGCCAGCACCGAAGCGGCGATTGCCGACATGCGCGACTATGCCCGGCTTATCGACAACGCCCTTTCCGTCGGGCTGGGCGCCGGCGATCCTAATCAGTCCGCCATGGTGAGCGACATCGCCGCCGCCATTCAGCCGCAGCATGTTAATCAGGTCTTTACCGGCGTCGCCACCAGCCGCGCGCTGTTGGGGCAGTCGCAAACGGTGGTCAACGGACTGATTTCCCCCACCGGCACGCCCGGCAAGGTAAAAATCTCTACCGGGCCGCTCAGCTCGCAGAACGTCGACGCCATAGTGCCGATCGACAGCGCCATCGCGCTGTTGAAAGATATGGGCGGCAGCTCGGTGAAATATTTCCCGATGGGCGGTCTGAAAACCATCGAGGAATACCGCGCAGTGGCGGAAGCGTGCGCCCGGCACGACTTCTGGCTGGAACCGACCGGCGGCATCGATCTGGAAAACTACGCGACTATCGTGAAAATCGCGCTGGACGCGGGCGTCAGCAAAGTGATCCCCCACATCTACAGCTCAATTATCGATAAGGCCAGCGGCGATACGCGCGTGGAAGACGTACGCCAGCTGCTGGCAATAACGAAAAGCCTGCTGGTATAACTGACGGACCGCGGGGCGGCGGCAACGACACGCCGCCCCATCAGGATGAGCAGCGGACGCCCGGATACTATCTCTGCATGTTAACGTTTCCCGGCAGGCCGCCCGCTGCGGCCGGTCCGGGAAGAACCGTCCGGGATCGGCCGATCATTAACCGCAACAGGTAACGCAACGTGAGATTTCCCAACCAACGCCTTGCGCAACTTTTTGACGCACTGCAAAACGAAACCCTGCCGCAGGATGAGCTGGCGCGCCGTTTTACCGTTTCAACCCGTACCGTACGCGCCGACATTACCGCGCTGAACGCGATACTGGCGGAACATGGCGCGCAGTTCGTGCTGAATCGCGGCGAAGGCTACCGACTGCGGATTGAAGATACGCGGCGCTTTCATCTGTTGCAGGCGCAAACGCCAGCGCAGCTGCGCGTTCCCCGCACCTCGCCGGAACGGGTGCGCTATTTGCTGACGCGCTTTCTGACCTCGGCTTTTTCGCTCAAGCTGGAAGATCTGGCGGAGGAATGGTTCGTCAGCCGCGCCACGCTGCAAAGCGATATGGCCGAAGTGCGCGAGTGGCTTGGCCGCTATAATCTGGCGATCGAAACCAAACCGCGCTACGGCATGAAGCTGTTCGGCAGCGAATTGATGATCCGCACGGCGCTGACCGACCTGCTCTGGCAGATCGATCAGGAAAACGCCGACAGCCCGCTGCTGACCATCGAAGCTTTGAATAGCGGCATTCTGCAAAGGCTGCAGCCGCTGTTGCAGCACTGTCTGGCCCAGCACAATATTCGCCTGAGCGATGAGGGCGAACGCTATTTGCGCCTCTATTGCGCGGTCGCCGTGCGGCGCATCAGCGAAGGCTATCCGCTTAACGATCCGGGGGAGGGCGAGGTCGACGCGGAGGTGCGCGAGGCGGCCCGGCAACTGGTCAGTCTGCTGCGTCCTCTAGTGGGCAAACCCATCTCCTCCGCTGAGGAGATCTGGCTGCGCGTCAATATTGCGGCGCGGCGAATTCAGGAGATCGCGCCCAGCGCCATCAACGCCGATGATGCGGATGCGCTGGTGGATTACCTGCTCAGCTTCATCAATACGCATTACAACTACAATTTGCAGGAGGATGAGCAGCTGCGCGCCGATCTGCTCACCCACATCAAAACCATGATCACCCGGGTGCGCTACCAGATCCATATCCCTAATCCGCTGCTGGCGAATATCAAACAGCACTATCCGATGGCCTATGACGTCACGCTGGCCGCCGTGACCAGCTGGGGCAAATACAGCCCTTACGTCATCAGCGAAAGCGAAATCGGTTTTTTGGTGCTGCATATCGGCGTAGGGCTGGAACGCCACTATGACGTCGGCTATCAGCGCCATCCTCAGGTGCTGCTGGTCTGCGACAGCGGCAATTCCACGTTACGCATGATCGAAGCGATGCTGCGCCGCAAATATCCCCAGCTACAGGTCACGGCGCGGCTGTCGCAGCGCGACTACGAGGCGCGCGCGCGCATCGATGAAGATTTTGTTATCTCCACGACGCGACTGACAGAAAAAGAGAAGCCGGTCGTGGTGATGTCGCCGTTTCCTACCGACTTCCAGCTGGAGCAGCTCGGCAAGCTGATGCTGGTGGATCGCACGCGGCCCTATATGCTGGAGAAGTATTTCGACCAGCAGCATTTCCTGATTGTCGATCGGCCGATGACGCAATCACAGCTGTTCCGCCTGTTGTGCGATCGGCTGGAGAAAGAGGGCTACGTGGACGCCGATTTTTATCCCTCCGTCGAGGAGCGCGAGGCAATTATCAGCACCATGCTGGGCGAGGGGATTGCGCTGCCGCACTCGCTGGGACTGCTGGCAAGGAAAACGGTGGTCTACACGGTGCTGGCCCCGCAGGGGATTCCCTGGGGCGACGATACCGCCTATGTGATCTTCCTGCTGGCGATCAGTAAAAGCGAGTATGAAGAGGCGATGGCGATTTACGATCTGTTTGTCACTTTTATGCGCGAAAGAGCGATGATGCGGCTGCGTGACAGCAAGGACTTCGCCAGCTTCAAGGCGGTGGCGATGGATTGTCTGAGCCGTCTGTAAACAAGGCGGGCCGGACGCCCGTCCGGCTCGCGGCTTCAGCTCAGGACTTTCTTGCCAGCAGGCGCGGGATCTCGCGCAGACACCAGGCTTTCGCCTCACCCATGCTGTCGCGACGCCAGGCCATGATAATGTCCACTTCATGGGTATATTCGGCGCTTACTACGCGCAGGCGGCCTTCAGCGATATCTTTCTCCACCAGCGGATAAGGCATGGTGGCGACCCCAAGGCCGTCAAGCAGCGCCAGGCGCTTGTCGTGCATCGAACTTACCGTCAGGCGCTGTTGCTTATCCAGCAGCTGAACCGTCAGAACCGGGCGTTCGCGGGCGGTATCGGCGACGGCGATGCCGCGATATTTCACCCGCGTCACTTCCGACAGCGGCTCCGGTTCGTTATGGATCGGATGATCCGGGCTGGCGACGTAAACGCTCATCATGCTGTAAAGCTTGCGCGTATTGATTTCGGTCGAGGCGCGAAAGTGCATATCGGGGGCGATGACGATATCCGCGCGTCCCTGCTCCAGCCGCTCCCAGGCGCCCGCCAGCACTTCCGTCGCCAGAGAGATCTGCGTATTAGCCTTTTCCGCCAGCTTCTCCACCAGCGGGAAAAGCCGCTGGGTCGGCACCAGCGCTTCGACCACGATAGTTAAATGCGTTTCCCAACCGCGCGCCAGCGCTTCGGCATCGGTGGTCAACTTGTCCGCCGCCTCCAGCAGAACGCGCCCGCGCTCCAGCAGCATGCGGCCGACGTTGGTGAACTTGGTGCGGTGGCCGGAACGGTCGAACAGCACGACGTCCAGTTCTTCCTCCAGTTTTTGCATCGTATAGCTGAGCGCGGAAGGCACGCGGCCCAGCTCATCGGCCGCGGCGGCAAAGCTGCCGCGTCGATCGATGGCGTCCATTACACGTAGGGCTTCGAGGGTTAAAGCGCGCTCTTTTGCCATGCGATTTCTCTTTCAGGAAATTTGAACATTCCCGGCAGATTAACTGGCTAACAATCCGGCGTCCAGCTCTTTACCATTAATCCCTATAAGACTGCGGCCGAAGTCAGCCGTCAGCTATTCGGAGGTAAAGCAATGATTACGACACGCAGCGTGCAGGCGTGCGGCCAGGCCGATTTCGGCTGGCTGCAGGCACGTTACAGCTTCTCTTTTGGCCACTATTTCGATCCTGAACTGATGGGATATGCCTCTTTACGCGTCCTGAACCAGGAAGTGCTGGCACCGGGCGCGGCGTTTCAACCGCGCGCCTATCCGAACGTTGATATCCTGAACATCATTTTGCAGGGCGAAGCGGAATACCGCGACAGCGAAGGGAATCATGTGACCGCCCGCAGCGGCGAAGCGTTGCTGCTGTCGACCCGGCAGGGGGTCAGCTACAGCGAAATTAACCTCAGCAAGGATCGTCCGCTGACCCGAATGCAGCTCTGGCTGTCGGCCTGTCCGGCGCAGGAAAATCCGCTGCTGCAAAAGGTTGCGCTGCCGGAGAGCCAGCCCAGCCTGCTGCTGGCGTCGCCTGACGGCGCGCAGGGCAGTCTGCAGCTGCGTCAGCAGGTCTGGATCCATCAGGTGACATTAGCGCCGGGCGAAGGTCATACGCTGGCGTTAAGAGGGCCGCGCGCCTATCTGCAATCGATTCATGGTTCGCTGGTGGCGACCGGCAACAGCGATCATCAGGAGAAGCTGGGCTGCGGCGACGGCGCGTTTCTTAAAGACGAACAGCAGGTGCGGCTGGCAGCGAAAACGCCGCTGCGAGCGCTGGTGGTGGATATACCGGTTTAAAAAAGGGCGGCTCAGGCCGCCCTTCGCATTTATTTCAGAATGGTAAAGGCGGTAGTGACATGCTTAACGCCGCTGACCCGGCTGGCGATATCCGCCGCCGCCTGCGCTTCCTGCGGCGTCACCAGCCCCAGCAGGAACACCTCGCCGTTTTCCGTCGTCACCTTCACGTTAGAGGATTTAACCTGATCGCTGCCTAACAGCTGCGAGCGAATTTTGGTGGTGATCCAGGTGTCGGAAGAGGAGGTGCCGAGGCTCACTTTCGCCCCGGTGCGGATTTCGTTATAGACTTCGGTGGCGCCGTCCACGCCGACCGCGATCTGTTTAGCCCGGCTGGCGACATCGCTGCTCGGCGCCTGTCCGGTCAGCAGAACTTTGCCCTGATAGGCGGTCGCTACAATGTGCGCATCGTTTTTGATCTGCTGATCTTTCGCCAGCGCGTTGCTGACGCGCAGCTCTAACGTGCCGTCGTCGACCTGAGTGCCGACCGTGCGCGGATCCGTTGCGGTTTTGGTCGCAACCGCGGCGCTGCCGACAACCACTGCGGCACAGCCCTGCAACATCAGCACAGCGAAAACGCAGGCTATCGCGTTCAATGCTTTCATTTATGCTCCTTCAGCGTTATTCCTGGTGGGGAAACAAAGTGTTATCGATCAGATCGCACAGGCAATTCAGCGTCAGCATATGCATTTCATGAATGCGCGCGCTGCGGTGCGAGGGGATTCTGATCTCGACATCGTGCGGGCCTAACAATCCGGCAAGCTCGCCGCCGTCATGGCCCGTGAGGGCGACGATAGTCATGTCGCGCGTGACGGCGGCCTCAACCGCTTTGATAATGTCGCGCGTATTGCCTCGGGTGGAGATCGCCAGCAGCACATCGCCCGCCTGCCCGATGGCGCGTACCTGTTTGGCGTAGATTTCGTCATGCAGACGATCGTTGCTGATGGCCGTCAGCATCACGTTGTCGGCGCTGAGCGCCAGCGCGGGCAGGCTGGGTCGTTCGGTTTCGAAGCGGTTGATCATGCTGGCGGCGAAATGCTGCGCGTTGGCGGCCGAAGCGCCGTTGCCGCAGCTGAGGATTTTGTTGCCGTTCAGCAACGACTGCACCAGCGTCATCGCGGCGCGCGAAATAGCGTCAGGCAGCGCTTCCGCCGCCGCAATCTGCGTCTGAATACTCTCTGTAAACCATGCTTTTATTCTGTCCTGCACACTACCACCTGGTTCTAAACGTCTGCATTAAAGGCATCGGGCAGCCACTCCAGTTGTTCACCGGTAATGGCGATGATGTCAAAACGGCAGTTCACCGTATCGAAACTGCCGCCGCGCGACATCAGCCAGAGCGCGGCTGCGCGCAGTAATTTTTGCTGTTTTCGCCGCGTCACGCTGGCGAGCGCGCCGCCATAGCGCGCGTCGCGGCGATAGCGAACCTCGACAAAGACCCAGCAGTCGCCGTCGCGCATAATCAGGTCAAGCTCGCCGCCGCGAAAACGTACGTTGGCGGCCACCCATTTCAGGCCGGCCCGCTCAAGGTAGCGGCGGGCGCGTAGCTCCTGTTCAGCGCCTGTCTGCTGCCGGCTCAGGGCGCCGCGATGATTTGTCCCTTTTGATACTGGTTCCATGCCAACTTCCTGTTGATCACGCAATCCTGATTCGCGCTTAGCTTGCCGGTATTGCCGTCGATGGCGAAGCCTGGCGTCTGGCGCATCTGATTAAAGTGATTCGCCAGCGTCCAGGCGTCAATGCCCATCGCGTAGAGGCGAACCAGCGAATAATCGTTGTTAAAGCTTCTTGCCGCCTGCTGCATCAGGGCCGGATCGGCGCCGGAAAGCAACGGAATATCGCTGAACTGCAGACCATCCATCTCAAGGCGGAAGTCCGGGCCGGCGCCAGCCTGGTAGCTGCGCGAGCTGGCATAGAGTGCGATGTTGCTGCGGCTGCCGGTGCGCATGGTAATCATCGGCTTGATCAGCTGCAGTTCATCCTGCGTTGAGACGATATAGACCGCGTCCGGGTTGCCTTGCGGCGCGTCAGGCGTCGGCATGCTCTCCTGAGGCGCCGGGATCGTCAGCCCGGCGATAGCGATGCCCTGCGGCTGCGTCGGCTCCACCGTAAGCGGCGTGCCGCTCAGCGCGATGCCTGCGCCGCTGTTGATGCCCTGCTTCAGCTCGGCGACCGAGCCAAATTTCTGTTGCAGCACCGTCGCGCCGCCCAGCGTCTGCCACTCCTGCGCGAAAGCCTTGCTGACGCGATCGCCCAGCGAGCTGCGCGGCACCAGCAGCAGCGGCTGGCGTTTGCCCTGATCCCAGATATGGTGCGCGGCGTCGCGCGCCTCGTCTTCAGGAGAAAGCGCAAAATAGCAAAGATTCGGAAGGTTCTGGATCTGCTCCGGCTCGTTGAGCGCCAGCACGTTAAGCGGCGTTTGGCTGCTCGCGACCTGCTCGACGTTGCTTTTCAGCAGCGGACCGACCACCAGCGTGGCGCCGTCCTGCTGCGCCTGCTGCAGCACCTGCTGGATCGGCTGCGAGCTGGTATCGTAAACCCTGATCTGCGCCGTCACGGCCGGCGCGGCGGCAGCCTGAGTCGGCTGCGTTTCCGGCTGCGCGGCGTCCGGGTTCGCCTCGCCAGCATTGGCTGTCGCCGTTGCGTCGCCTGCGTCGGTGGAGGAATGATCCGCCGATGGCGCGGCATCGACGGGCTGCGACGCCGGGTTCAGCGCGCCGTTTTTCGCGTCGTTAAAACCGCGCTGGATGGCGCTGGCGAAAACCTGCGCCTGTCCGCTGGTCGGCAACAGCAGCGCAATGGTGCTGGTCGAAGCCTGAGTAAAGTTCTGCACCTGGCTGAGCGCGGTCGGCAGCGATTTCGCGGCGGGATTTTGCGGGTAGCGCGTCTGCCAGTCTTTCAGCGCCGCTTTCAGCGCTTCCGGCGCGCCGCTGTTGGCGCGGTAAACGCCCAGCAGATCGAGCCAGCCCTGCAGCGTATTTTCATTGGCGTTGATCACCAGATTGTTGGCCTGATCCTGCGGCATTTGCAGCAGCGCCTGCCAGGTCGCATCGATATTCTTCTGACGATCGTCGCCCTGCAGCAGCGGCTCCTGAGCGATATAGGCGCGCAGCAGCGGCAGCGAAGGACGGCTCTGCATCGCCGCGATTTGCAGCGCGTAGTAGCGCGCCAGCTGATCTTTCGACAACGCGCCGGCATCCACCTGACCCAGCAGCTGTTGAGCGCCGTTAAAATCCTGATTGCTCAGACGCAGCTGCGCGTTCAGCAATCGCAGCTCCTGCTGTTGGGTCGTGGAGAGTTGCTGCGGCAGCTGGCCGATCTGCTGGCTGGCCTGCGAGTACTTTCCTTCCTTCATCAGGGCACGGATAGCAAGTAATTGCCAGTCGGTCTTGCTATCATCGCTGCTTTGCTGCGCCTGCTGCAGATAATAGTCGGACGTGCCGGTGGCGGGTCCCTGAATGTTCACGTTTGAAGTTTGTGGTCCCTGACCGGTACAGGCGGCTAAAATCAGCCCGGCGAGAAGAACAGGGACGAAGCGTCCTGCTTTATGACGAACAAAATTTGAAGGAAGCATACTGTATCCAGTGATGTTTTTTTCAAGATGCTCAATATTAAATCGGCAATNNCGGATGAAACAATGAAACAACTCGATCGGACAGAGATTTCTGCCAGCACGCTCTACATCGTACCTACGCCGATCGGCAATCTGGGCGACATTACCCAGCGGGCGCTGACGGTGCTCTCAAGCGTCGATCTGGTCGCTGCGGAAGATACACGTCATACCGGGCTGTTGCTACAACATTTCGCCATCAATGCGCGACTCTTCGCACTTCACGACCATAACGAACAGCAT
>DENB01000063.1:15148-15623 GCA_002359495.1 Enterobacteriaceae bacterium UBA2655
GATCAACGATCCCGGCTATCATCTGGTGCGCCGCTGCCGCGAGGCGGGCGTCCGCGTGGTGCCGCTGCCGGGTGCCTGCGCCGCTATCGCGGCGTTAAGCGCGGCGGGGCTGCCGTCCGATCGTTTTTGTTACGAAGGTTTTCTGCCGGCGAAAAGCAAAGCGCGCTGCGACACGTTGCGCGCGCTGGCCAGCGAGCCGCGCACGCTGATTTTTTATGAATCGACCCATCGTCTGCTCGACAGCCTGCAGGATATGGCGAGCGAGCTGGGCGCCGATCGCTATGTGGTGTTGGCGCGCGAAATCACCAAAACCTGGGAGTCGATTCACGGCGCGCCGGTCGGCGAGCTGCTGGCGTGGATAAAGGAAGATGAAAATCGACGCAAAGGCGAAATGGTGCTGATCGTGGAAGGGCATAAGGCGGATGAAGAGGCGCTGCCCGCCGAGGCGCTGCGTACGCTGGCGCTGCTGCAAAAA
>DENB01000068.1:0-17044 GCA_002359495.1 Enterobacteriaceae bacterium UBA2655
AGGCGCGCCAGCAGCAGGCGGCCGATCGCTACATTTCCGGCGATATCGATGCGCTGCCGATCGCCAGCGCGAGCATGGATCTGGTCTGGAGCAACCTGGCGGTGCAGTGGAGCGACGATCTGCGCGCCGCGCTGCGCCAGTTCGCCCGCGTCACCCGTCCCGGCGGCTGCGTGCTGTTTTCCACTCTGACGGCGGGATCGCTGCAGGAAGTGCACGACGCCTGGCGCAATCTGGACGCGCGTCCTCATGCCAACCGTTTTCTTAGCGCGGCGCAAATCCGCGCCGCCTGCGACGACCTCGCGGTAGAGTTGCGGCAACAGACGCTGACGCTGCATTTTCCAGACGCCCTCAGCGCCATGCGCTCGCTGAAGGGGATCGGCGCCACGCATCTGCATCAGGGGCGCGACGGCGCGATGCTGACGCGTCAGCGCCTGGCATTGCTGGAGCAACACTGGCCACGCGACGCGCAGGGCTGCCGCCTGACCTATCAACTGATGTATGGAGTGATGACACGATGAAACGCTGGTTTGTTACCGGCACCGACACTGAAGTCGGTAAAACCGTGGCCAGCGGCGCGCTGCTGCAGGCCGCTACGGCCGCAGGCTATCGCACGGCGGGCTATAAGCCGGTCGCTTCCGGCTGCGAAAGGCTTGCCGAAGGGGTGCGCAACAGCGATGCGCTGGCGCTTCAGCGCTACAGCAGCGTGACGCTGCCTTATGAGCAGGTCAATCCGTTCGCCTTTATGGAGCCGACCTCGCCGCATATCGTCAGCGCGGAGGAGGGCAGGCCGCTGAGCGCGCAGGCGTTGTCGGACGGGCTGCGAACCCTGGAAGCGCAGGCGGAGTGGATTCTGGTGGAGGGTGCCGGCGGCTGGTATACGCCGCTGTCGGAAAGCCTGACCTTCGCCGACTGGGTCAAACAGGAGCAGTTGCCGGTGATTCTGGTGGTCGGCGTCAAGCTGGGCTGCATCAATCATGCGATGCTGACCGCCGATGCCGTACAGGCCGCAGGATTGCCGCTGGCGGGCTGGATCGCCAATACGGTGCAGCCGCCCGGCAAACGGCATCAGGAGTATCTGGCGACGCTCAGGCAGCGCCTGCCCGCTCCTTGCCTGGGCGAAATTCCCTGGCTGACGGATGAGGCCGAACAGGCCCGCTGCGGCCGCTATCTCCGCCTGCCGACCTGACCGGCGCCCTCAGGTCACCGTCAGCCATTTGTTGACGGTGACGTCATCCAGCTGCGCCACTTTCCCCTGCGCCACGTTGCGGCCGCGGTGCAGCAGCAGGAAATAGTCGGCGACGCGGCGGATAAACGAGACGCGCTGCTCCAGCAGCAGAATCGTCAGGCCGTAGTCGCGGTTCAGGCGGCGCACCAGATTGCCCATCTCTTCCTCCAGCCAGGGCGACATTCCCCCGGTCGGCTCGTCCAGAATCAGCAGCTTCGGCTGCAGCACCAGCGCGCGCGCCAGCGCCAGCTGCTGCTGCTGATCCATCGGCAGCTCGCCGCTGCGCTGATGGCGCAACGAATAGAGCGCGGGAAAAAGATCGAACACCATTTCAGGAATGGCGCAATGGCGATCGTCCTGACCCGCCAGCAGCGCGATCAGCAAATTATCCTCGACGCTCATTTGCGAGAAGATCAGGCGGCCCTGAGGCACGTAGCCGATGCCCATTCTGGCGCGCTGCTCTGCCGGACGGCTCAGCAGATTTTCCGGCGGCAGTCCGTTCTCCTGCCAGGTCATGGAGCCGCTGTTGATCGGCAAATGGCCCATAATGCAGTTGACCAGGGTGGTTTTGCCCATGCCGGGCCGGCCCAGCACGCCGGTGCAGGTGCCGGGCGGCAGATCGAGATCGACGTCCCACAGGATATGATTTTGACCGTAAAACTGATTGACCGAACGTAAACTCAGCATCTGACACTCCTCTTTCGGATCATTAGCCTGAATGCATCAGCTCTGGGTCGTCTGGCAAACAGTCGTCAACGATAGCGTTATCGCCACTGCCCGGTTTCGCGCCGCCGCTGGCGTTGCGTCCGATATCTCTCAGACTTGCAATTACCGGGCCAGATTAATCTCAGGGACGAAAGCGGCCCGGACAACGCGACTTTCACCCGAAAAAGATGAGATTCGTTTAATAATTACAGAAAGTAATAAATCGACTGCACGTTAATGGTGCTGATTGCTTAGCGCTGCTGGTGCATCTGTGCCCTTGTAAAGCAGAGCCTGAGAGCTGAAAAGGGCGATCGCGCATTGGGATCGCGTGCAGGATCGCCGCGATGAAAGAGAAAAGGATAGCTAACGCGTCCCGCTTTGGCGGAAAAACAGGCGTAAAAAAATTATTTTCGCACCTCCAGATAAAGCGGCAGGAAATTATACACAGCTGATGGCAACTGGGCTGCATTCAGTTATCCACCATTCCTGTGGATAACCTTGTGTATGAGGCAATGAAAACGCAGCTGAAGCGAGGAAATACGCGGCCTGGATACATTATGCTGCTAAACTGGCCTTTTCTGACTTCACCTTTATTATCAAAAACTTATTTAAAATCAAGTCTGAGCATTTTCTTGCTTTTCATCCAACTGTAATTTGATGTCACACTATTGACAAATGTTAAAAGTGTCGCTTCGGCTGGGGATAACCTTGCGCAACGGCGCTGCGCCTCGCCGCGCGGTGAAAAAACATCAGGCCGCATTGCATGGATAAGAGGCATTGTGATCGAGGGCTGTGGATATATCCAGTATTTTTTACTGGCAAAAACGGCGGAGCAGAGTAGAATTAGCAGGCCGCGCGGCGAAATCTTCAGCAGGAACCCCATTCATGAGCAAAGTTTTCAAACTCAATTCCGCCTTTAAACCTTCCGGCGACCAGCCGGAGGCGATCCGTCGCCTCAAAGAGGGGCTGGAGGACGGACTGGCCCATCAAACGCTGTTAGGCGTAACGGGATCGGGTAAAACTTTCACCGTCGCCAACGTGATTGCCGATCTTAACCGCCCAACCATGGTGCTGGCGCCTAATAAGACGCTGGCGGCGCAACTCTACGGCGAGATGAAAGAGTTCTTTCCTGAAAACGCCGTGGAGTATTTCGTCTCTTACTACGACTATTATCAGCCGGAAGCCTACGTACCGAGTTCAGATACCTTTATCGAAAAGGACGCCTCGGTAAACGAGCACATCGAGCAGATGCGTCTCTCCGCCACCAAGGCGCTGCTGGAGCGCCGCGACGTTATCGTGGTGGCTTCGGTGTCGGCTATCTACGGCCTGGGCGATCCCGATCTCTATCTGAAAATGATGCTGCACCTGTCGCGCGGCATGATAATCGATCAGCGCAGCATTTTGCGGCGTCTGGCGGAGTTGCAATATGCCCGCAACGATCAGGCGTTTCAGCGCGGCACCTTCCGCGTGCGCGGCGAAGTGATCGATATTTTTCCGGCGGAATCGGATGAGCTGGCGCTGCGCGTCGAGCTGTTCGACGAGGAGGTCGAGCGCCTGTCGCTGTTCGATCCGCTCACCGGTCAGGTGACGCAGGTCGTGCCGCGCTTCACCATCTATCCCAAAACGCACTACGTGACGCCGCGCGAACGTATCCTGCAGGCGATGGATGAGATTAAAGATGAGCTGGCGGATCGCCGCAAAACGCTGCTGGCGAATAATAAGCTGCTGGAAGAGCAGCGCATCTCGCAGCGCACCCAGTTCGATTTGGAGATGATGAACGAGCTGGGCTACTGCTCGGGCATCGAGAACTATTCGCGCTACCTCTCCGGGCGCGGTCCGGGCAAAGCGCCGCCGACGCTGTTCGACTACCTTCCAGCCGACGGGCTGCTGGTAGTGGACGAGTCGCACGTCACCATTCCGCAGATCGGCGGCATGTACAAAGGGGACCGGGCGCGTAAAGAGACGCTGGTGGAGTACGGCTTCCGTCTGCCGTCGGCCCTCGACAACCGTCCGATGCGCTTTGAAGAGTTCGAAGCGCTGGCGCCGCAGACCATCTATGTTTCGGCGACGCCCGGCAAGTATGAGCTGGAGAAATCGGGCGGCGAGGTCATCGACCAGGTGGTGCGTCCGACTGGCCTGCTGGATCCGCTGCTGGAAGTGCGTCCGGTCAGCACTCAGGTGGACGATCTGCTCTCAGAAATCCGTCAGCGCGTGGCGATTAACGAACGCGTGCTGGTGACGACGCTGACCAAGCGTATGGCGGAAGACCTGACCGAATATCTGGAGGAGCACGGCGAACGCGTCCGCTACCTGCACTCCGATATCGATACGGTGGAGCGTATGGAGATCATCCGCGACTTGCGCCTCGGCGAGTTCGACGTGCTGGTCGGCATCAACCTGCTGCGCGAAGGGCTGGACATGCCGGAAGTGTCGCTGGTGGCGATCCTCGACGCGGATAAAGAGGGCTTCCTGCGTTCGGAGCGTTCGCTGATTCAGACCATCGGTCGCGCGGCGCGTAACGTCAACGGCAAGGCGATTCTGTATGGCGACAAAATCACGCCGTCAATGGCGCGCGCCATCGAAGAGACGGAACGCCGTCGCGAGAAGCAGCAGCAGTACAACCTGGAAAACGGCATCGTGCCGCAGGGCCTGAATAAAAAGATCACCGATATTCTGGAACTAGGGCAGGGCATCGCCAAAAACAAAGCGCGCGGCAAAACCACCACGCGTACGGCGGCAGAGGCGGAAGCGAACTATCTGGCGCTTACGCCGCAGGCGTTGCAGAAGAAAATCCACGAGCTGGAAGGGCAGATGCAGAAGCATGCGCAAAACCTGGAGTTCGAAGAGGCGGCGCGCACGCGCGATCAGCTGCATGAGCTGCGCGAGCTGTTTATCGCCGCCTCATGATATCGGGTTATTTAATCGCCTGAATGGCGTGCTCCAGCGCCACGTGCAGCAGCTGGCGGTCGTGTCGATAGGGAATATCGGCGGCCTCCAGCGGCTCACGCACGATCAGCCTGTTCTCCACGCCGCTGATATCGGCCAGGGGACTGACCACAACCGCATCAATGACCCGCTTACCGATCGCTTTCTCCATAATCTGCAATTTTTCCGCAACCGTCAGGCTGGCGGCGGCCGGACTCAGCTCGCGGCCCAGATTGCCGATAAACACCATGGTAGCCAGCGTGCGTCGCAACGCCTGCGCCATCTCATCCATCAGTAAAATCGGCATCAGGCTGGTATAGAAACTGCCGGGACCGATCAGGATCAGATCCGCATCGGCGATCGTTTGCAGCGCCTCACGCGTCGGCGCGACGTTGGGATGCAGCATCAGCTCCTGCGGCGGCTGTTTCATAGCGTCGATGGCGGTTTCGCCGTAAATCATGTTGCCTTCCGCATCCTGCGCCACCAGATCCACCGGCTGTTCCGACATCGGGATCAGGAAGGCGTCCACCTTCAGCACGTTGCGAATGAGGTTGATCGCTTCCAGCGGCCGCACGCTCAGGTGGTCGAGCGCTTTTAGCATCAGGTTGCCGAGATTGTGGCCCGCCAGTTCGCCATTGCCGGCGAAGCGGTATTCAAACATCGCCGATGCGATGCTGGGCTCGGTAATCAGCTGGTTCAGGCAGTTGCGCATGTCGCCCCAGGCGATGCCGCCTTCCGAACGGCGAATGCGGCCAGTGGAGCCGCCGTTGTCGGTCGTGGTAACGATGCCGGTCAGGCGCGAACCCAGCGAGGAGAGGGCAGACATCACGCGTCCCAGCCCGTGTCCGCCGCCCAGAGCGACCACGCGATCGAGATCTGCGAGGGTACGATTCATACAAATCCTTAACGTTGTGCCCGGTAACAAAAATCAACAAAACAGTTTTTGCCGGACAACAGCAAATAGAGTTCAAAATTTACGGCGCATTTTAGCGCGATCTGCCGCGAAAATGCATGAAATAGCCGTTATATATGCGAATATATAGCGAAATGGGCCGATGGCGCAGCGGGCGAAATCGCGCTACGCTATCCACTACCGCGTTGTACCTTGAGTACAGCATACACTCAAGCCTGAATGCCTAAGTCGAAAGATAGGGGGTTCAGGCCGCAGCCGTCGGGCTGCCAGGGTGCAGAAAGAAATGACTGCATCTCCCGAATCTGGAAAGGTGTTTTGGTGTCACAATTTACTGATGCATACTCGCGCCGGTTCTACTACCTGCGCCTGTCGATTACCGATGTCTGCAACTTCCGTTGTACCTACTGCCTGCCTGACGGCTACAAGCCGCAAGGCGTAAGCAACAAAAGCTTCCTGACGCTGGATGAAATCCGCCGCATAACGCGCGCCTTCGCCGCAGCCGGCACGGAAAAAGTGCGTCTTACCGGCGGCGAACCTTCGCTGCGCCGCGACTTTACCGATATTATCGCCGCGGTGCGAGAAAATAACGCGATTCGGCAGATCGCCGTCACCACCAATGGCTACCGGATGGCGCGCGACGTCAAACAGTGGCGCGACGCCGGTCTGACCTCAATCAACGTCAGCGTTGACAGCCTCGACGCCCGCCAGTTCCACGCCATTACCGGTCAGGATAAGTTTCATCAGGTGATGGCCGGCATCGACGCCGCTTTCGACGCGGGCTTCGAGAAGGTCAAAGTCAACAGCGTGCTGATGCGCGATCTCAACAGCCGCAGCCTCTCTACCTTTCTTGAGTGGATCCGCCGCCGTCCGATTCAGCTGCGCTTTATCGAGTTGATGGAGACGGGCGACGGCGGCGCGCTGTTCCGCCAGCAGCATATCTCCGGCGAAGTGATCCGCGATCAGCTGATCATGCAGGGCTGGCAGCGTCAGCTGCGCGAACGCAGCGACGGACCGGCGCAGGTGTTTCGCCATCCCGATTATCAGGGCGAAATCGGCCTGATCATGCCTTACGAAAAAGATTTTTGCGCCAGCTGCAATCGCCTGCGCGTGTCGGCGATCGGCAACCTGCATCTCTGTCTGTTCGGCGACGGCGGCGTGCCGCTGCGCGATTTACTCGCCTCCGACGATCAGCAGGCGGCATTGCAGGCGCGTATTGCCCGCAGTCTGGGAGAGAAAAAGCAGACTCACTTCCTAAACCAAGGCAATACCGGCATCACACAAAATCTTTCTTTTATCGGCGGATAACCACAGGAGCAAGGACAATGGGCAAACCTTCCGGCGAATTTTTTCCCGTTCAGGTCGCTATCTTAACCGTTTCCGACAGCCGCGACGCCAGCAGCGACACTTCCGGCGACTACCTGCGCGAAGCAGTTGCCGACGCGGGCCACAGCGTTATCGATCACGCTATCGTGGCGGATAACCGCTACCGTATTCGCGCCACCGTCTCCAGCTGGATCGCCAGCCAGGATGTGCAGGTAGTGATCGTCAACGGCGGCACCGGCTTTAACAGCAAAAACAGCACGCCGGAAGCGCTGCTGCCGCTGTTCGATCGTGAAATCGACGGCTTCGGCGAACTGTTTCGCATGATCTCTTACGAAGAAATCGGCAGCGCGACCCTGCAGTCGCGCGCCGTCGCAGGTATGGCGAACGGCACGCTGATTTTCGCCGTGCCGGGTTCGACTAACGCCTGCCGTAGCGCCTGGGAGCGCATTATCAGCGATCAGCTGGACGCCCGCACGCGACCCTGTAATTTTATTCCTCATCTGAAGAAACCCTGAGTATGTCGCAATTAACCCATATTAATGCCGCCGGCGAAGCGCATATGGTGGATGTCTCCGCGAAAGCGGAAACCGTGCGTGAAGCGCGCGCAGAAGCCTTTGTGCTGATGAACGGCGAAACCCTGCGCATGATCATGGAAGGCAGCCACCATAAAGGCGACGTGTTCGCCACCGCGCGCATCGCCGGCATCCAGGCGGCCAAGCGCACCTGGGAATTGATCCCGCTCTGCCACCCGCTGATGCTGAGCAAGGTTGAAGTCAACCTGACGGCGGAACCGGAGCATAACCGCGTGCGCATCGATTCGCTCTGTCGCCTGACCGGCAAAACCGGCGTGGAGATGGAGGCGCTGACCGCCGCTTCCGTGGCGGCGCTGACTATCTATGACATGTGTAAAGCGGTGCAGAAAGATATCGTGATTGACCAGCTGCGGCTGCTGAGCAAAAGCGGCGGCAAATCGGGCGATTTTCAGGCGGTGCAAGATGATTAAAGTATTGTTTTTCGCGCAGGTGCGCGAGTTGGTCGGCGTCAGCGCGCTGGAGCTGCCGGCGGATTTCACAGACGTCTCGGCGCTGCGCGCCGCATTGGCGCAGCGCGGCGACCGCTGGGCGCTGGCGCTGGAGTCGGGCAAGCTGCTGGCGGCGGTGAATCAGACGCTGGTGCCGATGACGCATGGGCTGCGCGCCGGCGATGAAGTGGCGTTTTTCCCACCGGTAACCGGAGGTTAAGATGGAAACGCGCATTCGCGTCGGCAGCGCGCCGTTCAGCATGGCGGACGAGTATCAGTGGTTGGCGGCCTGCGATGAAGATGGCGCGGTCGTCACCTTTACCGGCAAGGTGCGCAACCACAATCTGGGCGACAGCGTGGCGGCGTTAACGCTGGAGCACTATCCCGGCATGACGGAAAAAGCGTTGCAGGAGATTGTCGAGGAGGCGCGGCGCCGCTGGCCGCTGCAGCGCGTCACGGTGATCCATCGCGTCGGCGATCTTTTTCCCGGCGATGAGATCGTGCTGGTGGGGGTCACCGGCGCGCACCGCGGCAGCGCCTTCGCCGCGGCGGAATTTATCATGGATTACCTTAAAACGCGCGCACCGTTCTGGAAACGGGAAGCGACCGCCGACGGCGATCGCTGGGTCGACGCGCGCGACAGCGATCGCCAGGCCGCGCAGCGCTGGGACTAAGGCTGCGCGCCGCTGAGCTGTTCTGCGGGTGCGAAATGGGTTTCGCCATGCGCCTGCAGCCGGTTATCGAGCTGTCCGTCGGCGGTAAAGCCCATCATCAGGGCCGGAATGCCGAGCGGCAGCGTTTGGTCGCGATCGGTATGCCAGGTGTGCCAGGTTTTGCCGTAGGTGTTGGCGATTTTGGTCATCAGCGCCTTGTCGGCTGCCTGCGGCAGGCCGGGGGCGATCAGCGAGCCCGATTTCACCTCATACTGATGGCTGTGCCACAATTTTTTCTCCTCCGGTGGCAAGGTCTTATAGAGCCGCTCGCTGATGATGTACTCGACGCCCATCAGGCGGGCGTCGCGCATGTTGCCGTCGTAAATCACCGCCTGCATCACATCGTCGTTCAGCACCGTCACATAATGGTGCGCCTCCATCTGACCGTTCTGGTCGACGTTGTAAAAATGAAAGCCGTCCAGATAGGCGCTGATCGCTTCGATCGGCGGACGGGATTGCATCACCGAGGCGCCGCTATCCAGCATTTGCAGTTTCAATGAGGTCGGCGCACCTGGCGTGCTGACCTGAGCCGGTGTGTTGTTTGCGCCGCAGCCGCTGACCAGCAGGCACAGCGCGACGCTAAGCCAGAGTTTTTGCATCTGCTGCTTCCTGTTTGCAGTTAAAGCTTAAACATAGTGCAGCGGCCGGAGTTTGCCCGGCGGGGCGCGATGGTGATGTTTATCGCGTGTTGAATCTGTCCGGCTTATGATGGCGCCAACGTTTATATCGACGCCGACCCGCTCGGTTCCGCAACGAAAAATTTGGCCGAAAAACTGCATGGATTGCCGCTGAATGATAAGGACATGATGAAAGAACTCCTCTATAAGCTGGCAGGCTGGCATGACTGCGATTTTCGCACTTACAGGCTCGCCTGGGAAAAATTTGGCGGAAGCGTCTGTACCCATCCCGATGTGATCGCTTTTTTAAATAACAGAAACCATCTCGACCTTAAATTTAAGTGCAAAATCAAAAGCGGCGAAGTGGTCGCTTCGCTTTATCACCATAATCATCAGCTCTCCCTGCTTGATAAAGCCTTTCCGTTTGTCTTTGACGATATTCTGCTGCCGGCCAGCTATGACGCGACCTTTTTTCTGCCCTGTAAAAGCAAGCGGCTTTCGCCGCTGCTGCAGGAAAACGTCGGCAATGCGCTCTATACCCGTAGACTGAAGCATAAGGTCGCTTATATAAAGGAAAGCTTTTCGCCGAAAACCATCCGGAAAAGAAACGGCGAGCTTAACCGGTTTTTGCGCAACGGCGGCGCGGTTCGCTCCGTTGCGGCATTCAGCGACAAAGCGCTAAGCGATATTTATATCAGGCTGTTTAACGCCCGCTGGCAAGGCAAGCTTCGCTGCTGGCCTGAAGATAACCTTCTGGAAACGTTGGCCGCGTTCCGGCATCTGTTATTCGGCTCTGTTTTATTATTCAACGGCGAACCCTGCGCTTTTGATTTGATATTTAAAGCGGAATGCCCGCAGTGGATCTATTTTGACGACATCAACGGCGGCTATGACGCGGATATATTCCCCCATGGCGCGGGAAGCCTGCTGCTGTGGCAAAACATTCAGGACGCTCAGGCGATCTGCACGCGGCAGCGAAAAACCCTGATCTTTTCACTCGGGGCCTTTTTGAAGGGATGGGAGTATAAGCAACAGTGGTGCGATATTTATCCCTCCGGACGGGTCATCGGCGGCTGAGCCGGGCGTGAAACGGCGAACTCTGATGGATTGTTGCCGCTTCGCCCGGTAAGGTGAAGGTTTTCACCGTTTTAAGGACAGGTATGTCAATGCAAAACGCTTTTTATCGTCTGGCTCTGCTGGCCGCGCTGGCGCTGGCCGGCTGCAGTACGAAAAAAACGCCGGAAGCGCCCGTCCGTCAGCCTGCTGACGTAAAAGCGCAGATTCGTCAGCTGCTGCCGACAGACGTTAAGGATAAATCCGCCTGGACGACCGATATCTACACCGCGTTTCGCACCCAGAATATCGAGGCCAGCGCCAGCAACCTCTGCGCGGTGATCGCCGTGGCCGATCAGGAGTCCAACTTCAGCGCCGAAGCGGCGGTTTCCGGCCTGCCGAAAATCGCCTGGGGCGAGATCAATCGTCGCGCGGCGAAGCTGCATATTCCCGCCTTTCTGGTGCGTACCGCGCTGATGATCCCCTCGCCGAACGGCGAAAGCTATGCCGCCCGGCTGGATAAAGTGCGCAGCGAGAAAGATCTGAGCGATATTTTCGACGATCTGATCGGCACGGTGCCGATGGGGCAGCGGCTCTTCGGCAACCTGAATCCCATCCATACCGGCGGGCCGATGCAGGTCAGCATCGCCTTTGCCGAAGCGCACGCCAAAGGCTATCCCTGGCCGGTAGAGGAGTCCATCCGCAAAGAGGTCTTCACCCGGCGCGGCGGCATCTGGTTCGGCACCCTGCACCTGCTGGGCTATCCGGCGAATTATTCGCAGCCGCTCTACCGCTTCGCCGATTTTAACGCTGGCTGGTACGCCAGCCGCAATGCGGCCTTTCAGGCGGCGGTCGCCCGGGCCACCGGCATGGATCTGGCGCTGGACGGCGATCTGATTCTCTATGGTTCCGATAAGGCGGGATCGACCGAACTGGCGGCGCGCACGCTGGCGAAACGGATCGATATGAGTCCGCGCGAAATCCGCCGCGATCTGGAGCAGGGTGAAAGTCCCGACTTCAGCGACAGCGAACTCTGGAAACAGGTGTTTACGCTTGCCGACAAGATGGCCGGACGCAGGCTGCCGCGCGAAATACTGCCGGGCATTAAGCTGGAAAGCCCGAAAATCACGCGCAACCTGACCACCGCCTGGTTTGCTAATCGGGTCGACGGCCGCTATCAGCAGTGCATGAAGCGGCGATAAAAGCCGATGGTAGCGCAGGCGGCAAAAGCTGTGCCACACTAAAGACTGTTTCTTTGCTCAACAAGAGGTGCATCATGGATCGATATCCACGTTCGAACGGTTCTGTCGTGCAGCAGGCGTCCGCCGGGCTGCAAACCTATATGGCTCAGGTCTACGGCTGGATGAGCTGCGGCTTGCTGCTGACCGCCTTCGTCTCCTGGTTCGCAGCGCGTACGCCTGCGGTAATGGAGTTGGTTTTCGCCAACCGCATGACGTTTTTCGGCCTGATTATCGCTCAGCTGGCGGTGGTGTTCGTGCTTTCCGGGCTGGTGCATAAGCTGAGCGGCGGCGTCGCCACCGCGCTGTTTATGCTCTATTCCGCGCTGACCGGCCTGACGATGGCCAGTATTTTTCTTGTTTACACTTACTCTTCTATCGCCAGCACATTCTTTGTCACCGCCGGCATGTTCGGCGCGATGAGCTTTTACGGCTATACCACCAAACGCGATCTCAGCCGCTTCGGCAGCCTGCTGTTTATGGCGCTGATTGGCATCGTGCTGGCGTCGCTGGTGAACTTCTGGCTGAAAAGCCCGGCGCTGATGTGGGCGATCACCTATATCGGCGTGGTGGTGTTCGTCGGCCTGACGGCGTATGACACCCAGCGCCTGAAAAACATGGGGGAGGGGATCAACGTCGATGATAAAGAGAACCTGCGTCGTTTCTCGATTATGGGCGCGCTGACGCTCTATCTTGACTTCATCAACCTGTTCCTGATGCTGCTGCGCATTTTCGGCAACCGCCGCTAGCGCATTCCCCCTCGTCCGTTACGCGGGCGAGGGGTTTTCCTGCTCAAATCCCTTCGCCGTTCAGCGCCTGCTCATTCTTCTTGCGTAAATGCTTCGCCCGGCTCTCCAGCCAGAGGTAAAGCACCAGCGCCAGCAGCAGCGGAAAAATAAAGTAGAGCACGCGGTACGCCAGCAGCGCGGCGATAATGGTGCCGTGTGACGCGTGCTGGCCGCTGAGCAGCGCCAGAAACACCGCTTCCAGCACGCCGATCCCGGCAGGAATATGAATAATCACCCCGGCGATGCTGCTGATCAGCAACACGCCAAGCACCACGGGGAAATCAACCTGACGCGCCAGCAGCAGCCAGATGATTGTCCCCATCACCAGCCAGTTGGCGCTGGACACGCCGAACTGCAACAGCGCCATGCGCAGCGACGGCAGCGCCAGTTTCTGTCCTTTGATTTTCCAGCGACGCCGTTTCGCGAAGGCGCAGGCCCAGAGATAAGCCGCCACCGCAATCAGCAGCATGCCGCCGATAATGCGCAGCGTGGTTTCGCCGATAAACCAGCCGTTGGGGATCGGCACCATGCCTGCGGTAAACACAATGCCCGCCAGCAGGATATAGCCGAGCCAGTTGGTGGCGATGCTGAGCGAGAAAATGCGCGTAATGGTGCCGCTGCTCAGGCCGAGCCGTGAATAGAGCCGGTAACGCATCGCCACGCCGCCGACCCAGGTGCTCAGCGTCAGGTTAAAGGCGTAGCAGATAAAAGAGACCAACATCACCTGGCGCTTCGCCAGTTTGTGTCCGCAGTAGGCGCGCCCGATCAAATCGTAGAGGCCGTAAGTCACGTAGCTAACGACCACCAGCGCCACCGCGCAGAGGATAGCGAAGCGGTTGTAGTTGACGATGACATCATACACATCGCCCCAGTTAACCTTGCGCGCATAAACCACCAGCAGCACGATAACGGCGATGAAGAAGATCCCGGTCAGAATTTTTTTTATCATCTGCCAGCGTGGGTGTTTTTTAGCCATCAGGATTTGGCTCCTTGATTATCCGTCTCAACGCGATCCTGGGTTTCCATTTCGGGCTGTACCGGGGGATCGACCTGCGCCAGGCGCGGGGTATGGGCGGGAAGCCAGCCCGCGATGGCTGGAAAATGACGTAAGAAGTGGAACACCACCACGCTTTTGCTGAGCTGCCACCAGGTGCGCGGCGGCAGGCGATCGTCCTGCACGCGCTGGCAATCTTCCCTCAGCAAGCGTTCCAGATTATCGCGCATCGTCTGGTTAAACTGACGATCGTGGATAATCAGGTTGGCCTCCAGATTCAGCGACAGGCTGAGCGGATCGAGATTGCTGGAGCCGACCGTCGACCACTGCTGGTCCATCACTGCGATCTTGCCGTGCAGCGGACGTCGGCAATATTCGTAGACCTCGACGCCGCCATCCACCAGGTAGTTGTAGAGCAGCTCCGCGCCCACCTTCACGATCGGCATATCCGGCTCGCCCTGCACGATCAGACGCACCCGCACGCCGCGCTGCGCTGCGCTGCGCATCTCGCGCAGCAGCCGGTAGCCGGGGAAAAAGTAGGCGTTGGCGATGATCACGTCATCTTTCGCCTGGCGCAGCATATCCAGATAGTGCTGTTCAATATCGTCGCGATGTTCGTCGTTGTCGCGATAGACAAAAAGCACCTGCGCGTCGCCGGGCGCGGCGTTGACCGCCGGACGATGGGAGCGATGGCCCCACCAGCGGCGGGTAATCTGTTCGCTGCCCATCGCCTCCTGCACGAAGCGGGTGATATCTTCCACGATCGGCCCTTTCACCTCGACCGCATAGTCCTGCTTCGCTTCCGGGCCGTAGCTGGTGTTGTGCTCGGCAGAAAAGTTAATGCCGCCGACAAAGGCAATATCGCCGTCCACCGCCACGATTTTGCGGTGCAGGCGGCGGAAGACGTTGGTGCGCATGCCCATCACCAGTGGGCGCGGATCGTAGTAGATAAAGCGCACCCCGGCGCCGGTCAGGCTGTCCATAAAGCTGGCGGAGAGATCGGGCGAGCCGTAGCCGTCGACCATCACCTCGACGCGCACGCCGCGCTGCGCCGCCGCCAGCAGCTCGCGATGCAGCGCGTTGCCGACTTCGTCTTCGAACAAAATAAAAGTTTCCAGCATAACGAAGCGTTTGGCGCGCTGGATAGCGCCAAACACGCGCGGGAAAAACTGCTCGCCATTTTCCAGCAGGCGAATCTGGTTGCCTTCGCGCCAACTGAATTTCATAAGTGAATCTCCACTGCCAACGGCGCATGATCGGAAAGATGAGACCAGGGTTTCATCGGTAACGCCCAGGGATGACTGATTGAGGCGTTGCGTACATAAATGCGATCGAGGCGCAGCAGCGGAAAGCGGGCCGGGAACGTGCGCGCCGGGCGGCCGGTTTTCACGCTGAACACTTCGTCCAGACCGGCGCAGCGCTTGAGAAATTTATTGGCGCGCAACTGCCAGTCGTTAAAATCGCCCGCTACCACCAGCGGCGCGTCGGGCGGCAGCGAGGCGATCATGTCGCACATCATTTTCATCTGCGCGTGCCGGTGGGCGTCGCGCAGCCCGAGATGCACGCAGATGACATGCAGCTCTTTTTGCGGCTCCGGCAGAGTGATGCGGCAGTGCAACATGCCGCGCTTTTCACTTCCTGCAACAGAAATGTCGCGATTCTCATACTCGACGATGGGAAAACGTGACAGGATGGCGTTGCCGTGATGGCCTTCCGGGTAAACCGCGTTTCGCCCGTAGGCATAATCGTTCCACATGGTGTCGGCAAGAAATTCGTAGTGCGGCGTATCCGGCCAGTTTTCAATTTGCATCGGATGGATAGCGTGAGTGCCCATAACCTCCTGTAAAAAAACGATATCCGCTGAGGTGGCGCGCACCGCGTCGCGTAATTCCGGCAGGATGAAGCGACGATTAAAGGTGGTAAAACCCTTATGGGTATTGATCGTCAGGACCTTAAATGAAAATCCTTGCGTAATCTGTGGCATACTCTCGACGCACTCCTTTTCATCATAAACAGGATCAAAGTGTAGTCTCTGTCACAAATGGATGCTGATACCGGCGGAAATTTAGGGCGTTGTCTGAGAATTGGGATAAATTGAGGAATCCGTCATCGACCCTTTTCAGGTGAGCTTGAGTACCCTGTCGGGTCTGCCAGGAGAAAAGAATGAAATGGTCTAATCGTGTTCAGATCGTCACCGGTCAAACCTGCGTGCATATTGCGATGCATGCGCTGTTGATGCTGGCGCTGGTCTGGGGCTGGAAACACCGGGCGCTGGTCGACGTATGCAGCGTACTGGTCGCGGCTTACGCCGTGGTATGCGTCGCGATGCTGGTGGCGCAGCAAATTCCCCGTTTGCGTATGCTGGGTGATTATCTTGAAGAAGCGACCACCACCTACTATTTTGGCGCAGCGATGCTTTCGCTGTTCCTGATATCCCGCGTTATGCATAACAGCCTGTTTTTGGCCTGCCTCGGCGTGATGATGCTGTTGGGCCCGGCGCTGTTCTCCCTGCTGATAAAAGAGCCCGCGCATCGGGTAGAGAAAGAACGCAGCTAAGCGGAAGGCATTAACGCCGAAGGCCGTCTTTCCGACGGCCTTTTCGTTTGCCTCCGCAGCCTGTTCCGGAGCGGTTTTCAGCTCTGCTTTTTCAGCCTCGGTCAAACGACGCAGCGGCCCTCAAAGTCGTTAAAATAAGTCATGGAAGCCTGAGTTTGCGACTCTTTGCCGCCCGCTCTCGCGCCCGGGCGGGAAAGCTGCTACACTCGCCCGCTTACGCATGGTAGTTTGTGCCCTTTTCATACGTCAGCGCAGGCTGGCGTCATATTCCCCCTGAAAACTACACCGTATTCCACGGCCAGGGCGGACCGGAGTAAAACACGTACATGTCTTTTGACTCTCTCGGCCTGAGTGCCGATATTTTGCGCGCGGTCGCTGAACAGGGCTACCGTGAACCGACGCCTATCCAGCGTCAGGCGATTCCCGTGGTGCTGGCCGGACGCGATCTGCTGGCGAGCGCCCAGACCGGCACCGGCAAAACCGCCGGCTTTACCCTGCCGCTGCTGCAGCGGCTCAGCGCCCAGCCGGGCGGCGCGAAAGGCCGCCGTCCGGTACGCGCCCTGATCCTGACGCCGACGCGCGAACTGGCGGCGCAGGTCGGCGAAAACGTACGCGACTACAGCAAATACCTCAACCTGCGTTCGCTGGTGGTTTTCGGCGGCGTCAGCATTAACCCGCAAATGATGAAACTGCGTGGCGGCGTCGATGTGCTGGTCGCTACGCCGGGCCGTCTGCTCGATCTGGCGCATCAGAACGCCGTCGACCTGTCGCAGGTGGAAGTGCTGGTGCTGGACGAAGCGGACCGCATGTTGGATATGGGCTTTATCCATGATATCCGCCGCGTGCTGGCGAAGCTGTCGCCGAAGCGTCAGAACCTGCTGTTCTCCGCCACCTTCTCGGACGAGATCAAAACCCTGGCGGAAAAACTGCTGCATAACCCGGAGCAGGTGGAAGTGGCGCGCCGCAACACCGC
>DENB01000068.1:17288-41773 GCA_002359495.1 Enterobacteriaceae bacterium UBA2655
CTGGTCTGCGTGGACGAGCACAAGCTGCTGCGCGATATCGAGCGCCTGCTGAAGCGTGAAATTCCGCGTATGGCGATTGCCGGCTATGAGCCGGATCCGAGCATCAAAGCGGAGCCGATTCAGAATGGCCGTCAGCAGCAGCGTGGTCGCGGTCCGGGCAACGGCGGCGGCCAGGGCCGCTCGCAGAACGGCGAGAAGCGTACCGTGCAGCGTCGTCCGAACGGACCGCAGAACGCGCCTCAGGGCGATCGCCCGGCGCGCTCGCGCCGTCCGGCTGCGAAAAAACCGGCTTAACCGCATGCGGGTGCTGTTGGCCCCTATGGAGGGAGTACTGGATTCGCTGGTGCGCGAGCTGCTCAGCGAGGTCAACGACTATGACCTCTGCATCACCGAATTTCTGCGCGTGGTCGATCAGCTGCTGCCGGTCAAGTCGTTTTACCGACTCTGCCCGGAGCTGCATCACGCCAGCCGCACCCCTTCCGGCACGCCGGTCCGCGTTCAGCTGCTCGGACAATATCCGCAGTGGCTGGCGGAAAACGCCGCGCGTGCCGTGGAACTGGGCTCCTGGGGCGTGGATCTTAACTGCGGCTGCCCGTCGAAGCTGGTGAACGGCAGCGGCGGCGGCGCCACGCTGTTAAAAGATCCCGAGCTGATTTATCGCGGCGCGAAGGCGATGCGCGAGGCGGTGCCCGCGCATCTGCCGGTCACGGTTAAAATCCGCCTCGGCTGGGATTCGGGCGCGCAGCGCTTCGAGATCGCCGATGCGGTGCAGCAGGCCGGCGCCAGCGAGCTGGTGGTGCATGGCCGCACCAAGGAAGAGGGCTATCGCGCCGAGTGCATTAACTGGCAGGCGATCGGCGAAATCCGTCAGCGCCTGAAGATTCCGGTGATCGCCAACGGCGAAATCTGGGACTGGCGGAGCGCGCAGGATTGCCTGCGCGTCACCGGCTGCGATGCGGTGATGATTGGGCGCGGCGCGTTAAACGTGCCCAACCTGAGCCGGGTGGTCAAATACAACGACGCGCCCATGGCGTGGCCGCAGGTGCTTCAGCTGTTGCAGAAATACACCCGTCTGGAAAAGCAGGGCGATACCGGGCTTTACCATGTGGCGCGCATCAAGCAGTGGCTTGGCTATTTGCGCAAAGCCTACGCCGAAGCGGATCCGCTCTTTAGCGCCATCCGCACCTTAAAAGTTTCCGCTGAAATCGCATCGACCATCGATCGACACGCGCAGACGGCAGAACATGCGCTGTGAGAAAAAAGCAGGCGACCCCTTAGCCTGCTAAGGGTATGATGGCAAAAAATCCCTTTAAAACATGCCGATCGCTATGTCTGACGCTGCCGCTTTAAGCTCACTGCAACTGAACAAACGCATCCTTTCCGTTATCGTCTTCACCTTCTTCTGCTATCTGTCGGTGGGTCTGCCGTTGGCGGTGCTGCCCGGTTTCGTGCATAACCAGCTGGGTTTCAGCTCGTTTGTCGCCGGCTTGATTATCAGCTTTCAATATTTCGCCACGCTAATCAGTCGCCCGCAGTCAGGTCGGCTGGCGGATCGGCTCGGACCCAAACGCGTGGTGATGCTGGGGCTGATCTGCTGCGGCATGAGCGGCGTGCTGACCCTTTTCGCCGCCCTGGCCGCTGGGCTGCCGTGGCTTAGCCTGCTGCTGCTGGCGCTGGGCCGCGTTTTTCTCGGCGTGGGCGAAAGCTTCAGCAGCACAGGTTCGACGCTCTGGGGCATGAATATCGTCGGCCCGCTGCAAACCGCGCGCGTGATCTCCTGGAACGGCGTCGCCACCTATCTGGCGATGGCGATCGGCGCGCCGCTGGGGGTGATGCTGAACCAGCTGTTCGGCATTAGCGGCTTCGCCGCGCTGGTGGCACTAATGGGCGCGACCGGATTTTTCATGGCCAGCCGTAAGCCGTCGGTCAGCGTCTCGGCCGGGGCGCGCATCCCGTTTCATCGCGTCTTTTCCCGCGTCTGGCTCTACGGTCTCGGGCTGGGTTTCGGCACCATCGGCTTCGGCGTCATCGCCACTTTCATTACGCTCTATTTCGCCAGCCGCGGCTGGGGCGGCGCCGCGTTCGCCCTGACGGTATTTAGCCTCGGCTTCGTGCTGGTGCGTCTGGTGTTCAGCCGCTTTATCACCCGCTACGGCGGCCTGAAGGTCTCCATCGCCTCTTTTGTGCTGGAGTGCGGCGGGCTGCTGATTATCTGGCAGGCGGATGCCGCCTGGCTGGTGGATCTCGGCGCCTTTCTCACCGGTTCTGGCTTCTCGCTGATCTTTCCGGCGCTGGGGGTCGAGGCGGTGAAACAGGTTGAGCAGCAGGATCAGGGATCGGCGCTTGGCACCTATTCCGCTTTTCTCGATTTGGGGCTGGGGTTGACCGGGCCGGTCGCCGGCCTGCTTATCGGCCGCTGGGGCATGGCGTCCGTTTACCTGGCGGCGGCGCTGATGGTGCTGGGCGCGCTGCTGATCACCCTCCGGCTTCAGCAGCAGGCCCGGCGGGAAGGCGCAGCGCGCGCCTTCGATGCCGATTAAAAATAGAGGTGAGTAAACAGCGCGTAAAGCAGGGCGGAAAGCAAAATCGAGATCGGCAGGGTCAGCACCCAGGCGACCGCCAGATTGCGCAGCGTAGCCATTTGCATGCCGGAACGGTTGGCGGCCATGGTGCCGGCCACGCCGGACGAGAGCACATGGGTAGTGGAAACCGGCAGGCCGAAGCCGTCGGCGGCGCCGATCGTCGCCATCGCCACCAGCTCGGCGCTGGCGCCCTGCGCGTAGTTAAGGTGCGCCTTGCCGATGCGTTCGCCTACCGTGACGACGATACGTCGCCAGCCCACCATCGTGCCGAGTCCCAGCGCGATCGCCACCACGACTTTCACCCAAATCGGAATAAAGCGCGTGGCGCTGTCCAGCTCCGCTTTCACCGCCGTCAGGTTGCGCTCCGTCTCCTGCGGCATCGGCAGCTTCGCGTTTTTCAGATGCTTGATGGTTTCGGAGGCGAGATACATCTGATTACGCGTATTGCTGACCGACTGCGCCGGAATGTTTTCCATCGAGCCGTAACGGCGGATCTGATCGCCGATATCGCTCAGCATATGGGCGAGGGCGGGCACCACCTGCGGCGTGACGGTGCCGCTGCCGACAAAGTTGGTCAACACGTCGCGCGCGGGCGGCATGTCCGCAGGGGCGGGCTGAAGCTGCAACAGCTGCTGCTCGGTGACCTGCGTCAGGGCGGCGACGCGCGGGATTTGATCGGGCGGCAGCGAGCGGTTCAGCGCATAGGCGATGGGCATGGTGCCGACCAGAATCAGCATAATCAACCCCATCCCTTTCTGGCCGTCGTTGGATCCGTGAGCGAAAGAGACGCCGGTGCAGGTCAGGATCAGCAGGCCGCGGATCCAGGCCGGCGGCGGCTGGTTGCTTTCCGGCGCCGAGTAGAGCTGCGGGTTGCGGATAAAGGTTTTCATCAACAGCAGCAGCAGGGCGGCGCACACAAAGCCGATCACCGGTGAAAACAGCAGCGCGTATCCGACCTTCAGCGCCTGATCCCAGTCGACGCCGCTGGTGCCGCTGCGGCCATGCATCAGCGCGTTAGCCACGCCGACGCCGATAATCGATCCGATCAGCGTATGGGACGACGAGGAGGGCAGACCGAAATACCAAGTGCCAAGGTTCCAGATAATGGCGGATACCAGCAGCGCGTAAACCATGGCGAAACCGTTATGGCTGCCCGCCTGCAAAATCAGCTCCACCGGCAGCAGCGAAATAATACCGAAGGCCACCACGCCGCTGGAGAGCAGAACGCCGGTAAAGTTGCAGAGACCCGACCAGACCACGGCGATGTCCGGAGTGAGCGAGTGAGTGTAGATCACGGTCGCCACCGCATTCGCCGTATCGTGAAAGCCGTTGACGAACTCGAAACCCAGCGCGATCAGCAGCGCCAGTCCGAGCAAAAGAAAAGGAACGTAGCTGGTGACCGCCGCGCCGGTTTCCGACACATCGTTAAACAGGTTGATGGCGGCGAAAGCGATTCCGGCGATCAGCAAAACCAGAAACAGCGGACGGGAAAAGCGGTTGCCTTTGCCGTAAAGGTTAGGACGTCCGCGCGCCGGGGCGGAGGGAGAGAGACTGTTTTGGCTCATAACTTACCTCGTTCACTGAATGAAGCGCCTCCCTGCAGGGCAGTAACCTGGTTTGTGATACGCCGCTTTTATGACAGAACGATGAAGTCGGTAAGCGAAATCGCGCCGAAAACGGCGCAAAAAAAAGCCAGCGACAGGCGCTGGCTTCGGTTGTTTTCCGAACGATCAGGAGTTGTTGTCGCCTGCGGCGGCAGGCTGCGGCGCGCTGGTCTGCTGCACGCTGTTTTCATTGGTGATCGGCGCTGCGCCGGGCGTCGCAGGCTGCGATGTGGCCGCGTCAGGATCGGTGACGTTGGCGCCCTGAGGCGTAACCGGCGTCATCGGCTCTTCTTTCGGCTCTGCGCCGGGCATCTCCTGAACCGGGATCGGCGCGGTCTGAACGTTATCCGCCACGCCGTTCACCTTCACCGGCATACCGGTGCGGTTCTGAATGGCGTTGTTGACCTGATCCTGGCTGACGCTGGCGTCGGTCACCACCTTGCTCACGGCGGCGGTCAGGGTAATCGGCACCGGCTCGCGCGAGGTAAACTGCTCTTCGGTGGTGGAGAGCGGGTTATGCACCTCTACGTAACGGGAACCGTCCGGCTCGATGGTCGCCTTCACCGGCTGGTCGATAAACTGCACGCGCGTGCCGACCGGCACGTTGTCGAACAGCCATTTGATATCATCAGCACGTAGACGCACGCAGCCGTGGCTGACGCGCAGGCCGATGCCGAAGTTGGCGTTGGTGCCGTGAATGGCGTAGAGACGGCCGATATAGAGCGCATAGAGACCCATCGGGTTATCTGGACCGGCCGGGAACACCTCCGGCAGGTTTTCGCCGCGCGCGGCATATTCCGCATGCATCGCTTTGGTCGGCGTCCAGGTCGGGCCATCTTTTTTACGCTGAACGCTGGTGGTCCAGTTGATCGGCGTATCTTTTCCCAGTTCGCCGATGCCGATCGGCAGCACGACGACGTTCTTACTGCCTTTCGGGTAGTAGTAAAGACGCATTTCTGCGCTGTTGATGACGATGCCTTCACGCGGGGCGTCCGGCAGGATCAGCTGTTGAGGCACGATCATTTTACGGCCGGGCTGCGGCAAATAAACGTCAATGCCCGGATTGGCTTCCAGCATGTTGCTAAGACCCATCTGGTACTGCGCCGCAAAGGCTTCCAGCGGCAGTTTACTCTCCTGAGGGATGGTAATTTCGATGTTTTCGCCCACCAGACGGCTGTTGGCCGGCGGAAGGGGATAAACCACAGCGAAGGCTGATTGGCTGAATGCCGCCAGCGCCAGGGCAAGTGAAGCGAACGCGCGAATACTTTTTTTCATGTTTTTACAGGTAGTTAATGCCTTTTTTCAGGCTTGTTGATTTATCGAACCCATTGCTGATCAGCATGACCGCTGCACATTATATGTGCTTTGAACTATTGATGGGAATCGCGATTTTAGCTCCGGCAGAATAATGCAGTTATCCTGTCAGGTTAACCAGACAATTCTCTTTGCGTACAAACATAAATTGATCAGGGTTGCCATAACGTTATCTCTCCACTCAGCTTACGGTTAAGGAAAAAAGCGGCGCTGATCAGCGCCAGATGGGAAAGCGCCTGCGGCATATTTCCCAGCGCACCGCCCTGTTGATCAAACTCTTCGCTGTACAGGCCGAGCGGATTGGCATAGCTCAGCAGCTTTTCAAATTCAAAATGGGCTTCGTTAATGCGGCCCGCGCGCGCCAGACACTCGACATACCAGAATGAACAGGCGGCGAAAGCGCCTTCACCGCCTTTCAGCCCGTCGGCAGGCGTCTCATCGATGTTATAACGGCGCACCAGCCCGTCGCTGACCAGATTCGTCTTGATGGCGTCGAGCGTGGCGAGCCAGTCGGGATCGGTGGCGCCGACAAAGCGCACCAGCGGCATCAGCAGCATGGAGGCGTCCAGGTAGTCGCCGTGGCGCGTGGCGGTAAAGTGGCCGCGCTCTTTGTTCCAGAAGTTGTTCCAGATATCTTCGCGGATCTCGCTGCGCGCCTGATCCCAGCGCGCGTAGGGCATCGGCAGCGAACGCTTCATGCCGAGGCGCAACGCCCGGTCGATCGCCACCCAGCACATCAGCCGCGAGTGCAGAAAATGTTCCGGCTCGCCGCGCATCTCCCAGATGCCGGCGTCCGGCTGGTTCCAGGTCTCACAGACGTAATCGACCATATTGACGACGTAGCGCCAGCCGCGATGGGAGATCGCTTCGCCATATTTATTGGCGAGGTAGACGGCATCCATCAGCTCGCCGTAAATATCGAGCTGGGTCTGACTCCAGGCGTCGTTGCCGATACGCACCGGCGCGGAGTCGGCGTAGCCGGCGAGGTTAAGCAGCTCCATCTCATGCAATTCGGTGCCGCTGTCGAGGCGGTACATCACCTGCAGACGCGCTTCGTCGTGATGGCTGTTCTCCACGCAGCGGCCCACCCATTTGGTAAAGTTTTTTGCCTCCTCGGTATAGCCCAGCCGCATCAGGGCGTACATGCTGAACGAGGCGTCGCGGATCCAGGAGGCGCGATAGTCCCAGTTGCGCACGCCGCCCAGCTCTTCCGGCAGGCCGAAGGTGGCGGCGGCGGCGATGGAGCCATGCCGCCAGGAGGTGAGCAGCTTCAGCGCCAGCGCCGAACGGGTCACCATGCCCTGCCAGCGTCCGCGGTAGTTGCTTTTGTTCGCCCAGCTGCGCCAGAAGTTCAGGGTATGCTCAAAGCAGCGTTCGGTGGCGATATGGTCGAGATGGGGATCGTCGACGCTGCCGAAAACGAATTCGGCATGTTCGCCGGTCTGCAGGGTAAAGCTGGCGGTGGCCGCGTTCTCCTCCAGCGTCATCACCACGGTGGCGGCGAGGCGCAGCGACGGCTGACCCTCGGCATGAAATTCGATGCAGCCGCGCTCGGCGACGGCCTGGGTGTTGGCGCGGCCGTAGTCATGGCGCGGCGCGCAGCGCATCTGGAAACGGGCGCTGCCGCGTACCATTTTTACCCGGCGAATGATGCGCGGCTGTTTGTCGACCGCGTCGCATAGCGGCATGTAATCGGTGATCTCCGCCACGCCTTCGCGGCCCAGCCAGCGGGTTTGCAGAATATTGGTATCCGGCAGATAGAGCTGCTGACGGCGCACATTCTGCCACTGCGGCGCCAGCGAAAACAGGCCCGCTTCGTCGCTGTCGAGCAGCGCAGAAAATACCGACGGGCTGTCCAGCTCCGGCCAGCAGAAATAGCTGATGGTGCCGTCGTTGGCGATCAGCGCGCAGGTGCGCAGGTCGCCGATGACGCCGTGCTCTTCAATCTTGCGTTTGACCTGACTCATAAGGTTCTCCACGGCGGAATTATTCATTAACTATAGACAAAGCGGCAAAGAGAGCGGGCGCTAAGCACGGATAGATAACGCCTATACTCTTCAGACATCCATCAGCGGAGGTCACCATGGCAGAACAACAGCAGAAGGTCGCCGTGATAACGGCATCGGATTCGGGCATTGGCAGAACCTGCGCCCTGATGCTGGCGGAGCAGGGGTTCGACATCGGCATCACCTGGCATTCAGACCAGCAGGGCGGCGAGGAGACAGCGCGCGAGGTGCGCAGTAAGGGGCGTCGCGCCGAAGTGAGCCATCTCGATCTCGCCGATCCGCCGCAGGGCGGGCAGTCGCTCCAGACCCTGATCAATCGCCTGGGCCGCATCGACGTGCTGGTGAACAACGCCGGTACTAACGCCAAAGCCGGCTTTCTGGAAACAACCTTCGAAGAGTGGCGGAAAGTCTTCGCCGTGGATGTGGACGGCGCCTTCGTCTGCGGCCAGATCGCTGCGCGTCGCATGGTAGAGCAGGGCGACGGCGGGCGCATCATCAACATCACCTCGGTGCATGAGCATACGCCGCTGCCCGACTCGATCGCCTATACCGCAGCGAAACATGCGCTGGGCGGCCTGACCAAATCGATGGCGCTGAGCCTGCTGCCGCATAACATTCTGGTGAACGCCGTGGCGCCGGGGGCGATCGCGACGCCGATGAACGACATGAGCAATGAGGATGCGCACCACACCAAAATCCCGGAGATCCCGGCCGGACGTCCGGGCGATACGCGTGAAATCGCCAGTATGGTGGCCTGGCTCTGTTCCGAATGGGCGACCTACACCACCGGACAGTCATTTATCATCGACGGCGGCTTTATGCTGGCCAACCCGCAGTTCAAGGGGTACGACAATCCGTGACGCCTGACCGCGCAGGGCGTCGCCGCCCTGCGTCAGCCAGCCCGTTTGTCATTCCAGCGACGGATGACGAAGCGCAGCAAAAAGGCGAAGACCACCGCGCCGGCCAGCCAGAACAGATGTTTCAGATGCTGGTCGATTTTATGCAGCAGCGGCGTGATCATCTCGCCGGCGAAATAGCCCAGCGAAACAAACAGCAGCGCCCAGATAGCGGCGCCCACCACGTTCAGCAGAAAAAACTTCAGCGGCCGAAGATGACTGGCGCCGATAATGATCGGGCCGATAAGACGAAAGCCGTACATAAAGCGCACGCCGATGACAAACAGGCTGGGGTGGCGCTGGATCAGATGGTTCGCTTTGACCAGCTTATCCTGATGCTTCTTAAACCGGCGCAGGATGCGCGTGCCGTAGCGTCGTCCCAGCCAGAACAGCAGCTGATCGCCGATGCCGCCGCCGATCATGGCGGCGATCACCACGCCGCTGTAGCGCAGCAGCCCCTCATGCGCCGCGATGCCGCCCAGCAAGGTAAAGGTTTCTCCCTCGATGAGGCAGCCCAGCAGTACGCCCGGATAACCATACTGCGCAATTAATTCATTGATATCGAAATGCAAAATTAACCTTCCCCTGGAAACAAGACCCTCCACAAGTTTATACCGCATCTGCGCAGGCTTCCGGCCCTGACGACAATTAAACCCAGCGCCGGAGGTAATTTCGCGCTTTATCTCCCCGCTCGCCGCAAAAATGGCAGCCCCGTTTATACTAGAGATGAGCTGCCCGGCATCCGAGTCGGGTGGACAGTCGCATCAGAGAGGTGATTTTATGAATCATATCTGGGGACTTATGGCGCATCCCAATCAGGAGATGCGTGAGATTAAGCAAGAGAACGAAAGCGTTTCGCACCATTACACGCATCATGTCCTGTTTATGGCAGCCATCCCGGTCATCTGCGCCTTTATCGGCACCACGCAGTTAGGCTGGAACCTGGGAGAAGGGCGCTTCATCCAACTTAACCTGCTGACCGGCGTCGGCCTCGGCATCCTGTTTTATCTGATTATTCTGGGCGGCGTCGCGGTGATGGGCCGCGTCATACACTGGATGGCGCGCGATTACCCGCAACGTCCTTCCGTTCAGCGCTGTACGGTATTCGCCGGCTACGTGGCGACGCCGCTGTTTCTCTGCGGCATTATCGCGCTCTACCCGCTGGTCTGGCTCTGCGTGCTGGCAGGAGCGCTGGCGCTGCTCTATACCGGCTATCTGCTTTACGTCGGCATTCCGGTCTTCCTGAATATCGATCATGATGAAAGCGTGCGTTTTTCCGGCTCTACCATGGCGATAGGCGTGCTGGTGCTGGAAGTGCTGCTGGCGCTGACGGTGGTAATATGGGGTTATGGCCCGCGTCTGTTCTGACCGACCTCTCAGGCTGTGTCTTTCCCGTCGGGACACAGCCTTTTAACGCACAGAAACAATCTCCTTCAGGAAATTTCGTAACGAACCGCGTATGATGCTGCGGCCAGCCCGCGTATAGTCTGGCCTGATGCGGGCAGCCTGTGTCTGACACAGCGCAAAATCTTAACCGGTACACTTTCCCGATGCCTGTAAACATTCGCTATTCACTGCTGTCACTGGCGTTGCTCTTCACGGGCGCAACGGCGATGACGCCTGCGCTGGCGGCGCCTGCGCTTGCCAATATGGCGCCGATTGCCCAGCCGCAAATCGCCTCCGGCAGTGCGATGATTGTCGATCTTAATACCAATAAAGTGTTGTTCTCCAGCCATCCCGATCGCGTACGGCCTATCGCCTCGATCACCAAGCTGATGACGGCGATGGTGGTGCTGGACGCCCATCAGCCGATGGATGAGCTGCTGTCGGTGGATATCAGCCACACGGCGGAGATGCGCGGCGTCTTTTCGCGCGTCAAGCTGAACAGCGAAATCAGCCGCCGGGATATGCTGCTGCTGGCGCTGATGTCATCGGAAAACCGTGCGGCGGCCAGCCTTGCGCACCATTATTCCGGCGGCTACGACGCCTTTATCCGCGCCATGAATGCCAAAGCGCGCGCCCTCGGCATGACGCATACCCGCTATGTCGAGCCGACCGGCCTGTCGATCCACAACGTCTCCAGCGCGGAAGATCTGATCAAGCTGCTAAAAGCGACGCGACAGTATCCGCTGCTGGGCCAGCTTAGCACCACGAAAGAGCAGACGGCGATCTTCAGCCATCCCGCCTATGCGCTGCCGTTCCGCAATACCAACCATCTGGTCTATAAAGCGGACTGGCGCATTCAGCTGACCAAAACCGGCTATACCGACGAAGCGGGCCATTGCCTGGCGATGCGTACGGTGATCAACAACCGGCCGGTGGCGCTGGTGGTGCTGGACGCCTTCGGCAAATATACCCATTTCGCCGATGCGAATCGTCTGCGCGACTGGCTGGAAACCGGCAAAGCGGCGCCGGTGCCCGCCGCGGCGCTGGCTTATAAAAAGCAGAAGGCGGCGCAGGTGGCTAGTACTGACATAAAACGACTGGCCGTTGAATAACAGATTGCTAAATTAATAATTGGGCAGCTTTGTTTTGGGATGATATACGCTGACTGATAGTTTGTTTTTATCAGTCAGCGGATTTCCCTGTTAAATGCAGGCAGGGAGTCAGGCAAAAAATGAAATTGAACATAATCAAACAGAAATTTAATTATTCCCACTTGAACGCATTTAAGCAGTTTTGTGCTGTATTGAAAATACATGTTAAAACTAAACCTTAACATACGTGATGGGAAGTATTATGGCAATAAGTTAATTTTCACTTTCGCATATGGAACTATCTTATAATGGCAACAATCCCTATGATGAATATGATAGTTAAGAATATTGCCAATGAGTCAAATAAATCATCTATTATATATTGCATTATTTCCTTCCTGACCTTTTTTCTGTTGGCGTATAAATAAGTGCGGTATTGAATAAAGTATTATTTCATATATCCTGTTTCAACTGGGGGAGGGTAATTTTTTAGTTTATTTTAGTGACAACTAATTTTGTGCTATACTTCATATTTTCCAGATTGTGTTGTTTTATTAATGCCAGCATTACTTTATAGCCAGCACAATCCTTGAGATCTATAACTTTTGAAATTTTTAATCTTTCTTCCCAACTCTCCAGTTGCAATATATCATCTAAACCAAATTTTAAAAGCGTATCTTTGTCCTTTTGTCTGTAATTATCAATTAAGTTGTTGCATACGATGTCAAATACCAACTCAGCACCGGATGCTACAGCGGAAACCAGGTTTATAAACTTTTTATTCTCCTCAGCTGAAAAATAAACAAGTACGCCTTCAACGATAATCAAATAATCTGAATTTTTTTCATGTGTGGTAATTTCTGCCCACCATGCTAAGTCAAACATTGAGCAAGGAATAAGGTGTTCATTGCTTCCCGGTGGGAGGAAATATCTTCTTGCTTCAATAACCTCTTCCAGGTCTACATAATAGAATTTTGCTTTTTCACACAAAGGAAAAATACGCTGATATCTTGTGTCCAACCCACAGCCAAGCATAATAATAACCGGATTTTCATTTTTTTCTATAAATTCGATAGTGTATTTGTCGAATGCTTTTGATCTGATGACAATCCCCTGTTTTGTAATAAGTCGACCTGAATACTTTGATAAGTTTAAATTTAAATTTTCAAGTAATTTGAACGCTTCTTTATCCTTTAATAATGAATTTTTTTTCTTATAATCCTCGGCTTTGCTTAACAAAGTAAAAAGAGCGCTTTCCGATATTTTATTAATAAAAAAAGATGTTGTACTCATATGGCCTCTTTTTTTCTAAAAATCACCAATTACATTTCGATATTGATATTACTTCTCGCCATAATTCTCGCTCTTTTTCACCTTCGTTGCGTTGTCCGTAAATTTGTATTATAAGCGTGCCATCCTCGGCATAAGCTTCTAATGAATTAACGTAGCCATTTTCACAAGGTTTTCTAACGATCCATGATGAATGAATCTGATTGTATTTAATATGTAGCTTGAAATTGTTGTTGAAAATATTTAGCCAGTCGTCTTTATAAAATATTTTATCGGGAATGCCGGTGAAAATTTGCACGCAGCCTTTATTGGAAACAAAAATTACGATCTCATTAAGCATCTCTTTTGTTTTTGTAAAAACTCGTTCTATAATTCCATTATCTACTTGACAAGCCAGATCGGGTTTCACGCTTTTTAACAGACTAAATCTGTCCATTTTATATTTATGCATCAACATATAAAAGTCATGTACATCACTCATTTTTCTCCAGTCATCATCGATTTGTTTGTTAAACGTAATTTCCCCGTCAGGAAAAAAAGAGGGATGTTTTTCAAAAATGATCTCCTTTAATTCAGATTTGTATTTATTTTTTATGCTTTTGAAAAAAGCTATATCAGTGTTAAGTGTGGGATAAATTTTATGTACAGCATTGCCTTCATTATCAAATATTTGTAGGGAGTCTCCTCTTTCAGAATCCTCTATATAAAAAATATAAGCCCAGTGTCGAAAAAAAATCCTTAAATCAAGTTCTCGAGGATTAAGTATTAGTCCTGCCTGAGCGCTTACGTCCATGCTTTTATAACCGTAAAGATATTGGTTTTTATATATACCGTTCAGAATGCTAATTGCATACCTGTTTCTGGTTACTGTTTTTATTTCTTTTAGGTTTTCAAACGATTCTATAAAATTTTTAATGTTGTCTATTTTTAATAATACTGCATCATGACCTAACCTTGCTTTTACCAGTTCGCCTTCAGTAATACATAATCCATCAGCGATATCAAAAGAATAGCTATCATGAAGATTGCTTTTCAAATGGGAATAAATTTGCATATTCATATTTTTTCCTTAATCATTTTTTCGGTAAGCTTCAACTTATCTTATGTTTGCTCGGATGGAAATATATTGTTTTGATCAAAATCAACGTTTTATTATCAATTGATCCTTATTCAGGTATTCTGCCATTAATAAATTTTCTCGTTGATGATTAAATATTATTTAATTAATACTTATCTAAGTATTGATATTTAATTAATAACGTTATTAATTTCTATGCATTTGTGATAACTTATGGCCGATTTATTAAAGGATTTTTTCTACTCAAGTTGCCATTCCGGAATAGTCTATGTATGCCTAAGTTAAGATTTTTTTTACCTTTCCTTATGCTGTCTTTTATCCTGGCCGCGCCATCAAGAGCGTCGGCGGCCGACGAAGCCGCCGCCGCTACGCAGGGAGAGGAGACCGCGCCGCAGGTGAATCCGGCGGTGGAACTGCCGAAAATGCAGAAGGTCCTCGATAAAATCAAAGGCCAGGTCTCTGGCGAAACCAATGAAAACCAGCTGAACCAGCTCAACGAGATGGCGCTGGAGCTCTCCGGCAACGCCGATACGCTCGGGCAGGCGCTGATCCCGCAGCGTCAGCAGCTGGACGGACAGCTGGAGGTGCTCGGCCCGGCCCCGAAAGCGGACAGCGGCGTAAAAGAGACGCCGGAGGTGACGCACAAGCGGCGTTCGCTGGAAAGTCAGAAAAGCAAGCTGGACGATCAGATCAAGCAGGCGCTGGCGATTAAAAACGGCGGGCTGGTGCTTTCGTCGCAGATCGTCAACCTGCGTCGCGACCATCTGAAAAACCAGCTGGCGCTGAATTCGGGCAGTATTCTCGGCCCGCGTTTCTGGGCGCCGCTGTTGAGCGTGCAGGATCTGGACGGCGAGAAGATCGCCGATTTCCGCGACGAACTGCAGGCGACGGCCGCGCTCTCCTGGGAGCCAGGCTGGCGCATCGGCACCCTGGGCTGGCTGCTCGCCGCGCTGCTGGTGATGACGCTGGGCCGCCGTTACGGTGAAGAGTTTCTCGCCTGGATCAGCATTCATAAACTGCCGGAAGGGCGGCTGCGCCGCAGCTTCCTGGCGGCGGCCATCGCGCTGACCACGCTGGCCGCCGTGGTGCTGGCGTTCAACTTTATCGCGCTGGCGTTTACCCGACGCGACGAGGTTTCCGACGACGTGCAGGGCTTCGTCGATCGGCTGGTGGAGCTTAGCGTCTTCTGCGGGCTGATCGCCGGCCTGGGGCGCGCCTTTCTCTCTACCCGCCGCCCCTCCTGGCGGCTGCCGCCGATGTCCGACCAGGTGGCGCAGGCGCTGAGGCCGTTTCCGCCCTTTACCGCCGCGCTGGTATTTATTTTCCAGACGGTGGAAGCGTTAAACTACAGCGTGGGCACCAGCCTCAACACCACGATTTTCGCCAATGGCCTGACGGCGCTGCTGATCGGCACCACCACGCTCGCCATCAGCATGCGCACCAACCGGATGCGGCGACGCATGGCGCTGGACGGCAATCCGCCGGAGGCGCGCTCCACGCTGGTGGGGCTGATCCAGATGGCCCTGACCCTGACCGGCGTCGCCATTTTAGCCTCGCTGATCGTCGGTTATGTCACGCTGGGCCGCTTCCTGAGTTATGAAGTGATCTGGTGCGGCATCCTGTTCGGCTCGTTCTATTTTCTCAGTCACCTGATTAACGACGCCTGCGAAACGCTGTTTTCTACCGCGACCCCGACCGGCAGACGTATCCAGAGCTCGCTGAATATCGACGACCGCCATTTACAGCAGGCGGCCACGCTGCTGGCGGCGCTGGGCAAAACCCTGCTGATTTTGTTCGTCGCCATTGCGCTGCTGAACGGCACCTTCGCCTCCTCAACGCCGATCGAGCTGTTGCAGAAAGCGATTGAATTCTGGGGCGGCAAAGGGCTGGAGTCGCTGAACATCGTGCCGGCGCGGCTGGTGAATGCGCTGGTTTGCCTGATCGTCGGCATCTATGTGCTGCGCTCGGTGCGCCGCTGGCTGGACAACGATTTCCTGCCGAAAACCACCATGGATACCGGCATGCGCGTGTCGCTGATCACGCTGTTCAGCAACATCGGCTACGTGCTGATTATCCTGCTGACGCTGTCGATCATGGGACTGCAGTGGAACAAGCTGGCCTGGATCGTCAGCGCCCTGTCGGTGGGTATCGGTTTTGGTTTACAGGAGATCGTGAAGAACTTTATATCCGGTCTGATCCTGTTGACCGAACGGCCGGTAAAGGTCGGCGACCTGGTAAGCATCAGCGGCATTGAGGGCGACATTCGCCGCATCAACGTGCGCGCCACCGAAATCCAGTTAAGCGACAAATCGACGGTGATCGTGCCCAACTCGCAGCTTATCGCGCAAAACGTGCGTAACGCCACCATGGGCAATGCGCAGGGAGTGGCGACGATTTTGCTGACGTTCCCGCTGAACATCGATCCGGTGCGGGTGCGTGAAATCCTGCTGGAGGTCTATAACGAAAATGAACGCGTGCTGGAGCTGCCGGAGCCGTCGGTCACCTTTAAGGATTTGACGCCGCAGGGGATCGTGCTGAGCGTCACCGGCAACGTCGCCAGCCCGCGTCAGGTAGGCAGCGTAAAAAGCGACCTGCTGTTCGATATCCTGACGCGCCTGCGCAAAGAGGGCATTATGTTGTCGACGCCGCAGACCATGATTATCGAACGCAGCAGGCAGCAGGCGGCCGACAGCGAGCCGGCGCCGCTGCCCTGATAGCTTAAAAGGCCGACAACGTTCGGCCTTTTTCATTTCTGCGGTTACGCCTGCTTCACGCCCCAGCCTTTCTGCTTGCTGGTTTTGCCGATGCCGGGGTTAAAGCTGTTGGTGGGATCGAGCTGACGATAAAAAGCCTGCAGCTGCGGTTTTGCCGCGTAGAGATGACCGACGTTGTGCTCGGCCGGATACTCCGCGCCGCGCGCGTTGAGCAGCGCCAGCATCTTCTCCTTTAGCGCATGCACGTCCGCGCCTTTCTTCACGATGTAATCCTGATGGAAAACGTGGCAGAAAAAATGGCCGTAGTAAAGGCGATGGATCAGGTCGCGATCGAATTCCGCGGGCAGCGTCTCGAACCAGTCGCGATCGTTGCGGCGCAGGGCGATATCGAGCGCCAGAATATCCTCCACCTCATCGGTATGCACCGCCTGATAGCGCACCGCCGCGCCCGCCGCGGCAAAGCGATGCAGGAAGGCGTGCGCTCCCTCTTTACCGGTGCACTCAAAATAGTCGCCGCCGCCTTCGCGGAAAAAGTTCTTGAGATAGCTGCGCGCCTCCGTCACGCCGCCGCCGGACATTTTCAACAGCAGGTGATGCTCATAGCGATCGCGGTACTGCTTCATGCGTTTCGGCAGATGCGTGGGGAAAAGCTGGCTCAGGTGCTGCATCAGGCGATCGCTGAAGTGCGGTTTGATGAAAGGCGCTTTCGCCAGCCAGGCGTCGGCGCGCCCTTTCAGGGTAAAAAAGCGCGGCAGCTTGTCGGTGCCCAGCTTATCGATCATCAGGAAAGTATCTTTGCCGTAGGCTTCGGCGATATCGAACATGTCGCGGTGCATATATTCGCCCGCGACCGGCAGATTGGCGAAATGGGCGAGAATATGGCGGCGAATGTCGCTCAGCACGGCGGGATCGTTGCTGCCGATATTGAACACCTGCTGCTGCGGCTCGGCGGGGAAGGTATCAAGCCGCACGGCGAACACCGCCAGTTTGCCGGCACAGCCGGACGCTTCATACAGGTGGCTCGCGTCCGCGTTGAAACGCGCCGGGGTATCGGCGTTGATGTCGCGCACGCGCGTGCTGTAATCGGGGTCGGAGGCGTGACGCTCATCATACAGTACGTCCGCAGGCTGCCAGCGGTCGTCATCGAGACGGCCCAGAATCTCCTCTGCCGTGGCGCCGAGCTGGATGCCGAGATGGTTCACCAGCCGCAGCTTGCCCTGTTCGTCAATCTGCGCGTAAAGCGCCAGTTCGCTGTAGGCCGGGCCGCGTTTAATCAGCGCGCCGCCGGAGTTATTGCAGACGCCGCCCAGCACCGAGGCACCAATGCATGAGGAGCCGATCACCGAGTGCGGCTCGCGGCCCAGCGGCTTCAGCGCGCGCTCCAGCTGCCAGAGCGTGGTGCCGGGAAAGGCCAGCACCTGTTTGCCCTTGTCGATCAGCTGCAGCTTATCGAGGCGCAGCGTGCTGACGATGACGATATCGCGATCGTAGTCGCTGCCGTGCGGCGTCGAACCTTCCGTCAGGCCGGTATTGGCGGCCTGCATCAAAATAATCGCATCGGCGCTGACCAGCGCCTGCAATACGCGCCATAATTCCAGCAGCGAGCCGGGAAACGCCACCGCCAGTGCATCGCCTTCGCCGGAGCGAAAGCCTTTGCGATAGCGCGCCGTCTGCGCGGCATCGGTCAGAAGATGAGAGGGACCCACGAGGCGGCGCAGCGTCGCCAGCAGCGCGGAGCGGGAGAAAGAGTCGGTCATCGGCGTATCCTTTCGTTACCTTGCGTCCTTACTGTAGCACGGCGCGGGAAAATGGCTCGCCGCGCAACGCTACCTGCCGCTCGCATCTTGTGGCACACTGGCGCACATCCGCTATAACGCATAATCTTGTTATCGCGCAGTCATTTAAGAGAACCCAAACTGATGAAATGGATTTATTCTGTTAGCCTGGCCGTCTCCCTGGCCATTCAGCCCGCTCTGGCCGACGATCTGTTTGGCCCCCATCCGATGACCCCCGAGGCGCGCGACGCCTTCGTCAGCCAACTGCTGACGAAAATGACGCTGGATGAAAAAATCGGCCAACTGCGGCTGATCAGCGTCGGGCCGGATAATCCCAAAGAGGCGATCCGCGATATGATCCAGAAAGGGCAGGTGGGGGCGATCTTCAACACCGTTACCCGTCCCGATATCCGCGCCATGCAGGATCAGGTAATGCAGCTCAGCCGCCTGAAAATTCCACTGTTTTTTGCCTATGACGTGGTGCACGGCCAGCGCACCATCTTTCCGATCCCGCTGGGACTGGCGGCGAGCTGGGATCTGGACGCGGTGCATACCGTCGGCCGCGTTTCCGCTTATGAAGCCGCCGACGACGGGCTGAACATGACCTGGGCGCCGATGGTGGACGTCAGCCGCGAGCCGCGTTGGGGCCGGGGCTCGGAAGGCTTCGGCGAAGATACCTTCCTCACTTCGCAGATGGGGCGCGCAATGGTCGAGGCGATGCAGGGCAAAAGCCCCGCCGATCGCTATGCGGTGATGACCAGCGTGAAGCACTTCGCGCTCTACGGCGCGGTGGAGGGCGGGCGCGATTACAATACCGTGGATATGAGTCCGCAGCGCATGTTCCAGGATTACATGCCACCTTATAAAGCCTCGCTGGATGCCGGCAGCGGCGGCGTCATGGTCTCGCTGAACTCCATCAACGGCGTGCCGGCGACCGCCGACAGCTGGCTGCTGAAAGATCTGCTGCGCGACCAATGGAAATTCAAAGGCATCACCATCAGCGATCACGGCGCCATTAAAGAGCTGATCAAACACGGCGTGGCGGGCGATCCGCAGGAGGCGGTGCGCATCGCGCTCAAGTCGGGCATCGACATGAGCATGAGCGACGAATATTACAGCAAGTACCTGCCGGGGCTGGTGAAAAGCGGCGCGGTAAGCATGGCGGAGATCGACGACGCGACGCGTCACGTGCTGAACGTAAAGTACGATATGGGGCTGTTTAACGATCCTTACAGCCATCTCGGCGCCAAAGAGAGCGATCCGCAGGACACCAATGCGGAAAGCCGTCTGCATCGCGCCGAGGCGCGCGACGTGGCGCGTAAAAGCATCGTGCTGCTGAAGAACCGTCTGGAAACGCTGCCGCTGAAGAAAAGCGGCACCATCGCGCTGATCGGCCCGCTGGCCGACAGCCAGCGCGACATTATGGGCAGCTGGTCGGCGGCGGGCGTGGCGAAGCAGTCGGTATCGCTGTTGCAGGGCATGCGCAACGCGACGGCGGGCAAAGCGACGCTGCTGTACGCCAAAGGGGCGAACATCTCCGACAACAAAGGCATTCAGGATTTCCTCAACCTGTATGAAAAGGCAGTCACGGTGGATACGCGCACGCCGCAGCAGATGATTGACGAGGCGGTGGAGAAGGCGAAGCAGGCGGACGTGGTGGTCGCGGCGGTCGGCGAAGCGCAGGGCATGGCGCATGAGGCGTCGAGCCGCAGCGAGCTGAATATTCCGCCCAGCCAGCAGAAACTGCTGGCGGCGCTGAAGGCGACGGGCAAACCGCTGGTGATCGTCATGATGAACGGCCGTCCGCTTTCGCTGGCGAAGGAGGATCGCATGGCGGACGCGATGCTGGAAACCTGGTTCAGCGGCACCGAAGGGGGCAACGCCATCGCCGACGTGCTGTTCGGCGACTACAACCCGTCCGGCAAACTGCCGGTCTCCTTCCCGCGCTCGGTAGGACAGATCCCGATCTACTACAACCATCTGCCGACCGGCCGACCCTATAACTTCGCCAAACCGAACAAGTACACTTCGCACTACTACGACGCGGTAAACGGCCCGCTCTATCCCTTCGGCTATGGCCTGAGCTATACCCGCTTCACGCTCTCGCCGGTGCAAATGTCGGCGGAAACCATGCCGCGCGACGGGACGGTGGAAGCGAGCGTAACCGTGACCAACAGCGGCGCGCGCGACGGCGCGACCGTGGTGCAGATGTACCTGAACGATCCGGTCGCGACGCTGAGCCGTCCGGTCGCCGAGCTGCGCGGCTTTAAGCGCATCATGCTGAAAGCGGGCGAATCGCAAACCGTGACCTTTAAGATCGACGTCGACGCGCTGAAATTCTGGAACCAGAAAATGCAGCAGGTAGCGGAGCCGGGCAAATTTAATGTGATGATCGGGCTGGATTCCGTCCGCACCCAGGATGCACAATTCACCTATCTTTAACTTTTGACGGGCCGCTGCGGTGGCCCCTGACTATGAAACTTCTTCGTCAACGCATCGAGCGCCAGGTCTTTCGCCTGAACGGCCTGTCGCTGAATGAATTCGATCTTTCCCAGCCGCCGGGCGATCCGGGGCTGTTCGGCCCGGACAGCGTCATCTGGCGGGTGCACGGCGACTTCGCCTCGATGATGTGCGGCGGCATCAGCGCGCTGCTGCTTCAGATGCTGCACCCGTCCGCGCTGGCCGGCGTCTGGGATCACTCAAACTTTCGTCAAGATATGCTGGGGCGCCTGCGGCGCACCAGTCAGTTCATCGCCGTCACGACGTTCGGCAACCGGGCCGACGCCCGGACGCTGATCGAGCGCGTGAAGCGCATTCATCTGCGGGTCAGCGGCGTGGACGCTTACGGCCAGCAGTACGCCGCCAGCGATCCGCATCTGCTCACCTGGGTGCATGTGGCGGAGACCAGCCGTTTCCTCGCCTCCCATCTGCGCTATAAAAACCCGCAGCTCAGCGGGACGGATCAGGATCGCTACTACGCGGAAGCGGCGCTGATTGCCGAAGCGCTGGGCGCGGAAGGCGTGCCGAAAAGCCGCGCGGCGGTCGCCGACTATTTTCATCACATGCGTGGCGAGCTGAGGGTCGACGAGCGCACGCGCGAAGTGACGCGCCTGTTGATGAACGCGCCGGCGCCCAGCTGGCAGGCGAAGCCGGTGATGAAAGTGATGCTGAAAGCGGGCGTCAGCCTGATGCCGGAGTGGGCGCAGCAGCAGAGCGGCTACCATTTCAGCAGGCTGGAACGCCTGGCGCTCGATCGGCAAATTCAGCTGATCGCCGCCGGCCTGCGCTGGTCGATTCAGCGCGGCGCTTATCATAAGGCGATGAAGCGCATGGGGCGCGTCCGCTGAGCGGCCCGGCGGAAATAATGCTTAAGCGGCGCTGGCCTGTTAAGGACGGTTGGCGACGCATTGAAAAGAATTACATCGCCCGGACTGAAAGATGCCGCGCGGGAAAACGTTACCCGGCTTTAACGATGAAACTCATCGCGCGTCGCCGTATAGGTGCGCGGCCTTTTCATCTGCTGAAACAGCGCTTCGCGGCGCAGATGATAGCGATAGAGCAACAGCCCCAGTCCGATCCCCATCACCGCCAGCGCGAAAAGGCTGTACCAGATATCGGTAGGAAAAATCAGCAGCGCCAGCAGGCCGCTGAAAAAAACCGCTAATGAAATCATGATGGCGCTGTAACGCAAAAACAGCCAGGCCAGCACGGCGTAAATAACCGCCTCTCGGATGCCAATATCAAGGATGTGCACGATGTCCCACTCCATGTGTAACGACAGGGTAAAGCGACGTTAACATGTTACACAGTGAAAAAATGTCGAAATAAATTACAGCCTCAGGCGTAGAGACGGTAAAGAAAATGTTATGTTCTGGCGCATTGTTGCCGCTTCGCCTGGCGCAGTCTATCAGAATTGATAATATTCACAGCCCGCACTTTGAGATTTTTACCCTTGTCTCGCATGGCACGAGTGCCGATCCTGCTCTATTCTCGGGGAAAATGGATTCCTCCACGCTTTTGTCGAGGCACTATGAGCTATCAACATCTGATTGCCGAAGTTCATAATCAGCAACGTACCCTCACGGCAATCGTCGAACAGGATGATCGCACCGCCTACTTTTATATCTGGCCGAACGATCTGTTTCGCAGCCAATATGCGGTACGCGGCTGCTGGCTGCGCAACCTGCTGCCGGCGCCGCAGCAGGAGGATCGCGCGGCGATGGAGCAGGGGATCGCGCCCCTGCTCAGCGCGGAATATTGCCGCACGCTGGAGGCGGAGCCGCCGCTCGATCCCGCCGGGCTTCAGGTGATGTGGGAGCCCAGCGACGACGGCGCCGCGCTCTGGTATAACGGCCAGCTGCTGGCGGTGATCCCCGGCTGGAGCCTCTATCAGGATAAGCAGGTCAGTTTCTCGGCGGGCTGTCTGCGCAAAAATCGCCTCACCGCCCCCTTAGGCTCCGCCTCCACCAACCACTACTACGCGCTGGCGGAACAGCATCGTCACTTCTGGCGCGACTGGCATGACGGCCACCTGTGGGATCTGGTGCAGCATGAGCTGCTGCACTGCTATCAGACGCAATTCGGCGAATCGGTAAAATATTACGCGATCGATCAGGGTAGCTGGCCGCCGATGGCGATTTCTCAGCACTGGCATCGCGGCGTCTGGTATTTTCTGACGCTGGGCATGAGTATTCGTCCGATGCCGCAGGTCGATTATCTCTATGAGGAGCTGGCGCCGCAGTATCGTCGCGTGGAGCTGGCGATGGCGGTGGACGGCGACGTGATGACGGAAGCCAACGCGGTGCAGATGGCCAGCGCGCTGGCGGAGTTCGCCCATCTGCCCTGGTCGCGGCTCAGCTGGGTGGGCGAAGGCCATACGCTCGCGTCGGAAGTGGCGCCGGTGGGCTTTGAAAGCTTTCTGCTGGCCAACGGGCTGGCCGCCGACAAGGCGCAGTTCAAGCTGCCGAAGCGCGACGGCGATCGCGTCAACCTGCTCTGGTCGACGCCGGTTACCGAAGCGGAGCGCCAGTTCGCCCAGGCGGAAGAGAACGGCGGCCAGCAGCTGCTCAGCCTGCTGCTGGCGGACGGCAACAGCCATATTTTCCGCCCACGACAGCAGGTGGTGGACGCCGAAGCCTGACCGCCGCCGCAGAGCGCCGCTCTCTTCTCGCCGGGGGCGGCTATTTTTCATTTTTGTGAACCCGCTCATCTCAAGTTCTTTTCCGCCGCGCCGTTAACCGAAATCAGGCAATCGCGCCTCTCCGGGGAAAGGGCTCGTCCATGTTAAAAACCACACAATCACGCTTTACGCTTACCTTAATCGCGTTTTTCCTTTTGCTGATGCTGATTACCCTGGTGGTGATTAATCAGTTTGTCGCGCCGCAGCTGATGCGTAACGAAAGCCGTCTGGTGCGTTATGAAGTCGACGCCCTGGCGACGCGCATCGTTGAGCAGATGAACCGGGTACAGGCGCAACAGCGCGCCATTACCGAGTCGGCGGCGGTGATGGAGAGCGCGACCATCGACGCCCTGTTGCCGACGCTGGTGAACCAGTATCAGGATACCAACGTTTTCGGCGGCGGCATCTGGCCGTTGCCGAACCTGCGCGATCCGGCGAAACAGAAAGACAGCAGTTTCTTTGCCCGCGACGTCGACAACCGGCTGCAGGCGAACAGTTTCTGGAACTCGGCGGAAGCAGAAAACTACTGGCAGCAGCCGTGGTACAAAGCGGGCCTCGCCGCGCCGAAGGGGCAGTGCGCCTGGGCAAAAGCCTATCAGGATGCCGCCAGCCCGCAGCCGCGCACCAACTGCGCGATGGCGATCTGGCGCAACGGCAACCTCTGGGGCGTCGCCACCATTGACGTCACGCTGGGCTTTTTCAACCATCTGGCGCAGCAGATGGGCGCGGCGATCCATGGGCGCGTGCTGATTGTCGAGGCTGACGGCACGGTGGTGGGCAACGCCGCGCTGACGCAGGGCGCGCCGAAGCTGGAATCCCTCGGCGATCTCAATCTGCCGATGGCGGCGCCGCTGAAGGCGCTGCTGGCCAGCGTCGGCACCCAGCCGCTGCAGGGCGCTTATCAGGGCGACGACGGCGATCATACGCTGTTTTTGCGGGCGATTCCCGGCAGCCCCTGGTATCTCGCCAGCGACGTGCCGACCCGTCTGTTGCAGACGCAAACCCATAGCATGCTGACCCGTCTCGGTCTGGTGCAGATCCCGCTGGCAGTGATCCTGCTGCTGGTGCTGCTGGCCTTTGTGCGCACCATGATGAAGCGCCTGAACCACCTCAACGGCAATATCCAGGCGCTGTCGACGGGCGGCGCCGATCTTACCCAGCGTCTGCCGATGAGCAACAGCGCGGAGTTCAACGCCGTGGCGCAGAGCTTCAACCAGTTTATCGAATACCTGCAAGGACTGATGCGCCAAGTCGGCGACAGCGCGCTGGCGATCACCGCCGCCTCGCGCGAGATCGCCAGCGGCAACGCCGATCTCTCCTCACGCACCGAGGATCAGGCCAGCTCGATTGTGCAAACCGCCGCCTCGATGGAAGAACTGACCGGCACGGTGCGCCAGAACGCCGACAACGCCACCCACGCCAACGAACTGGCGGGCGACGCTTCGCAGGTCGCCGCGCGCGGCACGGAAGTGGTACGGCAGGTAGTGAGCACCATGGGCGAAATTCATCATTCTTCGCGCAAGGTGGTGGACATTATCAGCGTGATCGACAGCATCGCGTTCCAGACCAA
>DENB01000024.1 GCA_002359495.1 Enterobacteriaceae bacterium UBA2655
TGCTGGCGGGCGCGGCCGGGCTGAGCGATGCGCTCGGCGCCTGGCTCTCGCCCCGCAGACCGCGACCGGTGCTGGCGGTAGTCGGCTCCATGAGCGCCGTCGCGCAGCAGCAGGTCGATCGCCTGGCGCGGCAGCGACGCGTAACCCTGGTGGATATCGACATTCGCCAGCTTTTTGCCCGGCCGGCATGGCGCGATCGCGCCGTCTGGCTCGACCAGGCGCGGGAGGCGCTGGGCCGCAGCGAGCATACGGTGATCCGTACCTGTCGGCACGCCGCAGAGCGTCACGAGATCGCGGCGCTTTGTCAGCAACACCAGCTTTCCCGTCAGCAGCTGGGAGAAAAGATTTGTCAGTTCCTCGGGGAGCTGACGCAGGAAATTTGCCAGCGCGCCGAGCCAGCCGGACTTTACCTTTCCGGCGGAGATGTGGCTATCGCCACGGCCAAAGCGCTCGGTGCCAGCGGGTTTCAGATTCAGGGCCTGATAGCGGGCTGCGTGCCGCACGGGTTTTTACTTAACAGTCACTCACACCTGCCGGTGATGACCAAAGCCGGCGGCTTTGGTGATGAAAACACCCTGGTAGAAGCCATTCGTTTTATTGAGGAGATGTCGAATGAGTAAGGTTATTGCGGTCACCATGGGCGATCCGGCGGGCATCGGCCCGGAAATCATTATCAAATCGCTGGCGGAAGGCGCGCTTTCCGGCGCCCCGGCGGTGGTGGTGGGCTGCGCCAGCACCCTGCGCCGCATCATGGGCATGGCGATCACGCCGCAGGCGGAGCTGCGCGTGCTGGAGCGCGTCGCCGACGCGCACTTCGCGCCGGGCATCATCAATATCATCGACGAACCGCTGGCCGATCCTGAGGCGCTGAAGCCGGGCGTGGTGCAGAAAGAGGCAGGCGATCTCGCTTTTCGCTGCATCAAACGCGCCACCGAACTGGCGATGGCGGGTGAGGTGCAGGCGATCGCCACCGCGCCGCTGAACAAAGAGGCGTTGCATTCGGCGGGGCATATCTATCCCGGTCATACCGAACTGCTGGCGAAACTCACCAACAGCAAAAATTACGCCATGGTGCTCTATACCGATCGCCTGAAGGTGATTCACGTCACCACCCACATCGCCCTGCGTAAGTTCCTCGATACCCTGAATCAGGAGCGCGTGGAAACGGTGATCGGCATGGCGGATACCTTCCTGCGTCGCGTCGGCTACAGCAATCCGCGCATCGCCGTGGCGGGCGTCAACCCGCACGCGGGCGAAAACGGCCTGTTCGGCGACGAGGAGATCAAAATTGTCGGACCCGCCATCGAAGCGATGAAGGCGCAGGGCATTCAGGCCAGCGGCCCTTGCCCGCCGGACACGGTTTACCTGCAATGCTACGAAGGGCAGTACGATATGGTGGTGGCGATGTATCACGATCAGGGACACATCCCGCTTAAGCTGCTGGGTTTCTACGACGGGGTGAATATCACCGCCGGCCTGCCCTTTATCCGCACCTCGGCCGACCACGGCACCGCGTTTGATATCGCATGGACAGGCAAAGCGAAGTCTGAGAGCATGGCGATATCTATTGAACTCGCGATGCAGCTTGCATAAGGACATATGACAGGACAAAGCCGCCTCGATCAGATTATGGATTTCCTGAAAAGCCATAATCTGGTCACCGTTGACCAGCTGGTGAGCGCGATTAACGCGTCGCCAGCCACTATTCGCCGCGATCTGATTAAGCTGGACAAAGAGGGCGTCATTAGCCGGACGCATGGCGGCGTGACCCTGAACCGGTTCATTCCGTCCCAGCCCACCACGCTGGAAAAAATGCAGCGCAACCTGGCGGAAAAACAGGCCATCGCGCAGCGCGCCGCCGCCTTTGTGCAGGCGGGCGACGCGGTGGTGCTGGACGCCGGCACCACGATGCTGGAGCTGGCGCGTCAGTTGACGCATCTGCCGCTGCGCGTCATCACCGCCGATCTGCATATCGCGCTGTTTCTCTCGGAGTTTAAGCAGATCGAAGTGACGATTATCGGCGGCCGGATCGACGACTCCAGCCAGTCCTGCATCGGCGAGCACGGGCGTCGTTTGCTGCGCGCCATCAATCCCGATATCGCCTTCGTCAGCTGTAACTCCTGGAGCCTGGAGCGCGGCATCACCACGCCGACCGAGGAGAAAGCGGGGCTGAAGCAGGATCTGCTGGCGAACGCGCGCCGTCGCGTGCTGCTGGCGGACAGCAGCAAATATGGCTCCTGGTCGCTGTTCTGCGCCTCGCCGCTGGCCGATCTCACCGATATCGTCACCGATGAACGGCTGGAGAGCGATATCCGTCAGAGCCTGCGGGAACGCGGCATCGCCCTGACGCTCACGGCGTAGCGGTAATAAAAAAGGGCATCTGCGGATGCCCTTAATTTTTGTCGATGCCGGATCAGGTTACTGCGTTTTCAGGCCCATGCCCGGAATATTGCGGCCGTAATAAATCTCGCGCATCTCTTTCCACAGCAGATCGGTAATACGCTTGTGCTCTTCGGCGCTCAGCTCTTCCGGTTTGGTGTGGAACAGATAGTGTTTCAGGTCGAACTCTTTCAGCAACATCTTGGTATGGAACATGTTTTCCTGATAGACGTTCACATCCATCATGTCATACATCGACTTCATATCTTCCGACATAAAGTTCTGGATCGAGTTGATCTCGTGATCGATAAAGTGCTTCACGCCGTTGATGTCGCGGGTAAATCCGCGGACGCGATAGTCGATCGTGACGATATCCGATTCCAGCTGATGGATCAGGTAGTTCAACGCTTTCAGCGGCGAAATGACGCCGCAGGTAGAGACTTCGATATCGGCGCGGAAGGTGCAAAGTCCGCCTTCCGGGTGGCTTTCCGGGTAGGTATGCACGCAGATATGGCTCTTATCCAGATGCGCGACCACGGAATTCGGCAGCGGGCCGGGGTGTTCCGAATTATCGATATCTTTCGGATCGATCGGCTCTTCGCTCACCAGAATGGTCACGCTCGCGCCCTGCGGCTCATAATCCTGACGCGCGATGTTCAGCACGTTGGCGCCGATGATCGAGCAGGTCTCCGTCAGGATTTCAGTGAGACGGTTAGCGTTATATTGCTCGTCGATATAGGCGATATAGCCGTCGCGCTCCGCTTCGGTATTCGCATAGCAAATATCGTAAATACAAAAACTCAGGCTTTTGGTCAGGTTGTTGAAGCCATGTAGTTTCAGCTTTTGCAATTTGGTTCACCTCCTTAGAAATGCCCGATCAGCGCGCGTCTGACAACGCATTCAGCAGATACTGCGGCAGAGCGAAGCTGCCCGCGTGGATTGCCGGATTGTAGTAACGGCACGTCAGTCCTGCGGCCGCGAAACGCGCCTGCAGGGTTGCTGCGTCAAGCTGACGCAGCGCAGGGTCGTCGCTCGCCCAGGCGAAAGTCATGATGCCGCCGTAGTAGGTCGGAATCGCCGCCTGGTAGAAGCTAACGTCGGCAAAATAGTTCCCCAGTTTACGATGGCTGTTGATCGCTTCGTCCTGCTGTAAAAAGCAGACGCCGTTCTGCGCGACGAAAATGCCGTTGTCGTTCAGGGCGTTTTTGCAGCCAGCATAAAACTCTGACGTGAACAGGCTTTCGCCCGGCCCGATAGGATCGGTGCAATCGGAAATAATCACGTCGAATTTTTCGCGGGTCTGGTTAACGAAGTTGACGCCGTCGTCAATCACCAGGGTAAAACGCGGATCCTCATAAGCGCCGGCGCTGTGGTTGGGCAGATACTGCTTGCAGAAGGTCACCACGCCCGCATCGATCTCCACCATAGTGATCTTTTCGATTTGGCGATGCCGGGAAACTTCACGCAGCATCGCGCCGTCGCCGCCGCCGATAATCAACACGCTTTTCGCCGCCCCATGCGCCAGAATCGGCACGTGGGTCATCATTTCATGATAGATAAACTCGTCGCGTTCGGTGGTTTGTACCACGCCATCAAGCGCCATAACGCGACCGAAAGCCGCATTTTCGAAGATAATTAAATCCTGATGCGCGGTTTTCTCCCGGTAGAGCGCCTTGTCGATCGTGAAATATTGTCCAAAACCGGCATGAAGGGTTTCATACCACATTTCATTTTGGGCCATGGTGGGGCTCTCCTTTGATGACATCGCCATGAAAAATGGGCGTAACATCATAGCTAACTCTGACCTTGGTTGCACGGTCAAATGTTCAGCAGAGAGCGCGGAGGCGGGTTATTTTACGTAAGCGAGCAGGCTCAGGGAATCACGCGCCAGCGACTTGCACTTTTTGTCATTGGCGATGGCGATGCCGCTCAGATCGCGGTAGCTCGCTTCGCCCAGCGCCTTCATGTTATAGCTACTGTAATTGCTTAAATCCCAACGGTTTTGCTGGGCGAAGAACACCAGCGCCTTACGGATTTGCGCATCCGGCAGATCCTGATAGCCGCAGTCGTTTTTCAGGTAGACAAACACGGCGGTGAGATCGGCCAGATCTTCCGCTTCGGATTCACTCAGGGCAAAGCTGGTGGAGGAGAAGCCAAGGAGTCCCGACAATAGCAGGACCTTGATGCTTTTCTTCATAATGGTTCTCAATAAGGGATAATGATCTGACGTTAGCACAGTTGCAGACAGGATTCCGCTAAATTTGACCTGAACAGGCAGCGCGCTGATTTTTTCGTTTCGAACTGTTATCTCAGCTTGACCCTCCCGTTGGGGAAGGGTTTAGTCTGTCGCCACTATCGCTACAAGGATGAGATTATGCAACGTCGCCAATTCCTGAAACTGACCGCCGCCCTCGGCGCGGCCGGGGCTTTGCCGCTCTGGAGCCGCTCGCTGATGGCCGCCACGCGCCCGCTGCTGCCGGTTCCCTCGCTGCTGGAGCCGGACGCGCGCGGCCACTATAACCTGACGGCGATGGCCGGCAGCACGCAATGGCGGGATAAAAAGGTGCCGACCTGGGGCTACAACGGCAGCCTGCTCGGCCCGACGCTGCTGCTGGAGCGCGGCAAAGCGGCGACGGTGAATATTCACAACCGGCTGCCGGAAGCGACCACCGTACACTGGCACGGGCTGGAAGTGGTGGGGGAGGTGGACGGTGGCCCGCAGGCGCGCATCGAACCAGGCACGACGCGCCAGGTGAGTTTTACGCCCGATCAGCCCGCCACCACCTGCTGGTATCATCCGCATCAGCACGGCAGAACTGGCTACCAGGTGGCGCAAGGCCTGGCGGGACTGCTGGTATTAAAGGACGATCCCGCCGCCAAACTGCGGCTGCCCATCCAGTGGGGCGAAGATGACGTGCCGTTGATATTCCAGGATAAGCAGCTCAGCGCGGACAACAGCCGCATCGACTACCAGCTTGACATCATGCGCGCGGCGGTGGGCTGGTTCGGCGACATGATGCTGACCAACGGCGTGCAGTATCCGCAACACGCCGTGCCGCGCGGCTGGCTGCGTCTGCGATTGCTGAACGGCTGCAACGCCCGCTCGCTGCATATCGCCGCCAGCGACGACCGGCCTTTTTTCGTTATCGCCAGCGACGGCGGCCTGCTGACGGAGCCGGTGAAATTAACCTCGCTGCCGCTGCTGCCGGGCGAGCGTTTCGAAATCATGGTCGATACCGGCGACGGCAAAAGCTTCGACCTGGTGACGCTGCCGGTAGAGCAGGCGGGCATGACGTTGTCGCCGTTCGATCGCCCGCTGCCGCTGGTGCGGATTATGCCGCTCAGGATCCAGGCCAGCGCCACGCTGCCCGATAGCCTGGCGACATTGCCGCCGCTGCCTGCCGTCGAGGGGCTGAATACGCGTTGGCTGCAGTTAATGATGGATCCACAGCTTGACCAGCAGGGGATGCAGGCGCTGATGCAGCGCTACGGCCATGGCGCGATGGGCGGCATGAAAATGGATCACGGCATGGCGATGAACCACGAAACGCCGATGGATCATGGCCCGTCCGGCTACGATTTCCACAACGGCAATAAGATCAACGGCCAGGCGTTCAATATGATGAAGCCGATGTTTAACGTCCCGCTAAATACCTTTGAAAAATGGACCATTTCCGGCGAAGGCGATCGGATGCTGCATCCCTTCCATATTCACGGCGCCCAGTTCCGCATTCTTTCTGAAAACGGCAAGCCGCCAGCGCCGTACCGGCAGGGCTGGAAAGATATGGTGAACGTGAACGGCTGGCGCAGCGAGGTGCTGGTGCGCTTCAGTCACAGGGCCGCGGCGGAGCACGCCTATATGGCCCATTGCCATCTGCTGGAGCATGAGGACACCGGCATGATGCTCGGCTTTAGCGTGAGTTAAGGCTACGCCTGGGCGAGCGCCAGACGAATATCCTCCACCAGATCGTCCGCGTTCTCGATGCCGATCGACAGGCGGACAGTCGCCTCGCTGATGCCGATACGCTGGCGCACCTCCGCGGGCACCCCCGAATGGGTAGTGCTGGCGGGGTGGCTGGCCAGCGATTCGGTGCCGCCGAGACTCACCGCCAGCTTAAACAGCCCCAGCGCGTTCAGAAAGCGAAAGGCCGCCTCCTGCCCGCCGCGAATATCGAAAGAGAAGGTCGAACCCGCTCCCTGGCACTGGTTATGAAAGGTCTTACCGGCCGGGCTTTCTTTATCCAGGTATGAAAGCCAGTGCAGCGTCTCCACCTTTTCATTATCGCGCAGAAAGGCCGCCACCGCTTCGGCATTGCGCCACGCCTTCTCCATGCGCAGCGACAGCGTCTCCAGCGAACGGCCGATCATCCAGCTGGAGTGCGGATCGAGCTGCGTGCCGATAGCGCTGCGCAGCGAGCGGATTTGCGTCATTAGCGCCTTGTTGCCCATCGCGGCACCGGCGATTAAATCGGAGTGGCCGCCGACATATTTCGTCAGCGAGTAGAGCGAAATGTCCGCTCCCAGCGCCAGCGGGCGCTGAAACACCGGCCCAAGCAGGGTGTTGTCGCAGGCGACCCAGGGACGCGATCCCTGCTGTCGGCCGATCTCATCCGCCACGCGCGCCATCAGGGCGATATCCACCAGGCTGTTGGTGGGGTTGGCGGGCGTCTCCACCAGAATCAGCGCGACCCGTCCCAGCGTCATGGCGCGGAGCGCGGCGTCGCGGACCTTCTCTTCGTCGTTGCCGTCGCTGAAGCCGACCGCCTGAATCGACAAGTTATGAAACGTCTTGCTCAGCAGGGTTTCCGTGCCGCCGTAAAGCGGCTGCGAATGCAAAATCACTTCGCCGGGACGCACAAAGGTCAGCAGCGTGGTCGAGATGGCGGACATGCCGGAGGAGAACAGCGCGCAGCTCTCCGCGCCTTCATAAATCGCCAGCCGATCTTCGACGATTTCGCTGTTGGGATGGTTGAAACGCGAATAGACCAGCCCGCCGCCTTTCCCTTCCGGCGGCTCGCGTCGGCCTGCGACATAATCGAAAAAGTCCCGTCCCTCTTCGGCGCTGTTAAAAACAAAGGTCGAGGTGAGAAAAACCGGCGGCTTGACCGCGCCTTCCGACAGGCGCGGGTCGTAACCGTAGTTAAGCATCTGCGTTTCCGGGTGAAGAGGACGCGAGCCGATATGGGTTTTCTTGTGCGATGAAGAGGACATAGGATCTCCTGTCGGTAAGGCGGCTTCTGTAAGGATAGGTTGAGCCTACGCTAGCATGGAGCAAATCGTGCCGGGAAAGATGCAAATGTTCTATGCATACAACGTAAAGCGAAAGGATCGGGCGGGAATCGGTTTCAGAATAGCGTTTTCCTCTGTGCGGCAGGGCCGCGCTTTTTTGGAAAATCCGCCGGTAAAAAAGCCGCCTTTCCCGAGTTCAGAAGGCGGCTCCTTGATGCTCAGGTCAGCTTAGCTCTGCTGTCTGATAAACTTCTGGCGCAACGGCTTAAGCAATAGCAAGGCCAACAGCGCGCTGAGAATATCCAGCGTAATGGCGCTGCCGAATACCACGCCCCAGCCCTGGGTATGCTGATAAAGCAGCGCGGCGAGCGGACCGCCCAGCACCGAGCCGATGCCCTGCGAAATATAGAGCCAGCCATAGTTGCTGGTGGCGTGCTGCGTGCCGAAGGTATCGGTCAGAGTGGCGGGGAACAGGGAAAAGATTTCGCCCCAGCCGAAGAACACCACCCCGGAAAGCAGCACGAACAGCAGCGGATCGCTGCGGCACATCAGCCACAGCGCCATGGCGCAGCCTTCCAGACCAAAGGCGATAAACATCATGTTTTCGCGTCCGATCTTATCGGAGATAAAGCCGCACACCGGACGCGTCAGGCCGTTCATCACCCTGTCGATGCTTAACGCCAGCGGCAGCGCGGCCATGCCGAACAGCGTAATGGAGGTCATGCCGAAATCCTGCGCGAAGATCGCCATCTGCGAAGTGACCATCAGGCCGGAAGTGGACATCATCGTCATCATCAGGAACATCAGCCAGAACAGCGGCTGGCGCAGCATTTCCGCAGGCTTGAACTGATGTCCGGTCGTGGCCCGATCGGCCGGGGTCGGCGTTGCGGCGGGCGTCGTCGGCACGCGCAACCCCTGGCTGGCGATAAAGCCGATAACGGCCAGCAGCAGGCCGAACTGCCAGAGCGTGGTTTCCAGGCCGGAAGTTTGCAACGAATGGGAGATCGGAAAGGTGGTCAGCACCGCGCCCATGCCGTAACCGGCGGCCACCATCCCGGCGGCGAAACCGCGCTTCTCCGGGAACCAGCGCACCATCAAGCCGACCACGCCGACGTAAACGATGCCGGTGCCGAGACCGCCCAGAATGCCGTAACAGATCCACAGGGACATAATGCTGTCGGAAAACGCCGCCAGCACCCAGCTGAAGCCGGCTACCAGCGTGCCGATAGCGATCAGACGGCGCGGGCCGTAGCGATCGATCAGCTTGCCCTGGAAGGGCGAGAAAAAGGTTTGCAGCACGATAAGCAGCGAGAAGGTGAGCTGGATCTCCGCCAGCGGCACATGAAGCTTATCCATCAAAGGCCGGGTAAACAGCGTCCAAACATATTGCGGGCTGGAGATCGCGCCCATGCAGATCAATCCCAGCAGGAGCTGTTGCCATTTACGCGCCCCGCTGGCCGCGCCTGCTTTGGTTAGGGTTACTTCAGTCATTGTCTTACTCTCTCGCCGATATGATATCGGTAACATGAGAAGCAGGAAGCGTGCCAAAGCCGCAGGCATAAGAAAAAGCAATAAAAAACAGCAGGCGACGGGGCGAATGCGCCGACAAGGAAACACGAAGGGTGCAGCGCTGCACTGAGAAAGTGCAGCCGACGGGAAAAGTCGTTTGCCGGTCAAAGCGGGCGATTTTTAGTAAAGGAGGCGCCGCAAACTGAGGATAGATTATCCGACCATTCGCATAAACCTTTCCTGAAACATCTCCATAATCGGGCGCTGTCCCGGAAATGCCATGAAGGCAAATTTATCTTTGAAAGGAATCACGCTCTATGCCTCGCTATGCTGGCGGCCGCAGTAGGTTCGCGGCGCTTGTTCTTTTGCTATCCGCTGTTGCCGAAGCGGGAGAAAACCAATTTATCCACCAGCAGGAGCAGCAGAAAGCGCTGGAGCAGCAGCTGGCGCCGAAGTCGCCTGATGTCGTTCTTTCGCCTCCAGCCTCCAGCTTCAGCCGGATTCGGTTTCCCCAAGAGACGCCTTGTTTTCACATCGACCAGGTGGTGCTGGAGGAGCGCGACGCGATGCCGCACTGGCTGCCGCTGCAACGTCTGGCCAATCAGGCGCTGGGGCATTGTCTGGGCGGGCAGGGCATTAACCTGCTGATGAGCCAGCTGCAAAACCGCCTGATCGATCACGGTTATGTCACCAGCCGCGTGCTGGCGCCGGCGCAGGATCTGAAAAGCGGTACGCTGCGGCTGCGCGTGGTGCCCGGCATGATCCGCGATTTACGGCTGACTGACGACAGCGGCGGCCGGGTTTTCCTTTACAGCGCCTTCCCGGCGCACCGCGGCAATCTGCTTGACCTGCGGGATATCGAACAGGGGCTGGAGAATTTGCAACGCATACCCACCGTGCGGGCGGAGATGGATATCGTGCCAGGCGAACAGCCAGGCGAAAGCGACATCGCCCTGCGCTGGAGGCAGGAAAAAATCTGGCGCGTTTCAGGCAGTCTGGATGATTCCGGCACCCGAAGCACAGGGCGCTATCAGGGAACGATGTCCTTGTTTCTCGATAACCCTCTCGCGCTCAGCGACCAGGTCTACCTCTCCGGCAGTCGCGCGCTCAACGGCGGCGGCGACAAAGGCACGAAAAATATCACCGGCCACTATTCGCTGCCGTTTGGCTACTGGCTACTGGGCATTACCGCCAACGACTATCGCTATCATCAAACGGTGGCCGGACTGAACGGCGATATGCAGTACAGCGGCAAAAGCAAAAGCGTCACGGCCCAGCTTAGCCGGGTGATGCACCGCAGCGGCACGCAGAAAACCACGGTGAGCCTTGACGTTACCGCCCGCGAGTCACGCAACTATGTCAACGACACGGAAGTAGAGGTACAGCGTCGCCGCACCTCAAACTGGCGCGCCGGGTTGCAGCACCGTCACTACATCGGCAGCGCCACGCTGGATGCGGGCGTCAGCTATCAGCGCGGCACCCGCTGGTTCGGCGCGATACCCGCGCCGGAGGAGTTTTGGGATGAAGCCACGGCGCTGGGTAAAACCCTGCAGTACAACCTTCAGCTCAGCGCGCCGTTTCAGCTGGCAGGAGAGCGGTTCCGCTACAACGCGCAGTATCTGCGCCAGACCAGCAACAGGCTGCTGACGCCGCAAGATCGGTTCGCCATCGGCAATCGCTGGACGGTGCGCGGCTTTGACGGCGAGCGCAACCTCAGCGCCAGCCGCGGCTGGTATCTGCGTAATGATATCGCCTGGCAAACGCCGTTGCCGCAGCAGGAGCTTTATCTGGGGCTTGATTACGGCGAAGTCGGCGGCAGCGACGCCGATCTGATCGGTCGTCATCTGGCGGGCGGCGCAGTGGGATTGCGCGGCGCCTATTCCCGTTTTAGCTATGACCTGTTTGCCGGCGCGCCGTTTTCTAAACCAGCCGGTTATCACACCAGCCCGCTGACGCTGGGTTTTAATCTGAACTGGCAATACTGACTCCGGCAAAACGTGCCGGGATTGTCTGAATTACCGTTTTTTTGCAAGGATGCATGATGAATAAGCAGTGTTACCGCGTGGTATTCAACCAGGCTCGCGGCCTGTTGATGGTCGTGGCCGAGATCGCCAAATCACAACGTTCCGTTTCCTGTCCCGCTTCCGGCGTCGCGCATATTTCTTCGCAGCGTATCGCCAAGCTCAAACGCCTCAGCTTCAGCCTGCTGCTCGTGCTGGGCTATGTCAGTTTTCCTGCCGATGCCGGCATCGTTGCGGATGGAGCAGCGGCCGGAAACCTGCAGCCCACGCTAACGCAAACGGCGAACGGCACGCCGCAGGTAAACATTCAGACGCCGAGCGCAGGCGGCGTCTCGCGCAATATTTACAGCCAGTTCGACGTCGATCAACGCGGCGTGATCCTGAATAACAGCCACAGCAATACGCAGACGCAGATTGCCGGGATGGTGAACGGCAATCCCCATCTCGCCAAAGGCGAAGCAAGCGTTATCCTCAATGAAATCAACGCCCGCAACCCCAGCCAGCTGAACGGCAGAATTGAAGTCGCCGGACGAAATGCGCAGGTCGTTATCGCCAATCCCGCCGGGATCACCTGTAACGGCTGCGGCTTTATTAATGCGAACCGCGCGACGCTGACGACCGGCCAGGTACAAATACATAATGGCCGCATTACCGGTTATGACGTGAATAACGGTGAAATTGTGGTGCAGGGCGCAGGCATGGACAGCTCGCGCCAGGACAGCACCGACCTGATTGCCCGTGCCGTAAAGGTAAATGCCGGAATCTGGGCAAAGGAACTTAACATTACCACCGGCCGCAACTTCACCGATGCGGCGCATCAGACCGTCGCCGCGAAAACGCCGGAGAAGGGGACCGCACCGGCGCTGGCGCTGGACGTTTCGGCGCTTGGCGGCATGTATGCCAATAAAATCCGGCTGCTGGGGACGGAAAACGGCGTCGGCGTACGCAATGCCGGGAGCCTCGGCGCCGCTGCGGGCGACGTGGTGGTCAACGTCGACGGCAGCATCGGCAATAACGGCAGCATTACCGCCTCGCAGCAGCTCCGGCTGACGTCGCAGGGCGATCTGGATAACAGCGGCAAGCTTGATGCCGGCATGGATAGCGTCATCGACGCGGCGGGTTTGCTGAGCAACAGCGGCATTATCGCAGCCGGACGGAACGCCATGCTGCAAGCGCGTTCGCTCAACAGCAATGCGACAGGCAAAATCGTCGCCGGGATAAATCGCGACGGGACGCTGGGCGCCGCAGGCGACCTTTCGCTCAGCAGTCAGGGAGAACTGCGGGTTAACGGCCAGGCGACGGCGGCAGGCCAGCTGACGGCGAAAGGCGCAGCGATCGATCTCAGCGGCAGTCAGACCTGGGGCCGCAATCTGTCGCTGGAAGCCGCCACTGGCGCCGTAACCACCGCTAACGCGACCGTCGCGGCGCAAGAACATCTGATAGCCTCCTCGAAAGTAAAAATTAACAACGATGGCGGCCAAATTTCCGCCGACAAACTCACCCTCGCCACGCCCTCTCTTTCTAATCAGAAAGGTCTCTTTCAGCAACTGGGAAGCGACGATCTGAAACTTTCATTTCGTGACGACTTCAACAACACGGGAGGCACTTTTGCCAGCAATAGCGCCAATATCACCCTGGATACGGCGCAGTGGATTAACCTGTCAGGCGCGTTCCTGCATTACGGCACGGGAAAGGCTGGGCTGACGATCGGGAGGCTGGATAGCAGCGCAGGCACCTTGTTCAGCAAAGGAAGTCTGGCCCTGACGGGCGACACGCTGCTGCTGGATAATGCCACTACGCAGGCAGAACGGATTGCGCTGACTGCCCGATCGCTTTCTCATCGTCAGGGTTCGCTGATACAGACCGGGCGCGAAGAGATGACGCTCAGAGTCAGCGATGCGTTTAACAATCAGGAAGGAAACCTGGCGGCAAACGGCGATATCAGTCTGAGCGTCGGTAGCCTGAACAACCAGCGCGGCGTTATCACCGCAGCGCAGGATAGCGCGCTGTGGGTTGATGCGCAGAGCCAGATCGATAACCGGAATGGGACAATGGCCGCGGCGGGTTCACTCTCCTTGCGCAGCGCCGCGCTGAACAATGATGGCGGACTGCTGCAATCCGGGCAGGCTATGACCCTTACGTTGTCCGATGGCGCGCTGAGCAACCGCAACAGCGGCGGCAAGGGCGGCATTCTCAGCCGGGGGGCGCTCTCCATTACTGGCGGCGAGATCGATAACAGCGCCGGCTTTATCGCGGCCGCAGGCGAAGCCGCCCTGACCGGACTGGATTTTATTAATCAGGACGGCACGCTCGCCAGCGAAGCGGACCTCAACATGCAGGTGCGCGGCCTGAATAACCAGCGCGGGCGCATACAGGCGGGCGCGGCGCTGACGGTCGATACTCAGGGCAACAGCATCAGCAATCTCAACGGCCTGTTCAGCGCCGGACAAACGCTAAGGCTGCTGAGCGGCGCGTTGTTAAATACGTCAGGCCAGCTGCTCAGTTCCGACTCGGCATTTATCTCCACTCTGGGAGAGTTACTGAATAATTTTCAGGGCGTTATTGCCGCCGCAGGCGATGCGCGCATTGAGAGCGGTGCGCTGAATAACCATGAAGGCCAGTTGCAAATTGTTGGCGATGCGGTAATCAACGCAGCGGGCGCGCAGGTCGATAACACGGCGGGTTTAATCCGCAGCGGGAAAAACCTCTCACTCACGACGACGGAACTCATCAACCGCCAGACCCAGGGTGAAAATCGCGGGCTGGAAGCCCAATCGGTCGAAATCCACAGCGCAGCCATCGATAACCGCGACGGGATCCTGCGCGCCAGCGATCGCCTCGCCTTACATAACGAACGGAGATTGAATAACCAGGATGGCCTGATTTCAGCAGGTAAATTAATCATCCATGGCGGCGATACGCTGACGCTGACCAACACTCGCGGCACGCTGATCGCCGGGGATGCGCTTGACCTGACGGCGGATGCGCTAAGCGGCGATGGCCGCGTGCTGTCGCAGCAAATGATGACGCTGGTATTGCAGCAGGCGTTCTTCAATCAGGGTGAGATCGTCGCCAACGGCGACATGAATTTTACCCTTGGCCAGGGGCTGGTAAATCAGGCGCTAATCCGCGCCGGCGGCGTGCTGCGCCTCAATGCGTCGGCGCTGGATAATCAGCAATCCGGCGAGATCGGCGCAGGTGAAAACCATCTGAACCTGGCTGGCTCAGCGACTAACCGTGGACTGCTCGACGGCGGCCTGACGCATATTACCGCCGGACAAATCCTCAACATCGGCAGCGGACGTCTCTACGGCGACCACATAGCCCTGTTTTCCGGCACGCTCGAAAATCTGGCGGAGGACGGCGTCGCAGCGACTCTCGCGGCGCGCGATCGGCTGGATATCGGCGTACAGACGTTGAACAACCGCGACCACGGATTGATCTACAGCGGCGGCGATTTGACTATCGGCGGCGCGCTTGACGGTAATCTGTTCGCCAGCGGCAAGGCGACCGTACTGAATAACCACAGCGCGACGATCGAGGCCGCGCGAGATATGACGCTGAATATCGGCGAGATCAATAACATCAACGATCGTCTGGTGACGGAAGTCGTGGAAATTGAACGTTCCTATCATCATGAGGCGGCGCTGAAGGGATCAACCCATCGCTTCGACTGGGCGGATATTGATACCAGCTATAAAAATAAATGGAACGTTACGGATGCCATTATGCCCGATGGCACGCGCGGTAATAATTTCTATGAATATCAGTATGAACGCACCATCCTTGAAACCCGCATTAAGGAGAGCGATCCGGGTCAGCTGATCGCGGGCGGCAACCTGACCATCAACAGCGATCGGGTCAATAACCACGACAGCCGCATTCTGGCGGGCGGTGTGCTGGGCGGCCTTATCGGCGAGCTAAACAATATCGCGACGCTGGGCAAGCGCATCATTACCGATATCGGCAAGCAAATTCACTGGTATGCGAAAAAAACCAGCGACGGAATGGGAGGTACTAAAACAAGCCAGGGGAAAAAGAAGACGAAGTATGCGCCAGCCGCTCTGCATCAGTCTGTCGATTTGCAAGCCATGGCCTGGCAGGGCAATACGCAGATAAACGGCAGCGGCGCGCAGATTGACGGACGCAATACCTCAGGCGCTACGGTGATAATCGAGGGCATCGGCGCCATCACCGCCGATACGGAGCAGACGCCGGTTAATCCGCCGCCGGGACAGATTGTCGAGATTGTGATCCCCGGCGAGGGGAATAATGACAGCGAAACGGCGATCCGCACCGTCGCGCCGAATACCCGGCTACCTGATAACAGCCTGTTCCGGCTGCATCCCGACAACGACGTTCCTTTCCTGATCGAGACCGATCCGCGCTATACCAACCAGCGTCAGTGGCTCGGCAGCGATTACATGCAAAAGCAGTTTACTCAGGATCCGAACAACGTTCTCAAGCGCCTTGGCGACGGCTATTACGAGCAGCAGCTGATCCGCCAGCAGATCGTTAGCCTTACCGGGCAGCGCTTTCTTTCCGGGTATAACAACGACGAAGCGCAGTTCCGCGCCCTGATGGACGCCGGCGTTCTCTTCGGTAAAGCGCACGGGTTGATCCCCGGCGTGGCGCTCACCGCGCAGCAGATGGCGTTGCTGACCAGCGATATGGTCTGGCTGGTCAGGCAGAGCGTCACCTTGCCGGACGGCAGCACGCAGCAGGTTGTGGTGCCGCAGCTCTATGTTCGCGTAAAAAAAGGCGATCTCGACGGCAGCGGCGCACTGCTCGGCGGCGACAATATTGCGTTGAACGTCAATAACGATCTCACCAACAGCGGCCATATCTCCGGGCGCAACGTCACGCAACTGACGGCCGACAACCTGCACAACAGCGGCTTTATCGGCGGCGACCAGCTGGATCTGCGCGCCCGCATTGATATTAACAACGTCGGCGGCGCGCTTCAGGGCGGCAGCAGCCTGACGGCAATCGCCGGACGCGATATCAACAGTATCAGTACGCTGAGCGGCAGCGGCGGCAACATCTCTCTTAATCGCCCGGCCGGTATCTACGTTCAGAACCCTGGCGGCGCACTGATGCTGGAAGCGTTCAACAACGTTAATCTCACCGCCTCGATGGTCAGCAACGCGGGCGAAGGTAGTCGCACCCAAATCGTCGCGGGTAACGATTTAAACCTGAACACCCTCACCGTTACCCACAGCGAGTACGGAAGCTGGGGCAAAGGCAACGATCGCACCCTGACGCAAAGCAGCGAGGTGGGCAGCCGGATTAACGGCAACGGCGATCTGTTGCTTTCGGCGGGCCACGATCTTAGCACCCGTGCGGCTGAGGTCACCGCCGCGGGCAGTCTGGGCGTAACGGCCGGAAACGACATCCGCATCACCAGCGGCGAAAATCGCTATCACCTCACCGAAAACAGCCGTCAGAAAAGCGGTGGCCTGCTTTCATCAAAATCCGTCGCCTCCCACGATGACGTGCAGGAGCAGAGCGCGGTCGCCAGCCGGTTCAGCGGCGACAGCGTGGCGATGCAGGCCGGACGCGACATGACGCTTTCCGGCAGCAGCGTGGCGGGCACGCAGGACGTTCTCCTCTCCGCAGGCCGCGATCTGACCCTGACCACGGCGGAACAGTTCCGTCAGGAAAATCACCAGTATCAGGAGAAGAAAAGCGGCTTCTCCGGCACCGGCGGGGTGGGCGGCAGCTACGGCAAGCAGAGCGTGAAAACCACTGACGACGGCGTGTCCCGCAGCAGCGCGGGCAGCATGGTGGGCAGTACGCAGGGCAGCGTGATCCTCAGCGCCGGCAACGCCCTGACGGTGAAAGGCTCCGATCTGCTGGCGGGCAACGATCTCAGCCTGACAGGGAAAGAAGTCAGCGTGCTGGCGGCGGAGCACCAGAGCCGCGAAAGCCATGTGGTCGAGCAAAAACAGAGCGGACTCACGCTGGCGCTCTCCGGGGCGGCAGGCAGCGCGGTGAACGCGGCGGTCTCCGGCCTGAACGCCGCCAGCCAGGCGGGCGACAGTCGGCTGGCGGCGCTGGAGGGAATGAAGGCGGCCCTGACGGGCGTTCAGGGCTGGCAGGGCGCGGAGCAGGCGGCGCTGGCAGGCGATACCGGCAATCTGTTCGGAATAAATCTCTCGCTGGGCAGCTCGTCCTCCCGTTCGGAGCAGACGCTCACCCGGACGGAGAGCCGGGGAAGCCAGCTCACCGCCGGAAATAACCTGAGCATCGTCGCCACCGGCGGGGATATCAGCGTGCAGGGCAGCGGGCTGCAGGCGGGGGAGGGTATCCCCCCCCATGCAGCGCGGGGCGTGAACCCTACCTCCG
>DENB01000036.1 GCA_002359495.1 Enterobacteriaceae bacterium UBA2655
CCGCGAAAAGCCTGGTAAAGACTCATCGGCCGAACGAAATTCGATAAACAGGGTGGCTTCCCGCGTTACAACGTTCGGCGAGTTGGGCGCGGTTTCCAGACGCCCTACCGAGCTGTGCATCGCCAACCCGTGGCGATCCGCCTCTTCGCGTACCGCTACGATGGTCTTTGCCGCCGCCAACAGCGCGTCACGCCGTCCGGCCATCAGCGACGGGCCGGTATGATTCTGTTCGCCGCTAAAGGTTACCTGCCATTTCAGCGCCGCCCAGGTTTCCTGCACCACGCCTATCGCGGTTCGCTGCTGCTCCAGATGAGGGCCCTGCTCCACATGCAGCTCCACATACCCCGCCAGCGGCAGGCTGAAATCCACATCGCCCTGATAGCCGATAGCGTTTAGCGCCTCGCCCAGCGTAACGCCCTGCGCATCGCGGCAAGCCAGCCCCTGCTCCAGCGTAAGCACGTGGGTAAATACGGCGCTGCCGGTCAGGCTGGGCTGGAAGCGCGCGCCCTCTTCATTGGTCCAGCTCACCACCGCGAGGTTAAAAGGCGCTTCATCGCCCTGCTCGCGCAGCTGACGCGCCAGGCTCAGGATGGCGACCGCGCCGGCCGTTACGCCGTAGGCGCCGTCAAAACGGCCGCCCGCGGGCTGGCTGTCCAGATGGGAACCGCATAACAGCCAGGGCGCGCCGGGCCGCAAGGTCAACAGCCCGAAAAGATTGCCGATGCCGTCGACTTGTACGGTAAAGCCATGCTCATCCAGCCACCGGCTGAACGCATCGCGTATCTGTTTATCCTCTGCAGAAGCCGTCAGGCGATGCAGCCCGCCCGCGGCCGTCGCGCCTGTCCGGCTGCTCAGGGCAAACAGCGCGTCAAAGGTCTGATAATCGGACCTTGTCGCCCGGGGCATTGCCGGGGTGAAGGATGTTGACATGTTCATTCTCCAGACTCGCTATAAAACTCGCCGGAGGAAGCGCATTGGTCACCAGCGTATCAACCGCGCCAAACGGCAAGGTTTTCACAAAGGTGCGTAGCCCGAACTTCCCCTCATCGGCCAGAATCACGCTGTGGCGGCAGTGCTGAGCCAGCACGCGTCGCAGCAGGGCTTCCGGCTCCTCGTAATCCATAAATCCGAAATTCAAATCCAGCGCGCCGATCCCCATAAAGGCGATGTCGTAATGAAACTGCTGGGCAAACGCCAGTGTGTGCAGACCCGTTAACGCGTTGTCGTTACGCCGTACGCGTCCCGGCGTCAGGGTGATCGCGTTATCGCTTTGCTGCGTCAGCAGGCTGGCGATATCCAGCGAATTGGTCAGCACCTTTAGCCGCGAAAAACGCGTCAGCTGATGCGCCAGCGCCAGCGTCGAGGTGCCGGTGTCCAGAAACAGCGTCATCCCCTCTTCCACCAGCCCGCTCGCCAGCATGCCGATGCGTGTTTTCGCACGCGGGCGAATGCGGCTGCGGATTTGCAGCGGCTGCTCTTCGCTCGGCACCGGCATGATGGCGCCGCCGTGAACGCGTCTCAGCACGCCTTGTTCTTCGAGATACTTCAAATCGCGACGAATCGTCTCTTCCGATACCATGAAGCGCTGCGCCAGCTCCGTCACCCTGACGCGTTTATCACTGCCCAACTGCCGTTTTATTTCATCCAGCCGCGGTTGATTAATCATGAAAAACCCTTTGCTCCTGAAAAGAAAACCGCAGTATATCTTTGCTTAAGCGCCGGTCGGCGGAAGATGTTGATCCCAGGGCATCAGCGCTTCCAGCGCGGCGCAGAACTGCAATACGTCGCCTTCGGCATAGCGGCGTCCGATCACCTGAAGTCCCACCGGCAGCCCCTCCGGCGTAAAGCCGCAAGGAAGGGTTGCGGCGGGATTTCCACTCAGGTTGAAAGGCCAGGTAAACGGGGTCCAGCGCGCCCACTCTACGCCGCTTCCGCCCGCCGCCTGGCCTTCAGGCGTCTGGCGATCGGCGGCAAACGGCAGTACCGGCAGCGTGGGCGTAATCAACAAATCGAACTGGTCAAAAAGCGCATGAACCTGACCGGCAAAAGCGGCTCGCTGTTTTTGCGCGTTGAGGTAGTCAGCCAGGCTTATCTGTTGCGATTTTTCGATCAGTGCGGCGAAACCGGGATCGAGCCGATCCATCTGCGACTTCAGCGCATTGCCGTAGGCTACGCCGCGACCGCCGGTCCATAGCGTATCGAAAACGTCGAACGGGCTTTTCCAGCTCTGAAGCTCTCGCGTGATGGCGACCGGTAACGCTTCCGCCATGCGTGAGATGGCCTGCTTCACCCGCTCCGCAATCGATTGCTCTACCGGGGTGTCGAATAACGTCGGACTGTAGCAGACACGCAGTTTCGGCAGAGGCCGATCGCACCGCGCCAGCCAGGATTCGTTTTTATCGGGAAGCGCCTGATGATCGCGGGCATCCGGGCCGGAAAGAATGTCATATAGCAGCGCGCTGTCGCGCACCGTACGCGTTATCGGTCCCGCATGGCTCAACATCTCAGTCGCCGACCACGGCCAGGTCGGAATACGGCCCAGCGACGCTTTTAAGGCGAAAATGCCGCAGAACGCGCCGGGAATACGTACCGAACCGCCGCCGTCCGAACCCAGCGCCGCAGGCACCATGCGGGCCGCGACGCTGATTGCGGAGCCGGAGCTGGAACCGCCGCTGGTAAGAGCAGGATCCCAGGGGTTTCGTCCATGTCCGAAAACGCGCGAATAGCCGGATCCGGTCCAGCCGAATTCCGTCGTGGCCGTTTTGCCGATAATAATCGCGCCGGCAGCTTTCAGGCGGCTGATAATCGGCGCATCCGCGTCCGGCACGTTATCCAGTGAAGTCAGCGACCCTTTCGTGGTGCGCAGGCCAGCGGTAGAAAAAAGATCTTTAACGCCAAACGGCACGCCATGCAGCGGTCCGCGGAATTTCCCCAGCTGCGCCTCGCGATCCAACTGTTCCGCTTCGCGCAGCGCTTCATCGTAATAGACGTCGCCAAACGCGTTAAATGTGGCATTGTGGCATTGTGGGTTTTAATTCTTTCCAGACACGTCATCGTCAACGCGTTAGCGCTCAGCTCGCCCTGTCGAATTTGTTGCGCCGCCGTCAGTAGATCAGGCATAGCCACGAGCGGTTTTTCACTTTTTTGCATCGCTGTCCCTCAGCTTCTTTCTCAGCGGGAGAATGAGTTGATAGTGACAATAGCGGCAGCGTCAGGCAAGTGCCCTTCATGTTGCGTATGTGGGAAATGTGGTTTTAAAAGGGCAAGCGTAATAAGAAAAGCCGATGCATTCGAACAGATTTTTAGTCTGGCTTTAGTCAATAGCAGAGCAATAAACACTCTGTCATGAGAGGATGATGACAGCCGATTTCGCTGGAGAGGGAAAAGCAAAAAGAAGCGAATTTATATTTTTTGCTCTTCAGGCGGCGCTATGCGCTGGTCGACGATAATAAATCCGTCTGGATAAAAATAAGGCAGCGACGCATTGCAGGATCTTAAGTGGGAAGCCCAATAAAATGACGTGCAACAGTCATTTTTTAATCAAATCACTGTTTCTTGGCGGGAAACACATGCTATACTGTTTCCTGCTGTGAAACAGGAGCCATCGGCAGTGATCAAAAGCTGGAAGCATAAAGGTCTGCAAAAATTATATGAAAAAGACGATACAAGCGGAGTTCAGGCAAAAGATGTCGAGCGGATAAAGCTCAGATTGTTGGTTATAGACAATGCGACAGCAATTGACGATTTCAAAGATTATCCGGGATTCAGATTTCATTCTCTGAAAGGAAATAAACGGAATTTATACGCAATTACCGTTCGCGCTAACTGGCGAATCACTTTTGAATTTCAGGACGGTGATGCCTGGATTCTTAATCTGGAGGACTATCACTGATGAGCATGTTCAATCCCCCCCATCCCGGAACGCTGATTGCAGAATATCTGGAAGATTACGGGGTTACGCTCCGCTCTCTGGCGCATGACCTTAACGTTTCGCCTTCAGCCCTGAGTAAGGCCGCAGCCGGTAAAACCGCAATCAGTCCTGAAATGGCGTTAAAGCTGGAGGCAGGTCTCGGTATTGCCGCCCGTCTCTGGCTGGCGATGCAGGCGTCTTACGATCTTAGCCGGGCGCGTAAGACAATCGATCTGTCAAAAGTCATTCCCTCTCCTTACGCTCAGAGCGAACCGTCGCCGGAAGCGAAACGCCCGCAATAAGGCGGGCGCTTATTTAAAGGCGGGGACAGCAGCGCGAAAATGCTGTCCGCCAGTTTTGTCATCTTACTCACTACCATGACGTTAAATCTGCACCTGTCCGCCATCGACAAACAGCTCAATGCCGTTGATATAGCTGGCGTCCTCTGAGGCAAGGAACAGCACGGCTTTGGCGATCTCTTCCGGCTGTCCTACGCGTCCGGCCGGGATCTGGCTGGCCAGCCAGGCTTTTGTTCCCTCAGCCTGATCGCCACCGCCGAACAGCGTATCAAGACCCGCCGTTTCGGTGACGCCGGGGCTGATGGCGTTGACCCGAATGCGTCGCTCTTTAAGATCAAGTATCCAGCTACGGGCAAAATTACGCACCGCCGCCTTGGTCGCTGAATAAACGCTGAGCGCAGACGTGCCGGAGATACTGGTCGTTGAAGAAGTCAGGACAATGGACGCCCCGTCGCGCAGCAGAGGAAGCGCTTTTTGTACCGTAAACAGCACCCCTTTCACATTAGTGTTAAAGGTCTGCTCGTAATGTTCTTCCGTGATCGATCCCAGCGCAGCAAATTCGCCGCCGCCGGCATTGGCGACTAACACATCGATATGCGCATGTTTTTGCTGAACCGTATCGTACAGTTGGTCGATATCTTTCAGGTTGCTCATATCCCCCTGCACGCCCGTTACGTCCCCCTTAATGCTGCGCAACGCGCTTTCCAGCGCCGACTGACGTCGACCGGTGATATAAACAGCGGCGTCTTCGGCAGCGAAGGCTTGCGCCGTGGCTAAACCAATACCGCTGGTGCCGCCGGTCACTACGACTACTTTTTTAGCGAATTTGTCAGACATGATCATCATCCTCGTTTTGTCAGGTTGGTTGTTTCGTTGAGAAAGACGATACCACCGGGACGATGGTGCAAAAAGTCAGCAAATATGGTATGCATCGTTCTGAAACAGGAACGATACGAGGCATTATGCGAACTGACCTTAATGATTACCGCTATTTTGCCGAGGTGGTGGCGCACGGCGGCTTTGCGGCTGCCGGGCGGGCTATCCGCGAGCCGAAATCAAAACTTAGCCGACGTGTTGCCGAGCTGGAGGCGCGATTAGGGGTTAGGCTGATTGAGCGCACCAGCCGCCGTTTCAGGGTGACGGAAACAGGCGAGGCTTTTTATGCACGCTGTCGCGCCATGCTGCTGGAAGCGGAGCAGGCGGAGGCCGTGATTATGCAAACGCAGACGGAGCCGCACGGCAGAGTTCGCTTCAGCTGCCCGACCGGGATGGTAGAAGTTATTTCTGATATCACCCTGCGCTTCATGCAACGTTATCCCAAAGTGAAGCTGCAAATCATCGCGTTGGATCGGCCGGTCGACCTGATTGAAGAGCGTATCGACGTGGCGTTGCGGATACGCACGGCGCTGACCAGCGATGCGGAATTGATCATGCGCACGCTGGGCGTCTCGTATCGCATTCTTGTCGCCAGTCCGAAACTGGCAAGGCAGACAGGAACAGAGATCGCGGCGTTAAGGGATGCGCCGACCCTGGGAACCAGCGATGAGCCCGGCGAAATCGAATGGTGCCTGGAAGCGGAAAACCACTCCCCTTTCCTGCTTCGCCATGAACCCCGCATGAGCTGCAGCGACTTCAGCGCCATTCGCGAAGCCGCTATCAAAGGTTTGGGGATCGCCCTGCTGCCGGATCACGTTTGTCACAGCGCGCTGGAAAAGGGCGAGCTGGTTCAGCTTTTTCCGTCATGGCGCAGCGAGGCGGGAATTGTGCATCTGGTGTTTACCACGCGTCGGGGCCTTCCACCAGCGGTAAGAGCATTGATCGATTGCCTGGCTGAAGGATTTCCTTCATTAACCGGTGCAGTTTAATGACGTAAAAAAGGCCGCATTGCGCGACCTCAGATTTTAAGAGAAAACCTGTCAGCTGTTTTATCGCAGATGGCAGGTCGGATAATTATCGACGGTTTTTCCAGACCGTCTGAACATTGCAAAACTCATGCACGCCATAGTGCGACAGCTCGCGACCATAGCCGCTTTTTTTCACGCCGCCGATGGTCACGCGCGGATCGGATGCGCCGTAGCCGTTGATGAACACGCCGCCGGTTTCAAGGCGGGACGCCATCTTGTCAGCCAGTGCCAGGTTCGCTGTCCACAGGGTTGCGCTGAGGCCAAATTCGCTGTGATTGGCCAACGCCAGCGCATGTTCGGCATTCTGCGCCACGGTAATCGCCGCCACCGGGCCAAACAACTCTTGTTTAAAGGCCGTCATGTTCTCGCTGACATCTGCCAGAATAGTCGGCGCGTAGTAATTACCTTCGCCCGCCAGCTTTTCGCCGCCCAGCACCAGGCGCGCTCCTTCCTGCAAACTTTTTTGCACCTGGCCGTCCAGCTCGTCGCGCAAATCGAAACGCGCCATCGGCCCGATATAGTTAGCGTCGTTCAGCGGATCGCCCACTGACAGCGCCTGAACCGCCGCCGCGAAGCGCGCTTCGAATTCTGCGGCGATGGGCGCCTCGATGATAAAGCGTTTCGCCGCCATACATACCTGACCGCTGTTCTGAAAACGGCCGATAACGGCCGCTTTTACCGCTTCATCAAGGTCGGCATCCGCCAGCACGATGAAAGGGTCCGCGCCGCCCAGCTCCAGTACGGTTTTTTTCAGCGCCGCGCCAGCCTGCGCTGCGATAGCGGCTCCGGCGCGTACGCTGCCGGTTACCGCGACGGCGGCAATACGATCGTCTTTGATCGCAGCGGAAACGCCGGCGTTATCGACATTGATTACGTCAAAAACACCCGCAGGAAGCTCGGTTGCGGCAAACAGATCGCGCAACAGATAAGCACAGCCCATAACGTTTGGCGCATGTTTCAGTAAATAGGCGTTGCCTGCCAGCAAAATGCTGACCGCGCCGCGCAGAACCTGCCAGAGCGGGAAGTTCCACGGCATCACGGCAAGGATCACCCCCAGCGGACGAAACTCCTGCCACGCCTGCTGGTTTTCCACCTGCGTCGCCTGAGGCGCCAGCATGGCAGCGCCATTAGCCGCATACCAGTCGCAAAGATCGGCGCACTTAAGCACTTCTCCCCGCGCCTGCGCAATCGGTTTGCCCATTTCCAGCGTGGCCATCTGCGCCAGCTCGTCCTGACGCTGACGAAGCTGACCTGCCAGCTGGCTTAATATCGTCAGGCGTTGTTCCAGCGGCGTGGCGCGCCACTGTTTTAAGCCCTGAGCGCTGTGTGCCAGTGTCTGTTCAAGTTGTTCAGCGTTCTGCATCGGGTAGCGCGCCAGAATTTCGCCGGTGGCAGGGTTACGTGAAATCGCATATTCAGTCATGGCTGTTTCTCATCATCAATTCAGTATGCGCACACCTTACGCGTCGAAGTTGATGATGAAAAATGAATAATAGTGAGGAAGTTGTTTCTGCTAGGAGAATGCCGTAACCCTGGCAGCCTGACAAGCCGATCTCCCTGCCATAATCAGATTATTCAGGCCGCTCGGCTGTCACAGGCCGCTGCTGTTAGCGTTATTTTTTGCTGGATAACGCATAGTCATAAAGTTTATCTCTGGCTAAGTTTTTCATTTTTACTTCGCACATAATGTCGAAATCGCTAAAAGATAGCGCCCAGTCGTTCAGTGTCTGATTAAAAAAGTAATCTGAGTGCGCTCTCAGTTTGGTTTTCGACAGACCCAGCGCGTTCTGATTGGGAAATCCCTGTTCGGGAATAATGCCTTCCTGAGCGATGGAATAATGTAAAACCGGCCTGACGCCTCGCCATGACGCTTTCACTAAGGCGATACGAGGATCGTCAGATTTAATAAATTCATTTTCTTTTACCCAGTGATGGTGAATATCCAGAACGATCGGGCATAAATCTTTAGCCTGTAACACATCATCCAGCGAACAGGAGATTTCGTCGTTTTCCACGGTTAACATTAACTTTGCCTCGGGACTGAGTTTCTGAAAAGCGTCTGCGAAACCGTCGAAACCTTTCTTTCCATTCATATGAATGTTGATTTTGAAATCCTGAAACTTCTTACCGTAACCCATTAATTTTGCACATAATGCATGATATTCCACATCTTCCAGCGCTCTTTCGACCACAAACGGGTTGTCGGAAGCCAGAACCGTATACTGTCCCGGATGGAACGATAAGCGAATATGGTTTTGTTTCGCGAAATCGCCGCATTTTTTAAATAGCGGGTAGAGGTCGGGTAGAAAATCATTATATAGCGTTGTCGCCTCAGGCACGGTATATAAAGGCAGCAGGTCACTGCCTATTCGCATCATTCTTAACGCTTCCGGCGCTTGGGCCAGTTGTTCAAAAATTAAAAACAGGTTGGTCAGGTTGAGTTTTGCAAGCGATGCGATTAATTCGATTTGCTCTTCGTTATTTAAACTCAGGAATCGCTTACGGGTCGTCGCTTTAAAAGGAAAAAGCTGCTTTAGTTCAGAATCCAGATATTTGCAAGCGAAGCCTAATTTCATACACCCTCCGGTTTATACACTTTGTGGAAGTATAACAAGCTGTCACAAAGCCGGGACGTCTGCGCCGGGTATTTCATCAGTCGACCGGATCTGCCGTCTGGATCCTGACTCTGACGCAGAGGACGCTATCGACGCTGGCGGTAGCAAAAAAAAGGCAACGGCTATCAAATCCGTAGATTAATTCAGGTAGGACTTATTAAAAAAGCTCGTTATCGTAACGGCGAAACAAAAAACGGAGCATAAAAAATGAGCACGCCGACCGATAATACACACAATGCCTTATCCGCAGGTAAATGTCCTTTCCATCAGAGCAATCAGAATCAAAGCGCTGGCGGTGGCACCAGCAATCTCGACTGGTGGCCGAATCAGTTGCGCGTCGATCTGTTGAATCAGCATTCCGGCCGTTCTAACCCGCTGGGAGAAGCGTTTGATTACCGTGAAGAGTTCAGCAAGTTAGATTATTCCGCGCTGAAAGGCGATCTCAAGGCACTGCTGACGGATTCACAGCCGTGGTGGCCTGCCGACTGGGGCAGCTATACCGGTCTTTTCATCCGTATGGCGTGGCACAGCGCAGGCACCTACCGTTCATTAGACGGGCGTGGGGGTTCAGGTCGCGGTCAGCAGCGTTTCGCTCCGTTAAACTCCTGGCCGGATAACGTTAGTCTGGATAAAGCGCGCCGTCTGCTGTGGCCGGTTAAGCAAAAATATGGCCAAAAGATCTCATGGGCCGACCTGTTTATTCTGGCTGGCAACGTCGCTCTGGAAAACTCCGGTTTCCGTACGTTTGGCTTCAGCGCCGGACGCGAAGATGTGTGGGAACCCGATCTTGACGTCAACTTTGGCGACGAAAAAACCTGGCTGGAGCACCGTCATCCCGAATCGCTTGCTCAGGCTCCGTTAGGCGCGACTGAGATGGGTCTAATCTACGTTAACCCTGAAGGTCCGAACAATAGCGGCGATCCGGCTTCCGCCGCGCCCGCTATTCGCGCCACTTTCGGCAACATGGGAATGAACGACGAAGAAACCGTTGCGTTGATAGCGGGCGGCCATACGCTGGGTAAAACCCACGGCGCCGGCGCAGCCAGCCATGTCGGCGTCGATCCTGAAGCCGCGCCGATCGAAGCTCAGGGTCTGGGCTGGATCAGCAGCCACGGCAGCGGCGCAGGCGCCGATGCGATTACCTCAGGCCTCGAAGTTGCCTGGACGCAAACGCCTACGCAGTGGAGCAACTATTTCTTCGAGAACCTTTTTAAATATGAGTGGGTTCAGACGCTCAGCCCGGCCGGCGCGATCCAGTTTGAGGCTGTCGATGCGCCCGAAATTATTCCTGACCCGTTTGACCCGGCTAAAAAGCGCAAGCCGACCATGCTGGTTACTGACCTGACGCTGCGATTCGACCCGGAATTCGAGAAAATTTCACGTCGTTTTCTGAACGATCCGCAGGCGTTCAATGAGGCTTTTGCACGTGCCTGGTATAAGCTCACCCATAGAGATATGGGTCCGAAAGCGCGCCATATCGGCCCGGAAGTGCCGAAAGAAGATTTGATCTGGCAGGATCTGCTGCCGCAGACGGTTCACAGCCCGTCAGCGGCGGATATCGACAGCCTGAAGGCCGCTATCGCTGATTCCGGTCTTTCCGTCAGCGAGCTGGTTTCCGTCGCCTGGGCTTCAGCGTCGACATTCCGTGGCGGCGATAAGCGCGGCGGCGCCAACGGCGCGCGACTGGCGCTGGCTCCGCAAAGCGAGTGGGAAATCAACGCTAATACCGCTCATGCGCTCTCTGTGCTGACCGCCATTCAGCAGGCGTCCGGAAAAGCCTCGCTGGCGGATGTCATCGTGCTGGCCGGCGTGGTAGGCATTGAGAAAGCGGCGAAGGCTGTCGAAGTGGATGTTGAGGTGCCTTTCGCTTCGGGTCGCGTGGACGCCCGTCAGGATCAGACAGATGTCGAGCTGTTTGAGCTGCTTAAACCGGCTGCGGATGGTTTCCGTAACTATCGCGGCGTGCGCAATGCGACCTCAACCGAGGCGCTACTGATCGATAAGGCACAGCAGCTTACGCTTACAGCGCCGGAGCTGACCGTTCTGGTAGGCGGTATGCGCGTGCTTGGCGCCAACTTCGATGGCAGTCAACACGGCGTGTTTACCGACCGCGTCGGCGCACTCAGCAACGATTTCTTTGTCAATCTGCTGGATATGCGCAATGAATGGAAAACCACCGATCCCTCTTCAGAGCTGTTTGAAGGTCGCGACCGTCAGAGCGGAGAGGTGAAATTTACTGCGACCCGCGCCGATCTGGTATTCGGTTCCAATGCCATCCTGCGCTCCTTGGCAGAGGTTTACGCCAGCAGCGATGCCAAAGCGAAATTCGTTAAAGACTTCGTTGCGGCCTGGACGAAAGTGATGAACCTGGATCGTTTCGATCTGCGTTAATGGTGACGATGGAAGGGAGTGGCTCATGCCACTCCCTTTTTTTATCGATTGAAATCCCTTTGTCGCCTGTAAATATCATATGAATCGGGAGATGAGCTTATGCTCCTCAATACAGACAGTGACCTCGGCCAATGCCCGGGTGGGCAAAATCAAGCGAGGCCGGAGAGCGGCGGCCTGGTCAGAGTGATATGTACAAACAGTGAAGAACATTCCAGAGTAAGCAGCTTGCGCCGAATGTGACTCTCGCTTCAAGCCGTTGCCGCCATAACCGGGCTGGCGGAAAAAGAGCTGAAGCGTTTTCAGTGAATTGAAATCAGCGGCGGACCAAAGAGCGGCAACGGCTTTTCCCGCCTGATATTTGTTTGTATCTGCGCGGCCTTATATTTCAGCTCTTTTCATTTAAGAGGCGATGGCGTTAAGCCGGTTACAGATCTCATCCGGCAGCGTTATTTCTGCGGCCCGGATATTTTCGTGCAGATGCGTAACGGATGAGGTGCCGGGGATCAATAAAATATTAGGGGAGCGTTGCAGCAGCCAGGCGAGCGCCATTTGCATCGGCGTGACAGCGATGCTGTTGGCTGCCTCTGAAAGCGTGGTCGACTGCAGCGGGGTAAACCCGCCCAGCGGGAAGAAAGGAACATAGGCAATTTGGTCCTGTGCCAGTTCGTCTATTAATGCGTCATCTCGCCGCTGCGCAATATTGTACATATTCTGTACGCAAACGATGGAAACTATATCGCGAGCTTCGGCAATCTGAGCTTTTGTTACGTTGCTCAGACCGATATGCCGTATCAGTCCCTGGCGCTGTAGTTCGGCCAGTACGGTAACCTGTTCTTCAATTGATCCTTCAGTGGGTGCGAATACGTCAAACATAATGCGCAGGTTAACCACGTCCAGTACATCCAGACCCAGGTTGTTCAGGTTGTCATGTACGGCCATGGTTAATTCTTTCGCTGAAGAAGCGGCAAGCCAGTTGCCTTTGTTGTCACGACGTGTTCCGACCTTCGTCACGATCGTCAGGTTGTCAGAATAAGGCGCAAGTGCCTCACGGATAATCTGATTAGTGATATGAGGTCCATAGAAATCGCTGGTGTCGATGTGATTGATCCCCAGACTGACCGCTTCGCGAAGGACATTCAGTGCCGCTTGTCGATCTTTCGGAGGCCCGAATACGCCAGGGCCTGCCAGTTGCATTGCGCCATAACCTAATCTGTTCACAATGCGAGAACCGAGAGTGAAAGTGCCGCCTGATAGAGTCGTGGTCATGTTCGTTTCCTCATTGACAGGTTCAATTGAGCAACGTGCGTGGTATTGATGCTTCTTAATGATCCTATTTTATAAACCAGTCTGTTAATGCGTCTGACATAGCAGTCATTCAGAGAATAGCTTGCGACAGGGTAAAGTATGAACGCCCGGTATAACCTTTGTGCTAAAGCTTTATTGTCTGCCGTTGGGTTATCCACATATACAGCAAATAGATCCTAATAAACGATCATAAAGAGATCTCTAAAAGATCCAAAGAGATCCCCGATCGCGGCAGCCCGCGCCGGGTAAGGCCTGAGAGGGTGATCGCGTTCACTGTAATCAGTAAAGTGTTCACTGTAATCAGTAGTTTATTCACTGTATACAGTAGAATGTTCACTGTAATCAGTGGTAATGTTCACTGTAGTCAGTAGGCGATCCTTTTCATCCACAGAAAGAAGATTTCGCAGCATGGCAAATAAAGATATTGATAACAAAGGGTTACTTGAACCTTTTCTGGTGGTGACCAAAAATAGCGGCGAAGTTATCCAGCTTCAGCCTAACAAGAACAATACCGTTCAGCCGGTAGCGTTAATGCGTCTCGGCCTGTTTGTTCCTACCCTGAAATCGACTGCTCGCGGAAAATCGGGCGCAATGGCGTCTACTGATGCAACCAAAGAACTTAAAAATCTTTCGCTGGTGAAAGCGGAGGGTTATGAAAAGATTACCATTACCGGCGCCAGGCTGGATATGGACAATGACTTCAAAACCTGGGCTGGCATCATTCAGTCGTTTGCCAAATATCCTTCAAAGGCAGATACCGTGACGCTGCCCTTTATTGATTTCGTTAAAATGTGCGGCATCCCTTCGGCAAACTCTTCTGCGGCGTTACGTAAGCGCCTGGACGCTTCGCTGCGGCGTATCGCTACCAATACCTTGTCGTTTGAAGGGAACGGGAAAGCGTACCATACGCACCTTGTACAATCGGCTTATTACGATCGTGAAAAGGATGTGGTAAAAATCCAGGCCGACCCCAAGCTCTTCGAACTTTATAATTTCGACCATAAGGTTTTGCTTCAGCTTCGAGCTATCTCCCGTCTCAAACGTAAAGAGTCAGCACAGGCGCTTTACACCTATCTGGAAAGTCTGCCCACCAATCCAGCACCGATTTCACTGGCGCGCTTGCGTATGCGCCTGAATCTGGGCTCAAAAACGACCACGCAAAACCATGTGGTGCGTCGTGCGATGGAGCAGCTGAAAGAGATCGGTTATCTCGATTATTCAGAAATAAAACGCGGACGTTCAGTCTTTTTCCTGATCCACAGCCGCACGCCAAAGCTGGATGGCATCGGCAACCTTGAAAGTCTGGATGATCTGAATGAGATAGATTTTGAGGACCCTGCCGAAGATTCACTGTAATCAGTAAAGAAGGGTTTACTCTGCATTAAGCTGTTGTTTTGCGATCGGTCTCCAGGATTCACTGTAATGAGTAAAGCTGCGGCATTCACTATAGTCAGTAACATTCACTGTAATCAGTATGTTCTGCTTTTTCCCTGGCTTTAAGAACAAATCAGATAGTCGAGTAAATTAAAATATTTATTTAATTTCAGATAGTTAAATAAAACGCATCAACTATTGGCTTACAAGTTTCAGGTTCAGCCCGGTTTCGCTTTTGATCCCTGCCACTTTTGCTTGTTACAGTGAACGCTATCAATAGACTTTTATCTCTCTTCTCCATATTGCAGCGCGCCACAAGGACTCACCCGTAAAAGGGTGAGCGAGTACAGGCAGTCAAAAGGACGAAACTGATTCATTTTGCTCGCGGCTTTTGCAAGCCGGCTACTGATTACAGTGAATGCTTACTGACGAAGAAGGGAGCAAAGCTTCCTTTTACTGATTACAGTGAACGCTAGCGTATTGGCGCGTTGCTGAGTTGCCTGTTGTTACGGAATGCCCGTTGCTGCCTGCTGATTATAGTGAACGCTGACACCTGTCCTGGACCATGCCGATCAGATTTTCCTTTTGCTGATTATAGTGAACGTCGTAACAGCATCCTGTTACTGAATACAGTGAACGTTTCATCAAATGCGAGCTCTGTTCCACACTTTTTCTTCCTGCCCTACTGATTACAGTGAACACTAACAGGCGCATCCAAATAAAGCGCCTGTTTATCAGTCTTCGTTACTGACTATAGTGAACGTTCAACGGCACCAAACCAACACTGGCGGCATGGCATACTCTCTTCCCTACCCTGCAGGCGGAAAATCCTATTACAGAAAACACTACTGAATACAGTGGATGACAAAAAACCAGCTTAATCTCAGTAAGTTATGCAGGCTACTAGCTAAATAAATCAACGAATTAATTATTTGGTTCATCTTGTTAAGAACAGACAGAGTTTACTGATTACAGTGAATATGCAAGCTGGCTTTTTACGATGGTGTTGCTGCCGTTCACTGTAATCCGCAGCCAGCTAAATAAATCGTACGCATCAATTTTGCTGATCATAGTGAACGTTGAGATGAATATGATTTAAGAGCTTTTACCGGGCTAAGCCTGAGCACATTCATTCGCCATTTGCATGTTAATCTGGTTGCCTTTTCCTTTGCCGTCACGATGTTAACCCGAACACATCATCACATTTTAAAAGTTGCCATACATGCAGGATTTATGTATAAAGGCGCAAATCCTGCATATATGGAGTAACTATGGCTAATGATGACAGACAAGTTCTGAAGGTTGCTCAACGTTCTGAGAAGATGTTACTGAGCCTGACGGAACAGATCCAAACTCAAAAAGAAGAATTAAAGGAAAACAACTACTATCAGGTCTATGCCAAAGCGGCGTTGGCTAAACTGCCAAAGTTAACACGCGCCAGCGTGGATTATGCCGTTAATGAAATGGAAGAAAGCGGCTACGTCTTTGACAAACGGCCTGCCGGCACGTCCACAAAGTACGCCATGTCTATTCAGAATATTATTGATATCTACCATCACCGCGGCGTGCCTAAATATCGCGATCGCCATCAGCAGGCTTATACGATTTTTGTCGGCAATCTTAAAGGCGGTGTATCCAAGACTGTTTCTACGGTCTCGCTGGCCCATGCGCTGCGCGCGCATCCGCATTTGCTTTATGAAGATTTGCGTATTTTGGTTATCGATCTCGACCCGCAATCCTCCGCGACCATGTTCCTTAATCATCAACGTTCGGTTGGCCTGGTTGAAGCGACGGCTGCGCAGGCAATGCTGCAAAATGTCACGCGCGAAGAACTTAAAGACGAGTTTATCGTGCCTTCTATCGTACCGGGCGTGGATGTGCTGCCAGCCTCTATCGACGATGCCTTCATCGCCTCGCGCTGGGACGAACTTTGCGTTGAGCATTTGCCAGGGCAGAACGTCCATACGGTGCTGTATGAGAACGTTATCGCGAAGCTTGGAGCAGATTATGATTTTATCTTTGTCGATAGCGGTCCCCATCTCGACGCCTTTCTGAAAAACGCCATTGCGGCATCCGATCTGTTAATGACGCCGGTTCCGCCCGCGCAGGTAGATTTTCATTCGACGTTAAAATACCTGACGCGTTTACCTGAGCTGATCGCCATTATTGAAGAATCCGGCGCGTCCTGCCGTGTACAGGGCAATATTGGCTTTATGTCGAAGCTCTCCAATAAAGCGGACCACAAGCTGTGCCATAGCCTGGCGAAGGAGATTTTTGGCGGCGATATGCTGGATGCCGCCCTGCCCCGTCTGGATGGTTTTGAGCGCTGCGGTGAATCTTTCGATACGGTCATTTCCGCCAATCCCTCGACCTATGTCGGCAGCAGCGAAGCGCTGAAAAATGCGCGGGTAGCGGCAGAAGATTTTGCTAAAGCGGTCTTTGATCGCATTGAATTCATCAGGCTGAACTGAGGTTTATTATGAGTGCAAAGAGAATAACCATTGGCCGAACCTTCAGCCAGACGCCGATGCAGGCGGAAACCAGCGGCAATGCGCAAACCCAAACTTTCACGCTGGCTACTGGCAAACGTGCGCTTTTTCGCTTTGAGCGTATCGGTGCTCATGAGCTTGGCGAAAAGACGTTTGTACGCATTGAAACCAATGGCCGCGATCAGGCGGGACTTACGCCCGAATCTCTGAAAGACATTACCCGCACTTTTAAGCTCCAACAGTTTTTCCCGGCTATCGGCATTCGTCAGGGAGATCGCATTGAAATTCTTGACGGCTCCCGTCGTCGCGCAGCGGCGATGTTATGCAAAACTGGGCTTGACGTGCTGGTGACTGACGCAGATATCACGCCGACAGAAGCGCGCAAGCTGGCGCAGGATATTCAAACGGCGCGCGAGCACAACCTGCGCGAAGTCGGCATGCGCTTACAGGCGTTAAAAGAGGGAGGACTCTCTCAAAAAGAGATCGCCGGAAGCCAGGGGTTATCGCAGGCAAAAGTAACCCGCGCGCTTCAGGCGGCCAGCGTCCCGGCAGAATTGATTGCGCTGTTTCCGGTCCAGTCTGAACTGGCTTTTCCCGATTATAAAATGTTGCTGACGGCGCATGAGCAGCTCGTGGAAAAAGGTGAAACGGTTGGTGCTTTGGTTGGCGCAATTTCGCAGGAAGTCGACGCTATCTGCGCAAAAGACGATCTCGTCGCCGATGAATGCAAAAACCGCCTGCTTCGTCTGATTAAACAGGCCAGCGCATCGCTGGTTCCGGCCCGGGATAAAACAGTCACACATTCTCTGTGGAGCTTCGCAGATAAGGATCGTTTCGCTCGTAAAAAAGTTCGTGGCCGCATGTTCAGTTATGAATTCAACAGACAGTCTAAAGAGCTGCAGCAGGAGCTTGATCGGGTGATTGAAGAGACGCTGCAAAAATATCTTTCCTGAGCGCCAGAGGCTGCCATTGGCAGCCTCTTTCCATATCTTTCGCCATCCGTTTTTAGGCGCTAAGTGATTATTATCTATAATGATGAGCAGAAAATTTCAGGCTGAAATCGCCAAAATTCCATCAGATGATGTAACCCGCCTGTTGTGTCCATGCAGTGATAACACTCCCTGAAATCGCTCGCGCTTCGCCAGCTGGTTTTCTCGTTTAACTCATTGTTTTTAATAATTTCTGTTTGAGAATTTCAGGGTGAAATCGCCAGGTTTCACCTTGAAATTTTGTTGCGTTGAAATACGTCGTCAGATTGACTCTAAGCCCGTCTTAAATGCCACCTGGCTTAAAGCACTTTTTTATTCCTTCTCATACCCGGATATTCAGCGCTTTATCCACAGAAAATGTGGATAACTCATATTTTATCGCGGGTGTTGAACCCTTAATTTCTTATGCAATAAGGCTTAGATTTAAAATTTTTACACGGCCGATAACAGTCAGTTAGAAAAAATTCCGTCTGGCGGCTTGCAGAGCGCCAGTTGGCTGCCACGCTTAAAAGGGTGCTGCCAATGCGGTGAATATTAAGCTGATTATTCAAAAGGGAGGTTAAATGGCACGTTTTCAAGATAAAGTCGTGGTAATTACGGGGGCAGGTTCCGGAATCGGCGCAGGCACAGCGCAACGTTTTGCCCGTGAAGGCGCGCATGTTGTTCTGGTAGGACGCACGCAGGAAAAACTGGAAAAAACAGCGGCCACATTACAGGCCGGCAAACATTTGGTCGCGCCCTGCGATGTCTCTGTCGCTGAAGAGGTTGAAGCGCTGGCGCAGCGGGTCATGAACGAATTTGGCCGCGTTGACGTCCTTGTTAACAATGCGGGCACGGTGGTTCAGGGTTTAATTCATGAAGTGACGCTGGAAGACTGGCATAAGCTAATGGATATCGATCTCAACGGCGTGTTTTATTGCCTGCGTTCTTTCATGCCTGCCATCCTCAAAAGCAAAGGCAACGTGATTAATGTGTCATCGGTTTCCGGTCTTGGCGGCGACTGGGGAATGAGTCCTTATAATGCGGCTAAAGGTGCGATAACCAACTTCACCCGTTCGCTGGCAATGGATTATGCTGCCGACGGCGTACGCGTTAATGCCGTTTGCCCTGGCTTCACCTTTACCGATTTAACTGAAGATATGAAGCAGGATGAGGCGCTGCTGAAGAAATTTTATGAACGTATTCCGATGGGACGCGCAGGCGAGCCAGAAGATTTGGCGGATGCGATCGCGTTTCTTGCCAGCGACGACGCACGTTACATCACCGGGGTTAACCTTCCGGTGGACGGCGGCATTACCGCATCAAACGGACAGCCCAAACAAGCCTGACAAAAATAAAAAGCCGGAGGACGTGGTTCTGCGGTTTTCTATTTTTTGTCTGTCTGACCCATGCGGCGGCTTTTGATGTCCCGGAACATATCGTCGTTTTTATCATTCCAAAATAAATGAAAGCGGGCATTGCCCGCTTTTTTTTCGCGATGAGATGTCGGTATGTTCAGAGCAGATAACGCAGAAGGCCGGTCGCAATCACGCTGATCGCTACGACAGGCAGCAGCGAGAAACGCATGGCCGCCAGCAGCGAAATAGCCAGACCGAGCAGATCGGCTGGCTGTGTCGTAGCAAAATGAGGCGCAATCACCGTAATCAACACACAGCCGGGCGCGGCTTCCATTATCGTTTTCGTGCGCGGTCCCAGAGGGCGATCGCGCAGCAGCAAATAGCCGGTCACGCGCGTCAGATAAGTTGTCAAAGCCATCAGAACGATGGTTAACAAAGGCAAGTTACTCATGATTTTCTACTCATCAACAAAATCGTCGCCAGGCCAGAAAGCGCGCCCGCCGGGACATAGGCAGCGCCGGGAAACAGGCGATAGGTTGCGACTGCGCAAATCAGGCTGACCAGCCAGGGCAGCGCGGATTTAAAACCTTTCCACATGCCTTTAAGCAAAACAAAGAACACGGCCGGAAAAGCCATGTCGAATCCCCAGCGGGTAATATCGCCCAGCGCCGGGCCGACGATAACGCCCAGCCCGGTAGAAATCACCCAGGTGGACCAGAGCGCGATGGCGACGCCGATATAAAAACCCAGGCTGAGCGCCGGCGACATGCTTTTTTGCCGACGGCTCGCCGCATCGGCCATTCCCAGCGCCCAGCATTCATCGCACATAAAAAAAAGCGCGGGCAGAGCGCGGCGCGCCGGCAGATGGGCAAGATAAGGCGCCAGCGACGCGCCCATCAGCAAATGACGGCTGTTCACCAGAAGACTTACCAGAACGATAGTTAACACATGTGGAGGGGAACTCCAGAGCGCGACAGCGGCAAACTCTGAACCGCCTGCGAAATTCAAACCTGTCATCATCATGAGCGACAAGGCGGAAAGCCCTTTTTGTGCAGCCTGAGTGCCGAGCAGCAGGCCAAAGGGGATAAAACCTATCATAACGGGAACGGCGGTTAGCACGCCTCGTCTGAATTCATCTAAAACAGCGTTTTTATGGGTTACAAGGGATCCGACACGGTGCATAACGTTCTCCTGAAGAAGCGAGATAATATAAACTTATGACAGGCTGCAGGCTGCACTTTTGTGAAGAAAATTTGACTTTATTGGGTGTTTTTACCGCTACTGCGGTGATGAATAATGTTTAACCCGGCGACGGCAAAAACGAAGCGGTCAGGAAAGCTCTGAAAGCCATTCAAATGTGAATAATGATCTTCCTCACTAATCTTTGCTCCGGCTAAGCTTATCATTAAGACATTGCGCCGTACCGCCGGCTACGCTGGCGGAATATTGACAAAGGAGATGGAAATGGCAGTGAAAATGATTGCGGTGGATATGGATGGGACTTTTCTTGATGATAATAAGCAGTACAACACCCAACGTTTTCAGCGGCAGTACGCCCTTTTTAAAGAAAAGGATATTCGTTTTGTGGTGGCCAGCGGCAATCAGTTCTGGCAACTGCAACGTTACTTCCCGGAGATTAAGGATGAGATTGCCTTTGTAGCAGAAAACGGCGCTTATGTTACTGACCGCAATGAGGAGCTGTTTTGCGGCGCGCTGGCGCCGGAGCGCGTCGCTCAGGTGCTGGACATTCTGGCGGAAGAGCCTGAGATCAGTACTGTAGTCTGTGGTCGCAACAGTGCCTATATTCATCCCTCCGTGCCGGATGACGTCGTAGCAATGCTGTCGAACCATTACTACAGGCTGGAGAAGCGGGAAGATTTAAGAAATATCGACGATACCATTTTCAAGTTTTCTCTTAACTTGGCGCATGAAGGCATTGACCCCTTGCTGGAACGCCTTCATACCCGGCTCAGCGCCATCGAAAATATTATGCATCCGGTTTCCAGCGGCTTCGGTTTTGTGGATTTAATTATTCCCGGCTGCCATAAAGCGCACGGCATCAGGTTGCTGCAAGATAAATGGGGCATTGATGACTGCGAAGTTTTAGCTATCGGCGACAGCGCCAACGATATCGAAATGTTGCGTCAGGCCTGCTACAGCTTTTCTATGGCGAATGCTGCTGAACCTGTAAACGCGGTAGCGCGCTATCGTACTGAAAGCAACAATGACGAAGGCGCGCTGAATGTAATTTCCCGGCTGCTGGCGCGTGAATTTCCATTTGCCTGACGAACAGGTATGCATTGAATTACTGCGGAGCGGGAAAATAATCCGCTTCGCGCATCTCCTCCAGTAGCCCGCAGCCTTGCGGCGTCCAACCTGAAACCTGTTGCGTCCACTGGCTGGAAGTCGGATTATCCATTGCGACGAAGTGTGTCATCCAGTCAAAATAGCCCGCCGCCTCAGCCTGGCTGACAGATCTCACCGGCAGATCCAACTTCTCTCCGATCAGCGTGGCGATTTGACGAAAAGGGATCCCCTCTTCGGCGACAGCATGCAGCGATGCGCCTGCAAGGGCGTTTTCCGCTGCCAGACAATAGAGCGCGGCGGCATCATCGCGCTGTACTGCGGGCCAGCGGTTAACCCCATCCTCAATAAAAGCGGATACGCCATTTTTGCGCGCCCGATCAATCAGCATGGGTATGAAACCGTGATCCCCTGCGCCATGCACTGAAGGCGGCAAACGCATCAGGGTTACGGCTACGTCCTGCTCCGTCAGCGCAAGCGCGGCTAAATCGGAGCGGTGGCGCGGATGCGTTGCGGCGGGCTTACATTGCTCATCTACCCGGTCTCCCCACGGCAGCATCGCTGTGGCGGAGGTAACGATAAAAGGCCGTTTCGAACCCCGCAGCGTCTTTCCTATGATGTTAATGGCCCAAACATCAGCTTCGACCGATGCTTCGAAGCGGCTGAAGTCATGAATAAAGGCGGTATGTATTACCGCGTCCGTTGCGCGCACGCCTGCTTGCAGGCTTTCCGCATCTTCCAGCGAGCCTTTTTGCACTTCGGCGCCGCATGCGTGCAACTGACGCGCTGACGCTTCAGATCGCGCCAGGCCCAGAACCTGATGGCTCCTTGCTAAAAGCTGCTTAACAACCGCAGAACCAACAAACCCGGTTGCGCCTGTCACAAAAATTCGCATATTCCTTCTCCTCATCATTTACCTGTAAGAGCTATGATAATTCTCTTACATAGCGTTAACAGCCGTGACGTTATACCGGTAAAACGACTAACAGGGTAAACAGGCCATGAATGATGAGAACCTGCTGGGAAGCTTCCTGAAAGCGCGCCGTATGCGTATGGATGCGGCTCAGTACGGTTACCCGATGCGACGGCGGCGAACCCCCGGTTTGCGGCGCGAGGAAATAGCGATTCGCGCCAATGTCAGCACAACCTGGTATACCTGGCTGGAGCAGGGAAGGGGCGGTGCGCCCTCTGCTGAAGTGCTGGAGCGACTGGCCGGGGCGCTGGCGCTATCTGGTACGGAACGCGAACATCTGTTTTTACTGGCGCAGAACCGGCCGCCCGGGATTCAGTTTCAGGAAGCCGACGTTACGCCGCAACTGCAGCGCGTACTGGATTCTATGCCGCTCAGCCCGGCTTTTATCAAAACCGCAGACTGGCAGATAGTCGCCTGGAACCGTGCGGCAACGCGGCTCTTTACCGACTACGCCCGTTTGCCCGTGGCCCGGCGCAACATTTTGTGGCTGGTATTTTGCGAGGAAGAAGTTAAAAGCAAAATGCCGGAGTGGGAAAAAGTGGCAAGATCGCTGGTGGCATCGTTTCGTGCCGATATCGCTCGCACCGGTGCCAGCGATCGCGTCAAATCTCTGGTGCAGCTGTTATGTGATACCAATTCTGAGTTTCACAGCATCTGGGCTTCTCAGGATGTGAATCTGCATGGTGCCGGAATTAAAACCATTCATTATGCGGATGCCGGAACGTTGACGCTTGAATACACCACGCTGACAGTAGAAGGCAAGCCCGGGCTAAGTACGGTGATTTACAACCCGGCCAGCCATGAGGACGACAGACTGATGCAGCATTTGCTGAGCAAGCGTGAATAAGTCGTCTGTCTACATTATCCCGGCGGTAAAGCTCAGTGCTGCACTTTTTAATGGAAGCAGACCCAATTTCAGGGTGAAATCGCCATTGCTTAATCTGATTAAGTTGTTGAATTTAAAGGTTATTTACATAAAATCCGCGCTGAAATTCGCCAGGCAGATTCTCTTCTGACATCCTAGTTACAACATACCATAAGATGTTCAACTAACATCAGCAGCCTGTGGCGCTACGGTAAATATTACGGGTCCGGCAAGCCGCCGGACCCGGTCGGCTATAACCGCCGTTACCACTCGACGCAAATTTTCCCAAAATGCGCGGCGCTTTGTTGATGGCGGAACGCATCCGGCAAGGTCGCTAGTGTGAAGGTATCGCTGATAACGGGACGGATGCGCGTTTGGTTAAGCGCGCGGATAAACTCCTGCTGCTGACGGCGATTTCCCACCGTTAGTCCCTGAATACGCGCCTGTTTCGCCATCAGCTTTGAGGTTGGGATAGTGCCTTCGCGACCCGTCAATACGCCGATAAGCGCAATATGACCGCCGGTACGAACCGCGTCAATGGATTGAGCCATGGTGCCGGGCCCGCCGACCTCAATAACGATATCCGCGCCGTTGTTGCGGGTTAATGCCTGAACCACTTTGCCCCAGTCTGGCTGCTCGCGGTAATTGATCGTCTCATCGGCTCCCAGCGCCCGGGCGCGTTCCAGTTTTTCATCGGAGGAAGAGGTGATAATGACCCGGGCGCCCATGCTTTTTGCAATTTGCAGCGCGGTAACAGAAACGCCGCCGGTACCGAGCGTCAACACGGTATCGCCCGCTTTGATTTGCGCATCGTTTACCAGCGCGCGCCATGCGGTCAGGCCGGAAGTGGTAATGGTTGCTGCTTCCACATGGCTCCATCCCTCAGGCGCCAGCGTAAAGTGACTGGCGGGTCGCACCACATACTCGGCGGCAAAACCCTGCGCGCCATCGCCGGGCGTCAGGGTAAAATTGCTGACATGACTGTCGGGCAACCCATCCGGCCACTGCGGAAAGAAGCAGGAGACCACACGATCGCCGACGTTAAACTCTGTCACGCCGTCGCCGACAGCTTCCACTACACCCGCGCCGTCGGCCATCATAATGTGTTGATCGGCGGTAGGGATTGAGCCGTCAGCCACCAGTAGATCGTGGAAATTGAGCGAGGTGGCATGAATGGCGACGCGGATTTCGCCGAAGCCAGGCTGGCCCGGATCGGCAATCTCCTGAAGCTGGAGATTATCCAGCCCGCCGGGTGTACGTAATATCATCGCTTTCATGGTTAAATTTTTACCAAGCTTTTCGCGGAAAGCCCCTTCCTTTGAGGTAGGG
>DENB01000035.1 GCA_002359495.1 Enterobacteriaceae bacterium UBA2655
AAAGCCCATCGCCGCCTGCATTAAAAAGTTCACCCGCTGGAACAGCGACTCGTTATGCGGCAGCAGCGACTCGATATCGCGCAGGATCTCGCGCGCCTGCTCCAGCTGATTGCCCGGCAGACGCGCCTTGCGCACCAGGAAGTTCAGCGCGCGCTGGGTATCCATCAGGCAGAGACGCACTTTCCAGCCGATATCTTCCATCTCCGCCAGACGCGACAGCGCTTCGTCATACTCTTCGCCCTGTTGGCCTTCCATGATGACGCGGCTTAACTTTTCCAGCGCGCTGTAGATGCTTTCGATTTCATCGGCCAGCTGTTCGATTTTGGTTTCAAATAGATCCAGCAGCAGTTCAAAGGCGTTGCCGTCGATCAGCGTCTGGTTGCGCGCGCGCATACGGTACAGGCGGAACGCCGGCAGTTCGCGCTCGCGCAGCGTGTAGAGACGCCCTTCGCGGATGGTGAAGGCGACGGTTGAGTTGCCTGCGTGGTCGGCCGCGTCTTCATAAAAGAAGAAAGAGTGAATATGCAGGCCGTCTTCATCTTCAAAGAAACGCGCCGACGCTTCGATATCTTCCAGTTCAGGGCGCGTCGCCAGGCTTTGCCCCAGCTCGCTCTGAACCCGTTCGCGTTCGCTCTCTTCAGGCTCGATCAGATCGACCCAGACCGATGAGGTCAGCGGATCGGCATTATCTTCCAGTTCCAGACGCGCCAGACGGCTGCGGTCCAGTTTAAATGCGCTCAGCATAGCAATACTCCCCATTGCAGACGAAATGGGACAACGCTGCGTACCGCGCTGCGAAAAGGCAGTACGGGCGCAGCAAAGGCCTGAACACAGAAACTCGCGTTTCGCGTGAAAATCAGTGCTGACTCGTGCGACGGAAGGAAAGGGAGGTCGCTGATAACCGCTAAGGCTACCAGCTAAAAGAGGCAGCCTTAGATGTTATTCCTGTTAATCAGGTCAATGAGCCAGCATCGACTGGGCGTGTCCAAGGCATTGTCCTCTCTTGATAATAGTGCGCGCATGTTACGCTGAGACGAAAAAGTCGTCAAGGGAGTCCCCTTTCAGGCGATTCTCGTTGCCCAGGCCTAAACCGTTTCCAGTTTAGCGTAGGCGGCCACCAGCCATTTGATGCCCTGCCCCTGAAACGCGACCTGAATCCGGCTGTGATCGCCGCTGCCTTCAAGGTTGATGACGGTGCCCTCGCCGAATTTGGCGTGGCGCACCCGCTGGCCCAAGGTAAAGCCGCTGTCGCTTTTGGTCACCAGGGTGCCGAGCCGCTGATGATTGACCGGGCGGCTGACGCTGGCGCGTAGACGCACTTCGTCAATGCACTCTTCCGGCAGTTCGCCGATAAAGCGCGACGGACGGTGATAGACCTCTTTGCCGTACAGGCGACGCGTTTCGGCGTAGGTCAGCGTCAGCTTCTGCATGGCGCGCGTGACGCCCACGTAGGCCAGACGGCGCTCCTCCTCCAGTCGTCCGCCCTCATCCAGCGACATCTGGCTCGGGAACATGCCCTCTTCCATGCCGACGATGAACACCTGACTGAACTCCAACCCTTTCGCGGCGTGCATCGTCATCAGCTGCACCGCGTCCTGCCATTTGTCCGCCTGACCTTCGCCCGCCTCCAGCGCCGCGTGCGACAGAAACGCCTGCAGCGGCATCAGATCCTCATCTTCATCCTGGTAGCTGAACTGGCGCGTCGCGGTGACCAGCTCCTCAAGGTTTTCGATGCGCGCCTGGCCTTTCTCGCCCTTTTCCTGCTCGTACATCAGCCAGAGACCGGAGTCTTTGATCACCCGGTCGGTCTGAACATGCAGCGGCATCTCAACCGTCTCCTGCGCCAGCGAATCCACCAGCTCGCAAAAGCGCTGCAGCGCCGAGGCGGCGCGGCCGGCCAACGCCCGCTCCTGCAATAGCTCCCGCGTCGCCTGCCACAGGGTAAGCTGCCGCTCGCGCGACGCCTGGCGCACCACGTCGAGCGTGCGATCGCCGACGCCGCGCGTCGGGGTATTAACCACGCGCTCGAACGCGGCGTCATCGTTGCGGTTGGCGATCAGCCGCAGGTAAGCGAGCGCATCTTTAATCTCCTGACGCTCGAAGAAGCGCATGCCGCCATAGATACGGTACGGCATGCTGCTTTGCAGCAGCGCCTCTTCCAGCACGCGCGACTGGGCGTTGCTGCGATAGAGAATGGCGCAGTCGTTCAGCGCGTTGCCGTTTTCATGCCAGGTTTTGATGCGGTTCACCACGAAGCGCGCTTCATCCAGCTCGTTAAAGGCGCAGTAAATTGAAATCTTTTCGCCGTCGCTGCCGTCGGTCCAGAGCTCTTTGCCCAGGCGGCCGTTGTTGTTGGCGATCAGGGCGTTAGCCGCCTTGAGAATATTGTTGGTGGAGCGGTAGTTCTGTTCGAGACGGATGGTCTCCGCGCCCGGGAAATCGTTCAGGAAGCGCTGGATATTTTCCACCTGCGCGCCGCGCCAGCCGTAGATCGACTGATCGTCGTCGCCGACGATAATCACGCGGCCGGTATCGCCCGCCAGCATGCGAATCCAGGCGTACTGAATGTTGTTGGTATCCTGGAACTCATCCACCAGCACGTTCGTGAAACGCTCGCGGTAGTGATTGAGGATTTGCGGCTTGGTCAGCCACAGCTCGTGGGCGCGCAGCAGCAGCTCGGCGAAATCGACCAGTCCGGCGCGATCGCAGGCTTCCTGATAGGCCTGATAGATGCGCAGCCAGGTTTGCTCCACCGGATTGCCGTAGCTTTCGATATGCTGCGGCCGCAGCCCTTCATCTTTTTTGCCATTGATGTACCACATGCCCTGACGCGCCGGCCACTGCTTCTCGTCGAGATTCATCGCTTTGATCAGGCGTTTCAGCAGACGCAGCTGATCTTCGCTATCCAGAATCTGGAAATCCTGCGGCAGGCGGGCGTCAAGGTGATGGGCGCGCAGCAGGCGGTGCGCCAGGCCGTGGAAAGTGCCGATCCACATGCCGCCCTGGCTGGTGCCAATCAGCTGTTCAATACGATGGCGCATCTCCGCCGCCGCCTTGTTGGTGAAGGTCACCGCCATGATAGAATAAGGCGAACAGTTCTCTACCGACAGCAGCCAGGCGATACGGTGCACCAGAACGCGCGTCTTGCCGCTGCCCGCGCCTGCCAGAACCAGCAGGTTGCTGCGCGGCGCCGCGACGGCCTCGCGCTGTTTGTCATTCAAACTATTGAGCAGATCAGAAACGTCCATAAGCACCGTTAAGTCAGAGAGAACATCATATTACTGGATATTTTTACAGCCATTATAGCAGTGAGGTGAGTGAAGCCAACTGCGAAATTTCTACGTGCGGCAGCAGGCGCGCATCTTTAATCCGCATCAGATTGCCCTGACGCAGGTTAATCCAGCACGCCTGCATGCCGCAGCGCAGCGAGCCCGCCACGTCGGTGGTGAGATCGTCGCCGACGTGCAGAATGTTTTCCGGCGCGATCGCCAGCCGCTGCGCCGCCAGATGATACATATCCTGCCAGGGCTTGGCGCGTCCGTGCGGCCCGGCGCGCAGGCTGAATTTAAAGTAACCATCGAGTCCCAGCTTTTGCGGATCGGCGTTGCCGTTGGTGATCGCCACCAGCGGCACGCGCTCCGCCAGCGCGGCGAGCGTCAGGTGCGTCTCTTCCGGCATCTCCACCTGGCTGCGCCAGTGGGCGAATACCTCCATCACCTTATCGGCCCCGGCGCGCGCCTCGGCGGGCGTCAGGCCGGCGTTCAGCATCGCCAGCTCCACCGACCGACGGCGCCATTCCGTCACGTCGTGGTAGATATCCGGCTCAAGCAGCAGCAGCTCGTCGCGCAGCGCCTGATACGCCGTTTCGCTGAAGGTGCTGAGCGAGGGATGGTAGGCTTGCAAAGCCACGTGCGACTCCGCAGTGGTTCTGCGGATCACCGGATGATTGTCATAGAGCGTGTCGTCCAGATCGAAAGTGATCGCTTTGATCGGACGCAGCGAACGATAAAACTTCATGAGCCTTTTCCTCGTTTTGCACGGGGATGCGCGGCATCGTAAATCGACGCCAGATGTTGAAAATCGAGATGCGTGTAAATCTGCGTGGTGGAGAGATTGGCGTGGCCCAGCAGCTCCTGCACCGCCCGCAGATCGCCGCTTGACTCCAGCAAATGGGTGGCGAACGAATGGCGCAGCTTATGGGGATGAATATGGTTAGCCACGCCCTGCTTCACGCCCCACTCCGCAAAACGTTTTTGCACGTTGCGCGCCGAGATGCGGCGGCCCTGACTGGAGAGAAACAGCGCGTCGTCGTCGGGAGCGAAAATATCGCGCAGCGCCAGCCAGTGCTGCAGCCAGGTCACTGCGGTGCGGCCGACCGGCACGCGCCGCTCTTTGCTGCCTTTTCCCGTTACCCAGACGTCGCCTGCTTCCAGATCGAGATGGCGGCAGTCGATATTCACCAGTTCCGACAGGCGCAGCCCGGCGCCATACATCACTTCCAGCATCGCGCGGTCGCGCACCGCCAGCGGATCGTTAAGGTCGATATCCAGCAGCTGGTTAATTTCATCCACATCGATATTTTTAGGCAGATGACGCGCGGTGCGCGGCGTGGCGACGCCTTTCGCGGGATTCGCCGCCAGATCGCCCTGGCTGACCTGCCAGTCAAGAAAGCTGCGCAGCGCGGAGAGACGCAGCGCGAGGCTGGCGGGCTGCAAACCGGCGCGTCGGCTGCGGGCGGCCAGCGAGCGCACCAGCGCCGGATCAAGCTGGCTCCAGGCGCGAATGTTCATCTCTTCCGCCAGCACGACCAGCGCCTTGAGCTGACGCGCATAGTTGCTCTGCGTCAGCGGGCTGAGCTGGCGCTCGACCTTGATATAACGCAGGAAGCCCTCGACGGCGGCCTGCAGCGGCGCGTCCTGGCTCATACCCGTTCAACCCAGCGCGCCAGCAGATCCGGCAGCATATGCGCCAGATGCTGCAACAACAGGGTGCCCATGCCGGCCTGGTAATGCTGCGTATCGCGGCTGCTGAAAATCAACACGCCAAGCTCGCCGCGATCGCCCATCAGCGACATCGCCACCGAGCCGACCGATTTCGCCTGAGGCAACAGCAGCAGCAGTTCCGGCCCGTTGAGGCTGCCGAGAAAGTGCTGCTGTTTGCCGAAACGCTGAATGCGCAGCGGCTCGAACGCCTGGCGCGACAGGGCGAGCTGGGTAAAATCGGAGGGGGCGCCGATGCGCCATTTGTCATTGAACAGGCGCACATTGGCCCCGGCCAGCCCCAGCTCGCGTGCCCAGCCCTGCAGCCGGTTCAGCATAGTTTGCAGGCTGTCGGCGGCGGCGAGATGGCTTTGCAAAGTCAGCAGCCGATCGAAGAGTTGATGGTTGGCGGTCGCCTGCTCCATCAACAGCGTGATCTCCTCCTCCAGTTGCTGAATATGATTGCGCTGGCGCGCCATATGCCACTCCACCAGCGAAACACTGCCCCGTACCGGATGCGGCACCGCCATCTGCTCGACCTGACGCGCGTTGCGGATAAAGAAATCGGGATTTTGCCGCAGGTATTCGCCCACGGCCTGATCGTCCAGCATGACCTCGCTATCGGTCTGCTCTTCGACATTTTTCATAAATGAATAAACCCATCGTAAACATGTGTGGCCGGGCCGGTCATAAACAGCGGCTCTTCCGGCCCTTTCCAGGCGATGTGCAAGGTGCCGCCCGGCAGGTCGACCCGCACCCTTTCCGCCAGCACGCCCTGCTGAATGCCGCAGGCGACGGCGGCGCAGGCGCCGCTGCCGCACGCCTGGGTTTCGCCTGCGCCGCGTTCATAAACGCGCAGACGAATATGCTCCGGGTTGACGACTTCCATAAAGCCGACGTTGACGCGCTCCGGGAAACGTTCGTGACTTTCCAGCACCGGACCCAACACCTCGACGGCGGCGGTTTTCACGCTCTCCACCTGAATAACGCAGTGCGGATTGCCCATCGAGACCGCGCCGAACATTACCGTCTGTTCGGCGACGCGCATCAGGTAGAGATTTTCCGCTTTATTGGCGCGGAACGGCACCTGCTGCGGCTCGAAATTCGGCTCGCCCATGTTGACGCGCACCAGCTCGTCGTTGGTAACGCTGAGCACCATGCGCCCGGTCTGGGTGCTGACGCGGATGTCGCTTTTGTTCGTCAGCCCTTTCAGGCGGACAAAACGGGCGAAACAGCGCGCGCCGTTGCCGCACTGGGCCACTTCGCTGCCGTCGGCGTTAAAAATGCGATAGTGGAAATCGAGATCGGGATCGTAAGGCGGTTCGACGATCAACAGCTGATCGAAGCCGATGCCGAGATGCCGATCCGCCAGCCGACGGATCAGCTCCGGCGAAAAAAAGACGTTTTGCGTCACGGCGTCCACGACCATAAAGTCGTTGCCGAGACCGTGCATTTTTGAGAACTGCATTTTCTGCTCCGCCGGATGATAAGCCATAAAAAGTTAGTTCGCCTGCCTGCTCGGTTTGCTGGTCACCATGCTGTTTACGTTGCCGTTGGATGAGACAGCGTTGGCGTCGCGGCTCTCGCTGGCGGTCTGCTTTTTAGGTTGCTGCGGCTGATCTTTAGGCGGGAAATACAGCGGTCCTTTCAATCCACAACCGACCAGGCTCGCTAACGCCAGCGCCATGCCCAGCTGGTAAATCGTTTTCTTCATTTTCTCTGCTCATTAATGTCCTTAACCCGGTTGCTTATCATCGCAGTTGAAGTTGGAAAAGCAACAGGAAAAGCCCGCAAATAGCGTGAGGCGAACGGCAGCCGGCGTGAATAAGCGGGAAAGAGGACGCCGCGCGCAGCCAGGGCGCGCGGCGGAAATCAGCGGCTCAGTGCATCTGATAGCGCGGCTGGTAATCGCTGTGATCGTTATCCGGCTGCGTCGCGCAGAGCTGCGTCAGCGTCTGGCTGCGGAACGGGATGACCTGGAAGCGATCGCCGGCGTTCACGATCTGGTAAAACTGCGGCAGATTGAAATTGATAAAGCTGGAGCCGTAGGTGAAGCGATCGTGCGACGACGAATAGAAGCGGCTGACGTCGCGCACCAGCTCCTCTTTGCTGCCTTCGCAGTGGTGATAAATTTCGACGCGGTTGGCCTCATCCAGGATATAGATGTTAAAGCCGCGATCGTCATTGGTGTCCTCAAAGAAGAACTGAATGATCCCCTCGCTGGCGTAGCCGTTAACCACCGGCGGCAATGGCGTATGATTCGGCTCGACCTTAATAGAGAGGCCGTGCAGTTTGTTGTTGGAGATCGCGCCGTAAAATTCCACCGCGTTTTCCAGCTTCTGCACCGACACGCTCATGCGTTCGAAGAACAATCCCCAAGTCTGGCCCGCGACGCGCAGCGCCTTGAAGCGGCCCGGCTCCAGGCGGGTGCTGGAGAGCCGCAGCTCAATGCATTCGGAAACCAGCTGCTGCACGCGCGTGCGGATCAGGCCGCGCAGATGCTGGCTGTAGCAAAACACTTCGACGTTGTCCGGCGGCGCCGCGTCCTGATGCATTTTGCCCAGGATGGTTTTCAGCGCTTCGATCATCGCCTGCTCGCCGTTGAAATGCAGCGTTCGCACCTCATTCCACGAGTTGCGGTAGAGCAGATCGATACTGCCCACCAGACACTGCTGCTGCTGGCCGAAGCTGAACACGTCCAGCTTGCGGAAATCGAAATGCACCACCTGATTGCGGAACGCCGAGGTCGGGTCATATTCCAGGTTGACGATAATCGCCAGATGGCGGATTTCGCACGGGCTGTAGAGCGCTTTCGGCGTCGGCGCCGGCAAACGCAGCGGGAAATGGTGCGAAACGTCGTTAACCAGCTCTTGCAGGCGCGGCAGATCGCATATTTCGTTGCCTTTAATATGCAGCCGGGTGCGCGCGGTGAGCAGGCCGTTGAACCAGGCCCAGGCCACTAGCTTGTTCAGGTAGCGGTTATACTCCAGCGGCTGATGGCTGATGATGGAGTCCATGTCCGGCGCCTGGTTATAGAGATACCAGCCCGCGCGGTTGGCGCGTCCCGCCGGAACATGAATAAAGGTCAGGTTCTCTTCGGAGAGATCCGGCGAAATTTGCGGATTCACCAGCGTGACTTTGCCCGGCAACGCCTCGAAAGCCGCATACAATTTACGCGTCAGCACGCCGATATCCTGCGGGCTGGCGCTGACGCTTAAATTGTTGCGACGGGCGAAACGGATCAGGTTACGGTAGCTCTGCATCATGGCGTCGAGCAGTTCGTTGTGCGCTTCGCGCACGCGTTCGATTTTCCACTCGGCGCGCTTATCCAGCATCGCCAGTTTCGCCTCGTCCCAGCCCCACTCTTTCACCAGCTGAGAGAGAATTTCGCGCCGCCAGCCGGAACGATGATGGAGATCTTCGTTGGTCAGCTTTTCGCACACCTTGAGATAAAAGCAGCGGCGCACCAGGTCCAGACGCGCCTGGTCGTCCACGCTGGTCAGATAGTGCGTCACCCGTTCCAGCATCATGCAATAGGGGTCGAGGCCGAAACAGACGATCTCGCCGTCGTGCAGACGCTGTTTGATGTCCATCGACAGCAGTTTGGTATGAGGATATTCCCAGCTGTAGGCTTCCAGCAGCAGGGTTTTCAGCACCGCCTTGTAGGGCGAGTCGATGCTTTTATAGAGCTGCCACAGGCTGGCGCCGAAATACTCTTCGGCGGAGAGCGTGCCGAGGCCGCCAAGATCGAGCCATTCGTTCGGCGTCAGCACGCCCTGCGCATAGAGGGACATGACGTAATCGTCGTAGTGCTGCTCCTCTTCGCCCGGCACCATGTTCCACAGGATGCGTTTGCCCGCCATACGCACCGCGGTACGGTAAAACTCATCCAGCAGCAAAATATGCTGGGTAGAGCCGCAATCCTCTCCCCCCAGGCTGCCGCTTTCGTTATGGCGGAAGCGGTTTTCGTCGATCAGAAAAAAGCTGACCTCCACGCCCATCGACACGCACCACTTCTGCAGCAGCGTGCATTTGCGCTGCAGCTTCAGCCGCTCTTCGCTGTCCAGCCAGGATTGGTGGCAGACCCAGATATCGAGATCCGAAACGCTGTTTTGCCCCACCGAAGAGGTGCTGCCCATCGAATAGATGCCGGTAATCGGCATTTCGCCTTTCGGTGACGGCGCCAGAACCAGCTGGCCAGCCAGATCGGCCAGCAGCTGCATCGGCTTTTCTTCAGGCGTGAAGAAACTGATGCCATGTGGAACGTTACCTTCAAGGTAACCCGGCAACAGCGGATGATGATAATGTAATAAGGTCGGCAGCAGACTGTAGACGTGCTGGAAAGCAGGTCCCATGGCAGCCAGCGCACGATCGACGCGCAGCTGGTTGATGGCATCCAGTCTCTGTTTCAGTGTCTCAATGTAGAGGTACAAGACGTTTCGCCTGATTGTCCCAGTGTTTAAGAACCCTGTTTCCGAAATCTGCGGCTTATAATAAAGATTTCGTGCAGATTATTGCTGGAAACGTGATCAATCTAACACCTGGCAGATTGACCGTAAAGAAAGTTGCGCTACTTAACATTTTAGCACGCGACTTATGTCGTTCCGCCTTTTCAGACTGTGGCGTTCAATCGTCAGTGACTCGCCTGCACGATGACGCTCACCCAGTCGTTTTCAATCCGTTGAAACTGACAGCATTCCTGTATCAATGATAGGATAATCCGTGAACGATTAAAACGGTTAACAGAATGTTAGACAAAATTTTCAGAATTGCTACAAGACAGAGCCCGCTGGCGTTATGGCAGGCGCAATATGTACAGCAACGCCTGATGGCCGCGCATCCCGGATTGCGCGTCGAACTGGTGCCGATGGTCACGAAAGGAGACATCATCCTCGATACGCCGCTGGCGAAAGTGGGCGGCAAAGGCTTGTTCGTCAAAGAGCTTGAACTGGCGATGCTGGAAAACCGCGCCGATATGGCGGTGCATTCGATGAAAGATGTGCCGGTCGATTTTCCTGAAGGTCTGGGTCTGGTGACGATCTGCGAGCGCGAAGATCCGCGCGACGCCTTCGTCTCTCACCGTTACGCCTCGATTGACGAGCTGCCGGCCGGCGCGGTGATTGGCACCTCCAGCCTGCGTCGTCAATGTCAAATCAGCGCCCGCCGTCCCGATTTGGTGATTCGCTCCCTGCGCGGCAACGTCGGCACCCGTCTGGCGAAGCTGGATGCAGGCGACTACGACGCGATTATCCTGGCCGCCGCCGGTCTGAAGCGCCTCGGGCTGGAAGATCGCATTCGCCTTGCGCTGCCGGCGGAAATTTCCCTGCCGGCGGTAGGCCAGGGCGCGGTCGGCATTGAGTGCCGTCTTGATGACGCCCAGCTTATTCATCTGCTGCAGGCGCTGAACGATGAAGATACCGCAATCTGCGTAAAAGCCGAGCGCGCGATGAATACGCGTCTGGAAGGCGGCTGTCAGGTGCCGATCGGCAGCTTCGCCGTGCTGGAAGAAGAAGAGCTCTGGCTGCGCGGCCTGGTGGGCTCGCCGGACGGCAGCGCGATGGTGAGCGGCGAACGCCGCGGCCCGCGCGATCAGGCTGAACAGATGGGCATTTCGCTGGCGGAGGAGCTGCTGGATCGCGGCGCGCGCGACATTCTGCGCGAGGTTTATCAGGGGAACCCGCCTAAATGACCATCCTGGTGACGCGTCCCGAACCCGCCGCCGCTGAGCTGGTGGCGCGCCTGCGCACGCATGGCCGCCACGCCTGGAGCCTGCCGCTGATCGAGTTCACGCCGGGCCGCGATCTGGATGCGTTGCCGCACATGCTGGCTGCCTTACGGCCCGGCGATCTGATTTTTCTGCTTTCACAACAGGCGATTCGCTACGCGCAGCCCGCTCTGCAGCGCAGCGGCGCGGCATGGCCGGGCGACGTGGACTATTATGCTATTGGTCGCAGCACGGCGCTGGCGCTGCATACCGTCAACGGCTTAACGGTCGACTACCCCCAGGATCAGGAGACCAGCGACGCGCTGATCCTGATAAACCGGCTGCAGAACGTCGCCGGCAAACGCGCGCTGATCCTGCGCGGCAACGGCGGCCGCGAGCTGTTGGCGGAGACGCTGCTTGAGCGCGGGGTTGAAGTCTCGTTTTGCGAATGTTATCAACGCTGCAATAAGCAGTATGACGGCGCGACGGAAGGACGTCGCTGGCGCGACCGCGGGATCGCCACGCTGGTCGTCACCAGCGGCGAAATGTTACAACAGCTGTTTTCACTGTTCCCCGCCATCGACCGCGAGGAATGGTTACTGCACTGTCGACTGCTGGTCGTCAGTGAACGTTTGGCTACTCTAGCTGGCGAACTTGGCTGGCAGGATATTCAGGTAGCCGATGGTGCCGATAACGATGCGCTGCTGCGCGCGTTACTCTGAACTTAACAATGGGATGTGCCACAATGACGGAACAAAAAACGTCCTCCGCCATGGTTGAAGAAACCACCCCAGCGGTAGATAACACCACCTCTGCCGCCGCCAAGCCGCCGCGCAACCGCAAAAACAGCGGCGCCGTACTGGGCGCGGTGGCGATTGTTATCGCGCTGGCCTTAGGCGCAGGTTTATACCTCTATGGAAAACATCAGGCCGATTTACAGGCGCAAACAAACCAGAACCTGAGCGAGCAGCTCGCCAGTCTGCAGCAGCAAACCCGCAGCGATAAGCAGCAGTTGACTCAGCAGCTGGCCAGCGCCAACAGCGCGTTGCAGCAGGCGCGCGGCCAGCAGGAAGAAACCGCGAAAACGTTGGAAACGCTGCGCGAAAAAGTGGCGACCATCTCCGGCAACGACGCCCGCACCTGGCTGCTGGCGCAGGCGGATTATCTGGTGAAGCTGGCCGGACGTAAGCTCTGGAGCGATCAGGACGTGACGACCACAGCCTCGCTGCTGAAAAGCGCCGACGCCAGCCTGGCGGACATGGACGATCCCAGCGTGATGAATGTGCGTCGCGCCCTGACGCTGGACATCAGCAATCTCTCTGCGGTTAACCAGGTCGATTACGACGGCATTATTCTTAAGCTGAATCAGCTCTCCAACGGCGTCGATAATCTGCGTCTGACGGATAACGACGCCGACGACGCGCCGATGGACAGCGACAGCGGCGATCTCTCCAGCTCTCTGCATGAGTGGCGGCAGAATCTGGTGAAGAGCTGGCACAACTTTATGGATGATTTCATTACTGTTCGTCGTCGCGACAATACCGCGCAGCCGCTGCTGGCGCCTAATCAGGATGTCTATCTGCGGGAAAACATTCGCTCTCGCCTGCTGATAGCCGCTCAGGCGGTGCCGCGTCATCAGGATGAGATTTACAAACAGTCGATCGATACCGTTTCCGCTTGGGTGCGCGCCTGGTACGACACCGACGACGCCGCAACCAAAGCATTTCTGACGCAGCTGGACGATCTCAACCAGCAAAGCATTTCCATGGATGTGCCGGAGTCACTGGAGAGCCAGCCGCTGCTGGACAAACTGATGCAGACGCGCGTGCGTAACCTGTTGGCGCAGCCATCGGTTCCGGCCAGCCCGCAGGGAGAATAAGCATGCTAAAAGTATTGGTGCTGTTCTTGCTGTTGATTGCCGGCATCGTGGTCGGGCCGATGATTGCGGGTCACCAGGGTTACGTGCTGATCCAGACCGATAACTGGAACATTGAAACCAGCGTGACCGGCTTGGCGATTATTCTGATCCTCAGCCTGATTGTGATCCTGCTGGTGGAGTGGGTGTTGCGTCGCCTGTTCCGCACCGGCGCGCGCACGCGCGGCTGGTTTGTCGGCCGCAAACGTCGCCGCGCCCATCGTCAAACGCAAAGCGCGCTGATGAAGCTGGCGGAAGGCGATCACAAACAGGTTGAAAAACTGCTGTCGAAAAACGCCGACCACGCCGAGCAGCCGGTCGCCAATTATCTTCTGGCGGCGGAAGCGGCGCAGCAGCGCGGCGATGAGATCCGCGCCAACCAGCATCTGGAGCGCGCGGCGGAGCTGTCGGAAAACGATCGCATCCCGATCGAAATCACCCGCGTGCGCATTCAGCTGGCGCGCAATGAAGATCACGCCGCGCGCAGCGGCATCGATCGTTTGCTGGAGGTCGCGCCGCGTCACCCGGAAGTGCTGCGGCTGGCGAAACAAGCTTATGTGCGCACCGGCGCCTGGGGCGCGCTGCTGGATATCCTGCCGTCCATGCAAAAATCGCAGGTGGCCGATGATGCGCAGCGCGAAGCGTTGCAGCAGCAAGCCTGGCTGGGATTAATGAATCAGGCGATGGCCGATCAGGGCAGCGAGGGCCTGAAGCGCTGGTGGAATAACCTGAACCGTAAAACGCGGCAGGAGACGGCATTGCAGGTTGCGATGGCGAACCACCTGATTGAGTGCGACGACCATGATACCGCGCAGGAGATCGTCCTGGACGGACTGAAGCGCCACTACGACGATCGCCTGGTGCTACTGATGCCGCGCATTAAAAGCGGCAATCCGGAAGCGCTGGAGAAAGCGCTGCGCCAGCAGATTAAACAGCATGGCGCGACGCCGCTGCTGCACAGCACGCTGGGGCAACTGCTGATGCGCCACGGTGAATGGCAGCAGGCCGCAGAGGCGTTTAACCAGGCGCTGGCGCAGCGTCCTGACGCCTTTGACTACGCCTGGCTGGCGGATGTCTACGATCGTCTGCACCGCCCGGAAGAGGCGGCGAAGATGCGTCGCGAAGGGCTGCTGTTGACCCTAAAAAACAATCCGGGCCTCTGATTTTTATTGGAAGTTTTTGCGTACGCCGGGCTAGCAGCCCGGCTTTTTTTTGCCTGGCGCCAGATAAAAAAACACCTGCCATAGGCAGGTGGAAAATCAGATCGATAAGACAACTGAGTGAGTGCCCGACTCAACGTAATGTCCGTAGTTGCTGTAAAGCGGGAGCGATACAGGCGGGGCGGACAACAGGCACTATAAATGGCTCTGCATCATTCCCGGGGTTATGCAGCCTGAGCGGACATAAGAAGTGGAATGAGCATCTACAGGCTAATTATTGCATAAACTATGCCAGTGAAGCTTTTTTCCCGTAAAAAATCCTGTTAACGACTAATAACTAAGTTGATTTTCCCTTCTGTCATTTTGTTCCCGGCCGAAACCGTTCTCTTTTTGCGACAAAGCGTTGCCTGAATGTCGTCAGGAAACGACAGATAGTGCGCATTTCGATAAAAAGTTATTAATTCAGTGGGATAACTGTCACAGAATCACGACAGCAGAAGCAGGAAAGAAACAAAGCCGGGAAGAGAGTTACGGAGCGCTGAAAACAAAAAACCTCGCATAAGCGAGGTGAAAAAGATGGTCGGCGAGAGAGGATTCGAACCTCCGACCCACTGGTCCCAAACCAGTTGCGCTACCAAGCTGCGCTACTCGCCGATTTTTAACTTTCTTATTTTGCCTGGTGCGAAGAGAGGGACTTGAACCCTCACGTCCGTTAAGACACTAACACCTGAAGCTAGCGCGTCTACCAATTCCGCCACCTTCGC
>DENB01000110.1 GCA_002359495.1 Enterobacteriaceae bacterium UBA2655
CGCGCGATGGAAATCGTCTATGACGAAGTCGACCTGAAGCGCTACTTCCAGACGGCGGTCTCTGTCTCTAACGATGCGCCGGTGCTGCTGGATCGCTTCCTCGACGACGCCATCGAAGTCGATGTCGATGCGATCTGCGACGGCGAGCGCGTGCTGATCGGCGGCATCATGGAGCACATCGAGCAGGCAGGCGTTCACTCCGGCGACTCGGCCTGTTCGCTGCCGGCCTATACGCTAAACAACGAGATTCAGAACGTGATGCGTCAGCAGGTTGAGAAGCTGGCCTTTGAACTCTGCGTGCGCGGTCTGATGAACGTGCAGTTCGCCGTCAAAGACAACGAGGTTTACCTGATTGAGGTCAACCCGCGCGCGGCCCGTACCGTGCCTTTCGTTTCCAAAGCGACCGGCGTGCCGCTGGCGAAAGTCGCCGCCCGCGTCATGGCCGGCAAGACGCTTGCCGCGCAGGGCGTGACCGAAGAGGTGATCCCGCCTTACTACTCGGTGAAGGAAGTGGTTCTGCCGTTCAACAAATTCCAGGGCGTCGACCCGATCCTCGGCCCGGAAATGCGTTCGACCGGCGAAGTGATGGGCGTAGGCCGTACCTTCGCGGAGGCTTTCGCCAAAGCGATGCTGGGCGCGCAGAGCAACATGAAGAAAAGCGGACGCGCGCTGCTCTCCGTGCGTGAAGGCGATAAGAAACGCATCGTCGACCTTGCCGCCAAGCTGCAAAAGTTCGGATTCGAGCTGGATGCGACGCACGGCACCGCCGTGGTGTTGGGCGAAGCGGGAATCAATCCGCGTCTGGTGAATAAGGTGCACGAAGGGCGTCCGCATATTCAGGACCGTCTGAAAAACGGCGAGTACGCTTATATCGTGAATACCACCGCAGGGCGTCAGGCAATTGAGGATTCCAGGCTAATTCGTCGCAGCGCGCTGCAATATAAAGTGCATTACGACACTACGCTGAACGGCGGCTTCGCTACGGCTATGGCGCTGAACGCAGACCCGACGGAAAAAGTGATTTCCGTGCAGGAGATGCACGCGCAGATTAAAGGCTGATCGTTTTCAGCCCGATAAAACGGCTCCTGCGGGGGCCGTTTTTTTTGCCTGTCACCAAGGCATTTTTCTCCCTGTCGTTATTGATTTAACTTAATTTCAAACTGTTTGCTCTTTTCTGAAATAAAACCGCAACAAAAAGTACAAATTCACTAGCCGTGCTCTTCCAGTTGAAATAATTCGCAGTGTAATATTCGCCCGCCTGATTATTGGGCTTTGTTTATTCAGGGATAAAAATGAAAACTTCTTTGCGTATTCTTTCACTGTGCTGCGGCGCAGCGCTTATTACCACATCCTTTGCCAGTCAGGCGGAAATCGCTCTGTTGAAAATGGATCCTCAGCCAAACGATCCGCTCAGCCGTTTAACCTTCCAGGTCGGCGGCAGCATTCGTCCGCAGGTTAACCATCAGACCGGCGGTAAAGACAGTTCTTACAAACGCGATGGCTTCGACGGCGGCACCCGTTTCCGCTTCGGCGCTGAGTATGCGCTGTTTGATGACGTTCACTGGGTGAACTACTACGAAGTGGGCGTGAATATTCCGAAGGTGTTTGGCTGGGACGATCACTATGCCGAGGGCGCCAATAAAACCACGCGTCGTCAGCTCTATACCGGCCTGAAAAGCAACACCTGGGGACAGCTGACCTTCGGCCAGCAGAACAGCGTTTACTATGATGTGGTCGGCGCCAAAACCGATATCTGGGATTACGACATGCTCGCTCAGGCACCGGGCAACGGCATCAACGGCGACTACGACGGCTCATACCGCGCGCGTAAGCAGTTAAAATATAAAAATACCTTTGGCGACGTCGATCTCTATGCTTCTTACCTGTTCGAAGATACCAGCTATCTGCCGGGCAACGGCCTGCGTTATAAGCGCCAGGGCGGCGGCTCGTTGGGTGCGGATTATCATGTGACGTCCGATTTGACATGGGGCACGGCGTGGAACTATACCCGCGCCACCATGCGCAACCCCAATAACGGTGACAGTAAAGAGTACGATCAAACCATTATCGGCACGGCGCTGAAATGGGTGCCGGGCAACTGGACCTTCTCCGCAGGCGGCGGCTGGTATCAAAACTTTGTCACCAGCAAGAAAGTCGACGTGAACCAGTACTTCGCGGGCGACGCCTGGGGCATTGAGTATATTGCCGGCTATAAATTCCCGATCGGACAGTATGCGGTGAAAGCGATCCAGCCTTACGTCATGGGTGACCGTCTGGAAACCATGAACGGACGCAACTACCAGCGTATCGATAACGGCCTCGGCATTACGCTATTCCTCGACTGCGGCTTCCGCGTCGATTATGAGCATGTCTTTACCTCCAGCACGGATGACCTGGGCGATATGAACCTGGTGCGTCTGCGTTACGATTTCTGATGCGACAAAAACGGCTCTTAACGAGCCGTTTTTACTTTGCGTCGGACGTCAGCGGATCGGCGCCGAAGCGGTTGCCGCCCTCGGTGCCTTTAAAACAGAAATAGATCAGCAACAGCAGAGAGCCGAGAAGCGGGATCAGCGACAGCAGCAGCCACCAGCCGGAGCGGTCAAGATCGTGCAGGCGGCGCACGCCGACGGCAACGGAGGGAAGCAGCACGGCGATGGAATAAAGCGTGGCTAATAACCCTTCGTCGCGAAAGATGCGCAGGCCAAGTAGCTGGTCGATAGCGCTTAACGCCAGAGAGATCAGCAGGTTAATCAGAATGAACATCCACAGCTCTTTACGCCGGGCGCGTCCACGCAGCACGAAGTAATTTTTCAACACGTTCAGATAGTCATTCACGTTCAGTTTCCCTGGGTCAGTGTGAATAGAAAGCGGAAACAATATCTTATCGCAGAGCCGAGGGCAAAAGGACGACCCGCGGTGGATTATTTTCCTTGTGCCGGTTTAATGGTGAAATCTGGCGGCATAGCCCGGATTCGGGAACTGTCGCGGTGTAATCTGCTGTACAATAACCAAAAAACGGCGGCAAAAAAGCTTTACGTAAATACCTGCTCATGCCTATCGACGAAAGTTTCACCTTTACGTATGATGGCGCCAATTTTTTCCCTGTGAGTCTTTTATCATGATTAGTCTGATCGCGGCATTGGCAGCGGATCGTGTTATTGGTATGGAAAACGCCATGCCGTGGAACCTGCCTGCCGATTTGGCCTGGTTCAAACGTAACACGCTGAATAAGCCGGTGATTATGGGACGCCTGACCTTTGAATCCATTGGTCGTCCGTTGCCTGGCCGGTTGAATATTGTGGTGAGCAGCAAGCCGGGCGCGGCGGAAGGCGTCACCTGGGCGACGTCGCTGGATGAAGCGATCGCTGCGGCAGGCGATGCTGAAGAGGTGATGATCATCGGCGGCGGTCATGTTTACGAGCAGATGCTGCCGCGTGCCGATCGCCTTTACCTCACCCATATTGATGCGGAAGTGGAAGGGGATACGCAGTTCCCTGATTATGAACCGGATGAGTGGCAATCGACTTTCAGCGAGTTTCACGATGCCGATGCGCAAAATTCGCATAGCTACTGCTTTGAAATTTTAGATCGCCGTCGCGGATAACGGGCAGACTTATTCCATCCCGAATCGCGCTCTGAGACGGCTTTTCCCCCGCCCAGGGAAAGCCGCCTCTGTTAAAAGCCGTTTTAACATACGCTATTAGCACTGTTGCCGCTGCTTGTAATTAATAATGGCAACGTCGTAATCTGTTGCTAAAAATATCGGGCGGGATCACAAAGTTATTATTTCTCCCTGTCTGCTGCTTCTCTTTTTAAATTTTATGGTGTTATGATTTTTGCATTATAAGGTTTGGGATTGCTACTGATTGACAGGCAAAACCCAGATACGCGCTTCCATAGAAAGGAGGCGCGTATCTGGGTTTTTTTATGGGCGGGCGAAAGTTGCGTTTTACGATTTTCAGGCGCGCGCCGGTTAATTAATCGATGCCATAAAAACCGTAAATATATTAACAGAGCTAACGTCAACACTTCGGGAAAATAAACAACAGCAGGGAAGAAAATGAAAACAATAAAGGTTACGCAAAGTTTAATGGCTGCAGCAATGTTATTGCATGTTTCCGGCAGCGTCTTCGCCAACGGCCTTCTCGGCGCCAGCCATCTTGATTTGACGCTGAAAAACGTCGGTTTGATCAACACGACCGACCAGCTTTCCGACCGGGGCGTCGGCGATCAGGTCGCCTGGGCGCAGGCGCTGCATCTCGACTGGCAAAGCGGCTGGTATCGGGATGTCGTCAGCGTGAACGCCGCCTGGTACGGCGTCACGAAACTCTACGCCAGCGATAACTTTATGGGCAGGGATCTGCTACGCGACAATCAGGGACATGCCGAAGGGTTTAACAAGCTGGGCCAACTCTATCTGAAAACGCGCTGGGAACAGGGCGATCAAAGGCTTCAGATGAATCTCGGCTGGCAGCCCCTCGCGAAATTCGGCGTGCTGAATATTACGCGCAGCCGCGGCGCGCCCGACAGCTGGGAAGCCGTCAGCGTCGACGGCACGGCCGGTCCGCTGCGCGCCAGGGCCGCGGTGACGCGACGTTTTTCAGAGCGCGACTCGCCTGAAAAAAGCCGCTTCTACACGCTGAGCGGCAATAAATCCATCGGTTACATCGCGACCGGCGATCTGACCTGGACGCCGCAGCCGGAGACCTCTGTCCGACTGGTGGCGGGGGGCAGCGAAGATTATCTGTTGCGGCAGGGTATTGAGGTCAGTCATCGCTGGCCTTTTGCGGATGAGGTCGCCTTGCTGAGCCGCGGGGTTTTTTACTACAACCGCGGCTTAAGTGAATGGGAAGGCGCGCGCGGCTTCACCCACAGCGCGCAACATATTTACGGCCAGCTCGGCCTGCAGTACGGCGATGGGGAAACGGGCATCGGCTGGTCGAAAACCCGGGCGAAGCTGGAGGGCGGTCTCGGCCATTTTTACTGGCATTTCGGTAAAAATACGCGCGGCTTTATCAACTCAGCCGCCGACGGCGAGGGCAACGACTACATCAATGACGGCGAACAGATGATCTACCTCTATAGCCAGTATCATCTGGCGCCTGGCCTTCTGGCTGGCGTATACGGCAACTACGGCTATAACGTCCGCTATCAGGGCGTGGCGCTGCACGAATGGGAATATGGCGCTTTCGCTTCCTGGGAGCCGGAATCCGTTAAGAACCTGCGTCTCTTTTTGGGTCTGGGGCCGAGCTACAGCTGGAAACTGGACCGTCGCAACCAGCCGTCGCTCGCTGCTGAAGGAAAAGGCTTCCATCGCGCTAAAGGCTTGGGCGGCCTGATGAGCATAGAGTACCGACTGGGTCTGTTTTAATGAACCGAACCTCTATTGAAAAGGAGTTTAATAATGAAAAAGTCACTGTTGGCCGTACTGCTGCTGGCGGGGATGCAAACGGGCGTCTGGGCGGAACAGCGCCCGATGCGGGTTCTGATCGTCAACGATGACGGCTGCGCGTCATCTGGCGCGACGCAGTTGCAGGATCAGCTGGCCGCCAAAGGTCTGGATGTTTGGCTGGTCGCGCCGGCCGTCAACCAGAGCGGCATAGGCTCCGCCATTACTTTTCGGCCGAACCGGGTGTTCGACTTACAAAAGGTCGGCGAAAAGCGCTACTGTTTCCCGGGCACGCCAGCTGATTCGCTGGATGTGGCGGTGCTGGGAGTGATGCAAAACAATCCGCCCGATCTGGTAATCTCCGGCGTGAATGACGGTCCTAATACCGGCGCGGCTCAGCTCAATTCCGGCACGGTCGCGGCGGCGGTGCGCGCAGTGCGCTACGGCTATCCCGCCATCGCCGCCAGTATCGGCTACCTGTCGACTGAAGAAGAGATGAAAAACGGCTGGCCAGCCACGAAAAAGCACTGGCCGGATGCCGTTAGCTATGTGGTATCGCTGGTTGAACACTTGCAGCATAAATGGCAGCCAGGCCATCCGCTATTACCCGCGCACTCAGGGGTAAGCATTAATTATCCGCCGCTGGATAAAGCACAGATTAAAGGTGTGAAATATATTGCTAATGAACGTAATCCTTCGCCGCAATTCCGATATGAAATAACCGAGGAAGGAAAAGCCCGGCAAATATTACGAGGCGAAGTATTACGCCCTTCGCTGGCTGACAACGATACCGGATGGTTAAATAAAGGTTATATCACCTGGAGTATCTTTGATGGCGATATTAATGCGCCGCAAAAAGAATCTGAATATCGGGAACTGTTTGGTCAATAATACTGTTTTAAACGAGTCGATCCGTCTCACAAAATAGGGCGGTGCGCATTGAGTAGATAATAACTATCCCTGATACTGTTTCACATTGCGGCGAAACGGACAGGCGGAACCTGATAACTGGCATATTGCCGGACATCAGACTCGATCTCAGGGAGAGATGATGAAAATCGCCAGGGTCATTAATAATAATGTGGTGCTGGTGGTCAATCACCAGCACCAGGAACAGGTCGTCATGGGGCGCGGTCTCGGCTTTCAGAAGAAGATCGGCGATGCACCCGATGCGGACAAAATAGAAAAGGTTTTTGCGCTACAAAGCAGCGAGCTGATGTTGCGCCTGAGCGAATTACTGCAAAAGATCCCGTTAGAGGTCATGACGGCCAGCGAACAGATCATCGCCCTGGCGCGCCAGCGGCTGGGACCCTTGCACGATAACCTCTATATCAGCCTGACCGATCACTGCCACTTTGCGATTGAACGGCATAAGAAGGGCATCGCTATTCGCAACGTCCTGCTGTGGGAAATTAAGCGGCTCTATCCACGCGAGTTTCAGCTGGGGTTAGAAGCGCGGGCGATAATTGCGCGCCGTCTCGGCGTCTCGCTGGCGGAGGATGAGGCGGGGTTTATCGCGCTGCATCTGGTGACAGGGCAGTTAAATAATCAGATGCCAGAGGTGATGCACGTTACCCGTGTAATGCAGGAGATACTGCAAATCGTAAAGGTTCAGATGCAGTTGGATTTTGACGAAGGTTCGCTCAGTTACCAGCGCTTCGTTACGCATCTGAAATTTTTCGCCCAGCGCATGCTGACGCGCGCGCCGGTTGCTGACGGCGATGTCGCTCTGCAAAAGGCGGTGCGTAATAGCTATCAGGACGCCTGGCGCTGCGCGGAAAAGATAAAACAGCATCTGGCGCATCGCGACTTGCGCACGCTGACGGATGAAGAGTGCATGTTTCTGACGATACATATCGAACAGATGCGCAAGGAAAATCCGCTGAGGCTAAGCCTCTGAGCATATTTTGACCGGACGATAAACTGGATTGTTACTGCTCCGGCAGGCAAAACCAGGACTGACTTCTCCTGCAAAGGAGGCGTCGGCCCTGGTTTTTTATTATGGCGCTCGGCATTTATCAATAAGGGAGAGGTGAAGATGACGGATTATCGGCAGCTGGCTGAAGCGATCATAAGCGGCGTCGGGGGGAAGGAAAACGTTATTGACGTTTTGCACTGCGCCACCCGCTTGCGTTTCACACTAAAAGAAGGAGCGCTGGCAAACGCCGGGCGGCTGAAGTCGCTGGACGGCATTATCATGGTCATCGAAGCGGGCGGCCAGTTTCAAGTGGTGATAGGCAATCATGTGCACGAAGTTTATCTGACGCTGCTTCAGGCGCTGGGACTGGAGGAAGAGGGTGCACGCGCCTCTGAGGCGGCTAAAGCAAAAAAAAATCTGCTGGCGCGCTTTATCGATCTGGTTTCGGCCATATTTACCCCTTTTCTGGGCGTGATGGCCGCTTCCGGGATACTCAAAGGCTTTCTGGCGCTGGCGCTGGCGTGCGGCTGGACCAGCCGCAGCAGCGGCGCTTATCTGGTGTGGTTCGCCGCCAGCGATGCGCTGTTCTTTTTCTTTCCTTTAGTGCTGGGCTACACCGCCGGCAAAAAATTCGGCGGCACCCCTTTTCTCACCATGGCGGCCGGCGGCGCATTAGTGCATCCGCTGATTCGCACCGCGGCTGAAAAGGCATCGCAGACGGCCGACACGTTTTTTACCGTGCCGCTCAGCCTCATGGATTACAGCACTACCGTCATCCCCGTTATTTTCGCCGCATGGGTCTGCTGTCAGCTGGAAAAACAGCTGAATCGCATCATGCCGCAGGCGATTAAAAATTTCGTCACGCCGCTGCTGTGCCTGATGGTTACCGTGCCGCTCACCTTTTTGCTGATTGGGCCGCTGGCGATCTGGATCAGCCAGCAGCTGGCCAATGGATTTCAGCTCGTTTATGAGTTCGCTCCTGCGCTGGCCGGTCTGTTTCTCGGCTCGATCTGGCAGGTGTGCGTGATTTTCGGGCTGCACTGGGGATTGGTCCCGCTGATGATAAATAACCTCAGCGTGCTGGGCTACGACACCATGGCGCCGCTGCTGTTAGCTGCCGTCATGGGGCAGATTGGCGCGGTACTGGGCGTTTTCCTGCGCACGCGCAATGCGAAACAGAAGATGCTGGCTGGCTCGGCGGCGCTTGCCGGGCTGTTTGGCATCACCGAACCCGCGATTTACGGCGTTACGCTGCCGCTGCGTCGTCCTTTCTTTTTCGGCTGCATCGCCGGCGGGCTGGGCGGGGCGGTAATCGGCTATTTTCACAGTCGCATCTGGTCATTTGGTCTGGTAAGCCTCTTTTCCTTTGCGCAGATTATTCCCCCGCAAGGCGTGAATGCTACGGTTTTCGGGGCCATTGCCGGCGCGACTTTCGCCCTGCTGCTGGCCTGTTTGCTGACGTTTTTCGCCGGCGGAATAACGGGATCGGGACCGCAGGATGCGGCAGCGGTAAGCGAGTCCGTGCATCACGAGGCGGCGACGCCAGCGCCGGATACATTCGCAGTCAAAACCATTCCTGCGCCGCTCAGCGGCAACCTGGTGCCTCTGGAAAAGGTGGCGGATGCCACTTTCGCCAGCGGCATGCTGGGCAAGGGAGCAGCTCTCCTGCCCGTCACGGGAGAGGTCGTCGCGCCGTTCTTCGGCGAGGTGATGACGTTGATGGAGACGCGTCATGCGATCGGTCTGCGTAGCGATGACGGCATCGAGTTATTGATTCATGTCGGCATCGATACCGTGAAGCTACAGGGCGAACATTTTACCGCCCTGGTAAAACCCGGCGATCGCATCATGCCGGGCGATCTTTTACTGAGGTTTAATCCGCAGGCGATCTCCGCCGCCGGTTTTGACCTGACCACCCCGATTATTATCTGCAACAGCGACGTCTATGCTGCCGTTCATGTGGCGACCGCTGCCGCCGCATTACATTCAGGCGCGCCGTTGCTGATTGTTCATCGTTAACCGAAGGAGTGATATATGGACGTATTTCCGCACGAATTTCTCTGGGGCGGCGCGATTGCGGCAAACCAGGTAGAAGGCGCCTGGCGTGAGGATGGAAAAGGACTTTCTACTTCCGATATGCAGCCGCAGGGCGTTTTTGGCCCAGTCGTTGAACGCCGGTCCGGCGATCGCTATATCAAAGATATCGCCATCGATTTTTATCATCGCTACCCGCAGGATATCGCGCTGTTTGCCGAGATGGGCTTCACCTGCCTGCGGCTGTCGATTGCCTGGACGCGGATTTTTCCTGACGGCGATGAAGAGCAGCCAAACGAAGCCGGACTGGCTTACTACGATCAACTGCTGGACGAGCTGGCCCGCTACGGCATTCAACCGCTGGTTACGCTGTCGCATTACGACATGCCCTGGGGACTGGTGAAAAAGTACGGCGGCTGGGGCAACCGACAGCTTATCGCGCTGTTCGAACGCTATGCGCGTACCCTCTTTACCCGTTATCAGCGCAAGGTAAAGCTCTGGCTGACCTTCAATGAAATCAACATGTCGCTTCATGCGCCTTTGACAGGACTGGGACTGTCGGGGCAGCTTGACAAGACCGCCATTTATCAGGCGATTCATCATCAGCTGGTCGCCAGCGCGCGTGTGGTCAAAGCCTGCCATGAACTCGTTCCCGGCGCCCGTATCGGCAATATGCTGCTGGGCGGGCTGACCTATCCGCTCTCGCCTGAGCCCAACGACGTACTGGCTGCGCTACAGGAAAACCGCCGCTGGCTCTTTTTTGGCGACGTGCAGGTTCGGGGACGCTATCCCGGTTATATGCTGCGCTATTTTCGCGAAGAAGGGATTCAGCTGCATATTACCGAAGAGGACAGGGCCGCGCTGCAGCACAGCGTCGACTTTATCTCGTTCAGCTACTATATGTCCGGTTGCGCGACGGCAAACAAAGAGACCGCGCAGGCGCTGCGCGGCAATATTCTCAGCATGATACCGAACCCGCATCTGCCCAGCTCCGAGTGGGGCTGGCAGATCGATCCTGTCGGCCTGCGCACCCTGCTGAATATGTTGTGGGATCGCTATCAGAAGCCGCTGTTTATCGTTGAGAATGGCCTGGGCGCCCGGGATAAACTGGAGGCGGGCAATGTCATTAATGACGATTATCGCATCCGTTATCTGAACGATCACCTGATCCAGATTCGGGAAGCGCTGCATGACGGGGTCGAGGTAATGGGATATACCAGCTGGGGGCCGATCGATCTGGTGAGCGCGTCCAAAGCGGAGTTCAGCAAGCGCTACGGCTTTATTTATGTCGATCAGGACGATCAGGGCAACGGCACTCTGGAGCGTTACCGTAAGAAAAGCTTTTACTGGTATCGCGACGTGATTTCCAGTCAGGGAGCGACGCTGCAAAGATAGCCAGGGCCGGGCGGAGAAAGGGATATCCCCGCCCGGCATCACTGCTCTTCTAAGGCTCTGGTGCGGCTCGACGCCTGCACGTAATATTTACCGCTTTCCCAGTGCAGCAACGTCAGCGTGCCGCCCCAGCAGCAGCCGGTATCCAAGCCGATAATGCCTTCCGGCGTGCCTTTGCCCTCCAGCGATGCCCAGTGCCCGAATATGATGCTGTAGTCGCGCGCTACCGGGCCTTTGATTAAAAACCAGGGTTTCAGCGGCGGCGGGGCGGAGTCCGGCGCCTCTTTACAGATCATATCCAGCTGGCCGTTAGGAAAGCAGTAACGCATGCGCGTCAGCGCGTTGGTGCTGAAACGCAGCCTCGCCAGGCCGGTCAGTTCAGGCGTCCAGTTATTCGGCATATCGCCATACATCGCGTCGAGAAACAGCGGGTAGCTGTCGCTGGAGAGCACCGCTTCGACTTCGCGCGCGCACATTTTCGCTGTTTCAATATCCCACTGCGGCGTAATGCCGGCATGCGCCATTACCAGCCTTTTCTCTTCATCGATCTGCAGCAGCGGCTGGCGACGCAGCCAGTTGATCAGCTCGTCCGCGTCTTCCGCTTCCAGCAGGTGCGTCAGGCGATCTTTCGGCTTGTTGCGGCTGATACCGGCGAAAACCGCCAGCAGATGAAGATCGTGATTGCCGAGCACCAGCCTGACGCAATTTCCGAGCGATTTTACGTAGCGCAGCACGTCCAGCGAGCCAGGCCCGCGCGCGACCAAATCCCCCGTCAGCCAGAGCGTATCCTGGGCTGGATCAAATTGCACCTGCGCCAGTAACGCGCGCAGCTCGACATAACAACCATGGACGTCGCCAATCAGGTATGTACTCATTCACTGTAACCCGGTATGAAAACAACGAGCCCGGGCAAGCCGGGCTGGTTCAGAAAATTAATGAATATGGGATTGCACCGCGAGTCGGAACACCGGAATCTCAATGTGGAACGGATCGCCCTGATCGTCAACCATCCGATAGTGGCCCTGCATGGTGCCCATGGGGGTTTCAAGAATGGCTCCGCTGGTGTACTGGTATTCGCTGCCGGGTTCGATCAGCGGCTGTTCGCCGACCACCCCTTCGCCCTGAACTTCCGTCTCGCGGCCGTTGCCGTTAGTGATCAGCCAGTAGCGTCCCAGCAGCTGTACCGCGCTGCGCCCCAGATTACGAATAGTCACCGTATAGGCGAAAACGTAGCGATCCTCTTCCGGTGACGATTGCGACTCAATGTAGAGACTCTGCACCTGGACACATACGCGGGCCGATTCACTCATGGACTCAGTTCTCCTGCGGTTCGCCCTGATGGCTGCTCAGCCAGTTGGCTAACTGGCAATACTGCGCCACCGAGATGTTTTCTGCGCGCAGCGTCGGATCGATGCCCATTTCATCCAGCGCGTCGGCGCTAAACAAATGGCCCAGACTGTTGCGCAATGTTTTACGACGTTTGCCAAAAGCTTCGGTGGTGATACGACTCAGCATACGCACATCGCTGACCGGATGCGGCGGTTTCGCATAGGGAACCAGACGTACCACGGCGGAGTCGACTTTAGGCGGCGGCGTAAAAGATTCCGGTGGGACTTCCAGCACCGGGATGACCTGGCAGTAATATTGCGCCATGACCGTCAGTCTGCCGTAAGCTTTGCTGCCCGGCCCGGCAACCAGACGGTTCACCACCTCTTTTTGCAGCATGAAATGCATGTCCTTGATCGAACCAGTATAGCTGAAAAGGTGAAACATCAATGGCGTCGAGATGTTGTAAGGCAGGTTGCCGAAGACGCGCAGCGGCTGACCGCGTTCCTGCGCCAGGTTGGCGAAGTCGAAAGTCATCGCATCCTGTTGAAAGATGGTGAGCTTGGGACCGAGGAAAGGATGCGTTTGCAGACGCGCCGCCAAATCGCGGTCGAGTTCGACGACCGTCAGCGCATCAAGACGTTCGCCGACCGGCTCGGTCAGCGCGCCCAAGCCGGGTCCGATCTCGACCAGCGCTTCAGAGCGCTGAGGATGAATGGCGGCGACGATGCTGTCGATAATGTACTGATCGTTCAGGAAGTTTTGCCCGAAACGTTTACGGGCGTAGTGCCCCTGATGGACGCGATTATTCATTACTGCTCTTAATCATGGTGATGGCGAGGTTAAGCGCCGTGATAAAGCTGCCCGGCTCCGCCTGACCCAGCCCGGCCAGCTCAAGCGCGGTGCCGTGGTCAACGGAGGTACGGATAAACGGCAGGCCAAGCGTGATGTTCACCGCGCGGCCGAAACCCTGGAATTTTAACACCGGCAGCCCCTGATCGTGATACATCGCCAGAACCGCATCGGCGTTGCTCAGGTATTTGGGCTGAAACAGCGTGTCCGCTGGCAGCGGTCCGGTAAGTTGGATGCCCTGCTGACGCAGCGACTCCAGGGCGGGGATAATCGTATCGATCTCTTCCCGACCCATATGGCCGCCTTCACCGGCATGGGGGTTCAGGCCGCAAACGTAAATATGCGGCCGGGCGATGCCGAATTTTTGCTGTAAATCGCGATGCAGAATGGTGACCACTTCATGCAGGCTTTCGCGCGTAATGGCGGCGGAGACATCTTTCAACGGCAGGTGGGTGGTCGCGAGCGCCACGCGCAGCGCTTCCGTCGCTAACATCATTACCACGCGATCGCCGCCGGCGCGCTCGGCGAAAAACTCGGTGTGGCCGGTGAACGGGATGCCGGCGTCGTTAATCACGCCCTTATGCACCGGGCCGGTCACCAGCGCGGCGAATTCGCCGTTCAGACAGCCGTCGCAGGCGCGCGCCAGCGAGGCCAGCACGTAGTGGCTGTTGTCGACGCACAATTCGCCCGCTTTGACCGGCTGCGCCGTTTCCAGCGGCAGCAGAGTCAGGGTGCCGGCGCGCTGCGGCTGCGCCGGGGCACCGGGTTGATACGCGCGCAGCGTCAGCGGCAGGCCGAGCGTCGTCGCGCGGCTTTGCAGCAGTTCCGCCGAGGCGCAGACCACCAGCTCGACCGGCCAGTCATACTGCGCCAGCTGAACGGCGAGATCGGGACCAATCCCGGCGGGTTCGCCGGGCGTGATCGCCACACGAAAATTACTGAGCATTGGCATCCAGTATCTTCACATAGGCGCCGGCGCGCTGTTCCTGCATCCAGGTTTGCGCTTCTTCAGCGAATTTACGGTTAAACAGCAGGCGATAAGCGCGCTCTTTCTGCGCCGCGTCGGTTTTGTCAACCTGACGGGTCGCCAGCAGTTCGATCAGGTGCCAGCCGAAAGAGGAGTGCACCGGCTGGCTCAGCTGTCCCTTTTGCAGGCGCAGCAGAGCGTCGCGGAACGCGGGATCGTAAACTTCCGGCGTGCTCCAGCCGAGATCGCCGCCCTGGTTGGCGGAGCCGGGATCTTCAGAGAACTGCTTCGCTGCGGCGGCAAAAGTGGTTTTTCCGCTGCGGATATCCGCGGCGATCTGCGTCAGCTTCGCGCGTGCCTGGTCGTCAGTCTGGATCGGCGACGGCTTCAGCAGGATATGGCGCGCATGCACCTCGGTAACGGAGATGTTTTTGCTTTCGCCGCGCAGGTCGTTCACTTTCAGAATGTGAAAGCCGACGCCGGAACGGATCGGGCCGACGATGTCGCCTTTTTTCGCTGTGCCGAGCGCGCGGGCGAACAGCGTCGGCAGCTCTTCGATTTTGCCCCAGCCCATATTGCCGCCTTTCAGCGCCTGCGGATCGGCGGAATAGGTCACGGCCAGCTTGCCGAAGTCAGCGCCGTTATTCAGTTCGCTCACTAACTGCTTCGCCAGCGATTCCTGGTGATCCACCTGTTCCTGCGTCGGGTTTTCCGGCAGCGGCAGCAGAATATGGCTGATGTTCAGCTCGGTGCCCTGCGTGTTTTGCGCGGCCAGCTGCGTGGAAAGAGTATCCACCTCCTGCGGCAAAATGGTCACGCGACGGCGCACCTCATTGTTGCGCACTTCGGCAATCAGCATCTCTTTACGGATCTGCGCGCGATAATCGCTGTAGTTGACGCCGTCGTAGGCCAGTCGGCTGCGCAGCTGATCGACGCTCATGCGGTTTTGCGCGGCGATGTTCTGAATCGCCTGGTCCAGCTGCTGATCGTTGATTTGCAGGCCCGCTTTTTCGCCCATCTGCTGAATAATGTTGTCCATGATCTGACGCTCAAGGATCTGATGGCGCAGCGTACGGTCGTCAGGCAACTGCTGACCCGCCTGCTGCGCCTGGTCTTTGACGGTGCGCATCATACTATCGACGTCACTCTCCAGAACCACGCCGTTATTAACCACGGCGGCGACTTTATCAACCATTTGTGGGGCTGCAAACGCGGCGTTGGCCGCCAGGGCCGTGCCAAGAATCAGCATTCTCCAGTTCTTCATACTTTATCCATTGTTGTTTCCGCACTGCGGGATTGCCTGTCAAACATCACAACATCAGAAAGCGCGCTGGTAAGGGATAATGCCCTGACGCAGCATTTGGTCGGTGCCTAAGCCGTAGTTAGGACTCAGGCCGCGCAGCTCAATGTTGAATGAGATTTGGTTATCGTATTCACTGTTTTCGTTTTCCCAACCGTTGATTTTGCGCTCGTAGCCCAGGCGAATCGCGTAACAGCAGGAACTGTACTGCAAACCGACCAGCTGCTCCGCCGGCTTGTTATTACGCGTGTCGTAGTAATACGCGCCGACCAGAGACCAGGCGTCAGCAATCGGCCAGCTGGCGGTTGCGCCGACCTGAGAGATGCCGTTTTTATAAATCGGGTTATCCACCAGGTTCGAGTTGTTCAGCGCGGTCGCGACATACTCCGGGCTGCTGTAACGGTAGCTCAGCTGCACCATGCGATCCGCATCGCGGCGGTACTCCAGCACCGAGTTGCCCTGGGAGACGTTATTGAGGCGCGTATCGTATTGGATACCGCCGCGTATCGCCCAGCGATCGCTAATTTTCCAGTATGTATCGCCAGCCCAGTTCAGGCTGCCGGTATCATCTTCCTTCGTGGTGTCGTTCGCACCGGTGCGGGAAGGGGTAAACGCGTAGATTTGACCTACGGAAACGTTAAAACGTTCAACCAGATCGTTATCATAAATACGGGTCGTCACACCGGTCGCCACTTCGTTAGCCGACGCGATACGATCGAGGCCGCTGTAGGTACGGTCGCGGAACAGGCCGGTGTAATCTGTTTGCAGCAGCGTCGAATCGTACGGATAGATATGGCTCTGATCGCGGTAGGGCAGGTAAAGATACTGAACGCGCGGCTCCAACGTCTGGGTGTAGCCCTGCGCCCAATCCATATCGCGGTCGAACACCAGACGGCCGTCCACTTTGAACTGCGGCAGCGTGCGGTTGACCGACTCTTTCAGCTGATTGTCGCGACTGCTGCCCAGCGAGTTGTAGTAATCGACATCATTCTGCTCATAGTGCGTCGCCAGAAACTTCGCTTCGGTATCCAGGCTGGCCCAGCCGTTGGAGATCGGCAGATCGAGCGTCGGCTCGACATGCAGGCGGGTAGCGTCCGGATAGCGCGAGTTGACGTTGGTGAATTTCACCGCCTGGGCGTAGATGCGGCCGTCGAACGGACCGATATCGTTCTGATAGTAGTTCAGGTCGAGCTGCGGCTCGGCGCGATAGACGTTCGCGTTATCGGTGCCGAATACCTGGAAATCTTTGGTGGAAAGCGTGGCGTCCCAGTTGGTGTCCGCATAGCCGAAGCTGAATTTCTGCGTCGCATAGCCGTCAGTGGAGCTATGGTACTCCGAGTCGAGATCGTTGAAGTAGTAGCGATCGCTGACTTTGGTGTAGTCCGCATTGAAGCGCCAGTGCTGGTCGTAAACGCCGGCGTGACGCCAGTAGAAAAGCCAGCGGTTCGAGTCGTCATCTTCCGAGATGCCGCGATCCTGCTTATCGCGATCGTATTGATCGTCCGACGGCAGATAATCGAACTCGACCAGGCCCGCGCCTACTTCAGTCAGGTAACGGAACTCGTTCTGCCACTGCAAGCCGCGTCGGCTCATATAGTGCGGGGTGATGGTGGCGTCCATCTGCGGCGCGATGTTCCAGTAATAGGGCAGCATAAACTCGAAGCCGTTTTTGCTGCCATATTTCGCGTTCGGGATCAGGAAACCGGAGCGACGGCGGTCGCCGATCGGGAGCTGCAGATAGGGGCTATAAAAAACCGGTACCGCGCCGAGCTTGAAGCGCGCGTTCCAGATCTCCGCCACCTGCTCCTCGCGGTCCTGAATCACTTCCGAGCCGACCACGCTCCAGCTGTTGCTGCCGGGCAGACAGGAGGTAAAGCTGCCGTTTTCGAGGATGGTGTAGCGATTGTTGCCGCGCAGTTTCATCTGATCGGCGGTGCCGCGTCCCTGGCGGCCCACCATTTGATAATCGCCGTTCCAGACGTTGGTGTCTTTCGTATCCAGATTCGACCAGGCTTTCGGACCCCTCAAAATTACCTGATTATCGTCATAATGCACGTTGCCCAGCGCGTCTACGGTGCGTACCGGCTTGGTCTGCCCCTCTTGCGTGCGTTGATGCAGCTGCACTTCGTCGGAGTTCAGGCGACTGTTGCCCTGTTGAATATTGACGTTGCCGCTGAATACCGCGTCATTGGGATAGTTTCCCTTCGCATCGTCTGAATGGATAGTGACGGGCAGTTCGTTGGTGTCGCCATTCACCAGCGGACGGTTATAGCTTGGCACGCCCAGCATACACTGCGACATCAGATCGTCGGCGAGGGAAGCCTGACTGTAGAGCGCTGCGCCAATCATGGTGGCCAGCAGAGTAGGTATACGATTTTTCATACGCGGTATCGAGAATTCCATGAAAACTGGCATCATGCCGACAATCGGGTCAGAGACTAACGTACACTATGGCGTTGCGCCAGTGTTAATCCTTGTCTGTCCGCGTTGCCGTTAGGCGCTTGGATAAATGACAGGTATGATAAAGCAAATTTAAGCCGCAAGCATGGCGAATTGAGGAGTTTATGCGCTACTGGGGAAAAGTTATCGGCCTTGTGCTGGGGTTGCTTTCCGGCACTGGCTTTTGGGGTATCGTGATCGGCCTGATTATCGGCCATATGATTGATAAGGTGCGGGGCGCGCAGGGACAAAGTTACTTCGCCAACAACCAAACCCGGCAAAATTTATTCTTTCTGACCACTTTTCAGGTGATGGGCCATCTGACGAAATCCAAAGGCCGCGTGACCGAAGCGGATATTCAGATCGCCTCGTTATTAATGGATCGCATGCAGCTGCACGGCGACGCGCGCGGCGCAGCGCAGCGCGCGTTTCGCGACGGCAAGCAGAGCGATTATCCGCTGCGCGCCAGGCTGCGCGAGCTGCGCAGCGCCTGTTTCGGTCGCTTCGATCTGATCCGCATGTTTCTGGAGATTCAGATCCAGGCCGCTTTCGCCGACGGTTCGCTGCATCCGAACGAGCGTCAGGTGCTCTATGTGATCGCGGAAGAGCTGGGGATTTCGCGCACGCAGTTCGACCAGTTTCTGCGCATGATGGAAGGTGGCCAGCAGTTCGGCGGCGGCTACTCGCAGGGCGGCGCGTCGCAGAACGGCTATCAGCAGGCGCAGCGCGGACCGACGCTGGAGGACGCCTGCAGCGTGCTCGGCGTGAAAAGCAGCGACGACAGCATGACCATTAAACGCGCCTACCGCAAACTGATGAGCGAACACCATCCCGATAAGCTGGTGGCGAAAGGGCTGCCGCCGGCGATGATGGAGATGGCGAAGCAGAAAGCGCAGGAAATTCAGGCGGCGTACGATCTGATCCGACGCGAAAAAGGCTTTAAGTAACATGGGTTGCCTTGTTCGCGCTGTCAGCGACGACCGCGCAAGCAAGGCGACAAGTCAAAAATCGGCGGGCTGACGGAACGTCATGGCATTGCCGAATTTCGGATGAGTGATAGTTAAGCTTTCTGCATGCAGCAGCAGACGCGGCGCCATCGCTTTCGCCTCCGGGTGCGCATAGAACCCGTCGCCGAGAATCGGATGGCCCAGCGCCAGCATATGAACGCGCAGCTGGTGGGATCGTCCGGTGATCGGCTTCAGCACTACGCGCGCGCTGTTATCGCTCAGATATTCCACCACCTGATAGCCGGTCTGCGCCGGCTTGCCGTGCTCAAAACAGACCTTCTGTTTCGGGCGGTTCGGCCAGTCGCAAATCAGCGGCAAATCGACCACGCCTTCCTCCGGCCGCGGATGACCCCAGACGCGCGCCACGTAGGTTTTCGACGGCTCGCGCTCACGAAACTGGCGCTTCAACTCGCGCTCCGCCGCTTTGGTCAGGGCGACCACGATAACGCCGCTGGTCGCCATATCAAGACGGTGCACCGATTCCGCCTGAGGAAAATCACGCTGAATGCGCGTCATCACGCTATCTTTATGCTCCTCCAGACGTCCGGGCACGGAGAGCAGCCCGCTCGGCTTGTTGATCACCATGATGTGATCGTCCTGATAAAGGATATGCAGCCAAGGCTCCAGCGGCGGATTGTAAGGTTCCATACTCTGTCCGGTACGGGGCCCGCAGGCCCCTTGCGATTATTGATGCGTAACGACGATCAGGCGCAGCGCGTCAAGTCGCCAGCTCGCCTCGTTGAGGCTCTCCAGCACCTGCTGACGGTTGCTTTCCAGCGCCTCGATCTCATCCTCGCGGATGTTGGGGTTCACCGCCTTCAGCGCTTCCAGGCGCGACAGCTCGGCGCTCAGCTTTTCATCCGCTTCGGCGCGCGCCGCCTCGATCAGCGCGCGCGCTTCCGGGACGATCTGCTGTTCCGAAAGTTGTAGAATGGCGTGCACATCCTGCTGCACCGCGTTGATCAGCTTGCTGCCAGTATGACGATTCACCGCGTTCAGCTGGCGGTTAAAGCTTTCGAACTCCACTTTGCCGGCCAGATTGGTGCCGTTGCGATCCAACAGCATACGCACCGGGGTCGGCGGCAGGAAGCGCGTCAGCTGAAGCTGCTTCGGCGCCTGCGCTTCCACCACGTAGATCATCTCCACCAGCAGCGTGCCCACCGGCAGCGCCTTGTTCTTTAGCAGCGACAGCGCACAGCTGCCGGTATCGCCGGAGAGGATCAGATCCAGTCCATTGCGGATCAGCGGATGCTCCCAGGTGATGAACTGGGTATCTTCGCGCGACAGCGCCTGATCGCGATTAAAGGTAATGGTGCAGCCATCTTCCGGCAGGCCCGGGAAATCGGGCACCAGCATATGATCGGAAGGGGTCAGCACGATCAGGTTGTCGCTGCGATCCTCCTGATTGATGCCGACGATATCAAACAGGTTAAGCGCGAAGTTCACCAGTTCGGTGTCGTTATCCTGCTCCGCGATGGCGTTCGCCAGCGCCTGCGCCGATTCGCCGCCGTTCGAGTTCAATTCCAGCAAGCGGTCGCGGCCCAGCTCCAGCTGCGATTTCAGCGCGTCGTGCTGTTTGCGGCACTCATGAATAAACTCATCCAGCCCTTCGGTGCTTTCCGGCGCCGCCAGGTACTCGATCAGCTGGCCGTGCACCTTATCGTAAAGGGTGCGGCCGGTAGGGCAGGTATGCTCAAAGGCGTCCAGACCTTCGTGATACCAGCGCAGCAATACCGCCTGAGCGGTTTTTTCCAGCCAGGGAACGAAGATCTGAATGTCGTGCGCCTGGCCGATACGATCGAGACGGCCAATACGCTGCTCAAGCAGATCGGGGTTAAACGGCAGATCGAACATGATCAGGCGGCTGGCGAACTGGAAGTTGCGCCCTTCGGAGCCGATCTCTGAGCAGAGCAGCACCTGCGCGCCCTCCTCTTCAGAAGCGAACCAGGCGGCGGCGCGGTCGCGCTCGATAATCGATAAACCTTCATGGAACACCGCCGCGCGGATCCCTTCGCGCTCGCGCAGCACCTGCTCCAGCTGCAGCGCGGTGGCGGCTTTGGCGCAGATCACCAGCACCTTCTCTTTACGGTTGCTGGTGAGGTAGCCCATCAGCCACTCGACGCGCGGATCGAAGTTCCACCAGGTGCCGCTGTCGCCTTCGAATTCCTGATAAATTTGCTCCGGGTAGAGCATGTCGCGCGCGCGCTCCTCGGCGCTTTTGCGCGCGCCCATGATGCCGGAGACTTTGATGGCGGTCTGATACTGGGCCGGCAGCGGCAGGCGGATCTGGTGCAGTTCGCGTTTCGGGAAGCCCTGAACGCCGTTGCGCGTGTTGCGGAACAGCACGCGGCTGGTGCCGTGGCGATCCATCAACATGGAAATCAGCTCCTGGCGCGCGTCCTGCTTGCCTTCGCGATCGCTGTTGGCGACCTGCAGCAGCGGCTCGATATCCTGCTCGCCCACCAGGTCGTTAATCAGATTCATCTCTTCATCGGAGATGGTTTTGTCCGCCAGCAGCATGGCGACCGCGTCGGCCACCGGGCGGTAGTGCCGCTGCTCTTCGACAAACTGGTCGAAATCGTGGAAGCGATTGGGATCGAGCAGGCGCAGACGGGCGAAGTGGCTCTCCATGCCGAGCTGTTCCGGCGTGGCGGTCAGCAGCAGCACGCCGGGGATCTGTTCCGCCAGCTGTTCGATAACCTGATATTCACGGCTCGGCGCCCCTTCAGACCAGGCGAGGTGGTGCGCTTCATCGACCACCATCAGATCCCATTCGGCCTCCGCCAGCTGTTCAAGGCGCTGTTTGTTGCGGCGGACGAAATCGAGCGAGCAGATAATCAGCTGTTCGGTATCGAACGGATTGTCGCTGTCATGCTGCGCTTCGGTATAGCGCGCATCGTCAAACAGCGCGAAGCGCAGATTGAAGCGGCGCAGCATCTCAACCAGCCACTGGTGTTGCAGGGTCTCTGGCACCACGATCAGCACGCGATCGGCGCGGCCAGCCAGCAGCTGCTGCTGAATAATCATGCCCGCCTCGATGGTTTTGCCGAGGCCGACCTCGTCCGCCAGCAGCACGCGCGGCGCATGGCGGCGGCCCACGTCATGGGCGATATGCAGCTGGTGCGGGATCAGGTTGGTGCGCATGCCGCGCAGGCCGCTAATCGGCAGACGATACTGCGCGCTCTGATATTTGCGCGCGCGGAAGCGCAGGGCGAAGCGATCCATACGATCGAGTTGGCCGGCGAACAGGCGATCCTGCGGCTTGCTGAAGACCAGCTTGCTGTCGAGCATTACCTCGCGCAGCACCACGCCCGTTTCCTGCGTATCCAGCCGGGTGCCGATATAGGTCATCAGGTCGTTTTCGTTAAGTGCCTCATCGACCAGCATCTGCCAGCCTTCATGGCTGGTGATGGTATCGCCCGGGTTGAACATCACGCGGGTAATCGGAGAATCGTTGCGGGCATAGAGGCGGTTCTCGCCGGTTGCCGGAAAGAGCAGGGTGATCATGCGTGTGTCCAGCGCAACTACCGTTCCCAGTCCCAGTTCACTTTCCGTATCGCTAATCCAGCGTTGACCCAGTGTAAAAACCATATATTTTTAGCTCGATTCTCTTAACATGTAATGAAGATGTTCATCCGCTCACAGCCTGCAACCCGTTCATAGCAAGGGTTTTTTAGGGTAAAGCCTCTCCACCAGGCGATAAAGTCTGGTCAGGCGGTCAGAGCGGTGAGATTCAGGAAGGGCGCTATGGTACTGGAAGGCGAGACGTTCGTCACCTGTCAAAAAAGCCCCAGCTGCCCCGTTATCAGTGTAGCAAAGTCGCCCCCGACGAAAGGCAAAATGCCGTCGGCGATGGGCTGCAGCTGCTTAGTCACATAATGATCGTAGTCCAGCGGCGTCACGCGCGCCTCCAGCGGTTCCGGCCCGGCGGTGGCCATCACATAGCGAATGCTGCCGCCTTTCTGGTATTGCAAAGGCCGTCCCAACTTACGGTTCTGTTCGTCGGCAAGCCGCGCGGCCCGCACATGCGGCGGCACGTTGCGCTCATACTCCTTCAGCGGCCGACGCAGCCGTTTTTTATAAACCAGCAGGTCGTCCAGCTCGCCCGCCAGCAGCTGCCGCACGGTGTCGCGTACATAATCCTGCCACGGCTGATTATGGAAAATGCGTGAGTAGAGCGCCTGCTGAAACTGCTGCGCCAGCGGCGTCCAGTCGGTGCGCACCGTCTCCAGGCCCTTGAATACCATGCGCTCGTCATCGCCCGTTCGGATCAAGCCGGCGTAACGCTTTTTACTGCCCTGCTCGGCGTTGCGGATAGTGGGCATCAGGAAACGACAGAAGTGGCTTTCATACTCCAGCTCCAGCGCGCTGGTCAGCCCATACTCCTGCTGCAAATGCGCGCGCCACCAGGCGTTGACTTTCTGCGCCAGCCGCTGACCGATCGCCGCCGCCTGCGCCTCCTCCTGCGCCGTTTTCAGCCAGACGAAGGTGGAGTCGGTGTCGCCATAGATCACCTCATAGCTTTCCTCTTCAATCAGCAGACGGGTTTGCTGCATGATCTCATGTCCGCGCAGCGTAATAGAGGAGGCGAGACGCGGATCGAAAAAGCGGCAGGCGCGGGTGCCGAGCACGCCGTAGAGGGCGTTCATGATAATTTTCAGCGCCTGCGACAGCGGTTTGTTGCCCTGTTTTTTCGCCGCCTCGCGTCCCTGCCAGATTTGGCTGACGATCTCCGGCAGGCAGTGGGTGCGCCGCGAGAAGCGCGCGCCGCGAAAGCCGGCAACGGAATCGGCGTCGTCGGGATGGGCCATGCCTTCGATCAGGCCGACAGGATCGATTAAAAAGGTGCGGATAATGGAGGGATAGAGGCTTTTATAATCCAGCACCAGCACCGATTCATACAGGCCCGGACGCGAATCCATCACGTAGCCGCCAGGGCTGGCCTCGACCGCCACTTCGCCGTGGCCGGGCGCCACAAAGCCGGCGCGATGCATGCGCGGGATGTAAAGGTGGCTGAAGGCGGCCACCGAGCCGCCGTGACGATCCGCCGCCAGGCCGTTCACCGCCGCGCGTTCCAGCAGAAAAGGCATAATCTCCGTTTTGTGGAATATGCGCGTAACCAGCTCGCAATCCTTCAGGTTATAGCGCGCCAGCGCCGGTTTATCGTTGGCGAAGCGCCAGTTGATCTCTTCCATACGCTGCCAGGGATTATCGATCGCTTTGCCTTCGCCGAGCAGCGTGCGCGCGACCGACTCCAGGCTAAAAGAGGGAAAATCCCAAAAGGCGGACTTCAGCGCGTCGATGCCGTCGATAATCAGGCGGCCCGCCGCCTGCGCGAAGAACACGCCGGGCTTAAAGCCATGCTCGCGCCACTCCAGCGTCTCCTGATGACGGCCAAGCCGCAGCGGGACGGCATAGCGATCGGCATGCTTTTGCAGCATACGTAGATCGAACTGCACCACGTTCCAGCCGATGATAACGTCGGGATCGTGACGGGCGAACCAGGCGTTCAGCGCCTCCAGCAGCTGCGGACGGCTGTCGAGGTAGATCAATTCAAAGTCGAGTTCGCGGGCGTCGCCGTTCGGCGGCCCCAGCATATAGACCTGGCGCTGGCCGCAGCCTTCCAGCCCAATGCAGTAAAGCTCGCCGTGCTGAGTGGTTTCGATATCCAGCGATACCCATTTCAGCGGAGGACGATAGTCGGGATGAGGTTTCAGACGCGCATTAACCAGGCTGTCGCCCTGCGGCTCGCCGCTGAACCAGACCGGCGCGGTGATAAAACGCTCCATCAGAAAACGTTCCGGCGGACGAATATCCGCTTCATAGATCGGCACGCCGTTCTCCCGCAACAGTTTCTCCAGCCGTTGCAGCTGACGCTGCTGGCGGCAGTAAAGCCCAAATACCGGGCGACGACGGAAATCTTTCAGCTGCAGCGGCGCAAGACGCAGCTGGCGCTCATCCTTCAGCAAGGTTTCCACCTGAGCCTGATACTCGACGGGAATAAAGGCGACCGACTCCTGAGGCGGCAACACCAGCCGCTGCGGGCCATTGTCGGTCGCCAGCCAGAAGATCACTTCGCTGCCGTTTGCGCTATCGCGCCATTGACGGGTAAGCAGAAAACCTGCGCGTGGGCTGTTCACGTTCTCTCCGGTGGGTCATCTGCGGAAAGTATATCATGGTTATTTATACAGTTCCGCGCTTGTCGCGCCAAGTTGGGGATTGTCAACATATCACTACAATTCTTACCTTGACGCTGTCGCGCAGGCTCAGGACAATCCAGCCTGATGTTTCTGCTGAGGAAGGTTATGGAAGCCTGGGTACAACACCTGATTACGCAGTCGCTGGAGTGGGCGCTGTTCGCCGTCGCGCTGGTGACGTTTCTCGAATCGCTTGCGCTGGTGGGATTGCTGCTGCCCGGCACGGTGCTGATGGCCAGCCTCGGCGCGCTGGTCGGCAGCGGGCAGATGGGGCTTTATCCCGCCTGGGCGGCCGGTTTGGTGGGGTGTCTGCTGGGCGACTGGATCTCCTACGGCATCGGCTGGAAATTCCAGGGCCCGCTGCACCGCTGGAAATACCTGAAAAAGTATCAGGGGCTGCTGGATAAAACCGAGCATGCGCTCTGGCAGCACAGCATGTTTACCATTCTGGTCGGACGCTTTGTCGGACCGACGCGCCCGCTGATCCCGCTGGTGGCCGGAATGCTGGAGCTGCCGGTGCGCAAATTTTTGCCGCCGAATCTGATCGGCTGTCTGTTCTGGACGCCGCTTTACCTCATGCCGGGCATTCTGGCCGGCGTGGCGATCGACGTGCCGAAAGAAGATCAGAGCAGCGGTTTCAAATGGCTGCTGCTGCTGGTGGCGCTGGCGGTCTGGATCGGCGTCTGGCTCTGCTGGCGCTGGTGGCGCAGCGGCAAAAGCGAAGACTGGGCGACGCCCTTGCTGACGCCGCAGCGCCTGCGCTGGCTGGCGCCGCTGGGGTTGCTGATCGCCGTCGCCGCCTTCGTCGCCATTCAGTTTCATCCGATGATGCCGACCTTTCGCCATCTGCTGGCCCAGGTTTTCTTCCGCTAACGCAGCGGGATGCCGAGCACGTCGGCTTCCCGCGTCTCTCCCGACAGCAACTGCGCGGTCGCGCCGTCCCAGTAAATGCGGCCGTCCACCACCACCAGACTGCGCGGGGCGATCTGCGCCGCGTCTTCCAGACTGTGCGACACCATCAGTAGCGTAATATCGCGCTCCTCGCACACGCTGTTCACCAGCTGCAGCATCTCTTTACGCAGCGCCGGATCGAGGGCGGAAAAGGGCTCATCCAGCAGCAGCACCGGCTGCTGGCGCAGCAGGCAGCGCGCCAGGGCGACGCGCTGGCGCTGGCC
>DENB01000103.1 GCA_002359495.1 Enterobacteriaceae bacterium UBA2655
ACAGCGGGTCAACCGTCTGTCGCGAGGTGGCGTATATTACGCGACTCTCCTGCGGAGTCAACTTCTTTTTTCGAAGTTTCTTCCGGCGGTTCAGCACTTCCTGAACCTCCTGACCCGGCGACCGGTAAGCCGTTGTGCCGTGTCAGTGGAGGCGCATTATAGGGAGTTAATTCCTGCTGACAAGGGTTAATTTCAACTTTTTTGCCGTTCGGCTTATTTTTATGCAAACCGTTCGATATTCAGACAAACCAGCGAATATTAACCCTATTTGATGCGCGCCGGCAGCGCCGCCAGGCTATCGATCACCCAATCGGCCGCGGCTTCCCCTTCTGCGGTAACAGGTTTGCCGGTTTTCACCAGCACTTTGGTTCCTACGCCCGCCGCTTCGCCCGCCTGCATATCCTCCAGCTTGTCTCCTACTATATAAGAAGCAGCCATATCGATATGAAGATGCTTTTGCGCCGACAGCAGCATACCCGGCTGAGGTTTACGGCAGTCGCACGCCAGACGATATTCCTCCACGCTAGCTTCAGGATGGTGAGGACAGTAATAGATGCCATCAAGGTCGACATCGCGATCGGCCAGCGACCAGTCCATCCACTCCGTCAGCTGCATAAACTGCTCTTCCGTAAACATGCCGCGCGCAATACCGGACTGATTAGTCACCAGCACCAGCGCATATCCCATGTTTTTCAATTCACGCATCGCCTCAATGACGCCATCGATGAACTGAAAATTGTCGATTTCATGAACATAGCCGTGATCGACATTTAGCGTGCCATCACGATCAAGAAAGATTGCCGGGACTTTATTCGCCACGTAGAAACTCCTGCTACAAAATTTACCGCTCAGTATCGCATGATTGCGCTTTCAGAGAGAATCACAGATTGAATGACTTTGATTGATTTAGACGTCTGGATGCCTTACCATCCGTGCAGAATTAGCACTGCCCGGCAGTGCCGAAGCGGATACACCACGGACAACGCAACACGATAATAATTAACCTAATGATTAAACTAGAAAATATCACTAAAGTGTTCCAGCAGGGCACCCGCACGATTCAGGCGCTGAAAGATGTCAGCCTGCATGTGCCCTCTGGGCAAATTTATGGCGTCATCGGTTCTTCCGGTGCCGGTAAAAGCACGCTAATTCGTTGCGTTAACCTGCTTGAGCGCCCCTCTTCAGGCCGCGTGCTGGTTGATGGCCAGGATCTTACCCTTCTTTCAGAGCGCGAACTGACGCAGGCTCGCCGCCAGATCGGCATGATTTTCCAGCACTTCAATCTGCTGAATTCCCGCACCGTATTCGGCAATGTCGCGCTGCCGCTGGAACTGGGCAATCTTTCACGCAAAGAGATCACGCGCCGCGTAACGGAGCTGCTTGCCCTGGTCGGTCTGGGGGATAAACAGGACGCCTGGCCCGCCAATCTCTCCGGCGGTCAGAAGCAACGCGTCGCCATTGCGCGCGCGCTGGCCAGCAATCCTAAAGTTCTGTTATGCGATGAAGCCACCAGCGCGCTGGATCCTGCCACTACCCGTTCCATTCTGGAGTTGTTAAAGGATATCAACCGTCGTCTCGGCCTGACCATTCTGCTTATCACCCATGAAATGGATGTGGTGAAACGCATCTGCGATCAGGTTGCGGTGATCAGCCACGGCGAATTGATTGAAAACGACAGCGTCAGCGAAGTCTTCTCTCATCCGAAAACGCCGCTGGCGCAGCAGTTTATTCAGTCCACGCTGCATCTGGATATTCCCGACGATTATCAGGCGCGCCTCTCCGCCGAAGCGAAAAACGGCAGCGTGCCGCTGTTGCGGCTGGAGTTTACCGGCAAATCCGTGGATGCGCCGCTGCTTTCCGAAGCGGCTCGTCGCTTCAACGTTAACAACAACATTATCAGCGCGCAGATGGATTATGCGGGCGGGGTTAAATTCGGCATTATGTTGGCTGAAATGGGCGGAACGGAAGCTGACGCTAAAGCAGCTATCGCCTGGCTGCAGGAACATCATGTAAAAGTCGAGGTACTGGGTTATGTCTGAAGCGATGATATGGTTACTGGGCCGTGGCGTCTGGGAAACCTTGATGATGACCTTCGTCTCCGGCTTTTTCGGCTTCGTACTGGGCCTTCCGGTCGGCGTTCTGCTTTATGTCACGCGTCCGGGTCAGATTCTGGCGAATAACAGCCTGTATCGGGTTCTTTCAGCGGCCGTAAACATTTTCCGTTCCATCCCCTTCATTATTCTGTTGGTCTGGATGATTCCCTTTACGCGCATGATCGTGGGCACCTCTATCGGTCTGCAGGCGGCGATTGTCCCGCTGACGGTCGGTGCGGCGCCTTTTATCGCCCGTATGGTGGAGAACGCCCTGCTGGAGCTGCCGACCGGTTTGATTGAAGCCTCGCGCGCCATGGGCGCCACGCCGATGCAGATCGTGCGTAAAGTCTTACTGCCGGAAGCGCTGCCGGGACTGGTGAACGCCGCCACTATCACCCTGATTACGCTGGTTGGCTATTCCGCCATGGGCGGCGCGGTAGGTGCCGGCGGTCTGGGTCAGATCGGCTACCAGTATGGTTATATCGGATACAACGCGGTTGTAATGAATACGGTATTAGTCTTATTGGTTATTCTGGTGTATTTAATTCAGTTCTGTGGCGACCGCATTGTGCGTGCGGTAACTCATAAGTAAATAAGCAAAGCTCTCGATTAAGGAAGGGATATGTCTTTTACATTTAAAAAACTTGCCGCTGTGGGCGCATTGATCGGCGCTATCGCGCTGGCGGGCTGCGATCAGAAAGAGAAAGATCCAAACCACATTAAAGTGGGCGTGATTGTCGGGGCTGAACAGCAGGTTGCGGAAGCGGCGCAGAAAGTGGCGAAGGAAAAATATGGCCTCGACGTCGAGCTGGTGACCTTTAACGACTACGTGCTGCCTAACGAAGCGCTGAGCAAAGGCGATATCGACGCCAACGCCTTCCAGCACAAGCCTTACCTGGATGAGCAGATCAAAGATCGCGGCTACAAACTGGTGCCGGTCGGCAACACCTTTGTCTACCCGATTGCCGGCTACTCAAAGAAAATCAAATCGCTGGATGAGCTGCAGGAAGGCGCGCAGATCGCTATTCCTAACGATCCCACCAACCTCGGCCGTTCTCTGCTGCTGCTGCAGAAAGTGGGCCTGATCAAACTGAAAGAGGGTGTTGGCCTGCTGCCGACCTCGCTGGATATCGTCGAGAACCCGAAAAAGCTGAAGATTGTCGAGCTGGAAGCGCCGCAGCTGCCGCGTTCACTAGACGACGAGCAGATTGCTCTGGCGGTGATCAACACCACCTACGCCAGCCAGATCGGTCTGACCCCGGCGAAAGACGGCGTCTTTGTTGAAGATAAAGATTCCCCGTACGTTAACCTGATCGTTACCCGCGAAGACAATAAGGATGCGGAAAACGTGAAGAAATTCGTCCAGGCCTACCAGTCTGACGAAGTGAGCGACGCGGCAAATAAAATTTTTAACGGCGGCGCGGTTAAAGGTTGGTAATAATCCGCTGAGCAAAGATTCAGGGCGGCCGCTGGGCCGCCCTTTCTTTTTGTCCCGGCGCTGACTGACTTGTTATTTATCCTGGTCCTTGATTCAATATCGCCACTTTTAAGAACATGAGGATGTTGCCATGCGTTTTTTACCGCTCTGCTTGTTGGCATTGACGCTGACCGGATGCGTACATGAATACCACCCGATAAGTAGCACCCCGTTACATCCGCAATCCAGCGAGCCCGCCCGCAAGCCTGCGCCGCGTCCGGCCCCGGTCAAACTCTATACCGACGCCGCCGATCTGGTCAGCAAACCTTTCCGCGATCTGGGCGAGGTCGCTGGCGACGACTGCCAGAGCAGCAATCAGGATTCGCCGCCGAATATCAATACCGCGCGCAAACGCATGCAGATTAAAGCCTCTTACATGAAAGCCAACGCGGTGCTGCTGCATAAATGTGAAATCGTCAGCAGTAATGCCGGTTGCTACCGCCAAGCCGTCTGTCAGGGATCGGCGCTGAAAGTATCCAGTCAATGACCGACTTCGCCTTTAGCCAAATCGGAGTGATTCGCTCCCCGTGGAAAGAGAAATTCGCCGTGCCGCGTCAGCCGGGTCTGGTACAGGACGGCGGCGGCGAGCTCCATTTATTGCCGCCTTATAACCAGCCGGAAGCGGTACGCGGCCTGGAGGCGTTCAGCCATTTGTGGGTGCTGTTTGTTTTTCATCAGACCATGGCAGGCGGCTGGCGTCCTACGGTGCGCCCGCCTCGCCTCGGCGGCAACGCGCGCATGGGCGTTTTCGCCACCCGCTCCACTTTCCGTCCGAACCCGCTGGGCATGTCGCTGGTGGAGCTGAAGGCGATCCGCTGCGAGAAGCAACAGGTGATTCTGCAACTGGGCAGCCTCGATCTGGTAGACGGCACACCGGTGGTCGATATTAAGCCTTACCTGCCATTTGCCGAAGCGGTGCCGACCGCACGCGCCGGTTTTGCCCAGGCGGCGCCGGCAGCCGATATGCCGGTACGCTTCTCTGCGCATGCGCAACAACAGCTGCGGCTGCACGCGAACGCTTTCCCGCATCTGGAGCGTTTCATCCGCGACGTGCTGGCGCAGGATCCGCGTCCCGCTTACCGTAAAGGGGAAGCGACCGATCGGGAATACGCCGTCTGGCTGCTCGATTTCAACGTGCGCTGGCGCATCGACGCTGAAGGCACCGAAGTGCTTGCCCTCGATCCGCGTTAAAACCCACTTTTGGCCTTGTAAGGTCGCTGGTACACTAGCCGCCAGCTAAATTTTTGTCTTTATTCAGACTCTCCGTCTAACTGGAACCTTAATCAATGCGTACTACTCAATATCTGCTCTCCACTCAGAAAGAGACGCCGTCCGAAGCCGAAGTCATCAGCCATCAGTTGATGCTGCGCGCCGGGATGATCCGCAAACTGGCTTCCGGTCTTTATACCTGGCTGCCTACCGGCGTACGCGTGCTGAAAAAAGTTGAAAACATCGTGCGCGAAGAGATGAACAACGCCGGCGCGATTGAGATCTCAATGCCGGTGGTGCAGCCTGCCGATCTGTGGCAGGAGAGCGGACGTTGGGAGCAGTATGGTCCCGAACTGCTGCGCATCAACGATCGCAACGAGCGCCCTTTCGTGCTGGGTCCGACGCATGAAGAGGTGATCACCGACCTGATCCGTAACGAGCTCAGCTCTTATAAACAGCTGCCGCTCAACCTGTTCCAGATCCAGACCAAATTCCGAGACGAAGTACGCCCGCGTTTCGGCGTGATGCGTTCGCGCGAATTTATTATGAAAGATGCTTACTCTTTCCACACCTCGCAGGAATCGCTGCAGGAAACCTATGACGCCATGTACCGCGCCTACAGCCAGAGCTTTACGCGCATGGGTCTCGATTTCCGCGCCGTACAGGCGGATACCGGTTCTATCGGCGGCAGCGCGTCTCACGAATTTCAGGTGCTGGCGCAGAACGGCGAAGATGATGTGATTTTCTCTACCGAGTCCGACTACGCCGCCAACATTGAGCTGGCGGAAGCGGTTGAGCCGGCAGGCGAACGTCCGCAGCCCGGACAGGCGATGAGCCAGATCGACACGCCGAATGCCAAAACCATCGCAGAGCTGGTTGCGCAGTTTAACCTGCCAATCGAAAAAACCGTTAAAACGCTGATTGTGAAAGCGACCGAAGAGAGCGGTCACCAGCTGGTCGCCCTGCTGGTGCGCGGCGATCACGAGCTGAACGAAGTGAAAGCGGAAAAAATCGACATCGTTGCCGCGCCGCTGACTTTCGCGACCGAAGCGGAAATTCGCGCCGCGATCGGCGCAGGCCCTGGCTCGCTGGGTCCGGTAGGACTCAACATGCCGATCGTCGCTGACCGCAGCGTGGCGAAAATGAGCGATTTCAGCGCCGGCGCCAACCTGGACGACAAGCACTACATCGGCATCAACTGGCAGCGCGATCTGCCCTTGCCGCGCACGGCGGATATCCGCAACGTGGTGGAAGGCGATCCGAGCCCGGACGGCAAAGGCACGCTGCAGATCAAACGCGGCATCGAGGTGGGACACATCTTCCAGCTCGGCACCAAATATTCAGACGCGATGAAAGCCTCGGTTCAGGGCGAAGATGGCCGTAACCAGACGCTGACCATGGGCTGCTACGGCATCGGCATCACCCGCGTGGTGGCTGCGGCTATTGAGCAGAACCATGACGAGCGCGGCATTATCTGGCCTGCCGCTCTGGCGCCGTTTGAGGTCGCGATTCTGCCGATGAACATGCACAAATCTTTCCGCGTGAAGGAAGTGGCGGAAGAGCTGTACGCTACGCTGCGCGCCAAAGGCATCGACGTTATTCTTGACGATCGCAAAGAACGTCCGGGCGTGATGTTCGCCGATATGGAGCTGATCGGCGTTCCGCATACCATCGTGATCGGCGATCGCAACCTCGATAATGAAGAGATCGAATACAAAGCGCGTCGCGCCGGCGAAAAAGAGATGATCAAGCAGAGCGAGATCGTCGATTTCCTCGTGAAAGCATTGAACAAATAACCCTTCCGGCCGCTTTTGCGCTGCGCAAAGGCGGCCTCTTTTCTTCCTTTATCTTATCTTACCGCGTAGCGCTTTCGTCCCGCTGCGTCGCGCTTTTCCTTCCAACCTTCGCTCTTTCGAAGCGCGCGTCGGCCTGGTCGGTCTTCGCTTTTTCTCCGGCGCCGTCAACTCGCGGATCATATTCTCCAGTCGCTGCAGCGCGGCTTCGCGATTCAGCTCCTGGCTACGGTGCTCCTGAGATTTGATAATCACCACCCCTTCCGCCGTGATCAGATGATGGCTGGCGGCAAGCAGACGCGCTTTATAAAACTCTGGCAGCGATGAAGCGGCGATATCGAAGCGTAAATGGATCGCCGTCGCGTTTTTATTAACGTGCTGGCCGCCTGCGCCTTGGGCGCGGATGGCGCTCAGTTCAATCTCGCTGTCAGGGATGACGACATTACTGGACAAAACAATCATCGGATACCTGTTTGGTTAGCGGGCCTTCGCGGCCCGACATGCATTAACATTCATTTAACTTTTTGTGCGGCGGCGAAAAGCGCGAAGGCCAGCGAAATCTTTAGCTCACGGCGCTTTTGCCTGCCCGCCGTCCCTTTCCGCTGGCTGATTTTAAGGAAATGTCTGTGATATAGTCGCTTATCAACCAGAGTAGCTACGCTCTGCTGAGGAGGTGCATGTGCAAAAATATTGTGAGTTAGTTCGCCAGAAATATGCTGCTATTGGCGGCGGTGAACTGGGATACGTGCCGGATGCCATCGGCTGCGCGCTGAAAGCGCTCGATGATATTGCCGCCAATTCTGCGCTAAACTCTTCTGTCAGGGAACAGGCAGCTTTTGCTGCTGCAAACTTATTGGTGAGCGACTATGTTGACGAATGAAGCCTACAAACCCATCAACTGTGATGACTACGACAACCTGGAACTCGCCTGCCAAAAAAACTGGATGTTGACGCTGACGCTTAAAGATGGCGAGCAGCTAAAGGCGAAAGCAACCGATATGGTGATGCGTAAAAAAGTCGAATATCTGGCGGTGGATCTTTCCGGTGAAACCCGCGAGCTTCGTCTTGACCATATCGCCAGCTTCACACACCCGGAGCTGGGAACCGTAATCATGAGTGAAAACGATTGATCCGCGCCGGGCGGGAAACGAGGCTCCCGCCCGCTTTCGTTACGGCTTCAGCGACGCGTAATACGCGCTCAAATCTGCCATATCCTTATCGCTTAATCCTGCGACAAAGGCGTTCATCACGCCCGCCTGACCGCCGTTGCGCTCTCCCTTCTTGTAAGCCTGCAACGCATGGTTCAGATAGGGCGCGTTCTGCCCGGCCAGATTGGGATAGAGCGGCGCCGAGGCTTTGCCTTGCGCGCCGTGACAGGCGGTACAGGCCGCCGCTTTCTCCGCGCCCGCTTTAATATCGCCCTCAGCCAGTGCGGACAGGCTCGTCGCCATCAGCATTACGCCTAACCATTTACCCATTATTATTGCTCTCCGAAAATCTTATTGTTATGCCACTCCGCCTGCCAGCCCGGCGCGTCGCCCGCATCGCCTTCGCGGGTGATGAAAAGTCCGGGCGCGCTTATCAGCGTCTGGTTATAGTAAATCAAAGGTATGCGTTCCCGCTGCCACGGCGGCACCCCTTTTTCCTGCCAGATTTTTTTCATCTCACGTCCGCCAGCGCGATCGACCAGATGAAAATAGCCCTGCGCCTGAAAACGCACGCTAACCTGTTCATCGGCGCGCGGCAACCGCAGCCCGCCCGCATCACTAAACCGGGCCAGCAGCGAACCCAAATCCTGCGGCAGCGTCAATGACTGATGAAGATCCCGCCAGGGCACAATCTGGTCGCGAAGCGAAGGCCATAACAGCAGCCAGTAAAGCTGTTGACGATAGCGCCGGATTTCATGCTGGCCCAGACGCAGACGCGGCTGAGCGTCTTCACGGCTCAGCATCACCTCTTGCCAGAGGCGCGTCAGCATCTCGCGCGACGGCATCGCGCCTCCCTGCCCGGCGATCCAGCGCCGCATCAGCGCGTTGCGGCGCGCTTCGCTCATCGACAACAATGGCGTCATCAGCAGGCTGCCGTCCGGCTGCAGCAGCGAGGCGAGCTGTTCCGCCAGCAGTTCGTCCAGCAACTGCTCCTGTTCTCCGCAAAGCGCCGCGCTGCGAGCGGCGGCGGCGGCGAAATGGGGCCAGCGCGCCAGCAGCGGCGGCACGATT
>DENB01000112.1:0-9530 GCA_002359495.1 Enterobacteriaceae bacterium UBA2655
CGCCAGGATATTGGTCTGGAAAGCGATGCTGTTAATCACGCCGGTAATGTCTTCGATTTTCTTCGAATTGGTGGTGATACGGCTCATAGTGGTGATTACTTCCTGAGAAACCTTCTCGCCGGTGCGGGCGTTTTTCACCGCCTCGCGCGTCAGACGGCTCGCCTGGAAGACGTTTTCGGTGTTCTGTTTTACCGTTGCGCCCAGCTCTTCCATGCTGGCTGCGGTTTCCGTTAGCGCGGCAGCCTGCTGCTCGGTACGCGACGCCAGATCGACGTTACCGGCTGCGATCTGCTGCGACGCGGAGGCGACCGTATGGCTGGAGTCGCGCACCTGACCAATGATCTCCGTCAGCGCCAGACGCATCTGCTCCATCGAGCGCAGCACATCTTCGATTTCGCTGCGCGAGCGCGCGTTAACCGGCACCGGCGTATCCAGCTGGCCTGCCGCGATTTCGCGGCAGCGTTCCTGGGCGCTGTTCAGCGGCGACAAGACATAACGCTTCAGGAACAGCAGCACCGCCATGACTACCAGCAGGAACAGCAGCGCAAAGGCGACGATCAGACCGATGCCGAAGTCGAAGTGATTTTGCGCCTGGGCGTTAAGATCTTTCGCGTACTGTTCGTGCAGCGCCAGCACTTTATCCAGCACGATCTCGTACTCGCGATCCAGCTTCGCCACCGTCGCGATTTGCGCGTCAAAGCGGGGGCGATCGTTCGCCTGCGCCGCGTCGATCAGCGGCTGCAGCCCTTGCTGACGATAAGCGAGCCAGGCGGCGCGATAGGCATCGGCCAGCGGCGCTTCGCCAGGCTGCTTCGGCGCGTTCAGGTAGCTCTGAAAAGAGGCATCAGCCTTTTCAACCACCTGCTTTACGTCCGCCAGCGACGGCTGCTCCTGCCGCAACGAACTGTTTTCCATCGCCTTCATATATTCCATCACCCGCACGCGCAGCGTACGGCTGTGGTTAATAGGATCGATGATGGAGAGCACGACGCGGATCTCGCTATTCACGCTATCCAGCGACTGGTTGCTGCGGGTCAAAAGCCAGACGTTCGACATGGTGCTGGCAAAGAAAATGATAAACAAAATGGCAAGGACAAACAGGGAGGATCTTTTCAGCGACATGATGGCTTCTCAAAAAACGGGTAGGATCTTAATATCGGCATAAACCATAAAGCATAAAGCATTTAGCAAATAGTCAGCATGATTCACCGTAAAGCAATCTCTGAACCCGGTAATTTGCTGCGAAGCGTCTTTAGCGTGGACATATCAGGAAACTAAACAAGAGCATCCTATTGATTTTGTTACGTGAGATCAAAAGCCCGCTGAAGCAGGCTTTTTTCACAACGCCTGCGCGCAGGCCCAGGCCGAGCTCCAGGCCCACTGGAAGTTATAGCCGCCCAGCCAGCCCGTGACGTCGACCACTTCGCCGATAAAGTAAAGTCCCGGCACGTCGCGCGCTTCCATGGTTTTCGACGAGAGCTGCGTGGTGTCCACGCCGCCCAGCGTCACTTCCGCGGTGCGGTAGCCTTCGGTGCCGTTAGGCTGGATGCGCCACCGATGCAGCCTTTCCACCAACTCCGCCTGCTGTTTGCCGTTGAGCTGCTTCAGGCTGAGTTCCGGTATCTGATTCAGCGCCTGCAAAACTTCCACCAGCCGTTTAGGCAAGATCTTTGCCAGGCTGTTTTTCAGGCTAAGATTCGGATGCGCCTGTCGCTGCACGTTAATAAAGTCATCAAGCGCGGTGGCGGGCGACAGGTTGACGGTGATGAACTCTCCTGGCTGCCAGTAGCTGGAAATTTGCAAGACCGCCGGCCCTGACAAACCGCGATGGGTAAACAGCATCGCCTCTTTAAACAGCGTGCCGTCCTGCGCTTCGATGGTGGCGGGCAAGGCGACGCCGGAGAGAGTCTGCAGCTGCTCCAGCAGCGGCTTATGCAGCGTGAACGGCACCAGCGCGGCGCGCGTCGGGTAGACTTTCAGGCCGAACTGTTCGGCGATTTTATAACCGAAGGGCGAAGCGCCCAGGCCCGGCATCGACAGACCGCCGCTGGCGATCACCAGCTTTTCCGCCGTCGCCTGCGCGCCGTTCAGCTGCAGGGTGTAGCCTGTCTCATCGCGCGTCACGCCCAGCACTTCCGAACGCAGACGCAGGGTCACGTTGCCTTTATCGCACTCCGCCATCAGCAGATCGACGATCTGCTGCGCCGAGTCGTCGCAAAACAGCTGGCCGAGCGTTTTTTCGTGATACGCGATGCCGTAGCGGTTAACCAGATCGATAAAATCCCATTGGGTATAACGTGCCAGCGCCGATTTACAAAAATGCGGGTTGTTCGACAGGTAAGCCGCAGGCTCGGTATAAAGATTGGTAAAGTTGCAGCGTCCGCCGCCAGACATCAATATTTTACGGCCTGGCTTCTTGCCGTTATCCAATAGCAATACGCGACGTCCGCGCTGCCCTGCCTGCGCGGCGCAAAACAGCCCGGCCGCGCCCGCGCCGATAATGATAACGTCAAACTTTTCCACCGTAATATCCGCCTCGCCTGAAAGGCGCTGATTGTAGTGATCCTGACTGCGAGATGCCAGCATCAAGAAAAACGCATAAAACTGTCATATTTTAACCTACTGATTTAACAGCAATTTCACTTCAAACCACCGCTTCTCTCGACCTTTTTGAGCAAAAAAAGCCTATAATTTTCTTTCCTATACAGCACGTTGTCGCGGATAATGCGCCGCGTTCATGTCCTCCATAATGGCGTAACGTTTATGCTACATCTGTTCGCTGGCCTCGACTTTAATACCGGCCTGTTATTGGTTCTTGCTCTGTTGTTTGTTTTATTTTATGAAGCGATCAACGGATTTCACGATACGGCCAATGCGGTCGCCACGGTCATTTATACGCGCGCGATGCGTGCGCAGCTGGCGGTTGTGATGGCTGGTCTGTTCAACTTCTTTGGCGTTCTGCTCGGCGGTTTGAGCGTGGCCTACGCCATCGTACATATGCTTCCTACCGACCTGTTGCTCAACGTCGGCTCGGCTCACGGCCTCGCCATGGTCTTCTCCATGCTGCTGGCTGCGATTATCTGGAACCTCGGTACCTGGTATTTGGGTCTGCCGGCCTCCAGTTCCCACACCCTGATCGGCGCCATTATCGGTATCGGCTTAACCAACGCGCTGGTGACCGGTTCGTCGGTGGTCGATGCGCTTAATATCCCGAAAGTGATCAATATTTTCCTGTCGCTGATCCTGTCGCCGATTGTCGGTCTGGTGCTGGCCGGCAGCTTGATTTTTCTGCTGCGCCGTTACTGGAGCGGGACGAAAAAACGCGCCCGCATTCATATGACGCCGGCCGATCGCGAAAAAATCGACGGCAAGAAAAAGCCGCCGTTCTGGACGCGTATCGCGCTGATCGTTTCCGCCATCGGCGTCAGTTATTCGCACGGCGCGAATGACGGTCAGAAAGGGATCGGCCTGATTATGCTGGTGCTGATCGGTGTCGCGCCGGCGGGCTTCGTGGTCAATATGAACGCGTCGGGCTATGACATCACGCGTACGCGCGATGCGGTTAATAATCTCGAACAGTATTACCAGCAGAACAGTCAGACGCTGACGCACATTGTGCAGATGGCGCCGCCTGTGTTGCCGACGCCGGAGCAAACCGTTTCGGGCCCGCATGAGTTTCACTGCGACAGCGCGCGCGCCCTGCAGGCGGTACAGCGCGTTCAGGGCCTGCTGAACAACCTGCAGAGCTATGATCAGCTCTCGGTCAAGCAGCGTAGCCAGATGCGCCGTCTGCTGCTCTGCATTTCAGATACCGCCGGCAAAGCCGCGAAGCTGCCGGAAACCAGCGTTGAAGATAAGCGTTTGCTGAACGAGCTTAACGGCGATCTGCTCAACACTATCGAATACGCGCCGGTCTGGATTATCGTCGCGGTCGCGCTGGCGCTGGGCACCGGCACCATGATCGGCTGGCGTCGCGTGGCGACCACCATCGGCGAGAAAATCGGTAAAAAAGGGATGACCTATGCGCAAGGGATGTCGGCGCAGGTCACGGCGGCGCTGTCGATCGGCATCGCCAGCTATACCGGCATGCCCGTCTCCACTACGCACATTCTCTCTTCGTCGGTTGCCGGCACCATGCTGGTCGACGGCGGCGGATTACAGAGCCGAACCATTAAAAGCATTGCGATGGCCTGGGTATTCACCCTGCCGGTCTGTATCGTTTTGTCGGGTTCGCTGTACTGGATTGCGCTCAAGCTGGTCGCGTAATACGCGCCAGAAAGGGACAAAAGGGCGGCGCAAGTCGCCCTTTTTTAATGCCAAATCGCCATGCCGATCAGGCTGAGCACCACCAGTCCGCACAGCGCGCTGGTGAGAATAAACTGGCCGCGCACCCGCTCGCAGCGGCGAATAAACTCTTCGTCGTGATGATCGCGATAGCGTTTCGCCCAAATGTAGCGCACCAGGCGCACCTGTTTGCTCGGCTGACCATGCGACGTAAAGAAGCCTGCGCCGTCCACATATTGATAAAGCAGCGGATCGCAGCCGCGCAATACCGCCAGTAGAGAGCGCAGAGAAGAGAAGTAACGCGCCATATTTACCAGACAAACGATACAAAGAACCCAAAAAAGCGCGATAGTGCTAATCATGTTCCCCTCCCGGCTGGAACCGTAGAGACGAATGCAGCAGGGATTCGCCGGCACGCCCCACGATAAATAACCAACCCCTTGATGAACCGAACTGCGTTGTTGTTTTGAAAACGGCGGCGAGAGATGCCGATCCGGCAACCGCCTTTTTCAGTGTAGGAGATCTGACAAATTTTTTTCCAGCGATGGTTTTCGTTCAGCCCGAGCGAAAATCCGTTAGGCCTTGATCTGACTCACAGCCACGTCACCCTTTACAACATTTGTTAACAGATATAGCTATAATCAAAGCATAACAACAAGCTGCCTGCACGCATCGTTGCGCAGGCATGGAACATTGGTGGCGCTCATTGTCCACTCGCGCAAGGGATTTTTGCCATGTTGTGAGACGCCAGGACAGGGGTTGTCATCCACAATCTCGTGAAAGGAGTTGTATTATGGCTTACAAACACATCCTGATTGCCGTCGATCTTTCTCCCGAAAGCCAGTTGCTGGTCGAGAAAGCTGTCTCTCTGGCCCGTCCTTACGATGCAAAAATCTCCCTGATTCACGTGGATGTAAATTACTCCGATCTCTACACTGGCCTGATTGACGTTAACCTCGGCGATATGCAGAAACGCATCTCCGAAGAGACGCATCACGCCTTGTCCGAGCTGTCGCAGGGCGCCGGTTATCCGGTCAGCGAAACCCTGAGCGGCAGCGGCGATCTTGGACAGGTGCTGGTGGATGCGATTAAAAGATACGATGTAGATTTGGTGGTCTGCGGGCACCATCAGGATTTCTGGAGCAAGCTGATGTCTTCCGCGCGCCAGCTGATCAATACCGTTCACATCGATATGCTGATCGTGCCGCTGCGCGACGAAGAAGAGGTCTGATTTCCCAGGCGCGATAAAGGATAAACAGCAAAAGGGCCGGAATAACCGGCCCTTTCTTTTATTGCCGCGGCAGCGGCGGGTAGATATCGAAACGGTGGCTTTTCGTCACCACCGCCGATTGCGTCGCCACGCCCGCCAGCGGCGGCGCATAGTCGGGGCGCTTGACCACGATACGCTTTTTCGCCAGCCGACGCGCTGGCTCCAGCAGGGCGTCGGCATCTTCGTCAGCGCCGACCAGCGACTGAAACACCCGCATCTCTTTTTTCACCATCGCGCTTTTCTGCCGGTGGGGATACATAGGATCAAGGTAAACCACGTCCGGCTGCGGCGTAATGTCGCTCAGTGCCGTCAGGCTGGAAACGTGTAGCAGCGTGAGCCGCTCGCGCAGCCAGCCGCCGATTTCCGCATCCTGATAGCCGCGCTGCAGCCCGTCGTCCAGCAACGCGGCCACCACCGGATGACGCTCCAGCATACGCACATGGCAGCCGATCGCCGCCAGCACGAAAGCGTCGCGACCCAAGCCCGCCGTCGCGTCCACCACGTCCGGCAAATAATCGCCTTTGATGCCGACCGCCTTCGCCACCGCCTCGCCGCGACCGCCGCCGAAACGCCGCCGGTGCGCCATCGCGCCCGACACGAAATCAACGTAGATGCCGCCCAGCTTTGGCTCGTCGCGCTTGCGCAGTTCCAGATGGGTCGGCGTCATCACCAGCGCCATCGGCGCATTCTCGTCGTGCCGCAGCTGCCAACGCCCGGCTAAAAGAGATAAGGCGCCGTTGCCGGCGCCCGATTCATCAAGCAAACAGATATTCACGCCTGAGGTTATCCCTGGATGCCGTAATGTTCCAGCATCGCGTCAAGCTGCGGCTCGCGGCCGCGGAAACGTTTGAACAGCTCCATCGGCTCTTCCGCGCCGCCGCGCGTCAGAATATTGTCGAGGAACGATTGGCCGGTTTCCCGATTGAAAATACCCTCTTCCTCGAAGCGCGAATAAGCATCCGCAGCCAGCACGTCGGCCCAGAGGTAGCTGTAGTAGCCTGCCGCATAGCCGCCAGCGAAGATATGGCTGAAGGCGTGCGGGAAACGGCCCCACTCCGGGCTTGGCACGACCGCCACCAATTTTTTTACTTCGCGCAGGGTTTCAAGAATCTGCGCGCCTTTAGCCGGATCGAACTCGGTATGCAGACGGAAGTCGAACAGGCCGAACTCCAGCTGACGCAGGATAAACAGCGCCGCCTGGTAGTTTTTCGCCGCTAGCATTTTATCCAGCAGTTCTTTCGGCAACGGCTCGCCGGTTTCGAAGTGGCCGGAAATAAAGGCCAGCGCCTCCGGTTCCCAGCACCAGTTCTCCATAAACTGGCTCGGCAGCTCAACCGCATCCCACGGCACGCCGCTGATGCCGGAGACGCCGGGGATTTCCACGCGCGTCAGCATATGATGCAGCCCGTGACCGAACTCATGGAACAGCGTAGTCACTTCGTCATGGGTGAACAGCGCCGGTTTACCCTGCACCGGGCGGTTAAAGTTACAGGTGAGGTAGGCCACCGGTTTTTGCAGGCTGCCATCCGCCCTGCGCATCATGCCGACGCAGTCGTCCATCCAGGCCCCGCCGCGCTTGTTTTCACGCGCATAGAGGTCGAGATAGAAGCTGCCGCGCAGCTCGCCGTTTTCGTCGAACAGATCGAAAAAGCGCACGTCGGGGTGCCAGACGTCGACGTCGGTGCGCTCCTGCGCCGTGATGCCGTAAATACGTTTCACCACTTCAAACAGGCCGTTTACCGCGCGCGTTTCCGGGAAGTAGGGACGCAGCTGCTCGTCACTGATGGTATAGAGATGCTGTTTCTGCTTCTCGCCGTAGTAAGTGAGATCCCAGGGCTTCAGCTCATCGAGGCCGTAATGCTCTTTGGCGAAGGCGCGCAGCTGGGCCAGCTCTTTTTCGCCTTGCGGACGGGCGCGCTTCGCCAGATCGTTCAGGAAGTCGATTACCTGAGACGGGCTTTGCGCCATTTTGGTGGCGAGCGATTTGTGCGCGTAGGAGTCGAAGCCGAGCAGCTCCGCCAGCTCGTGACGCAGCGCCAGTTCTTCCGCCATGATTGGGCCGTTATCCCATTTGCCTGCGTTCGGTCCCTGATCGGAAGCGCGCGTCGAGTAAGCGCGATACATCTCTTCGCGCAGCGCCTGGTTGTCGCAGTAAGTCATTACCGGCAGATAGCTCGGGATATCCAGCGTCAGCAGCCAGCCCTGTTGCTCTTTGGCTTCCGCCTGCGCTTTAGCTGCGGCCAGCGCGCTTTCCGGCATGCCCGCCAGTTCGCTCTCGTCGGCGATGAGTTTGCTCCAGCCCATGGTGGCGTCGAGCACGTTGTTGCTGTAAGTCGAACCCAGTTCGGAGAGGCGCGCGGCGATTTCGCCATAGCGTTTCTGTTTCTCCTGCGGCAGGCCGATGCCGGAGAGTTTGAAATCGCGCAGCGCGTTATCCACGGCTTTTTTCTGCGCCAGGTCGAGTCCGGCGTAGTGTTCGCCCTCTTTCAGAGCGAGGTAAGCCTGATAAAGCCCTTCATGCTGGCCGACCCAGGTGCTGTATTCTGACAGCAGCGGCAGTGTCTGCTCGTAGGCCTGACGCAGTTCCGGGCTGTTTTTCACGGAGTTCAGATGGCTGACGGGCGAAAAGAGGCGGCCAAGCCGATCGTCCACTTCCGCCAGCGGCTGACAAAGATTATCCCAGGTGTAGGGTGCGCCTTGCGCCACCACCTTTTCCACCGTCGCGCGACAGTCGTTCAGCGCTTCAGTAACTGCGGGAACCACATGTTCAGGCTTAATGGCGGAAAACGGCGGCAGCGTAAAGGGAGTGAGTAAGGGATTGGTCATAGCGCAGTCCTTTTATCATTGTATGGGGCGCGAGTGAACGCGCAGAGCAAAACAGGCTGTATCCAACATTATTTTATCAGCATCACGCGCGGTCAATCGGCATTTTGCCCGATGCCGACGCGTCGCCTTTGCGATGTGGATTTAGCGCCCAGCCTGAAAAAGCTGATCCTGCACTCTACTTTGCGTACGGGCATGAAAGCAAATCGAACCCGCCTGCGCAAAAAAAGAGGCCAGCGATGCTGGCCCCTAAGTCGTTATTTTACCGAGAGTTGATAATGAATCACTTCATAAGGCGGGACCCAGCCGGGCAAAGGTTCGCGTTCGAAAATATCCTGCGCCAGCGCCCATCCTTCGATCTCGCCGCCCTTGCCGGTCAGGGATAAGGCTTCATACAGCAAAGGCGGAAGATTCTGATCGAAAGCGAGGTGCTCATCGGAGAAGGCGTTGATCACTTTGCCATCCAGGGCCGTGACTTTTACCGTGACCGCCACCGTCTCATTGGCCTTGAGCCGCGTTTTTACCGATTTTAGCGCGAACCAGGCGATGCCCTCGTTCTGTTTCAGCGGTTTACGGTTGCCGATTTTTTCTTTCAGCTTCCCGTAACCTTTGCCGATCAGCATGTTCATGCCCTGATTCACTTTCTCGTCCAGCTTTCTGTAACGCGCCTCCATCTCCTTGTCGCCGATCGCCGACTGTCCGTCGCTAAGCCGGGTCGTGAGACCCGCGTTCAACGAATCCGACAAGATATTGACGCCCGCGTCTTTTATGATTTTGATTTGCGTGCCGACGTTGGTGGCAAGGAACTGGCCAAGCGCGTAGCTATCGCGTTCGGCTTCGGTTTTCGGGAGGGGGAACGAGAGAGGCGATCCGGACTTAACGGCCTGGCTGACATCCTGAGCAAGCGCTTTGCCGCTGCTCGCCAGCTGCGTCAGCTGGGCCAGTTCTTTGTCAAGTTTATCCGCTCGCTGACGCTGCTTTTCATACTCCTGCTGCGACTGCTGATATTGCTGCTGCAACGCCGCCAGCTGAGACTGCAGCTGTTTCTGCTCGTCGGATGGCGTCGGCGCTTTGACGCTGGCGTTCTGCTTCTCCTGCTGCAACTGCGCCAGCTGTTTCTCTGTGGTGTCCAGCTTCGCCTGCAAACCCTGAA
>DENB01000112.1:9665-9802 GCA_002359495.1 Enterobacteriaceae bacterium UBA2655
TGCTGCTGGCTGAGCTGGGCGGCGGCGGTCTGTTTCTCTTTCTGCAACTGCGTCAGCTGTTTCTCTGTGGAATCCAGCTTCGATTGCAGGTTCTGAAGTTCTTTCTGGCGATCCGCCTGCTGCTGGCTGAGCTGGGC
>DENB01000013.1 GCA_002359495.1 Enterobacteriaceae bacterium UBA2655
GAACACCAGACGATCCAGCTTCGCTTTGCCCCGCCAGTAGTCAGGAAAAGCTTTATAGAGAATGCGCGAGTCCTTCTGATACTGCACCAGCTCAAACGGCCCGGTGCCGATCGGATTCATATCGACTTTTTCCGGCGTACCCGCCTTCAGCATCTTATCGGCATATTCTGCGGAGTGGATCGAGGCGAAATACCAGGCGAGATCGGCCAAAAACGGCGCTTCCGCATGGGCCAGGGTAAAACGCAGGGTATGCTCGTCCACCTTCTCGATGTTTTTGATCAGCGTGCCCAGCTCCAGACTGTCGAAGTTGGTGTAGCTGCCGCCGGAGACGGTGTGGTACGGATTTTTCGCATCCATCTGACGCATAAACGAGAAGATCACATCATCCGCGTTGAGATCGCGGCTGGGTTTGAAAAATTTGTTACTGTGAAATTTTACCCCTTTACGCAGATGGAAAGTGTAAACCGTGCCGTCAGCGCTGATCTCCCAGCGCTCCGCCAGACCCGGCGCCAGCTCCGTAGTGCCGGTCTTAAAATCCACCAGCCGGTCGAACACCGGCACCGCGCTGGCATCCACGCTGGTGCCGGAGGTGTAGAGCTGCGGATTGAAGTTCTCCGGCGAACCTTCAGAACAAAACACCAGCGTTTTCGCCGATGCGCTGCTGGCCAGGGCCAGGGCCAACGCTGACAGCGCCAGCCGCGTCATCCTCTTTTTCATCGTGCTCCTCGCTTTTTATTGACTTCCCACAGGCAGGATTAGTAAATGAAACATCTATTTAATAACACGTATAGCACCTTAACGAACCTCGTTGTGCGCTCACAAATAAGGAAAAGTGATGACAGATACTTTAGCCGGACAGTTAACCTCGCGCTTTTATCGCTACCTGGCCGTGACCAGTCAGAGCGACGCGAAATCGACCACTCTTCCCAGCACGCCGGAACAGCACGCGATGGCGCGGCTGCTGGCTGACGAACTGCGCGCGCTGGGGCTGATGGAGGTGGTGATTGACGAGCACGCCACCGTCACGGCGGTGAAAAAAGGCAACCGTCCGCAGGCGCCGCGCATCGGCTTTATTACCCACATCGATACTGTCGATGTGGGTCTTTCGCCGCATATCCATCCGCAAACCCTGACCTTTAGCGGCGAGGATCTCTGTCTGAACCCGCAGCAGCAGATCTGGCTGCGCGTCGCCGAGCACCCGGAGATCCTGCCCTATCGGGGCCAGCAGATTATTTTCAGCGACGGCACCAGCGTGCTGGGCGCGGACAACAAAGCGGCGGTGACGGTGGTGATGACGCTGATGGAAAACCTGAGCGGCGATCACGGCGATATCGTGGTCGCCTTTGTCCCGGACGAGGAGATTGGCCTGCGCGGCGCAAAAGCGCTGGATCTGCAAAGCCGCTTTAACGTCGATTTCGCCTGGACCATCGACTGCTGCGAACTGGGCGAGGTGGTTTATGAGAATTTCAACGCGGCGGCGGCGGAGATCCATTTTACCGGCGTGACCGCGCATCCGATGTCCGGCAAAGGGGTGCTGGTGAATCCGCTCCTGATGGCGCACGACTTTATCAGCGAATTCGATCGCCTGGAGACGCCGGAACATACGGAAGGACGCGAAGGCTATATCTGGTTCAACGACATGCAGGCGAACGCCAGCGAGGCGCGGCTTAAGGCGTCGATCCGGGATTTCGATCTTAACGCCTTCGCCGCGCGCAAACAGAAGCTGCAGGCGGTCGCGCAGCAGATTGCCGCCCGTTACCCCACTGGCAGCGTGGATCTGACGATCAGCGATACCTACAGCAATATCAGCAACGCCATCGGCGACGATCGTCGCGCCGTCGATCTGATCTTCGAAGCGCTGAAGGCGCTGGAGATCGATCCTAAAGTGATCCCGATGCGCGGCGGCACCGACGGCGCGGCGCTCTCGGCGAAAAGCTTGCTGACGCCGAATTTCTTTACCGGCGCCCACAATTTCCATTCGAAATTCGAATTTCTGCCGATTCCGTCTTTCGTAAAATCGTATCAGGTGGCGGAAAAGCTCTGTTATCTGGCGGCAAGATAAGCGGAAAAAAGGCGGCTCGCGCCGCCTTGTTCAGGAATTACTTCGCGACGCTGACGTCGATGCCGGGGAAGAATTTTTTCGCCAGTTTGCTTACGGTGCCGTCGTTCTGCACTTTTTCAATCGCCGCATCCAGCTTCTGCTTCAGCTGTGCGTCATCTTTGCGCAGACCGAAGCCGATGCCGGTGCCCAGAATTTTGTCATCCTCAACCGGTCTGCCGACAAAGGCGAAACCTTTGCCCTGCGGTTTTTCCAGGAAGCCTGACTGACCCGCCGCCGACATCACCAGCGTGCCGTCAAGGCGTCCGGCCACCATGTCGTTATAGACCTGGTTCTGATCCTGATAAGAAGTGACGGTAACGCCCTGCGTCTCCCAGTGCTGTTTGGCGTAGGTTTCCTGAATCGACCCCTGCAATACGCCGATATTTTTGCCCTTCAGCGCCTCGGCGGTCGGCGCCAGCTTTTCGCCCTCTTTCGCCACCAGCATGCTGGGGATGCGGTAGATGGGACGGGTAAAGCCGATGCTTTTCGCGCGCGCTTCGGTGATGTTCATCGCCGAATTGATAGCGTCGAATTTTTTCGCCTGCAGCGCCGGGATCAGCGCATCGAAGCTGCTTTCCACCCAAGAGCAGGTAAAGTTGCCGGCCCGGCAAATGGCTTTGCCCAGTTCGATATCGAAACCTTCCAGCTCGCCCTGCGCGTTGCGGCTCTCAAACGGCGGATACTGCGACTCCAGGCCGTAACGTAAATTTTCAGCCAGCGCGCTTACCGAGGTCAGCATGCCTAACGCCAGAAACAGTGCATTCATTTTTTTCATTGTTAACCCTTATTTTTAACTTTTGACCTGACAGAGCGCCCGCGCACCCGCCTGCAAGGTGGCGTCATCTTTGGCGAAAGAGAGACGAATTAACTTATTATCCGTGCCGTCCATATAAAACGCTGACAGCGGTATCGTCGCCACACCGTAATCGGTGATGAGACGTTTTACCATTTCACTGTCCGCTTCGTCACTGAAATGTCCGTAGCTGGCGAGCATAAAGAAGGATCCGGCGCTGGGCAGCAGTCTGAACGGCGAATCCTGCATCAGCGCCAGCAGCCTGTCGCGCTTCTGCTGATAAAACGCGGAGAGCGACAGGTAGTTTTGCGCATTCTGCAAATAGTGCGCAAAGCCGACCTGCATCGGCGTATCCGCCGAAAACATCATAAACTGGTGGATTTTCACCACCTCTTCCATCAGCGCCGCTGGCGCCAGGCAATAACCGACGCGCCAGCCGGTAACATGAAAAGTCTTACCGAACGAGGAGACAATCACGCTGCGCTGCGCCAGCTCCGCATGCGTCGCCATGCCGCAATGCGCGCGGCCGTCATACAGAATATGCTCGTATACCTCATCGGAAAGCACGATGATATCGGTGTTGCGCGTCAGGGCGGCGAGCTGGTTCAGATCTTCCGGGCTCAGCACCTGCGCGCTGGGGTTATGCGGCGTATTGATGATGATCATGCGCGTGCGCGGCGTGATGGCGGCGCGCAGTTCGTCCCAGTCGATGGCGAAATCGGGCACCTGCAGTTTCAGGCCGATCGGCGTCGCGCCCTGCAAACGCACCACCGGCGCATAGCTGTCGAAAGCCGGCTCGAAAAAGATCACTTCGTCGCCAGGGTGAACCAGCCCGGAAATCGCCATATAGAGGCCCTGGCTGGCGCTGCCGGTGATCAGCACTTCGCTCGCCGGGTCGTACTTTCGACCGTAGAGCACGTTGACTTTCTGCGCCAGCGCCTCTTTCAGCGCAGGCAAACCGGTCATCGGCGCATACTGGTTATGTCCTTCGCGCATCGCCCGGCTTACCGCCTCGACCAGCGCCGGATCGCAGGGGAAATTAGGCGCTCCCTGCGACAGATTGATCGCGTTGTGCTGCGCGGAGAGCTGGCCGATTACGCTAAAAATGGTGGTGCCGACGTCAGGCAATTTCGACTGGGTATGAACGCTTGAACTGAGGGGCATGGGCACTCCGGGTTGGTGCATAAAAATGTAGTAAAAGTTAGTTTCTATTCAACTTACTGCGACTTGAGTCCGCAAGCGAAATCTTGTCATAATAGCCATGATAAAAGATCATAGCTGGAGGCTGATATGTCCCGCCGAACCCTGCCGTTGAATGCCATCGATGCGTTTCTGGTTACCGCGCGTCATCTTAACCTCACCCATGCCGCCAGCGAATTATGCCTTACCCAGGGCGCCGTCAGCCGTAAAATCGCCGCGCTGGAAATCTGGCTCGGCTTCGCGCTTTTTGAACGCCACGCGCGCGGTCTGCGTCTTACGCCGCAGGGCGCGGCGCTGCTGCCGGAACTGCGGCAGGGATTCGGCATCATGGCGAAGGCGATGGAAAAGGCCAGCCGCAGCAACGGCGTGGTTCGTCTGAAAGCGCCGACCTGCGCGATGCGCTGGCTAGTGCCGCGGCTGGTGGCGCTGGAGCGTCAGCGGCCGGAGATCCATGTCGCCCTGACCACCACCCTCGATCACGCCGCGCAGCTGGAGAATTTCGATGCGGCTATCGTCTACGGCAAACCTCAGCCCGATGCATTCCGCTTGTTTGATGAGGCGCTGACGCCGGTGCTGGCCGGCAACCTGGCGCCGCCGACGTCGATCGCGGCGCTGGCGCGCTTCACTTTTCTGCATCCTACTCAAGACGGGCGGGACTGGCGGCTCTGGCTGGAGCAGCAGCGGACGACGCTTGAGATGGCGCGCAATCAGCATTTCGACACCATGGATCTCGCTATCAGCGCGGCGATTCAGGGGTTCGGCGTGACGGTGGCCGACGTTAATCTGGTCGAAAGCGACCTGTTGGCGGGGCGTTTGATCGCCCCGTTCAGCACAAAGGTAAAGACGGGCGCCACGTACAGCCTGTTGCAGCGCCCAAATGACGACGCGCCCCCTTTCCTGCCGGACCTGGTAGCGTGGCTATGTCAGCCTCAGAACGAGACCCACTCCTCCGTTGCGCCGGAGCGGGTCTGAGCCGGAAGCCTGACCGCCGTGCGCGGCTGGGGTTTTGAGGTTGGCTGCGGACTGGCGACCGTTTCCCCGGAGAGACGGAATTTCGCCACCGAGGTTTGCAGCGCTTCGGTTTGTCGCTCAAGGGCGCTGGCCGCGGCGGAGACCTGCTCCACCAGCGAGGCGTTTTGCTGCGTTACGCTGTCCATTTCAGCCACCGCCACGCCAACCTGCGAAATACCTTTACTCTGCTCTTCCGAGGCCGCCGCGATCTGCTCCATAATCTCATTAACGTCGAGCACCGCTTTCAAAATGTTGTCCATGGTGCTGCCCGCCTCATTCACCAGCTTTGAGCCTTTCTCCACCCGCTGCACCGAGTCGTCAATCAGCGAGGCGATCTCTTTCGCCGCGCCGGCGCTGCGCTGCGCCAGGTTGCGCACTTCGCTGGCGACCACGGCGAAACCGCGTCCCTGTTCGCCCGCCCGCGCAGCTTCCACCGCCGCGTTCANNTTCAGCGCCAGAATATTGGTCTGAAAAGCGATGCTGTTAATGACGCTGGTGATCTCGGCAATCTTTTTCGAGCTGCCGGAGATGCCGTCCATGGTTTCCACCACGTCGCTGACCAGCTGGCCGCCTTTTTGCGCCGTGCTGGTGGCGGTATCCGCCAGCCCGCTCGCCTCGCGGGCGTTATCGGCGTTGAATTTCACCGTCGCGGTAAGCTGCTCCATACTCGCTGCGGTCTGCTCCAGCGCCGCCGCCTGCTCTTCCGTGCGGGATGAGAGATCGTTGTTGCCGGCGGAGATCTCCGCCGCGCCGCGGTAAATATTGTCCGTGCCGCTGCGGATGGCGCTGACCGCTTCGCGCAGGCTTTCCTGCATGGCGCTTAGCAGCGGAACCAGCTTGCCGACGCAGTTACGGCCAAACTCCTCCACCGGCTGGCTTAAATCCCCTTTGGCGATCAGGCTGAAGTGTTGGCGCAGGCGATCCAGCGGCTTAACCAGCATCGCCGCCAGGTAGCGATCGGTAAACAGCAGGATCAGCAATCCGGCGATCACTGCGGCAATGATGATCGCTTTGGTGATATTAGTCAGACGATCGACCCTGACGCGCGTTTCGTCCAGCTTCATCCCGGCAACCTGATTAAACTTATCGGCACTGGCGCCGAACGCGCGGCTCAGCGCAGGCGTCACGTTGTTGGCATGCTGACGATACGCATCCAGCGACGGCTGACGCGCCAGCGCCATTTGCGGGTTGACCCCCTCGTTCAGCAGTTGTTCCCAGCTGTCGATCACCTTGTCAGCGGTCGCGGCATCCATCGGACCGGGCGCCATCGCCTTAAACTGAGCGAGCTGCTGCGTCATATTATCCAGCGCTTTCTGCACGGACGCATACTCGTCCGCCGTGGGGGTTTTACCCGCCGCGCGCCCTTGCATCAGGCGTGAAAGGCGGGTTATGAAACGAAAATATTGATCGTTGCCTTTGCTTAACAGGGTCATCTGCGTTACCAGCTGACGATCGACCTCATTGCCTTCGCCTAACAGGGAAAGAGAATGAACGCTAAACAAACCGACGCCTGACCAGAGCAGGCAAAACAGCCCAAGGATGCTGAGCATAACGCTGCGAACGGAAAAATTTCTAAAGATACCCATACAAAATCCCATGCGGTGAAAAGCGACGTTAGCCCGGTAATCTCAGGCATACAGCGGTTATCGGCAGGGGAAACGGAAGATGTAACCATTTTGTTGGTTATTATATTGCGTCAATGCTAAACGCGCGGCGGCAGGGTGTGACGGTCCGAAAATACGACCGCAGCCGCCTTGAAAAAGGTAATATTTATTAACGGGTTATATAAATCATCCTGCTACAGACGCACCATCGCCCGCATCATCAGACGACAAAGCCGCAGGCGCGATTTCATAAAATTACGCTTCAGCGCCAGCGCCGCCTTGCCCTTTTCTCCCAGCGATAAGGTGAGATCCGCGCCCGGATGCCAGGCGGGCCAGGGAAGCTCGCCCGGCAGGGTGTGGGTAAATTCCGTAGCGTCGCGCGCGAAAGCCAGCCAGTAATCGCTGACCGTGCGGGAAAAGGCGTAATCGCCCGCGGTATAAGGGCGCGTCTTCATACCAGGCTCCACATAGCTCAGGGTATTCAGAACATAGGGGATCTCATTGCCGTGCCAGGCGCCCCAGGGATAAAGGTCGCGCTCGTTTTCCGCGACATAATCGAACCAGTAGCGCCAGCCGGGCATGCCGATATCATGTTGCGCCTTGACGATCAGCAAAGTGAGGACGGTGAACGCCATATCCCGCGCCAGGGTGCGTCCCAGCAGCACGTCATCATGAATATCGTAAAGCCATTTCACCAGCCGGTAGCTGAAAGGCTTTTTCTGCTGCATTTCGCGCACGATACGCGTCGCGTCGACGCCGAAAAAATCAAGCACGCTCGCCTCGTCGCTGTTGCAGCCGATCATCAGCGGCAGCCGGTGCTGTTTTCCGGCGCGAAAGGTGGCCAGCATCGGTTGCGGCAGTACCACATCGCCGGCGATCGGCACCGGGCCATTGGCCAGATCGCTTCCCAGCGGCCAGAAATCGTGCGCCGGCAGACGGCGCAACTCCTCCGCGCTGGCGTTCGGCAAACCAAAATGCGTCGCCGCCGCCACGCCGGTTTTTAACGCCTGGCTGCGCGGCACGTCCGGCACGCTGTAAGCGCTCTGCACGATGCCTTTATGAAACAGTCCTCGCGAGTACGGCGAACAGAACAGCGACAGTACGCTGCGCGCGCCTGACGATTCGCCAAAGAGCGTCACGTTACGACGATCGCCGCCAAAGGCCGGGATATTACGCTGAACCCACTGCAGCGCTGCGATCTGGTCCAGCAACGCGAAATTATTTACCGGCTCGCCGTCGGGGTATTCCGCATCCAGCGCCGGATGGGCGAAAAAGCCCAAATGGCCCAGCCGGTAATTCAGCGTCACCACCACCACGCCCCGGGCGGCCAGCGGCTTGCCGTTATAAATCGGCAGGCCGCCCGCGCCGATGGTGTAGCCTCCGCCGTGCAGCCAGACCATCACCGGCAGCGGCGTGGCCGGTTCGATGTCGGGCGTCCAGATATTCAGATAAAGGCAATCCTCGCTGAACGGCCCGGGATCGCCGCCGCCTGCGGCCACGCAATACTCGCTGTTTTGCCAGCTGGCCCTACCCAAGACGGTGGCGTCGCGCACCGTCTGCCAGGGAGTCATCGGTTGCGGCGGCCGCCAGCGCAGCGCGCCTACCGGCGGAGCCGCATAGGGTATACCCCTGAAGACAAAGAGGTTGTCATCCAGCGTTCCTCTTACTTCGCCTTCAGCTGTCATGATCCTCAGACGTCGTTCATTTTTCATTGCTGATACCTGGTAAAAGCGTCATTCCATTATTTGTAGGCCTTGATGGAATGTCCATATTTCTGAGTGATTTGCAGATTATGCCGAAGTTTCCGGGGCGAGATGGCGCGTGCGATTTGTCAGCGCTTAGCGCTCAGCGCCTTGAGTGCGGAGAAAATTGTCGGGAGTGAGTCGTTTTGACGGGGCGCCCTGCGGCGCATAACGATCCGGGGCCGGCGACGTCGCCGGCCTTATTTTATGCGAGGCCGCAGCGTTGCAGGCTTAACCGCTGACGGGCGGCATAAAGCGTCATCTCATCCAGCAGCGGCGCGCCGAGCGCCTTTTCAAACGCCTCGCGGCTGGCGTGGCCGGCAGAGCGCGCCTGCGGGCGGTCGCCCAGGTTCGACTGAAAAATGCCCGCCGCGCTCACCGGCAGGAAATCTTCGTAGGTAATGGGATCGGCCGTCACTCTGCCCTGTTCAATCAGGGTTTCCAGCGCTTCGCCCGGCTGCGGCGGCTGTCGGCGGCCTTGGGTGCTCAGCCGGTAGTCGAACCAGGCGAGCTGCTGCTGACGCAATGTTTTTTCATCATCGGGAAAGGCGCGAAAATGGTCAGCCAGCCGTTGCTGATGCTGCTGGTTCTCTTCGCCGCTGCCAGCTTCCGCCAGCAGGCGGTCGTAAAGCGCGCGCCCTTTCGGCGTCAGCGCGACGCCGCGCTGCTCTATTTCGCCGAAGCGCGCCGTATGCGTGCCCTGATGCGCATCCTGGAAGCGCACCTGCTCCTGCAACGCTTTGAAGCTGGTCTGGCGCAGCAGAACAGGAACACGCCGCCGCGGCGGACCTTCGATAATCGCTTTGGGATCGATGCCGCGCTCGGGCATCAACGCCTGCACCCGATCGATATCGAGCGTACGCGGCGTAAGGTGGTTAATGTGGCAGCCGGGAAAGCAGACCACATCGGCAATCAGCCGATGCTGCTGGTGCAGCGCCTGATAGGTCGCGCTGTCGACGGTGGTTTGCGCATGCCAGCGAAAGGTCTCCAGCGCTTCATGAACCAACGCCTGCGCCTGCTCCGCCGTCAGGCCGCCCTGCTGCTGATGCAGCGCAATCAGGCTGCGGCAGCGCGGCGTAAAAATGTCGCGCGCCGCCAGCAGCTGTTCAGCCTTCCGACGCAGGTCCACATCCTCGATCAGCTCCAGGCGCAGAAGCGACGTGAACAGACGAAACGGATTGCGTCGCAGAGCCTCATCATCAACGGGTCGAAACGCGGTAGAATGCACCGGCACGCCAGCTTGGGAGAGATCGTAATACCCCACCGGCGCCATCCCCATGATGGCGAACAGCTGGCGCAGCGTGGCGAGCTCTTCGGCGCTGCCGACGCGTATCGCGCCGTGCCGCTCTACGCTGAGGCGCTCCAGCTCGCCGGCGGCCTTAAGGCGGGCGGCCAGCGCGGGCTCCTGCGCCAGCACCTGTTGATTGACCTCGGCGACCAGCTGCATAAGCGTGCCGTATTGCGGAACTTCCTGTTGATACATGGCCGACATCGCGTGGGAGAACTGGCTGCGGATATCGTCGGCGCTGAGAAAGATTGCCATAGTGATCGTCCGGCGGTGAGAACGTTGCAGCTACTGTAGCGCAACGCTCTGACGCCGGGCGGAAAAATCTTCAAAGTGTGATGGCTGGAACACGCCTTTAGCGCGGCGAAAAAGGGTTAAAGCCGAAGCGGCTTTTCAGCAATAGCATTAAGGTGGTCAGCAGCGCCGGAAACGCCAGCAATAAAAAAATCAGGCTGAAAGACCAGCCCAGCGACAGCATTTCCGCGCCGACGAAAGCGCTGAGGATGGCGCCGATGCGCCCGACGCCGTGCATCCAGCTTGAGCCGGTCGCGCGCGCATGGGTGGGATAATAACTGGCGGCAAGCGCGTTCATGCCGGTGTTAGCGCCGTTGAAGCAGAAGCCGCTGCAAAAGGCGACGCCGCTCATAATGCCGACAGAGGCCGGGGAAAAGCCCAGCGCGACGATGGCGAGGCCGCCGCAAAAATAGATAATCGCCAGCGCCCGGTTAGCGTCGAAGCGATCCATCAACCAGCCGGCGAACAGCGATCCCAGGGTGCCGCCCGCCTGGTACATGGCGGTGATAATCGCCGCCTCCGTGACAGACATGCCCAGCGTGCTGATCAGCGACGGCAGCCAGCTGCCGATCAGGTAAACCAGAAACAGGCCCATGAAGTAGCCACCCCACAGCATCAGGCTGCCGAACAGATAGCGACGCGACAGCACGGTGCTGACCGCCCCGGCGCGCTGCGCCGCGGCGTCGGCAAACAGAAAGGTGGTATCGGGCCGGGTGGCGCCGGGCAGCATACGTTCCAGAATGGCGTGGATGCGCACGGCGGAGGCGCGGCGGCTGACCAGAAAGCGAACCGACTCCGGCAGGCCGCGCAGCAGAAACGGCAGCACCAGCAGCGGCAGCGC
>DENB01000014.1 GCA_002359495.1 Enterobacteriaceae bacterium UBA2655
AGAGTAGGGAACTGCCAGGCACCAAACAACGACGAAGCCCCGTACTGATGTACGGGGCTTTTTCGTATCTGTGCGAAATAAACTCTTTATAAAAAACCACTATCAATTTCTGCTGATACGTCGCGCTCTGCCGACAAAATTTCAGCCGCATCAGCCCAGAATAAAAGGCAAAAAATAACCCCGACTTGTAAAAGCCGGGGCCAGAAATAACGCAGCTCTTTTTTAATGAATAACCTGCGAGAGGAAAGCGCGGGTACGTTCTGATTTAGGATTGGCGAAGAACTCCTGCGGCGGCGCCATTTCAACAATCTCGCCGCGATCCATAAAAATCACCCGGTCCGCCACGGTGCGGGCGAATCCCATTTCATGCGTCACGCACAGCATCGTCATTCCGTCCTCAGCCAGACCAATCATGGTATCAAGCACCTCTTTCACCATCTCCGGGTCGAGCGCCGAGGTAGGCTCATCGAACAGCATAATTTTCGGTTTCATGCAGAGCGAGCGGGCGATAGCGACGCGCTGTTGCTGGCCGCCTGACAGCTGGCCGGGAAACTTGTGAGCATGTTCAGCAATGCGGACGCGCTGTAAATAGTGCATCGCCAGTTCTTCCGCTTCCTTTTTTGCTATTTTGCGCACCCACATTGGCGCCAGCGTACAGTTCTGCAAAACGGTCAGATGAGGGAACAGGTTGAAATGCTGAAACACCATGCCTACTTCGGTTCTCACGCGTTCAATATTACGCACATCGTCATTGAGATGGATTCCATCGACCACGATACGGCCCTGCTGGTGCTCTTCCAGATGGTTGATGCAACGAATAGTCGTCGATTTTCCGGAGCCGGAAGGCCCGCAGAGAACAATACGCTCACGCGCTTTTACCTGCAGGTTAATATCTTTCAGGACATGAAACTGACCATACCATTTATTCACATTCTCGAGCGTAATCATGGCGTCAGGAGAAGAATCAGAAATTTGTGTCATGTTAAACCTCAATGCGATTTACGCCCGGTGTGAAAGCGCTTTTCCAAATACTGGCTGTAGCGCGACATGCTAAAACAGAAAACCCAGTAGACCAGTGCGGCGAAGACGTAGCCTTCTGTCGACATGCCGAGCCAGGTCGGATCGACGGTCGCCTGCTGCACGCTACTGAAAAGATCGAACAGACCGATGATGATCACCAAACTGGTATCTTTAAACAGCGCGATAATGGTATTAACCAGGCCGGGGATCGTCAGCTTCAGCGCCTGCGGTAAAATCACCAGCCCCTGGGTTTTCCAGTAGCCCAGCGCCAGCGACTCCGCTGCTTCGTATTGGCCTTTAGGCAACGCCTGCAGGCCGCCGCGCACCACTTCAGCGACATAGGCGGACTGGAACAAAATCACCCCGACCAGCGCGCGTACCAGCTTATCGATAGTGGTGCCTTCCGACATAAACAGCGGCAACATAACCGAAGACATAAACAGCACGGTGATCAGCGGCACGCCGCGCCAGAACTCGATAAAAATCACCGACAGCGTACGGACTACCGGTAAGCGCGAGCGTCTACCCAGCGCCAGTAAAATGCCCAGCGGCAGCGCGCCGGCAATGCCTACGGAAGCGATGATCAGCGTCAGGGTCAGACCGCCCCACTGACGGGTTTCGACGCGCTCGAGCCCGAGAAATCCACCGTAGAGCAGAAACCAGACGATAAGTGGATAGGCCACGGCCCAGCAGGCGATATAGCGCCCTCGCTGCGGCATGCGCTTAATAAACATCGGGACGATCGACAGCAGACCAATCACCAGCGCGAGATTGATACGCCAGCGCAGCTCGTGAGGGTAGAGGCCATACATAAACTGGCCGAAGCGCGCGTGAATAAAGACCCAGCAGGCGCCTTCTTTGGTGCAATCGGCGCGCGTGTCGCCAAACCAGTTTGCCTGAAAGACCAACCAGTTCAGCGCCGGCGGGATCACCGTCCACATAATCCACAGGCAGAACAGCGTTAACAGCGAATTAAACCAGCTTGAGAACAGATTTTTACGGGCCCAGAGTACCGCTTTCGCAAAAGGCGAGGTCGGTACTGGAGGCGTTTCATGCGTAGTCACAGTCATAATGTTACCGTTCTCTTAACGCTCAACCAGCGCGATTTTGCGGTTATAAATGTTCATCAACAGTGAAATCGTCAGGCTGATAATCAGATACACGCCCATGGTGATAGCGATAGTCTCGATGGCCTGCCCGGTCTGGTTCAGTACCGTACCGGCAAACAGCGATACCATGTCGGGGTAGCCGATAGCGGCGGCAAGCGACGAGTTTTTAACGATATTCAGGTACTGGCTGGTCAGCGGCGGAATGATGACGCGCATAGCCTGCGGAATAATAACCTGACGCAGCGTGACCGGATGGGGCAAACCGAGCGAACGGGCCGCCTCATGCTGACCATGAGGTACGGACTGGATGCCGGCGCGGATGACCTCGGCGATAAACGAAGAAGTATAGATAGAGAGCGCCAGCGTTAACGACGCCAGTTCCGGGATCATCACAAAGCCGCCACGGAAGTTAAAACCGCGCAGCACCGGAATATCCCAGTGCGTCGCCGCGCCGAACATCAGGTGCGTCGCCAGCGGGAAAAGTGCGAACATGGCGACAGCCGCAGGCCAGGTACGTCTTAACTGTCCGGTTTTCAGCTGGTGATTACGATTGAAGCGAAACAGAGCGAAAGTCCCTGAGGCAGCCAGAACCAGTGCGATGATAAAAGGCCAGGTGCCGGGCGCATATTGCGGCCAGGGAATATAAAGGCCGCGGTTACTGACGAAGGCGAGATCGAACGCGTTCAGCGCCTGACGCGGCCCTGGCAAGTTGCGCAAAACGGCAAAATACCAAAAAAAGATCTGCAGCAGCGGCGGGATATTACGAAAAGTCTCGATGTAGACAGTCGATATTTTCCGCAGCAGCCAGTTATCGGAAAGACGCGCCAGGCCGATGAAAAAGCCGAGAATCGACGCGAATACGATACAGAGCGCGGAAACCAGCAGGGTATTAGTTAATCCGACGAGAAACACGCGCGCGTAGGTGTCTCCTTCGGTGTAGTCGATTAGATGCTGGACGATGCCGAAGCCGGCGCTGCGCTCAAGGAAACCGAAACCGGAGGTGATGCCGCGATTGGCAAGGTTAATGACGGTATTGTGGATGAGATAACCCACCACGGCGAATACCGCCACGATGGCGATAATCTGGTAAAGCCAGGCGCGAACCGTAGGATTACCGAATGAAAAATCCCTTTTTACGGTTGGGCGTTGTGACATGTTTGAACCTCAGTGACGGAAACGCTGAGCGGACGCCGCCTGGTGCGGCGTCCGGTCTGGATAGAAATTAACGTACGGGGGGCGCGTACTGGATTCCGCCATCTTTCCACAAGGCGTTCTGGCCGCGGGCAATCTTCAGCGGGCTGTCTTTGCCCACGTTGCGGTCAAAGCTTTCCTGATAGTTGCCGACCTGCTTAATGATGTTATAAGCCCACTTATTGTCGAGCTTGAGATCCTTGCCAAAGTCGCCTTCAGCGCCTAACAGATGCGCCATATCAGGGGTAGTGGGTTTGGCAGCCATTTGATCCACGTTTTTGGAATTGATGCCCATCTCTTCGGCATTCAGCATGGCGTAGAAAGACCATTTCACAATGGTGAACCAGTCATCGTCGCCGCGACGCACCACCGGCCCCAGCGGCTCTTTAGAGATCACTTCCGGCAGCACGATGAATTCATCCGGTTTGCCCAGCTTGATGCGCAGCGCATAGAGCTGAGACTGGTCTGAAGCCAGGGTTTCGCAGCGGCCGCTGTCCAGCGCCTTGGCGGACTCGTCGGAGCGATCGAAGGTTACCGGGGTATATTGCATGTTATTGGCTTTGAAGAAGTCAGCTACGTTCAGTTCAGTATCGGTGCCCGCCTGAATACAAACCGTCGCGCCGTCCAACTCTTTCGCGCTCTTCAGGCCCGCTTTCTGGTGGGTCAAAAAGCCGATGCCGTCATAATAGTTAACGCCCGCGAACAGGAAGCCCATGCCGCCGTCGCGTGAAGAGGTCCAGGTGGTATTGCGCGAGAGAATATCCACTTCACCTGATTGCAGCGCGGTAAAGCGCTCTTTAGCGGTCAGCGGAGTATATTTTACCTTGGTCGCATCGCCAAAGACGGCCGCGGCGGCCGCGCGGCAGACGTCTACGTCGATGCCGGAAAATTTACCGCTGGCGTCAGCATAAGAAAAACCCGGTAAGCCGTCACTAATACCGCACTGAACGAACCCTTTCTTTTTAATCGCGTCCAGCGTCGTTCCGGCGTGCGCTTGCTGTGCGGCAGCGAACAGAGAAGCCGCGGCGATCAGGGTGGAAAGCATCATCTTTTTCATAAAGCATCCTGTGTGGCGAATCGTGTAGTGATGTGTTTATTGCGCGCTTTGATGAGCGTTTTTTCTCTCGTTGGCACTCAGCCATTCACGACTTTGCAAAGAAAATGCCAGGTTTGCAGAATCCTGAATTCGTTAGAAAGATCTCTTAATATTCTGAGTCTTTTTGAAAACAGGCTTACTATGACGCTCCAAAAGGGAGCAAAGCGAGTCGACCTGATCACAAATAGTGCAAAAAGTTTCACTATATGAGAGCAGTGTGAGCCAGTGCGCAGAGATGGGGAAAGCGCTTAAGCGAATCGCCTTAATTAGCGCCAGAAAACCTTTACGACACAGGAAAAAAAGCGCGGGAAATGACGGGTTTTAATAAGGAAAAGGGTTAGAATGAAGAGTTTAACTATCAAAAAATGGGACGAAATATTGCAACGATAGTTACCATTATGCGCACAATTGTTTCACTCGCAACTGCTTTATCAAGGTGCGCCATATTGACGCGGCAGAAATAAAAACGCCAGCCCGAAGGCTGGCGTTTTTACAGACTCTGAACGAAAAATCAGTTCATGCCGTATTTTTTCAGTTTTTTGCGCAGCGTGCCGCGGTTGATGCCCATCATTAGGGCTGCGCGGGTCTGGTTGCCACGGGTATACTGCATTACCATGTCCAACAAAGGCTGCTCGACTTCAGCCAATACCAGCTCATACAGGTCATTAACATCCTGACCGTTCAGTTGAGCAAAATAGTTCTTCAGTGCCTGTTTAACCGAATCACGCAGTGGTTTTTGCGTTACCTGATCTTGTGAGTTAACGGTAGAAACGGTCAGTACGTCAGAATTTACGCGTTGTTCGAACATAGTTCTTTCAGCTCTTTATTTCGTTTACGCAAGATTTTCGAAGTA
>DENB01000072.1:0-168 GCA_002359495.1 Enterobacteriaceae bacterium UBA2655
ATAGACGATTTCCATCGCGCGCCCGCCGAGCACGTAAGAAGGACGCACCACCAGCGGATAACCGATGGTCGCCGCTTTTTCCACCGCCTGTTCCAGCGTGGCGACCGTGGCGTTGGCCGGCTGCTTCAGGCCCAGACGCTCTACCGCCTGCTGGAAGCGCTCGCGGTC
>DENB01000072.1:273-37087 GCA_002359495.1 Enterobacteriaceae bacterium UBA2655
ACGGTTTCCGGGTTACAGTTGACCATAATGGTTTCGAAGCCGTCTTCGCGCAGCGCCAGCGCGGCGTGCACACAGCAGTAGTCAAACTCGATGCCCTGACCGATACGGTTCGGACCGCCGCCCAGCACCATAATCTTGTCACGATCCTGGTTCGGGTTGGCTTCGCACTCCTCTTCATATGTGGAGTACATATAGGCGGTATCGGTCGAGAACTCTGCGGCGCAGGTATCGACGCGCTTGTAGACCGGATGCAGGTTGAACTGGTGACGCAGCTTGCGGATTTCGCTCTCCGCCACGCCCGCCAAAGTCGCCAGACGCGCGTCGGCAAAGCCTTTGCGCTTCAGCTGACGCAGGAAATCAGCGTTCAGGCCGTTAATGCCTTGCTGCGCGACCTGCTCTTCCAGGCGCACCAGCTCTTCGATCTGCACCAGAAACCAGCGGTCGATGTTGGTCAGGTTGAACACGCCGTCTACCGACATGCCGGCGCGGAAGGCATCCGCCACGTACCAGATACGATCTGAACCGGCATCTTTCAGCTCGCGGCGGATACGGGTTAAGGATTCCGCGTCGTCGAGGTTCACTTTCGGATCGAAACCGGTTGCGCCCACTTCCAGTCCGCGCAACGCTTTCTGCATCGATTCCTGCAGCGTGCGGCCAATCGCCATCACTTCGCCTACCGACTTCATCTGCGTCGTCAGGCGGTCGTTGGCGCCGGCGAATTTCTCGAAGTTAAAGCGCGGGATCTTGGTGACCACGTAGTCGATAGACGGCTCGAAGGAGGCTGGCGTACGGCCGCCGGTGATGTCGTTCATCAACTCGTCAAGGGTATAGCCTACCGCCAGCTTGGCCGCCACTTTGGCGATCGGGAAACCTGTCGCCTTAGAGGCCAGCGCGGAAGAGCGTGAGACGCGCGGGTTCATTTCGATGATGATCAGACGGCCGTTCTTCGGGTTCACGGCGAACTGCACGTTAGAACCGCCGGTTTCCACGCCGATTTCACGCAGTACCGCCATCGAGGCGTTACGCATGATTTGATATTCTTTGTCGGTCAGCGTCTGCGCCGGCGCAACGGTGATGGAGTCGCCGGTGTGGATGCCCATGGCGTCGAAGTTTTCGATCGAGCAGACGATGATGCAGTTGTCGTTTTTATCACGCACCACTTCCATCTCATACTCTTTCCAGCCGATCAGCGACTCGTCGATCAGCAGCTCATTAGTCGGCGAAAGATCGAGGCCGCGTTCGCAAATCTCTTCAAACTCTTCGCGGTTGTAAGCGATGCCGCCGCCGCTGCCGCCCATGGTAAAGGAGGGGCGAATAATGCAGGGAAAGCCGACATCTTCAGCCACCTTTAACGCCTCTTCCATGGTATGCGCAATGCCGGAGCGGGCGGTTTCGAGGCCGATGCTTTTCATCGCCTTGTCGAAACGTTGACGATCTTCCGCCTTATCGATGGCGTCCGCCGTCGCGCCGATCATGGTTACGCCGAACTCGTCCAGCACGCCGCGACGCTCCAGCTCCAGCGCGCAGTTCAGCGCCGTCTGGCCGCCCATGGTCGGCAGCACCGCGTCCGGGCGCTCTTTTTCGATGATTTTACGCACCACTTCCCAGTGAATCGGCTCGATGTAGGTCGCATCGGCCATTTCCGGGTCGGTCATGATGGTNNGCTTTACACGCCTGCGCGCCGGAGTAGTCGAATTCGCAAGCCTGCCCGATAACAATCGGACCGGCGCCAAGGATCAGGATGGATTTTATGTCTGTACGTTTTGGCATCTTGAAGCTCCTGATTACTTAGCTTTTGAACGGTAGGCGTCGATCAGCTCGATAAAGTGATCGAACAGCGGCGCGGCATCGTGCGGACCCGGGCTGGCTTCCGGGTGGCCCTGGAAACTGAAGGCCGGCTTGTCCGTACGATGAATGCCCTGCACTGTCTGATCGAACAGCGAAACGTGCGTCACGCGCAGGTTAGCCGGCAGGTTGGCGTCATCGACGGCGAAACCGTGGTTTTGCGCGGTGATCATCACGGTGTCGTTATCGAAATCTTTCACCGGATGGTTGCCGCCGTGATGGCCTAGTTTCATTTTGACGGTTTTCGCTCCGCTCGCCAGCGCTAACAGCTGGTGGCCGAGGCAGATGCCGAATACCGGAATGTCAGTTTCCAGGAAGGCCTGAATTGCCGCGATGGCGTAGTCGCACGGCTCCGGGTCGCCCGGTCCGTTGGAGAGGAAAATGCCGTCCGGATTAAGCTTCAGCACCTCTTCCGCCGACGTTTGCGCCGGCACTACCGTCAGACGGCAGCCGCGATCGACCAGCATGCGCAAAATGTTGCGCTTCACGCCGTAATCATAAGCCACCACATGGTAAGGCAGCTCTTCTTCTTTCTTCTGTTCCGGCAGGTTGGTTTTCAGCGACCAGCTTCCCTGAATCCACTGATAGCTCTCTTTAATGCTGACCTCTTTCGCCAGATCCATCCCTTTCAGGCCGGGAAACGCTTTCGCTTTCTGCAGTGCCAGCGCGGCGTCCGGGTTATCGCCGGCGATGATGCAGCCGTTCTGCGCGCCCTTTTCACGCAGCAGACGCGTCAGCTTGCGCGTGTCGATATCGGCGATGCCAACGATATTGTTGCGCTGCAGATAGGCGGACAGTCCCTCTTCGCTGCGGAAGTTGCTGGCGATGAGCGGCAGGTCGCGGATAACCAGGGCTTGAGCGTGAATTCGGGTGGATTCTTCATCGGTGGCGTTGGCGCCAACATTGCCGATATGGGGATAAGTGAGGGTGACGATCTGGCGGGAATAGGAAGGATCAGTGAGGATTTCTTGATAACCGGTCATTGACGTATTGAAAACGACCTCCCCCACTGCCGATCCCGTTGCCCCTATGGCCCGACCGTGGAATTGGGTTCCGTCTTCCAGAACCAATAGCGCTGACTTAATCAAAACATCCTCCAGGGAATAAACAGTCACAATATTTGCATATTAATTCATAACCAAGGGTCGAATCAATGCAAAAACCGCCTGACCGGGCGTTTTTTGGCAAATTGCGCGCATTCTAATGATCGCCCTCTGGCTTGTCTACCCTGGTGACGTATATTTTTGTTTTTTTCACCGCTCTTACTGTCAAAAGCGCGATTAAGGGATAAAAGGGATCGATAAGTCAGGCAAATAATCGATTTCTTGCCCATCAGAAAGCGAAACGACAGCCTGGTGCCGGTTAATTTTGACCAAATGGTCAAAATTCGCCTTTCCGCGAGACGAAATTGGATGAAAATATAGAAAATAATGGATTACGACTAAATTAAATGACGAAATTTCTTTTTTTTAAAAAAAATAAAGGGCAATAAATATATTGCCCTTATCAATCAATAAATTACAGATTGAAATAACCACATCACAATGGTTCACCACACTCACAACATCGATAAATCCAGCACGTCACGCATATCATAAAGGCCGGATTTCTTGTCTTTTAGCCAGGAAGCCGCCTTAACCGCGCCATTAGCGAAGGTCATCCGGCTTGAAGCCTTGTGGCTTATCTCTACACGCTCGCCGATATCGGCAAACATGGCGGTATGTTCGCCCATGATATCGCCGGCGCGTACCGTGGCGAAGCCGATAGTCTGCGCCTGGCGTTCGCCGGTGTGCCCTTCACGCGCATAAACCGCATGTTCGTCCAGCTTCCAGTTCATCGCATCGGCGATAGCTTCGCCCATCGCCAGCGCGGTGCCGGAAGGCGCATCCACTTTATGACGATGATGCGCCTCGACGATTTCAATATCCGCATAGTCGCCCATCACTTTTGCCGCTTTCTCCAGCAGTTTTAACACCAGGTTGACGCCGACGCTAAAGTTGGCGGCGAAAACAATGCCTGTCTCTTCTGACGCCGCGCGAATCGCCGCCTTGCCTGCCTCATCAAAGCCGGTAGTACCGATGACCATCGCTTTTTTATGTTCGCGGCAAACCGCCATGTACTCCAGCGTCGCTTCAGGGCGGGTAAAATCGATCAGCACATCAAAGTCGTTAATCACGGTACGCAAATCGTCGCTGATGCGCACGCCGGTTTTACCTGTTCCCGCCAGCTCTCCAGCATCGCTGCCAATCAGCGACGAGCCGGCGCGAGCCAGCGCCGCGCCTAGCGTAACGCCTTCCGTCTGCTGCGTAGCCTGGATTAAATTGCGTCCCATACGTCCCGGCGCGCCCACAATGGCAATGCGGATCTCTTTCATAATTATTCATTCCTAAAGCAGAACTATGCATGCAAGCACAGACAGGTTAACGGTCAGGTAGCAGCCTCGCCACCTTTAAAAAGCGATAATAAGAATTTTATGCCAGCCAGACTGGATTATCAGTAAAACAAATTCCACCTGGCGGAACCAGAATGCGGGCAATAAAAAAGGCCGAACGGATCGGCCTTCAGGTAAGCAGCGTAAGCGCCGGCATCACTGCACGTTTTTGACTTCAACGCGCAGCTCTTTGGGCACTTCAAACACGATATTCTCTTCGCGGCCAATCAGTTCAATCGCCGCTTCGCCACCCAGATCGCGCAGGCGTTGAATCACCTGCTGCACCAGGATATCGGGCGCCGACGCGCCGGCGGTCACGCCGATACACCCTACGTCCTTAACCCAGGCTTCCTGAATATCATCTGCGGAGTCGATCAGTTTCGCCAGCTTGCCGGCGCGCTGGGCCAGCTCCGCCAGCCGGTTGGAGTTGGAGGAGTTTTTCGACCCCACCACCAGCACCACATCGGCATCCTGCGCCAGCGTACGCACCGCTTCCTGACGATTGGTGGTGGCGTAACAGATATCATCTTTACGCGGGCCGACAATGTTCGGAAAACACTGGCGCAGCGCATCAATCACGTCGGAAGTGTCATCGACTGACAACGTGGTCTGCGTCATGAAGCAGAGATTGTTCTCATCCTTCACCTGCAGTTTGAACACATCCTCCGGCGACTCCACCAGATACATACCGCCGTCGACGTTGCTGTACTGTCCCATGGTGCCTTCCACTTCGGGATGGCCGGCGTGACCGATAAGAATCGCCTCGGTGCCTTTGCGACTGGCGCGCGCTACTTCCATATGCACCTTGGTGACCAGCGGACAGGTGGCGTCAAACAACATAGTGAGGTTGCGCGCCTTAGCCTCCGCGCGCACCGCCTGCGAGACGCCGTGGGCGGAAAAGATCAGAATAGCGCCGTCCGGCACTTCGCCGATCTCTTCAATGAAGATCGCCCCGCGCTCGCGCAGGCTGTTAACCACGTAACGGTTATGCACCACTTCGTGACGCACGTAGATCGGCGCGCCGTACAGCTCCAGCGCACGTTCGACAATGCTGATCGCCCGATCCACGCCGGCACAGAAGCCGCGCGGATTAGCCAGCAGAATTTGCATCGTTCGCCTCCAGCGCCGGATCGATCTCCAGCACCTCTATTTCAAATTGAACGCGATGACCGGCAAGCGGATGGTTAAAATCCACCGTGATCGAATCGCCTGAGATTTCACGGATCACGCCAGGCATTTCGCTGCCGCCCATACCGCTGAACAGCATGATAGCGCCCACTTCCGGTTCGCCCGCGTCGATGAAGTCGCGGCGGGAAAAATACTGGATCAGATCGGGACTGACGGCGCCGAACGCCTCTTCCGGCGCCAGCGTAAAGCTGTGTTTTTCACCCGCTTCCAGCCCCAGCAGTTCCGCTTCCAGCCCCTGCGACAGGCTGTCGTCGCCCAGACGAAACAGCGACGGTTTTCCGGAGGCGCGGGTCGATTCCGCCGTTGAGCCATCTTCAAGCTTCAACGTGAAATGCACCAGCACCGCGCTGTCGCGCTGTACAGATTTCGTCATCGTTTACCCTTTCTGTTTGGCCTGTTTGCCGGCGGGGTTGAAGAATCCTTCCAGCACCACCAGCGCCGCGCCAATACAGATGCCGCAGTCAGCGATATTAAAGGTGGCGAAGTGCCAGCCACCGATATAGAAGTCGATAAAATCGACGACGAATCCGTGATAAGCACGATCGAACAGGTTACCTAGCGCCCCGCCGATAATCAGGGCGTAAGCAATGTTATTTAACTTCTGGCTGGCGCGGCTGCGATACATCATCACTAACAGCGCCACCGCGATAGCGATAGCGATGCCGGCGAAGAACCAACGCTGCCAGCCGCCTTTGTCCGCCAGGAAACTGAACGCCGCGCCATAGTTATGGGCATAGAACAGGTTCAGAAACGGCATCAGCGGCTGGGTTTCATGCAGCAGCATATTATTCATGACCCACTGCTTACTGGCGAAATCGATGACGATCACAACCAGCACCAGCCACAGCCAGCGCAATCCGGTAGAGAGAATAGGCTTACTCATCAGGCAAACTTACGCTTTTCGCCATCGCCGGCGACGTTAGTGTAACAACGACCGCAGATCGCCGCGTGTTCCGGGTTCTGCCCTACGTCAGTAGTGTAATGCCAGCAGCGCGGGCATTTCTCCCCTTCCGCTTTATGCAGCGCGATTTTCAGACCTTTTACCAGCTCGCTCTGCTGCGCCTCTTCGCCCGCCTGCGCATACTCCGCGACCTGCGCGCCCGACGTCAGCAGCACAAAGCGCAGCTCGTCGCCCAGCGCCTGCAGCTTCGCCGCCAGCTCCGCGTCGGCATAGAGCGTGACGCTCGCTTCAAGCGCGCCGCCGATGCGTTTATCGCTACGCGCCTGCTCGATCGTCTTGTTCACTTCGCCGCGCACCTTCAGCAGCTCGGCCCAGTAAGCGTCATTCATCGCTTCGTCGTCCGCCAGGCCGAACAGGCCGTCGTACCACTCTTCGGTAAAGACATATTTGGCGCGCGCGCCCGGCAGATAGCCCCAGATTTCATCTGCGGTAAAGGACATAATCGGCGCCATCCAGCGCACCAGCGCTTCTACGATGTGCCACAGCGCGGTCTGACAGCTGCGGCGCGCCAGGCTGTCGCCTTTCGCGGTGTACTGACGGTCCTTGATGATGTCGAGATAAAAAGAGCCCATCTCGATCGAGCAGAACTGCATCAGACGCTGAATGACCTCATGGAAGTCGTAATTGGCGTAAGAGTCGATGATATCCTGCTGCGCGGCTAGCGCGCGGCCCACCGCCCAGCGATCCAGCACCACCATCTCTTCCGGCTTGACCAGATCGGTCTCCGGGTTAAAACCGTTCAGGTTAGCCAGCAGGAAGCGCGCCGTGTTGCGGATACGACGATAAGCGTCGGCGGAACGTTTCAGGATCTCGTCAGAGACCGCCATCTCGCCGGAGTAGTCGGTCGAGGCGACCCACAAACGCAGAATATCCGCGCCCAGCTTGTTCATCACATCCTGCGGCGACACGGTGTTGCCGATCGATTTCGACATTTTGCGGCCCTGACCATCCACGGTGAAGCCGTGGGTCAGCACCTGACGATAAGGCGCTTTGCCCTTCATCGCCGTCGAGATCATCAGCGAGGACATAAACCAGCCGCGATGCTGATCCGAGCCCTCCAGATACATATCCGGCGTATGGCCGCCGAATTCCGGGCGCGCATCCACGACCGAGTAGCTGGTGGAGCCGGAGTCGAACCAGACGTCCAGCGTATCCGGCACTTTCATGTAGCTATCGGCGTCGTCGCCCATCAGCTCGCGCGGATCGAGATCCCACCAGGCCTGGATGCCCTCCTGCTCGACGCGCTGAGCGACTTTTTCCATCAGCGCCAGCGTATCGGGATGCAGCTGCTCCGTCTCTTTATGTACGAAGAGCGCCATTGGCACGCCCCAGGTGCGCTGACGGGAGATGCACCAGTCAGGACGGTTGGCGACCATCGCTTCGATGCGCGCCTGGCCCCAGTCCGGGATCCACTGCACGCCTTTGATCTCTTTCAGCGACTGCGCGCGTAGACCTTTCTGATCCATGCTGATAAACCACTGCGGCGTGGCGCGGAAGATAATCGGCGTTTTGTGGCGCCAGCAGTGCGGATAGCTGTGAAGCATTTTTTCGATGTGCAGCAGCGCGCCTTTTTCACGCAGCAGCTCCACCACCAGATCGTTCGCTTTGAATACGTTCACGCCGTCCAGAGTCGGCCAGGTGCCCGGCAAATAGGTGCCGTCCGGCCCGACCGGATTCGCGGTTTCAAGGCCATATTTCTGTCCCAGCACGTAGTCGTCCGGGCCGTGGCCCGGCGCCGTATGCACCGCGCCGGTACCGGCGTCCAGCGTAACGTGATCGCCCATCAGCGCCGGCACATCGAAGCCGAGGAACGGATGCTGGAAACGCAACAGCTCCAGCGCCGCGCCCTGAGCGCTGCCCAGCACGGTCCAGCTGTCGATGCCCGCGCGTTTCATGACGCTTTCGACCAGATCTTTCGCCAGAATCAGCGCTTTGCCTTCAACCTGCAGCAGCTGGTATTCGAATTCCGGGTTCAGCGCGATGGCGCGGTTCGCCGGCAGCGTCCAGGGGGTGGTGGTCCAGATAACCAACGCAATCGGTCCCTGCACGTTCTGAGCGCCGAATTTAGCGGCCACGGCGGCAGCGTCGACGGCGTTGAACGCGACGTCAATCGACGGCGAGGTTTTATCGTAATATTCCACTTCCGCTTCGGCCAGCGCCGAACGGCAGTCCAGGCACCAGTGCACCGGCTTCGCCCCTTTATGTAGGTGGCCGTTGCCGATGATTTTGCCCAGCGCGCGAATGATATTGGCTTCGGTTTTGAAGTCCATCGTCAGGTAGGGACGATCCCAATCGCCCAGCACGCCCAGACGGATGAAATCCGCTTTCTGACCTTCCACCTGCTCGGCCGCGTATTTGCGGCAGGCTTCGCGGAATTCCGCCGCGCTCACCTTCTCGCCCGGCTTGCCGATCATCTGCTCGACCTTATGCTCGATCGGCAGACCATGGCAGTCCCAGCCCGGCACGTAAGGCGAGTCAAAGCCCGCCATGCCTTTCGACTTAACGATAATGTCTTTCAGAATCTTATTGACTGAGTGACCGATATGAATGCTGCCGTTCGCATAAGGAGGGCCATCGTGCAGGATAAAGGTTTTTTTCCCTTTTTTGGCTTCGCGGATGATGCCGTACAGGTTGTCATCGTACCAGCGTTGCAGCATACCCGGTTCGCGTTTGGCTAAATCGCCACGCATCGGGAACCCCGTTTCCGGCAAATTCAGGGTAGATTTATAATCACTCATCAGATTCTCGGTTCCATTATTCGGTCATTACACCGGTGTTTTATACCCTTCGGCGTTCAGTCAGCAGCGCTGCCGTCTGAACTGACATTTTTCGGGCCTTACCCAAAAAACGCGCGGGCCGTCACCACATCTTTCGCTATTTGTTCTTTCAGCGCGTCCAGTGAAGAGAAGCGCTGTTCATTACGTATTTTGTGTCGCAGCACCACCTCGATATGGTGGCCGTAAAGATTCATATTGATGTCAATCAGGTGAACTTCAAGCTGCTGGCGCAAACCTTTGACCGTCGGGCGTGTGCCGATATTGGCCACGCCGGGCAGCGGCTGCGCCGTCAGGCCCAGCACTTCTACCGCATAGACGCCTTTCACCGGCGATACCGTGCGGCGCAAGGGAATATTCGCAGTGGGAAAACCGATGGTGCGTCCCAGGGCATCGCCGTGTACGACGCGGCCCGATATGCTGAAAGGGTGGCCTAACAGGGTTTGCGCCAGCGCCAGATCGTCCTCGGCCAGCGCCTGACGCACGGCGGTGCTGCTGATGCGCCTGCCGTTGTCGCAAAACGTTTGGGCGCTCACGACGTCAAAGCCGTACTCAACGCCCGCCTTCTGTAATAACAGGAAATCGCCCTGACGACCAGCGCCAAAGCGGAAATCATCCCCTACGGCAAGGAATTTAACGCCCAGCTTCTCCACCAGCAGATCGGCGATAAAACTCTGCGCCGGGACGGCGGCGAAACGGCGATCGAAGCGTACGCACAGCACCGCGTCGACGCCCGCCTGAGCCAGATATTTCAACTTTTCACGCAGGCGCGTCAGGCGCGCCGGCGCCTTATCGGCGGCAAACAGCTCAAGCGGCTGCGGCTCGAACAGCATGACCATCACGGGCAGGTTGCGTTTTCGCCCTTCTTCGCACAGCTCGGCCAGCAGCGCCTGATGGCCGCGATGAACGCCATCAAAGTTGCCGATGGTCAGGACGCAGCCGCGATGCTGCTCGTTGAGATTATGGATACCGCGGATAAACTTCATGGCTGACTCAAACCGGTGGAAATCGGCGGATTATACCCTTGAACAGGCTCAAGGTTAACCCGTGATGCGCGCCTTTCATGCGTTCTTTGCCTCTTTTCCCGCGCCGGCTCGAGGCTTGCCCGACATAACAGGATTTTTATTGTGAATAGACTGTATTCAGGGTAGTGAAGCTGGTAGAATCTTGCGCCATCAATTACGTAACCGGGCGTTGTTTGTAAAACGGCGCTTATTTGCACAAATCCATTGACAAAAGAAGGCACAAAAGGTATAGTCCTCGGCCTTTGATTTGTCCATATAGAACACATTTGGGAGTTGGACCTTGGCTAATATCAAATCAGCTAAGAAACGCGCCGTAACATCTGAAAAACGTCGCAAGCATAACGCAAGCCGCCGTTCCATGATGCGTACTTTCATCAAGAAAGTATATGCGGCAATCGCAGCTGGCGACAAAGCAGCAGCGCAAAACGCATTTAACGAAATGCAACCGATTGTGGACCGTCAGGCAGCTAAAGGCCTGATCCACAAAAACAAAGCAGCACGTCATAAAGCTAACCTGACTGCGCAGATCAACAAACTGGCTTAATCGCCCCTTTGTTATCGCTTTGGAAAGAACCGGCCTTGAGCCGGTTTTTTTTCGTGCGCGCAACAGGGAGCGCTTTCATGTGCTGCTGAAAAGCGCCCCTGCCTCTATTCAGGCACCCGCCTGATCCCGGCGCGCTAAGCGCCACCGCAGCATAGCATAGCCCGCCACGGCGGAAAGTACCGAACCCAGCAAAATGCCAAGCTTGGCCAGCGTAATCAGCCGGGCGTCCGCGTCGCCATAAGCCAGCGAGGCGATAAAAATCGACATGGTAAAACCGATGCCGCAAAGCATGCCGACCGCGGCGATATCCGCCATACAGGTCTGCTCCGGCAGCCTGGCCAGCCCGGTTTTCACCGCCAGCCAGCAGAACAGCGTAATGCCCAGCGGTTTGCCGACCAGCAGGCCGATAATAATGCCCAGCGGCAATAACGCATAGAGATCGCCATAGGAGACGCCCGCCAGCGAGACGCCTGCATTGGCAAAGGCGAACAGCGGCAGGATCAGCCAGCGCACCCAGGGATGCAGCGCATGTTCCAGATGGATAGCCGGCGAATGCCCCTGTTTCTTCGCCAGCGGGATCAGAAAGCCCACCACCACGCCCGCCAGCGTAGCGTGCACGCCCGATTTCAGTACCGCCGTCCAGAGCACCATTCCCACCAGCAGATAGAGCCCGGTGTTGCGCACGTTAAGCCAGTTCATCAGCGCCAGCGCCCCGATCGCCAGCGCCGCCACGCCCAGCGACAGCAGCGAGAGATCGCTGGTATAGAACAACGCGATAATCACGATAGCGCCCAGATCGTCGATGATCGCCAGCGCCATGAGAAAGATTTTCAGCGCAGGCGGCACGCGACTGCCGAGCAGCGCCAGAATGCCCAGCGCAAAGGCGATATCGGTCGCGGTGGGAATCGCCCAGCCGCTGCGCGCAGCGGCGTCGCCGCCGTTGAACAGCAAAAACAGCAGGCCCGGCGCCAGCATGCCGCCCAGCGCGGCTATCAGCGGGAAAATCGCCTGCTCGCGTTTCGCCAACGCGCCCATGACCAGTTCCCGCTTCACCTCCAGCCCAACCATCAGGAAAAAAATCGCCATCAGCGCGTCGTTAATCCACAACAATAGATTTTTGCTGATATCCAGCTCGCCGAAACGAAACTCGACCGGTATCGCCAGCAGCGCCTGATAGTCTTGCTGTGTCGCGCTGAGGTTAGCGAGCAGCATCGCCAGCGCCGCGGCCGTGATCAGCACCACGCCGCCGGTGGCGTCGTTGTTCAGCAGCTTTTTCAGTTTAATGTTCACCTGTAGGTTCCTTATGCAGGTTAAGCCAAAGGGGTGCCAGCTTAGCGGCAATCGCCGTTGTAATAACAGCATATTTACGCAAGTTGACCCGCAGGCGGCGAGCGGTGGCGTTCAGGTTGAAAGAAGAGAGGCGCAAAGAAAAAGCCAGCTCGCGGGAGCTGGCTCAGTAGAAAAAAACAGAGGCTTAACGGGTCAAATCGTCAAAAAACTTTTTCACGCCGTCGAAGAAGCTTTTCGAACGCGGGCTGTTTTGCTCGCCCGTCGGGCCGCCGAAGCTCTCTTCCAGCTCGCGCAGCAGCGCTTTCTGCTTCTCATTCAGGCTCACCGGCGTTTCGACCACCACACGGCAGAGCAGATCGCCCACCGCGCCGCCGCGCACCGATTTCACACCCTTGCCGCGCATGCGGAACAGTTTGCCGGTCTGGGTTTCAGACGGCACTTTCAGCTTAACGCGACCATCCAGCGTCGGCACTTCAATCTCGCCGCCCAGCGCCGCCATAGCAAAGTTAATCGGCACTTCACAGTAGAGGTTGTTATCCTCGCGCTCAAAAATCGGATGTTTCTTCACCGAGACTTGAACGTAGAGATCGCCCGCCGGCGCGCCGTGCTCGCCCGCTTCGCCTTCGCCGCTCAGACGGATACGGTCGCCGGTATCGACGCCCGCCGGGATTTTAACCGACAGGGTTTTCGATTTCTCGACGCGACCGTGGCCATGACAGGCGTTGCAGGGATCTTTGATGACCGAGCCGCGGCCATGACAGGTCGGACAGGCCTGCTGCACGGTAAAAAAGCCCTGACGCATCTGCACCTGACCTGCGCCATGACAGGTCGGGCAGGTCTGCGGCTGGGTGCCCGCTTTGGCGCCGCTGCCGTGACAAACCTCGCACTCTTCCAGTGTAGGAATGCGGATCTCTTTGGTCACGCCGCGTACCGCTTCTTCCAGCGTCAGCTCCATGTTGTAGCGTAAATCGGCGCCGCGGGCGGCGCGCTGACGGCGGCCACCACCGAAGATATCGCCAAATACGTCGCCAAAGATATCGCCAAAATCAGCGCCGCCGCCAAAGCCGCCGCCGCCGCCGAAGCCGCCACCGCCCTGTTCAAAGGCGGCATGGCCGTACTGATCGTAAGCCGCGCGCTTCTGCGCATCGGTCAGAATTTCGTAGGCTTCCTTGACCTCTTTGAATTTCGCTTCGGCTTCTTTATCACCCGGATTGCGGTCGGGGTGAAATTTCATCGCCAGGCGCTTATAGGCCTTTTTGATTTCACGTTCGTCCGCTGATTTGGAGACGCCTAAAATCTCGTAATAGTCGCTCTTTGCCATTTCTTGCCCTTAACATGATCGCACGGGCGTGGAGAAACTCCGCCGCCCGTGCAGGTTATCAACGGCTGTCAGGCCAGCCGCCGCGCCCGATCAGGGGCAATTATTTTTTGTTGTCTTTCACTTCTTCGAATTCAGCGTCGACCACGTCGTCATCTTTCTTCGCAGCAGCGTCGCCCGCATCGGCAGCGCCGCCAGCCTGAGCCTGCTGCGCCATCTCCATCAGCTTGCCGGAGACTTCCATCAGCGCCTGCATTTTCGCTTCGATTTCAGCTTTATCTTCGCCTTTCAGCGCGGTGTTGAGATCGTTCAGCGCAGACTCGATCGGCGCTTTGTCTTCCGCAGAGAGTTTGTCGCCTGCTTCGTCCAGCTGCTTGCGGGTGCTGTGGGCAATCTGATCGCCCTGGTTGCGCGTCTGCACCAGCTCTTCGAACTTACGGTCAGCTTCAGCGTTCGCTTCCGCGTCGCGCACCATTTTTTCGATTTCCGCTTCATCCAGACCTGAAGAGGCCTTGATGGTGATCTTCTGCTCTTTGCCGCTGTTTTTGTCTTTCGCGGAGACATGCAGAATGCCGTCGGCGTCAATGTCGAAGGTCACTTCGATCTGCGGCATGCCGCGCGGCGCCGGCTGAATGCCGTCGAGGTTGAACTGGCCCAGCGATTTGTTATCCGCCGCGCGTTTACGCTCGCCCTGCACCACGTGAATGGTTACCGCAGACTGGTTGTCTTCCGCCGTTGAGAAGACCTGGCTGTGTTTGGTCGGAATCGTGGTGTTCTTGCTGATCAGCGAAGTCATCACGCCGCCCATGGTTTCGATGCCCAGCGACAGCGGGGTCACGTCCAGCAGCAGCACGTCTTTTACGTCGCCCGCCAGCACGCCGCCCTGCACCGCAGCGCCTACGGCGACCGCTTCGTCCGGGTTAACGTCTTTACGCGGCTCTTTGCCGAAGAACTCGGCGACTTTCGCCTGCACCATCGGCATACGGGTCTGACCGCCGACCAGGATCACGTCGTTAATGTCGGAAACAGAGAGACCTGCATCCTGCAGCGCGACTTTCAGCGGCTCGATAGAGCGCGTCACCAGATCTTCGACCAGCGACTCGAGCTTGGCGCGGGTCACTTTGATGTTCAGGTGTTTCGGACCGGTCGCATCCGCCGTGATGTACGGCAGGTTAACGTCGGTCTGCTGAGCGGAAGAGAGTTCGATTTTCGCTTTCTCTGCCGCTTCTTTCAGACGCTGCATCGCCAGCGGATCGTTGTGCAGATCGATGCCCTGATCTTTCTTGAATTCCGCAACCAGATAGTTGATCAGACGGCTGTCGAAGTCTTCGCCGCCCAGATGGGTGTCGCCGTTGGTCGCCAACACTTCAAAGGTTTTTTCGCCGTCGACTTCGTCGATTTCGATGATAGAGATATCGAAAGTACCGCCGCCCAAGTCGTAAACTGCGATGGTGCGGTTGCCCTGACCTTTATCCAGACCGTAAGCCAGCGCTGCCGCCGTCGGTTCGTTGATGATACGTTTTACTTCCAGACCGGCAATACGGCCCGCATCTTTGGTCGCCTGGCGCTGCGCGTCGTTAAAGTACGCTGGTACGGTGATGACCGCTTCAGTTACCGGCTCGCCCAGATAATCTTCGGCGGTTTTCTTCATTTTTTTCAGCACTTCCGCAGAGATCTGCGGCGGTGCCATTTTCTGGCCTTTCACATCCAGCCAGGCATCGCCATTGTCAGACTGCGTGATTTTGTACGGCATGATTTTGATGTCACGCTGCACTTCTTCGTCCTGAAAACGACGGCCAATCAGGCGCTTGATCGCGAACAGGGTGTTCTGCGGGTTGGTCACAGCCTGACGTTTAGCCGGTTGACCGACCAGAGTTTCGCCATCCTGCGTGTACGCAATGATTGAAGGCGTGGTGCGATCGCCCTCGGCATTTTCCAGCACGCGTGCTTTAGTGCCATCCATGATCGCAACACAAGAGTTGGTTGTACCCAGGTCAATACCAATAATCTTACCCATCTAAACGTCTCCCACTTAAAATTCTTTGCCAATTTAGGTTGTGAAGCAGAGATGCGGCCAAATTCGCCGCTTTCAACTGCCTGCGCAGGCTTTTTTTGCTGCCACACCTTGCTCGATGACAACTAAATGGGGCCGCTTCGAAGCGCATCAAGGGTTAAAACTAAAAAAATTTTTTATTCTCCCCCGCGTCAGATCAAAAAGGACGAAAAGCGAGCTGATTATGATGCAGCGCTCCGCGCAACCTCGTCGTTGCCGTGGAGCTATAACCATTAAAATCAACGCTGCTTCTGAGGAATTATGAACAACACTACGCTAGCGAATCCCGCCCCGCTTGGCCTGATGGGCTTCGGCATGACGACGATTTTGCTCAACCTACACAATATCGGCCTGTTCGACATGGATGCGATTATTCTGGCGATGGGCATTTTTTATGGCGGCATCGCGCAGATTTTCGCCGGCCTGCTGGAGTTTAAAAAAGGCAACACCTTCGGGCTGACCGCCTTTACCTCCTACGGCAGTTTCTGGCTGACGCTGGTGGCGATTCTGCTGCTGCCGAAGCTGGGTCTGGCTGACGAGGTCGATGGCCGCTTTTTCGGCGCCTGGCTCGCATTATGGGGAATTTTCACGCTGTTCCTGTTTTTCGGCACGCTAAAGGCGCCGAAGATGCTGCAATTCGTTTTCGCCAGCCTGACGCTGCTGTTTGCGCTGCTGGCGATCGGTCACTTAACCGATAGTGCTGCCCTGCTGCGCATCGCCGGATGGGTCGGCATTGTCTGCGGCGTCAGCGCGTTCTGGCTGGCGATGGGCGAGGTGCTGAACGAGAAATTCGGCCGCACGGTGTTGCCGACCGGCGAATGATAAAAGCCGCGCGGAGCCTGCTGGCTCCGCGCTGCCTGTTAAGGCGATTCCGTCGTCTGCTCCAGCCGCATGCTCTCCTCGCGTTGATCGCGCCACAGCCAGATCCCCACCAGCAAACCTATCGCCCCCAGCGCCAGGACATACCAGGCGGGCGCCATCGGCGTAAACTGCATCATCAGCGTCACGCTAATCGGCGTCAGGCCGCCAAAAATCGCATAAGAAACGTTGTAAGAGAATGAGATTCCGGTGAAGCGCACCGCCGCCGGAAAAGCGCGCACCATAACAAACGGCACGACGCCGACCACGCCGACGCTTAATCCCGCCAGACCATAGCAGACGAACAGCGTTGTCGGATCGTTATCCGCGTGAGCGAAAAAGTTCCAGCTTCCCAGCGCCAGCAGCAGCGAGCCTGCAATCAGCGTACGCGCCGCGCCGACGCGATCCACCAGCCAGCCGGCAATAACGCAACCGATCAGCAACATCACGGTGGCGAAACTGTTGGCCTGCAAGCTGAGCGACGCAAAGACGCCGTGCTGTTTCTGCATCAGCGTCGGCGCCATTAAAATCACCACCACGATGCAGGCGGAAAGCAGCCAGGTTACCAGCATCGAGAGCAGAATGCCGCGTTTATGGCTGGTCAGAATGGCGCGCAGCGGCAGTGTCTCCGACAGCGCCTTGCGCTGCTGCATCTGCTGAAACACCGGCGTTTCATGCAGCCAGCGACGCAGATAAAGAGCGATCAGGCCAAATATGCCGCCGAGGAAAAACGGAATGCGCCAGCCGCCATGGGCGATCGCCTCAGGCGGCAGAAGGGTAGTGATTAAGGTGGCGATGAGCGAGCCCAACAGAATGCCCGCCGTCAACCCGGCGGTCAGCGTGCCGCAGGCGAAGCCGACGCGTTTTTCCGGCACATGCTCAGCGACGAAAACCCAGGCGCCGGGCACTTCACCGCCGATCGCCGCGCCCTGTAGCATGCGCAGCAGCAGCATCGTGATCGGCGCGGCGACGCCAAGAGTTTCATAGGTGGGCAATGCGCCCATCGCCAGCGTCGGCAGCGCCATCAGCAGAATGCTCAGGCTGAACATCTTTTTACGGCCGACTTTATCGCCGAAATGCGCCATGACGATGCCGCCCAGCGGACGCGCCAGATAGCCCGCCGCGAAAATAGCGAACGTCTGCGCCTGGCGCAGCCAGTCGGGAATATCGGGCGGGAAAAAGAGCTGGCCGATGACCGCCGCGAAAAAGACGAAAATAATAAAATCGTAGAATTCCAGCGCCCCGCCAAGGGCCGCCAGCGCCAGAGTTTTATAATCCTGACGACTGAGAGAAGGTGTATTAAGCGAATCCATAACTGTGCAAGCTTCCAGAGGCATAAAGAAATTGTTGTAAAGCTGCGCTTACTATACCGTCAATCTTTTTAGCCACCAGCACAGCTGGATTTTATGCCTGAAAAAGTGATTTTTTAGTTATTTATCTCACGTCGCGCACTTTTAGGCCGAAATGCTGCTACGACCTCAGGATTGGTTTCCACATACGGCCCTTCCAACAACTGTAAACAATAAGGTACGCTCGCAAAAATGCCGTGCGCTTTTACGTTGCCCTCGTCGTCTTTCAATCCTTCCAGCGTCTCTTTAATCGATTTGGGCTGTCCCGGCAGGTTAAGAATTAAAGACTGCTTGCGGATCACGCCGACCTGGCGCGAAAGGATCGCCGTCGGCACGAAGTTAAGGCTGATCTGACGCATCTGTTCGCCAAAGCCGGGCATCTCGCGATCGGCCACGGCCAGAGTGGCGTCCGGCGTCACGTCGCGCCGGGCCGGGCCGGTGCCGCCAGTGGTCAATACCAGATGGCAAAATAGCTCGTCGACCAGCTCGCAAATGGCGTGTTCGATCATCGCCTGCTCATCGGGCACCAGCCGCGTTTCGACCTCAAACGGCGTAGTAAGCGCTTGGCTCAGCCAGCTCTGCAAGGCGGGAATACCCTGATCCTGATAAATGCCGTTGCTGGCGCGATCTGAGACGGAGATCAGTCCAATGCGTAATGTATTCATGATATTCGCTACGATTCACCGACATGCGGCGGAGATAAGGGGAAATAACCAGAGGATAATATAAAGAAGACGCGACGGAAAAGGAAAACCGCGGCCGCGCTGGCCGCCGCGGTTGGCGATACGCTTACAGCAGATCGGCAATCATCTTCTCAAGCTTGCCCTGGTCGACGGCGAAGTTGCGGATGCCTTCCGCCAGCTTGGCCACGGCCATCGGATCCTGATTGTGCTGCCACAGGAACGCAGATTCGGTCATTTTCGCCGGACGCGCCTTCACTTCGCCGCTGTAGCTCAGCTTGCGCTCCACGCTGCCTTCGGTCTCGGCCAGCTCTTTCAGCAGCGCCGGGGAAATAGTCAGACGATCGCAGCCAGCCAGCTCGATGATTTCGCCGATGTTACGGAAGCTGGCGCCCATCACCACGGTTTCATAACCGTGCTGCTTGTAGTAGTTGTAGATTTCCGCCACCGAAACCACGCCCGGATCTTCATGCGCGGCGTACTCTTTCTTATCGGTGTTGGCTTTGTACCAGTCGAGGATACGGCCGACGAACGGCGAAATCAGGAACACGCCCGCTTCGGCGCAGGCGCGCGCCTGGGCGAAGGAGAACAACAGCGTCAGGTTGCAGTTGATGCCCTCTTTCTCCAGCTGCTCAGCGGCGCGAATGCCCTGCCAGGTGGAGGCCAGCTTGATCAGGATGCGGTCGTTGCTGATGCCGGCATCGTTATAGAGTTTGATCAGGCTGCGTGCCTTGTTGATGCTGCCTTCGGTGTCGTAAGAGAGACGGGCGTCGACTTCGGTAGAGATGCGGCCCGGGATCAGCTTCAGGATTTCCAAGCCGATATTCACGGCCAGTTTGTCCGACGCGTACTGGATCTGCTCTTCTTTATCGCTGCTCTGATCGCGCGCCCAGACAATCGCATCGTCGATCAGCTTACGGTATTCCGGGATTTGCGCGGCGTTCAGGATCAGCGAAGGGTTGGTAGTGGCGTCCTGCGGCTGATACAGCTTCATGGCTGCGATGTCGCCGGTGTCGGCAACAACGGTGGTTAACTGGCGCAGGGAGGTAAGTTTGTCCGTCATGATTGTCTCTTCAGTCTGTCGCTATGGGTATGATGAGAAAACCGATGATAACACAGCTCAAAAGGGAAAGAAGATCGGGGAATGCGGGGAGCGAAGGAGAAAAGCAGCAGCAGGAAAACCTGCTGCTGCCCGGGGCGTTATTTCACGCAGACAGCGTCGGCGTCGCGCTGCCGATGTCGGCCGCAAACCAGATTTCCAGCGCCTGCTGCTGTCCGTTAACCTCCAGACTGACCGTCGAGGTTTCCGCTTTTTTGCTGATTAGCTCAAGCGTGAAGTTGCCCTGCGCGTCGGTGGTGATGCTGGTCGCGCCGCCCGCAAGCCGTACACTTTCCGCCAGCGTGACGCCAACCGTCATATCCGCGATCGGATTGCCGTTGGCGTCGACCACACGGCCGACGATTTTATCGGGCGAACCGCCGTCGGCCCAGGCCCCGTTAGTCACAATCTTCAGGCTCTCTTTGTCAAAGCGCGCGGTCGCTTTGTCAGCGATAAAGTGAATTTTTACCGCTTTCTCTTCACCCTGCGCCGCCACGTTAATCGCCACTTCGGCCGCTTTGGTATGCACGATCTTCGCGCTCACCTTGCCCGCGCTGTCGCTTTTCTCCTGCGAGGCGGTAATCACCGCGCCGCTTTCGCTGGTGAAGGCCACCGGAATGCCGTTCAGCGGCTCGCCGACGGCGTTCAGGATCTGGACCTCGATTTCATTGCTGTCGCGGTTACTCGCGACGGCGTTATCTTTGAGGAGTTTAATCTCGCCCATCTGGGCGCGCGCAGGCAGAACCTCAACCAGCGTCTGCGCGCGTTTTGAGAAATTGCACTTCGCGTCGTAAGCCACCGCGCTGATGCTGTACTGATTCAGCAGCGCGGCGTCGCCGTAGCGGTAAGGCGGGAGCTTAACCCTTAAGGTCTCTTTGTCGCTGCCGAGCAGTTGCCCGCCGGCGGCGAGCAGCGCGTCGGCGTTCCAGACAACCTGCTTCACGCCATATTTAGCGCTGGTGCTGGCCGTCAGGGTCAGCGGCGAAGCCTTTCAGATGCGACGGCAGCGCAACCTTCACCAGCTCTTGCTTGCGGTAGTCCAGTACGATGTTGTTGTTGCGTTCGACCAGGTCGTAGCGGCTGCCGATTAGAGAACGGCTCTGCTTCACGCGATCGCTGTCGAGATGGCTGGCCCAGGATTCGCCGATGCGGTAGTTGAACTGCAGATTCACCTGATGATCGTTCATGCCGTCGCGTCCCTGGCGGTGCGAGGTGCTGAGCGTCAGCAGCGGAACCGGCGTATAGCTGATGCCGGCGCCCAGCGCCCAAGGATTTTTCTGGCGCTTATCTTTGCCGAACAGCGCGACCTGCTCGCCCCGGTAGCTCTCATACATCAGACTGGCGCCCAGCTGCGGATAAACAGGCAGCCAGCTTTCGGCGCGCAGATCGAACCCGTTGGCTGGGCGTTCGTCATAATCGGCGAAATCGCGCGACTGATGCCAGTCGGTCAGGCGGAAATAGTAATTAGCAGAAAGTTTCAGATAGTCGATGCCGAACTCGCCGCCAACTCCTACCCGGCGGTTTTTGCCGGTCAGGTCGTTATCGAAAAAGGTATTGAAACCGTACATCCAGTCGGGGTTAAAAATGCGCGTTCCCAGATCGATATTGAGCGTGGTGCGATCGTCCGCGCGCCGCGCGCCGCCCTGCGCGAACAGCATTGCCGACGGGCTGTCATAAAAAGGATAAAGCACATCCGCCGCGCTGTTATTCAGATCGGAATTCTCGTTCAGGTTAAGGGCGACGCGCGCGGTGCCATACTGAGACAACCAGCTCTCCACCGAGCGGTTAGCTGCGCCGACGGCGGCGGACTTCGCCATATACGCCGCGGCTTTTTCGCTGTCCGGCTGGGCGGCTATCGTCGCCAGCGTTTGCATGTGATCGGTCCGGCGCGATTCCTGCTGCGACTCCGCCAACGTCAATTCAGGGCGCGCTTCAGGCACCAGCAGAGTATTGCCCGGTTTTAACGCGTTGAGCTGCGCGGCGCTATATTGTTTTTTATTCGCCTCGATCAGCGCCTGCGGCGTAACCGCAAACTTCTTCGCTACCGAATTGAAATTTTCCCCTGAGCCCAGCTGATATTTTTTAGATAGCGTCGTCAGGGCGCTGGTATCGCTGTTAAAGCTGGCGTGCGCGACCTCGCTCCAGCTTCCCTGCAGTGGAAAAAATAATTGTAAGGAGAGGGTAAACCAACCCATTGCTTTTTTGCGAAGAGTAAGCGTCTCTTTTCGCTGACGCGAATGAACATCCTTTTTGCGCACGTTTTTTCCTTAAACGCTGGCTATCCTGAACAATCTGGCTCCCTGCAAATGGCGCGTCAAATAACGGCATAAATAGTCAGGGAAGCACTTCCCGGCTGCGATTCTAAGCGTGACGTCATGGCAGGCAACACCTCTAAAGAGGTAGAAAAAGGATCATATCAATTCATTTAATTATGCATTTCGAAAATAATTATAATAACAAAAGTTATCGCGTTATATTTCACTCCCCAACATGGTTAATTCCAATACTTTATCAGAACAACCTTATTTAATCGCTAATTTAAAATCAAAAACAGATAAATAGTAATTTATTGCTAATGGAAATATGATATTAATTTTCTCTCTCTCCGCCAGTAAAGTTAAATATTAATAATGCGTTTCTTTCGCCGTTGCGTTAAAGTAAGCGCTGGTTTACGTTGCGGAAAATAATTATGTTACTGCTGATCTCCCCGGCTAAAACGCTTGATTACGACAGCCCGCTGGCCACTCAGCGTTATACGCAGCCCGCGCTGGCGGAAAAGTCACAACAGCTGATCGACGTGGCGCGCGATCTCTCTCCGGCGCAGATCGCCTCGCTGATGCAGATCAGCGACAAGCTGGCGCATCTGAATGCCGAACGCTTTAACGACTGGCAGCTGCCCTTCACGCCGGAAAACGCCCGCCAGGCTATTCTGGCGTTCAAAGGCGACGTCTATACCGGCCTGCGGGCGGAAAGCTTCAGTGAAGAAGAGTTTGATTTCGCTCAGCAGCATCTGCGTATTCTTTCCGGCCTGTATGGCGTGCTGCGCCCGCTGGATCTGATGCGGCCTTACCGTCTGGAAATGGGCATTAAGCTGAACAACCCGGCAGGAAAAGATCTTTACGCCTTCTGGGGCGAGACGCTGACCGGGGTTCTGAACGCCGCGCTGGCGGAACAGGGCGACGATGTGCTGCTCAACCTGGCGTCGGACGAATATTTTAAATCCGTTAAGCCAAAAAAATTGCAGGGACGCCTGATCAAACCGGTTTTCCTCGACGCGAAAAACGGCAAGTTCAAGGTGATCAGCTTCTATGCGAAAAAGGCGCGCGGATTGATGTGCCGCTACGTGATTCAGAACCGCCTCAGCCAGCCGGAGCAGCTGAAGCAGTTCGATCTGGAAGGCTATTTTTATGACGCCGAGGCCAGCAGCGACAATGAACTGGTGTTCAAACGCCACCAACAGCCATAAGGCTTAGCGCCCCTGTCGCCGGGGCGTTTTCTTCATTTCTGCAACAGGAATGCGCGCAGCGCGCCGAACTCCGCCGCCATTTTGTGCGACAGCAGCGGCATCTCGGCACGTTCGGCCAGCGCTTCCGGCAGCGGCAGCTTGCGCTCCAGAATTTCCTCTACGCTCTCCTTGAATTTCGCCGGATGCGCCGTGCCGAGAAACAAACCATACTCCCCTTCCTGCAGCTGATCGCGCAGCAGACGGTAAGCGATGGCCGCATGCGGTTCGGAAATATAGCCTTTCTCCGCCAGCTCGCGCATGGTCGCTCTGGTGGTCTCGTCGGAAACGGCGCCGTAAGCGAGATCGGTTAAGCGCCAGGTTTTGCGACGGAACAGCTCTTCCACGCGCGGCCAGTTGTTCGGCTGGCTGACGTCCATGGCGTTGGCGAGCGTGGCGACGGTGGCGTTCGGCTGCCATGCGCCGTTGCCGAGAAAGCGCGGCACGGTATCGTTGGCGTTGGTGGCGGCGATAAAGCGTTTAATCGGCAGGCCCAGCGATTTCGCCAGCAGACCAGCGGTCAGATCGCCGAAGTTGCCGCTCGGCACCGATACCACCAGCTGATTGCGTTTTTCCTGCGGCAGCTGCGCGACCGCTTCGAAGTAGTAGCAGATCTGCGCCAGCAGACGGCTGATGTTGATGGAGTTGGCGGAGTTCAGGCCGATCGCCTTTTTCAGCTCCTGGTCGTCAAACGCCTGTTTCACCAGCGCCTGGCAGGCGTCGAAGTCGCCGTCGACGGCGATGGTTTCGATATTGCCGCCCAGCGTACAGAAGAGTTTCTCCTGCAGCGGGCTGATTTTGCCCTGCGGATAGAGGATCACCACGCGCACGTTTTCCATGCCGTAGAACGCATGGGCGACCGCCGCGCCGGTGTCGCCGGAGGTGGCGGTTAAAATGGTGATCCGCTCGTCGGCGCCAGAGACATAGGAGAGCATCTGCGCCATAAAGCGGCCGCCGAAATCTTTGAACGCCAGCGTCGGGCCGTGGAACAGCTCCAGACAGGCGATATCCTCGCTCACTTTCTCCACCGGCGCCGGGAAGGTAAAGGCGGTTTCGACCCGCTGCGCCAGCTGATGCGCTGAAATCTCATCGCCGACGTAAGCGGAAAGGATCTTGCTGCTGCGGGTGACGAAATCCATCTCCATCATCGCGTCGATATCGGTCAGTTCGAATTCCGGCAGCTCCAGCGGGAAGAACAGCCCTTGCTGTGAACCCAATCCCTGCTTTACCGCCTGGGCAAAGCTGACCTGCTCGTTATGATCCTTAAGGTTGTAAAGTTTCATGCGTTATCCCAGTTTACGTGCGCCAGCCGTATCAAGACGGCAGATATGGACGAAGCCTTCATCGTTTTGCAGATAGTGCTGGCTGAGCCAGTCCGCCATCCGCTGTGCCGTTTCCATCTCATTGCAAACGGCGAAAAGGGTCGGGCCGGAGCCGGAAATGCCGCACGCCAGCGCGCCGATATCCTGCGCGGCCTGACGCGCGGCGGCGAAGCCCGGCAACAGTTTGGTGCGGTAAGGCTCGGCGATGACATCCTGCATCAGCTTCGCCGCCAGCAGCGGCTGACGCGTATGGCAGGCGTGAATAAAGCCCGACAGCAGGCGGCCATGCTTGATGCAATCCTCTTTGCAATACTGCGCCGGCAGAATGGCGCGCGCTTCGGCGGTGGAGACTTTGATCCCCGGATAGGCCATTACCCACAGCCAGTCGTCGAAGCCGGGCACCGCCTGGCTGATAATGCCGTTCTCCTCCAGCATCAGCTGCAGGCCGCCGAGAAAACAGGGCGCGACATTGTCGTAATGCACGCTGCCGGAGATGCGCCCTTCCAGCTCGCCCATCAGCGTCAGCAGCGCGGTATCGTTCAGCGGCTTGCCGCAGTATTCGTTCATCGCCATCAGCCCGGCGACCACCGAACAGGCGCTGGAGCCGAGGCCGGAACCGATCGGCATGTTTTTTTCCAGCGTCATCGCCACCGGCACCGTTTCGCCAATCGCCTCGCAGAAGCGCGCCCAGCACTGATAGACGATATTCTCCTGCGGGTTGCTCGGGAGTTTGCTCACGAAGCGCCCTTTATTCTGCAGCGAGAAAACGTCTGCGGCCTCTACCGAAACGCAATCGCCCAACAGCGCGCCATCCACCGGCGAAACCGCCGCGCCCAGCACATCAAAGCCGACGCTGACGTTGCCTATCGAGGCCGGTGCATAAATTTTTACCATTGTTAAACTCCCAACTTCCACGACAGCGTACGCAGCAGATCGGCGAAAACGCCCGCCGCGGTCACATCATTACCGGCGCCGTACCCGCGCAGCACCAGCGGAATCGGCTGATAGTATCGGCTGTAAAACGCCAGGGCGTTCTCGCCGTTTTTCACTTTAAACAGCGGATCGTTGCCGTCCACCGCGTCGATTTTGACTTTGCAGACGCCGCCCTCTTCGATGGCGCCGACGAAGCGTAATACTTTACCCTCATCGCGCGCTTTGGCAACGCGCGCGGCGAAACTGTCGTCCAGCTCCGGCAGACGCTGCATAAAGGTCTCCACGTCCACGATGTCGTTAAGGCTGGCGGGCAGCATCGGCTCGATCTCGATATCGCTCAGCTCCAGCTGGTGCCCCGCTTCGCGCGCCAGAATCAGCAGTTTTCGCGCCACATCCATGCCGGAGAGATCGTCGCGCGGGTCCGGCTCAGTAAAGCCCATGTCGCGCGCCATTTTGGTCGCATCGGAGAGCGATACGCCTTCGTCCAGCTTGCCGAAAATAAAGGAGAGCGAGCCGGAGAGAATGCCGGAGAACTTAATCAGTTCATCGCCAGCGTTCAGCAGGTTTTGCAGGTTTTCGATCACCGGCAGGCCGGCGCCGACGTTGGTGTCGTACAGGAATTTACGGCGCGATTTCGCTGCGGCGGCGCGCATCTGCTGGTAATAATTCCACGACGAGGTGTTGGCTTTTTTATTCGGCGTGACCACATGGAAGCCGTCGGCGAGGAAATCGGCGTACTGATCGGCCACCGCCTGGCTGGAGGTACAGTCGACGATGACCGGATTAAGCAGATGATACTCTTTCACCAGGCGGATCAGGCGGCCGAGGTTAAACGGCTCTTTCGCCTCGCTCAGCGACGCTTTCCAGTTATTGAGATCGATGCCGTGCACGTTAGTCAGCAGCGCGCGGGAGTTGGCGATGCCGCAGACGCGCAGATCGATATGCTTCTGTTTCAGCCACGCCTGCTGGCGATGCAGCTGATCCAGCAGCGCGCCGCCGACGCCGCCGACGCCGACCACAAACACCTCAATCACCTGATCGGTGGCGAACAGCATCTGATGCACCACGCGCACGCCGGTGGTGACGTCATCGTTATTTACCACCACCGAGATGGAGCGCTCCGACGAGCCCTGGGCAATGGCGACGATATTGATGTTGGCGCGCGCCAGCGCGGAGAAGAAGCGGGCAGAAATGCCGCGCAGCGTGCGCATGCCGTCGCCGACCACCGAAATCACCGCCAGCGCCTCGATCACGTCGAGCGGATCGAGCAGGCCGTTTTTCAGCTCCAGATAAAATTCCTCTTCCAGCACGCGGCGCGCGCGCGCCTGTTCGTTCTGCGGCACGCAGAAGCTGATGCTGTATTCAGAAGAGGATTGCGTAATCAGCACCACCGAGATGCCGGCGCGCGACATAGCGGCGAACACCCGCGCCGCCATGCCCACCATGCCTTTCATCCCCGGCCCGGAGACGTTGAACATTGCCATATTGTTCAGGTTGGTGATGCCTTTTACCGGATTATCGTCATGCTCAACCTCGCCGCCGATCAGCGTGCCGGGCGCCTGCGGATTGTCGGTGTTTTTAATCAGGCAAGGGATTTGAAACTGCGCGATCGGGGCGATGGTGCGCGGATGCAGCACCTTGGCGCCGAAGTAGGAAAGCTCCATCGCCTCCTGATAGGACATTGACTTCAGCAGGCGCGCGTCGGGCACCTGACGCGGATCGCAGGTATACACGCCGTCGACATCAGTCCAGATTTCGCAGCAGTCGGCGCGTAGGCAGGCGGCCAGCACCGCGGCGGAGTAGTCGGAGCCGTTGCGGCCCAGCACCACCAGTTCGCCGCGCTCATTGCCGGCGGTAAAGCCCGCCATCAGGATCATATTCTCTTTGGGGATCTGGCTGGCGGCGATGCGGCGCGTCGACTCACTGATATCCACGGTGGAATCCAGATAGTGTCCCACCGCCAGCAGCTTCTCCACCGGATCGATCACCGTGACGGCGTGGCCGCGCGCCTGCAACAGTGCTTCCATAATGGCGATAGAGAGCTTCTCGCCGCGACAGATAATCGCCGCATTGACGCTGTCCGGGCATTGGCCCAGCAGGCTGATGCCGTGCAGCACCTGTTTCAGCTGGGCGAACTCCAGATCCACCAGCGTTTTCAGACGGTCGAACTCAAATCCGTCCTGCGCATCGGCCAGCCCCTGCAGCAGCGCGGCGAAGATGCGCTCGGCGTCGCTGATATTCGGTGCCGCGTCCTGGCCGCTGATGGTTTTTTCAATCATCGCTACCAGATGATTGGTGATTTTTGCGGGTGCAGAGAGCACGGTCGCGACCTGTCCCTGCTGCGCATTGCTTTCCAGTATGTCGGCGACGCGCATAAAGCGTTCCGCATTCGCCACCGAGGTCCCGCCGAATTTCAGCACTCGCATGTTTAAAGCTCTCCTGAATTTAAGCCGAAAAAAAAGCCCGCACTGTTCAGGTGCGGGCTTTTTTTGTTTTTCCTGTATGCGTCAGCCCGCACCAAAACCTGTGGTAATGGTGGTGGTGGTAATAATAGTGATGTTCAGGCTGATGTTATGCATTGCAATCTGTTCTGTCTGTGTCCATTTCTCTGCCTGTCAGAATTAAAGCAAAGCGCATGTTAAGTCAACGAATTTGTCTGAAACGCGCTTTTCGGGCGCTGCGCACTGCTGCGCTGCGCCCGCGTAATTCAGCAGCAATAGTTTGCTTAACCCGATTTTTCCCACATCAGGCGCTAGCATATCAATTTTGGGCAGGATTTTTATCTATAAGATTTTTTTCTATATCGTGCAGCAGGCGATGCAGCATGGCGCTGTCGCGCTGCTCCAGCAGGCCGATGCGCTGATTCAGCCAGTCCGCCATCTTCTCATCGTCGCTGACCGCCAGCCGCGCCAGCAGCTGATGAAAACGCAGGCGCAGCGCCTGCAATTGCTGGCCGTCCGCCTGCGCCGACGACGGCGCCGCAACCTGATTCAGCGAGGCCAGCTGGTAGCAGTAAACCATCACCGCCTGCCCGAGATTCAGCGAAGGGTAATCCTGGGCCATCGGAATGCCGGTCAGCAGATCCACCTGAGCCAACTCCTCATTGGTCAGGCCGCTATCTTCACGGCCGAAGACCAGGGCCAGGCGATTCACCCACTGACGTTTTTCCTGCAGGATGGTTTCGACCTGTTGCGGCGTGGCGTAGTAACGAAACTTCGCCCGGCTGCGCGCCGTACTGGCGACGGAGAAGTCGATATCGGCCAGCGCGTCGGCAAGGGTGTCATAGGCGCGAATGTTATCGAGGATCTCGCCGGCGCCATGCGCCACGCGCCGCGCGGCGGGCTCGCGCCATGCCTCGCTGGCGACGATGCGTAATTCACTGAAACCCATGGTTTTCATAGCGCGCGCGGCGGCGCCGATATTTTCCGGCCGGGCGGGCGAGACAAGAATAAGAGGAAAATGCATGCTTCTTCCAACGGTTAAGGAACTGACGCGCGCTATGGTGGCATGCGCCGCTGGGAAAAGACAGCGTGCGGCGCGAAGCGAGTTTGACAAGGCGGAAGAATAAGACTATCTGAAAAGGCATTTTCACCCGTTTCTTATCATTAAGCGATTATTTATATCAATAAACGCAAATAAAATTCTATTTTTCAGACAATTAAATTTTTTTCTGACTTATATTTTACTTTGTTATTTATTGTTATTTAAATGTCGCGAAAAGGCTGCATTTTGTGAACTAAGCTGGCCTTCTGCGAGATGTTTTTCACAAAAGTGTTAACGTGCTACAATTGCAGTTGATATAAGTCAACGAAGCGTTGTTTTTATGCTTATCGGTTGTAGTTGGTGCTGTTAGGTGGCTGTTAATGCGGTTAGGATAAGCGCCATTCCGAACATTACCGGGGCATACAGAATTCATCCTGACGGGCTGAGATCACACGGTAGTTGACGTTGATGGATGGTGTATCAATAACATAATTTCGTGCACGGGTTGCGAGCGGCAAGCCGCCCCGCGGAGTGAAAGCTCAACCGCTGTACGCCCTGTTTTCGATTTGTTGGCAAATTTTAGGTAGCGAAATATGCAGACCCCGCACATTCTTATCGTTGAAGACGAACTGGTCACGCGTAACACCCTTAAAAGCATTTTTGAAGCGGAAGGCTACGTGGTTTATGAGGCGACCGACGGTGCTGAAATGCATCAGGTGCTGACTGACAATGACGTCAATCTGGTGATTATGGATATCAACCTGCCAGGTAAAAATGGCCTGCTGCTGGCGCGCGAGCTGCGTGAACAGGCTAACGTGGCGCTGATGTTCCTTACCGGGCGCGATAACGAAGTGGATAAAATTCTGGGTCTGGAAATCGGCGCGGATGACTATATCACTAAGCCTTTCAATCCTCGCGAGCTGACTATCCGCGCGCGCAATTTGCTGTCGCGCACTATGAATCTGGCGATGCCGAATGAAGAGCGCCGCCAGGTCGAGAGCTACAAATTCAACGGCTGGGAGCTGGACATCAACAGCCGCTCGCTGATCAGCCCGAATGGCGAGCAGTACAAACTGCCGCGCAGCGAGTTTCGCGCCATGCTGCACTTCTGCGAAAATCCGGGAAAAATCCAGACCCGCGCAGATCTGCTGAAAAAAATGACCGGCCGCGAGCTGAAGCCGCACGATCGTACGGTCGACGTTACCATTCGCCGCATTCGCAAGCATTTTGAATCCACGCCCGATACGCCGGAAATCATCGCCACTATTCACGGCGAAGGCTATCGCTTCTGCGGCGACCTGCAGGATTAACGCCTCAGAAAAAACGCCCTTCGGGGCGTTTTTTTTATCTCTATTCTCAGCGCCAGGGCATAATCGGCACGGCGCTCAGCGCATTTTTCGGCGATCCCTCGACGACCTTGTCGGAATAGCTCAGATAGACCAGCGCATTGCGCTTTTTATCAAAGAAGCGTACAACCTGCAGTTTCTTGAACACCAATGAGGTGCGTTTGCGAAACACCACTTCGCCCTGAGCTTTGCCCTGAGCGATCTTGTCGCTCAGCTCGACCGGCCCAACCTGCTGGCAGGAGATGGCGGCGTCAGACGTATCCTCCGCCAGGCCTAATCCGCCCTTGATGCCGCCCGTTTTCGCCCGGCTGATATAACAGGTTACATTTTTTACGTCGGGATCGTCGAAGGCCTCAACCACAATTTTATGGTCCGGCCCGAAGATCTTAAATACCGTATCTACCGAGCCTATCTCTTCGGCATGCAGGGCGCCGGAGCAAGCGAAAGCGAGGAACAGGGCCGTCAGAGGGCGATATATTGTCATGGAGTTACCATTGCAAACGGAATAGATGAGATTGTAATGTAATGTCAAGCGTCATGGTTGACCTAACCCTAACGGGTTTTTACCCGCATTGATATAGCACATTCAAACAAACAAAACCGCCCATAGATTTTGGGCATCTGGTGCTATTATTCGGCAACTTCGTTTAGCTGCGTCATCAAAGTGTTATGAGGATGTTTTATGGACCAAGCCGGTATCATCCGCGATTTGCTTGTCTGGCTGGAGAGCCACCTGGACCAGCCCCTTTCGCTGGATAATGTTGCTTTGAAAGCCGGTTACTCTAAATGGCACCTGCAAAGGATGTTTAAAGACGTCACCGGTCATGCCATTGGCGCTTATATACGCGCCCGACGTCTGTCGAAGGCGGCCGTCGCGCTGCGTCTGACCAGCAGACCGATTCTGGATATTGCTCTGCAATACCGCTTTGACTCGCAGCAAACCTTCACCCGCGCCTTTAAAAAGCAGTTTAACCAGACGCCCGCCTGGTATCGTCGCGCGTCGGAATGGAACTCCTACGGCATTCGTCCGCCGATTCGTCTCGGCGATGACTATTTGCCAGAGCCGACCTTCGTGACTCTGCCGGAAACGGTGCTGGTCGGGCAGACGCAGAACTACAGCTGCACGCTGGAGCAGATTTCCCGCTACCGCGACGAAATGCGCACCCATTTTTGGAAGCAGTTCCTGCTGGAGACCGATACCGTGCCGCCGGTGCTTTATGGCCTGCATCAGGTGCGCGCCAGTCAGGAGAAGGATGACGAGCAGGAGATTCTCTATACCACCGCCGTGCCTGCCGATCCGATGGCGAAAAACATGCACTCCGGCCAGAGCGTGATCCTGGAAGCGGGCGATTATGTGCAGTTTACCTATACCGGCCCGCGCAACGAGCTGCAGGAGTTTATTCTGCTGCTCTACGGCACCTGTATGCCAATGCTGGAGCTGACGCGCCGTCAGGGCCAGGATATCGAACGCTTTTATACCCACGGCGGCAAAAAGCGCAGCGAGCCGCCCAAAGAGGTGCGCTGCGAATACCTGATCCCGATTCGCCGCCAGCACGCCAGCTAACAATAAAACGCCGTCTTTGCGACGGCATTTACGCTTATTAACAAGGCGCGGGACGCTTTACTCTTCTGCCTGCGCTACCCGCGCTTTGATTTCTCAACGTTTTGACATGCCGTCTTCGCGACGGCCTCTGTTCAGCGCTGCAGTTCGTCGAGCGCAGGCGCGTCGAGATGCGACACATCCCCGGCGGTTTCCACCACCCAGCCGGACGCCAGCCAGGCGCTCTGCTGATGGTCGACGCGTGAAATCGAGCAGTTGCGCAGGCGCAGGCGACGTTCCGCATGCGCGGGCAAACCGAGAATGGTGCTGACCAGCACGCCGAGCGCCATGCCGTGGCTTACCAGCAGCGGCCGACTGCCGGCGGGCAGGTTCAGACAGTCGTTAAGCGCCTCGTGCATGCGCGCCGCCATTTCCGCCATCGATTCTCCGTCGGGAATGCGGCCGTTCTCCGTGCCGTTGACCAGCGTTTGCCGCCAGGCTTCCTCTTCCGCCGTCAGCCCGTCGATGGGACGCCGCTCCAGCACGCCCATATTCAGTTCGCGCAGGCGCGCGTCAAGCGTCACCGTACAACCGCAGGCATCGGCGATGATCTCCGCCGTGCGTTTTGTTCTGCCCAAGTCGCTGGCGATCACATGCGTGATGCCTAAGGACTTCACGCGCTCTCCCACCTGATGCGCCTGCTGCTCGCCTTTTTCCGTCAGCGGACTGTCGGACTGCCCCTGAATGCGTCGCGCCGCATTCCATACCGTTTCACCGTGACGAACAAGATAGACCTGTAGCATGTTTGATTTCCGTTATACTGCGACAAATTTGCCTTGAGAGTTTTTAAAGGGAACTGCCTTATTATGTACTATGTTGTCGCAGCCACCATCAATCCGGCGAAGATTGCCGCCATTGCTCAGGCGTTTAACGACGTTTTCGGCGAGGGATCCTGCCATATCGAAGGGGTCGAGGTCGAGAGCGGCGTCTCCGCTCAGCCCTTAACAAACGCCGAAACGCGAACTGGCGCACGCCAGCGCATCATGAACGCGCGCCAGGTGCGCCCGGAAGCGGATTTCTGGGTCGCCATCGAGGCGGGCATCGACGAAGATAACGCCTTCGCCTGGATGGTGGTGGAGAATCACCAGCAGCGCGGCGAATCGCGTTCCGCCAGCTTTACCCTGCCGGGAGTCGTACTGGATGCGCTGCAGGCGGGCGCGGAACTGGGCGATGAGATGGCGCGTCTCACCGGCGTGGAGAACATTAAGCATAAAGGCGGCGCGATCGGCGCGCTAACGCACGGCCTGCTGACCCGCTCCAGCGTCTATCACCAGGCGTTAATCCTCGCGCTCTGCCCATTCACCCATCCGCTCTATCAGCAGAAAAAATAGTCAGGCTATGTTCAGGTGCGCTTCGAGCCAGCGTTTCAGCTCGGGGGGTGCCTCTTTCAGGCTGTTTGAACCGCGCGTAATAGTTGCGATGCCGACCCCCAGCTCGTTTTTCAGTTCGCGTTGGCTCATCTCGCCGCTCATTAACGCCTCGATAATGCGCAGCCGCGTGCCGAAGGCTTCGCGCTCATCGGGCGTCATCATCAGCTGCAGCAACGGCAGCGCATGGCCATCCGTGAAAGCGTGCTGCATCAGTTCGACGAAACGCTGCCAGCGCGCTTCGGGCGGTGAATTATCCGTGGAAATAGCGAAAGATTGGGTCATGGCGGGCTTCCGTACTCATTAGCGAGTACGGAAGCATAACACAGTCAGTAACGGCGGTTCCACTCGCCGTCAGAGAGGATCTTATCGGGTTGGCCCATGAAGTGGCGATAGTAAGCGTCGTAGGCCAGCACGTTCTTCACGTAGCCGCGGGTTTCCGAAAACGGGATGGTTTCGATAAACGCCACCGCATCCAGCCGTCCGGCGCTGTTGCCCAGCCAGGTGCGCACCCGCGACGGGCCGGCGTTATAGGCCGCCGAGGCGAAAATGCGGTTCTGACCGAACTGCTGATAGACATACTCCAGATACTGCGTGCCGATCTGAATATTGGTCTGTGGATCCAGCAGCTGGCTGCTGTTCACATAGCCGGGAATGTTATACATCTTCACGGTATGGCTGGCGGTGGCGGGCATCACCTGCATCAATCCGCCCGCCCCTACCGGCGAACGCGCTTTCGGATTCCACGCGCTCTCCTGGCGGGCGATCGCCATGGCGTAGCTCTGCGGGATCGCCTTGTCGCTGGTGAAGCGCTGAAAATAATTCTGCCAGGCGAGCGGGAAACGCTCCTTCAGGCTGTCCCACATTTTCGCGGTGATGGTCGCCTGCACGCTCAGATCCCACCAGTCCTGTTCGTTGGCGTAACGCGCCAGCATCTGCTGCTGCGAACGGGTTTTACTGGCGATCAGATTGGCCCATTCGCTGCGCGCCAGGTTATCCAGTCCCCAGTACATCAGTTCGCGCACGCGCGCCAGCTCCGCGCCCTGCGTCAGCGACGCATCGGGCTTCGGCGCCTCGTCCACCTGCAACGGATAGTTCACGCCCAGCCGCTGCGCCGCCACCATCGGATAGAAGCCGCGCGTCTGCATCAGCTTGCGCAAGATCTCTTCGCCCTCCTCTTTACGTCCCTGCTCCAGCAGCAGATCCGCCTGCCAGTACTGCCATTCATCTTTCTCTTTGGTTTCCGGCGACAGGCGGGCGATCCACGTGTTCATGCCGCGACGGTTGTTGTTGCCGAGCGCCAGCCGCACGCGCCGTTCAATCAGCGCCGAAGATTCGCTGTCCATCACTACGCCGTCGCGCCAGCGCGCCTGTTCCGGGGTGACATCGTTGCCCATCAGCCGCCAGGCGACGGTTTCTTTCAATGCCTGCTGGTCCGACGGCCCCATCTGCTGGAGCCGCGCCAGCGTCGGGATCATGGCGCGCGCGTTTTCCACTTCCTGCCGCGCCACGCGGGCGAAGGCGTACAGGGTGGCCTGGCGGGTAAAGTCGGTCGGCCCTACGCTGCGGGCGAAGCTTTCGACCGATAGCGGATCGCTCTGCAACGTCAGCACGGCGTTCGCCATCGTCTGGTAATCGGAGGGCAGCATTTTCGCCAGGTAATTCACCAGGCTGTCGTTGCCCGCCTTCATCGCCAGGCGAATGCGCTCAAGAATGGTGATGGGCGAAAGCTCGCCGCTGGCCTGCCAGACCGAGAAAAGCTTATCGCAGTCGTTCGGCAGAGAGGTGCCGCGCAGCCAGATGGTTTTCGCCCCCTCGAAGGCGGCCTGCTGCTGGCCGGTCGCCCATTTGGCGTAGTACCAGTTGCAGCGCGCCTGTACCGGCTTCGGCTCGTCGGGGCTGAAGCTCAGCAATCCCTGCCAGTCCTGACGCCAGGCCAGCACGTTGATAAAGCGTGACGAGAGGGTGCGCGCCGGCGGCAGAGTGGGATATTGCTGAATGAAGTTTTGCACCGCCAGGCGGGTCTGCTGATCGAGATCCTGCGCCAGCATGCGGTACTGCAGATAAGGATCGAGCGGATAGTTCTGCAGCGTCGGCATAAGCTGCGCCACGGTTTCCATTTGATTGCTGTCCCAAGCCTGTTTGATTTGCTGGTAACGCTGCCGCTGTTGCTCCAGAGAGTCGGCCCACGCGCTGCCTGCGACACTCACCAGACAGATCCCCATTACCCAGTTACGCCACTTCTCCACTACGCTCTCCTCTTTATAACGCGGTCCGGCTTTATGCCAGGCTTTCTTCATGCTAACCAGGCGATTCCGCTCTTGCCACGTTCTTCACAAAATTTACCAAAGCGGCGGATCGCTGCCGCAAACGCACCGCGATCGTTCAGGTTTTGCTCGCCGATTGTGCATTTTGCCATCACAAAAACTTATCACCCAAAGATATAGCGCTTTTAATCAACCCGTTATAAATATGGCACAGCCTTTGCTCTGTTGAATCCCATCTTGTATACCAACCGGAATTCATCATCATGGCTTCAACGTTCGGCTTTACGCTTCAGGAGTGGCAACGACGCTATCAGCAGGACCCGCAGCAGATTTACGTGTTGCTGGAGGCGCATCTCGCCGCGCTGAACAGCGAAGATAACGCCTGGATCTATCTGGCGACGTTCGCGCAGCTGCGCGCGCAGATCGATCCGCTGCTGGCCAGCTATCAGCGCAATCCGGCCGCCCTGCCGCTGTTTGGCGTGCCTTTTGCGGTGAAAGACAATATCGACGTGGCGGGCTGGCCCACCACCGCGGCCTGCCCGGCGCTGACTTTCACCGCCGAACAGGATGCTTTCGCCGTCGCCCGGCTTAAGGCTGCCGGGGCGATCGTGATCGGCAAAACCAACCTCGATCAGTATGCCACCGGGCTAGTCGGCACGCGTTCGCCCTGGGGAGCGGTCTCCAACACCTTTAACCCCGCTTACGTCAGCGGCGGTTCCAGCTCCGGCTCGGCATCGGTGCTGGCGCGCGGGCTGGTCGCCTTTTCGCTCGGCACCGACACTGCCGGTTCAGGTCGCGTGCCGGCAGGATTCAATAACATTGTTGGCCTGAAGCCCACCAAAGGCTGGCTATCCGCCAGCGGCGTGCTGCCTGCCTGCCGCCTGAACGACACCCTGTCGATCTTCGCCCTGACGGTGGAAGACGCGTTCAACGTCGCCTGCGCCGCAGGCGGCTATGACGCCGGCGACGCCTATTCGCGCAGCAACCCGATGACCGCGCCCGCCAGCCTGAAGGCGCAACCCGATTTCGCTATCCCGGCCAACCCGGAGTTCTTCGGCGACGCGCTGGCGCAAGCCGCCTGGGAAAAAGCGCTGGCGGCTTTGCAGGCGGGCGGCGTCACGCTGCATCCGATCGATTTCTCGCTGTTTCATCAGCTGGCGGAACAGCTCTATTACGGTCCCTGGGTGGCGGAACGTACCGTGGCGGTCGGCGAGATGCTGGATCGCCCGGAAGAGATGGACCCGGTAGTGCACGGCATCGTCGCCAGCGGCCTGAAATACAGCGCTGTCGACGCCTATAAAGCAGAGTATCTGCGCGCCGAACTGAGCCGCCAGATCCAGCAAACGCTGGCGCAGCTCGATGCGCTGGTGGTGCCGACCTCCCCGACCATTCACACGCTGGAGGAGATGAAGCAGGAGCCGGTGCGCTACAACTCGCAGTTCGGCACCTACACCAATTTCACCAACCTCGCCGATCTCTCCGCGCTGGCGCTGCCGGCTCCCTTCCGCGCAGACGGACTGCCCGCCGGCATCACGCTGATCGCGCCCGCCTGGCACGACCGGGCGCTGGCCGACTTCGG
>DENB01000074.1 GCA_002359495.1 Enterobacteriaceae bacterium UBA2655
CCGGTGCCGGTGCCGAGATCGAGCAGCGAGGCGGGAGAGGATGGCAGCCGGGCGAGCGCCAGCTCCACCAGCAGTTCGGTATCGGGACGCGGGATCAGCGTGGCGTCGTTGACGCGCAGCGGCAGTGACCAGAACTCCCGTTCGCCCACCAGATGCGCGATCGGCTCGCCCCAGGCGCGTCGGCCGATAAGCATCTCCAGCTGCGCCAGCTGAGCGGCGCTCAACGTCGTTTCGTCAAAGGCGACCAGCCAGCTGCGGGATTTGCCGGTGACGTGAGATAACAGAATTTCGGCATCGCGCTTCGGGCTTTCCCCGCCGCTCAGCGCGGCGACAGCCTGCTTAAGCCATTGCCGTATCTCCATTATTCCTGCCCGGCCAGCGCAGCCAGCTGATCGGCCTGATATTCCTGGACGATAGGCTCGATCAGCGTGTCCAGCTTGCCTTCCATGGTTTCGTCGAGACGATAGAGCGTCAGGTTGATACGGTGATCGGTGACGCGCCCCTGCGGGAAATTATAGGTGCGGATACGATCGGAACGGTCGCCGCTGCCCAGCAGGTTGCGGCGCGTGGAGGCTTCCGCCGCCTGACGCTTCGCCACTTCCGCCGCGCGAATGCGCGCGCCCAGCACCGCCAACGCCTTGGCTTTGTTTTTATGCTGCGAACGCTCATCCTGACACTCCACCACGATGCCGGTGGGCAGGTGGGTGATGCGGATAGCGGAGTCGGTGGTGTTGACGTGCTGACCGCCCGCGCCGGAGGAGCGGAAGGTGTCGATTTTTAAATCGGCCGGGTTAATGTCCGGCAGTTCCGCTTCCGGCAACTCAGGCATCACCGCAACGGTGCAGGCGGAGGTGTGGATGCGCCCCTGAGACTCAGTCTCCGGCACGCGCTGCACGCGGTGTCCGCCCGATTCGAACTTCAACCGGCCGTAGGCGCCCTCGCCGCTAACTTTGGCGATCACCTCTTTGTAGCCGCCATGCTCGCCGTCGTTGGCGCTGATGATTTCGATGCGCCAGCGGCGCGCTTCAGCGTAGCGGCTGTACATGCGAAACAGGTCGCCGGCAAAAATCGCCGCCTCGTCGCCGCCGGTGCCGGCGCGGACTTCAACGAAGCAAGGTCTTTCATCATCGGGATCGCGCGGCAACAGCAATACCTGAAGCTGCTGCTCCAGCACTTCACTCTTTTCCCGGGCCTGTTTCAGCTCGTCAAAAGCCATTTCGCGCATTTCCGCGTCGTCGAGCAGCATTTCAGCCGTCCCGATATCTTCCTGAACCTGCTGCCACTGACGGAAGCAGTTGGTCACGTCGGTAAGCTGGGCATATTCGCGCGACAGCGCGCGAAAACGCTCTTGATCGGCAATCACGCCCGCATCGCCTAACAGAGCTTCCACTTCCTCGTGACGCTCCTGTAACGCTTCCAGTTTGGCAACAATAGACGTTTTCATGGTATTGAGTGTATCCCGTGACAGGTAAGGACAGCCTAATCGAGGCCGAGGCTGTCGCGTAAAATTTGCAGACGTTCGGTGTCGCCTTCGCGAGCGGCCTGCTGGAGTGATTTCGTTGGGGCGTGAATAAGACGGTTGGTAAGCTTGCGGGCCAGCTCCTGCAGCACCTGCTGCGGATCGTTGCCCTGCTGCAGCGCGCTCAGGGCGCGCGACTCCAGCTCGGCGCGGATCGCGTCGGCCTGGCTGCGGTAATCGCGGATGGTTTCCACGGCACCCTGGGCGCGCAGCCAGGCCATGAATTCCCCGCTCTCCTGCACGACGATATCTTCCGCCTGAACCGCCGCCGCTTTGCGCTGCGCCATGTTCTGCTCGATGATCGCCTGCAGGTCGTCAACGCTGTAAAGGTAAGCGTTGGCTAGCTTGCCGACTTCCGGCTCGACGTCGCGCGGCACCGCGATATCCACCAGCAGCATCGGCTGATTGCGACGCGCCTTCAGCGCGCGCTCCACCATGCCCTTGCCGATGATCGGCAGCGGACTGGCGGTAGAGGAAATAATGATGTCGGCGTCCGCCAGGCGGGTGTCGATCTCGGCGAGTTCAATCACCTCGGCGCCCACTTCCTCCGCCAGACGTTCGGCGCGCTCGCGGGTGCGGTTGGCGATCATCAGCTTTTTCACATGATGTTCGCGCAGATGGCGCGCCACCAGCTCAATGGTTTCGCCCGCGCCCACCAGCAAGACGTTGACCCCGGAAAGCGACTCGAAAATCTGGCGCGCCAGCGTACAGGCGGCGAAGGCGACGGAGACGGCGCTGGCGCCGATTTCCGTTTCGGTGCGCACGCGTTTCGCCACCGAGAAGGTTTTCTGGAACATGCGCTCCAGTTCGCTGGTCAGCGCGTGGCCGCGCTGAGAGTCGGCGAAGGCTTTTTTCACCTGACCGAGGATTTGCGGTTCGCCCAGCACCAGCGAGTCCAGCCCGCTGGCGACGCGCATCAGATGGCTGACGGCCGCGTTATCCTGATGCCAGTAGAGGCTGTTACGCACGTCCTCTTCCTGCAAATGGTGGTAGTCGCAGAGCCAACGCACCAGTTTTTCCTGCAGATCCGCCTGCTGCCCTACACTAAGGTACAGTTCGGTACGGTTGCAGGTGGAGAGAACGACGCCGCTCTGCACCATAGGCTGTGATAACAGGCTGTCGAGCGCCTGTTCCAGCGTCTCTGGTCCGAACGATACCCGTTCGCGCAGAGCGACAGGTGCCGTTTTATGATTGATTCCGAGAGCGAGCAGCGTCATGGCGATTCTGGTTGGGATGTCCCAATGATGTCAGGGTTTTGTGAGGCGCATTCTACAAGATGCAGTAGATCAAGAAAAGCCATACAAAGACTATGACTGTAATAAGATTTACCTGATCCTGCGCAATTATCCGCGTAATAGCATTGACGGCTTAAATGCGGATGGTTAGCGTTATCTGTTACGAATTAAAAATGAGTCTGAGGAGATGACCACGTGAAGCACCTGACCCGGCGCCGAGTCTTGCGCCTTTTACCCCTTGCCAGCGTGCTGCTGGCGGCCTGTAGCGTCAATAAACCTCAGGGGCCCGGACCGGCGCTCACCTCGCCGCAGTGGCAGCAGCATCAGCAGGCCGTTGAGAAAGTCACCCACTATCAGACGCGCGGCGCCTTCGCCTTCCTTTCCGACCAGCAAAAAGTTTACGCCCGCTTTAACTGGCAGCAGACCGCGCAGGATCGCTATCGCCTGCTGCTGACTAATCCGCTGGGCAGCACCGAACTGCAGCTGGACGCGCAGGGTTCGGTGGTGCAGCTGGTGGACAACAAAGGCAAACGCTACGTCAGCAACGACGCCGAGAAGATGGTTTCGCAGCTGACCGGCATGGACATCCCGCTGGCGAACCTGCGCCAGTGGATGGTGGGGCTGCCGGGCGACGCCAGCGACTATTCGCTGAACAGCAGCTATCAGCTGCGCAGCGCCAACTACAGCCGTAACGGCCAGCAGTGGCAGGTAACGATTCAAGGCTACGACAGCAGCGTCAAGCCGCCGCTGCCGTCGAGTCTGGAACTGCGCGAAGGCGATCGGCGCATTAAATTACGCATGGATAACTGGACCGTTCAATGATGTCGACCTGGCCTTCCCCGGCGAAACTGAATCTGTTTCTCTACATTACCGGCCGTCGTCCCGACGGCTACCATAACTTACAGACACTGTTTCAGTTTCTCGACTACGGCGATACGCTGCATATTACCCCGGATCGCAGCGGCCGCATTCAGCTGCTGACGCCGGTGGAAGGCGTGCCGGACGAGCAAAACCTGATTGTCCGCGCAGCGCAGGCGTTGAAGGCGGCGGCGCAGGCGCGGCGCAGCCTGCCCGAGCACGCCGGCGCGGCGATCGCCATTGAAAAACGGCTGCCGATGGGCGGCGGTCTCGGCGGCGGCTCATCCAACGCCGCCACGGCGCTAGTGGCGCTGAATCATCTCTGGCGAACCGGCCTGAGTCAGGACGAGCTGGCGGCGATCGGCGTACGCCTGGGCGCGGACGTGCCGGTGTTTATTCGCGGCCATGCGGCTTTCGCGCAAGGGGTTGGCGAAGTGTTGCAGCCAGCGGAACCGGCAGAAAAATGGTATCTTGTGGCGCATCCCGGCGTCAGTATCGCCACGCCGCAGGTATTCAACGATCCGGATTTGACAAGAGATTCGCCGATCCGCTCATTACCTGCGCTTTTGCAGCGGCCTTTTCATAATGATTGTGAGGCTGTAGTAAGAAAACGTTTTCGTAAGGTTGATGAGCTTGTTTCCTGGCTGCTAGAATACGCGCCGTCGCGCCTGACTGGCACTGGCGCTTGCGTGTTTGCCGAATTTGACACCGAGTCAGCCGCCCGTCAGGTGCTTGAAGTTGCCCCGCCCTGGGTACGCGGTTTTATTGCGCGAGGCGTTAATGTCTCGCCGCTGCAGCGTACGCTGGTCGGGGGTTAAGCCCGCGCGTGACAGCGTCACTCCGTTCCAGACGCTGCGCCGCAGGCATCAACACACCCGTATGGACAGGCCCTGCGGTATGCGCCGGTTATCGCAGAGCCGTTCATTCTCTGGACGCAAAGCCTGAGGTTCTTCTCGTGCCTGATATGAAGCTTTTTGCTGGTAACGCCACCCCGGAACTAGCACAACGTATTGCCAACCGCCTTTACACCAGCCTCGGAGACGCCGCTGTCGGTCGTTTCAGCGATGGCGAAGTAAGCGTACAAATCAACGAAAATGTACGCGGTGGTGATATTTTCATCATCCAGTCTACCTGTGCCCCCACTAACGATAATTTGATGGAGCTGGTGGTGATGGTCGACGCGCTGCGTCGTGCTTCTGCTGGTCGTATTACCGCAGTGATCCCGTACTTTGGTTACGCTCGTCAGGACCGCCGCGTGCGTTCCGCGCGCGTGCCGATCACTGCCAAAGTGGTGGCGGATTTCCTTTCCAGCGTTGGCGTTGACCGTGTTCTGACGGTTGACCTGCACGCAGAACAGATCCAGGGCTTCTTTGATGTCCCGGTGGATAACGTATTTGGCAGCCCGATCCTGCTGGAAGACATGCTGCAGATCGGTCTGGAAAATCCTATCGTCGTCTCGCCTGACATCGGCGGCGTGGTGCGCGCGCGTGCTATCGCTAAATTGCTTAACGACACTGACATGGCCATTATCGATAAGCGTCGTCCGCGCGCGAACGTTTCTCAGGTAATGCACATTATCGGCGACGTCGCGGGCCGCGACTGCGTACTGGTCGATGATATGATCGACACTGGCGGTACGCTGTGCAAAGCGGCGGAAGCGCTGAAAGAGCGCGGCGCCAAGCGCGTTTTCGCTTACGCCACCCACCCGATTTTTTCCGGCAACGCGATTGAAAACCTGCGCCACTCCGTGATTGACGAAGTGGTAGTCTGCGATACCATCCCGCTTTCCGAAGAGATAAAAGCGCTGCCGAACGTGCGTACCCTTACGCTCTCCGGCATGCTGGCGGAAGCGATTCGCCGCATCAGTAATGAAGAATCGATCTCGGCGATGTTCGAGCATTAATGTTCTCTGAGCCGGGCCGCGCGCCCGGCTTTTTTCTGCCCTTTTTCCCCCTTTGCGCCGTAGCGCTTTGACGGCAAAATAAATTTTTCAGCGTCTCTGTGCGCAGATCATCACCGCTTTGCCATTTTCTTTTTCACGTCATAATTAATGCTTCAGCCACGAAATCATTAGTGGTATTTTGCACGCAACTTTCCGCGAATGCTGCGCATCATGGCTCTCGATATCTACTCACTCTTTATTTGCGAACTCTATATTCTGGGGTTTCTCAATATCATCCTGGTTTTCGCATGGCTGGGAGCCCGCCGCGATCGCACCCTCGGTTTTACCTGCATCGCCCTGACCTCGATTTTGCTGGCGGTGTTTTTCAGCAGCCTGCGCAGCGCCGGGCTGCAATTCTTACCCATCGCGGTAGGCAACGGACTGATCATGCTGGCCTACGGTATGTTGCTCAGCGCTTTCCGCGCGTTTCGCGAAAAAAAAACCGGCTATACCTGGCTGGCTGGCCTGCTGCTCTGGGCGCTGCTCTGTTGCTTTCCCGGCTTTTACTATTCCATGCCGAAACGCGTGGTGGTGGTCTGCCTTGTTTGCGTTCTCTATACCGGCGCGCTGATCCGGCTGTTGTGGGGGGCGCGCGATAGCTTAAAGATGACGTTCTGGCCTGCCCAGCTGTTGCTCTGGATCCACCTGCTGTTTCATCTGGCGCGCATCTTCCTTGATGATGCCTCGCCCAATCCGGTACGCGGCGCTATCGGCGGCTCGCACTTTTCAAACTATGTGATTTTGGAATCGATTTTGTTTGTTATCGGCCTGATGTTTACTCTGCTGGCGATGGTAAACGAACGTGCTCAGAACAAGCTTATGCAGGCTTCGCTGCTCGATCCTTTAACCGGCGTCGGGAACCGGCGCGCGCTGCTTGAACAGGCGGAGAGGCTTTCCGCCCGCTGCGTTCGCCGACAGCAGCCTTTTACCGCCGTGCTGTTCGACCTCGATCACTTTAAAAGCATTAACGATCGTTACGGCCATCAGCAGGGCGATCGGGTACTGATCGATTTTTGCGAGGTGGTCAGCCAGTTGCTGCCGAAGGATGCCTGTTTTGCCCGTCTGGGCGGAGAGGAGTTCGCTGCGGTACTGGCGCTGGATGAGCGCCGTTCGCTGGCGCTGTGCGAGCAGATTCGCACCCATACGCAACAGTCGCAACCGGACGCGATCAGCTATTCGGTAAGTATCGGCGTGGCAACCCGCACCCGGCAGGAGCAGGGTTACGCGCTATTGATGGCGCAGGCGGACGAAGCGCTTTATCAGGCAAAGACGAGCGGCCGCAACCGGACAGAATACTATCCATCGCTGATGATGCCGCTCAACCCGTTATCCGCCGCTCAGCCATGATGATGATTATGGTGGGAAGCGCGGCTGCAGCGTTTATCGAACTTACGCAGCCAGAAGTAGCGATCCTCTACCCTTTCCCGACCGCTGATGCGAGCGCCGACCAGCCACAATAGCGCGCCGATAAAAATACTGAACATCGCGCCATGCGCCAGGAATTGCGGCAGATGAAGCGACGGCAACTGATTGATAATGGAATAGCCAATACCCGCGATCATGGTCACTAACCCCAGAATCATTAACGCGTTGCCGGCATAATGCGCGTGATGACGTTTCATGCATGCTCTCCCTATGAGAAGTAAAGCTAAAAACCGCACATAAAGTTAACTCGTCATAAGTTTAGGAGATGACCTGCCGTAAAGTTGCGTTAGGGATCACACAACCGTAACGCAATTTGACAAAACTTTACTGCCAGCGTCTTGATTTCGATAGCAAACAATTAATCACTGTTCGTTACCGAGGGGTGCGTGCAGCCTTTGTTATCTTCACTTTCCCGAAGTACACTAACGCCCTTTCTGAATTAGCGCAGGATAATCACCGTGAGCAGCATTAAACTGATTGTGGGTCTCGCCAATCCCGGCGCGGAGTACGCCGCAACACGACACAATGCCGGCGCCTGGTATCTCGATTTACTGGCTGAACGCCATAATCAGTCTTTGAAAGAAGAACCTAAGTTTTTCGGTTATACCGCACGCCTGAACATGGCGGGCCAGGACGTGCGCCTGCTGGTTCCCACCACCTTTATGAACCTGAGCGGCAAAGCGGTGGCGGCGATGGCGACCTTTTACCGCTTCGCGCCGGAAGAGATTCTGGTGGCGCATGACGAGCTGGATTTGCCGCCGGGCGTGGCAAAGTTCAAGCAGGGCGGCGGCCATGGCGGCCATAACGGCCTGAAAGACATCATCAGCAAGCTGGGTAACAACAATAACTTCCACCGTTTGCGCATCGGCATCGGTCATCCGGGCGATCGCAATAAAGTGACCGGTTTCGTGCTGGGCAAACCGCCTGCGAGCGAACAAAAGCTGATTGACGACGCCATCGACGAAGCCTCGCGCTGTACCGAGCTCTGGCTGAAAGACGATCGCCTGAAGGCGATGAACCGACTGCACGCCTATAAAGCAGGCTAAGAGCAGCCGTGATTTCCGCGCCATAACAGTCATAATTCTGTATAATGCGCGAAATTTTTTATTTCGTTTCTGTCAAAGCACCCCGGTGCTTTGCACACCCAGTGATAAAGGTGATTCAACCATGGGATTCAAATGCGGTATCGTGGGCCTGCCGAACGTCGGTAAATCCACTCTGTTCAACGCGCTGACCAAAGCGGGCATCGAAGCGGCTAACTTCCCCTTCTGTACCATTGAACCCAACACCGGCGTCGTGCCTATGCCCGATCTGCGCCTCGATCAGCTGGCGGAAATTGTGAAGCCTCAGCGCGTCATCCCTACCACCATGGAGTTTGTGGATATCGCCGGTCTGGTAAAAGGCGCTTCTAAAGGCGAAGGCCTGGGCAACCAGTTCCTGACCAACATCCGTGAAACCGAAGCGATCGGCCACGTAGTTCGCTGCTTTGAAAATGACAATATCATTCACGTTTCCGGTAAGGTTAATCCGGCGGAAGATATCGACGTGATCAACACCGAGCTGGCGCTTTCTGATCTGGAAACCTGCGAGCGCGCTATTCAGCGCGTGCAGAAAAAGGCCAAAGGCGGCGACAAAGACGCCAAAGTCGAGCTGGCCGCGCTGGAGAAATGTCTGCCGCACCTGGAAAACGCCGGCATGCTGCGCTCGCTGAAGCTGGACGCCGATGAGAAAGCGGCAATCCGCTACCTGAGCTTCCTGACGCTGAAGCCCACCATGTATATCGCCAACGTCAATGAAGACGGCTTCGAAAATAACCCTTATCTCGATCAGGTGCGCGCGATCGCCGAGCAGGAAGGTTCTGTTGTGGTGCCGGTCTGCGCCGCGGTTGAGTCTGATATCGCCGAGCTGGATGACGAAGAGCGCGACGAGTTTATGGCGGAGCTGGGTCTGGAAGAGCCGGGTCTGAACCGCGTGATCCGCGCCGGTTACGCCCTGCTGAACCTGCAAACTTACTTCACCGCCGGCGTGAAGGAAGTTCGCGCCTGGACCATCCCGGTCGGCGCCACCGCGCCGCAGGCGGCAGGAAAAATTCATACCGACTTCGAGAAAGGCTTCATCCGCGCGCAAACTATCGCTTTCGATGATTTCATCACGTTCAAAGGCGAACAGGGCGCGAAAGAGGCCGGTAAGATGCGTTCTGAAGGTAAAGAGTACATCGTTAAAGATGGTGATGTAATGAACTTCTTGTTTAACGTCTGATTCGTTGCCATTGCCTTATGGCGTCAATGCATAAGGCATAAAAGGGATAACGCTAAAAATCCACGCGCTCGCGTGGATTTTTTTATTGCCGATAGTCACGCGGACCAAACCTCAGCACCTCTATCAGGGCCGCCGAAGCATCTACTTTTCTCCCCAGCGCAACCTCTTCCCGCTTGTTTTTTCACCCGATTTTATCTTCATGGTTATAAGTTATATCGGAGAATACGTGTACAGTGGCGAGCGCATAGACTACTCTTTTTGCGTTTCCTTACACTGAAGAGAATTTTTTATGAAAAAAGGTCTGTTTGCGGCGCTGATCGCCGTCTCCGCGTTAGGGTTGTCCGCCTGTTCTCCCGATAACGATAATAAAGTCAAAGTGGCGATCAATACCGGACCTGACCAGGCGATCTGGCAGGAAGTACAGAAAGTCGCCAAAGACAAATATAATCTCGACGTTGAAGTCACTTCGTTCAACGATTATGTGTTGCCGAACGAAGCGCTGAATAATAAAGATGTCGATGCTAATGCCTTCCAGACGCTGCCTTATCTGGAAGATCAGTCGAAAGAGCGCGGCTATAAGTTTGTCGTCATCGGCAAAACCTTCGTTTTCCCTATCGCAGCCTACTCGCATAAAATCAAAAACATTAAAGACCTGCCTGACGGCGCGACCATCACTATCTCAAACGAAGCGACGACGCTGGGCCGCAGCCTGCTGCTGTTACAAGCCCAGGGCTTAATTAAGCTTAAAGACGGCGTAGGTTATTTGCCGACCTCGCTGGACATCACCGCCAACCCTAAAAACCTGAAGCTGGTTGAGGTAGATACGCCGCAGCTGGCGCGTACGCTCGACGATCCGAACGTCGTTCTGTCGATCATTAATACGAACTTCTCTGCGCAGGCGGGTTTATCCGCCCAGCGTGACGGCTTATTTATGGAAGGCAACGATTCGCCTTACGTCAACGCCATCGTTGCGCGTGAAGAAGATAAAGACAGCAAAAAGATTCAGGAGCTGAAACAAGCGTTCCAGTCGGATGAAGTGGCGGCAAAAGCGCAGGAAGTTTACAAAGGCGATGCGATTAAAGGCTGGTAATCTCGCTTCAGCCCGCTTTTTATGACATAACCTGACCGGGAATTTCATAAAGACGAAACCCGGCGCTCAAAATCCACGCGACTGCGTGGATTTTTTTTTCTCCTCCGTTAAGCTCATACTCTCAGTATCGTCTGTCAGCGTCCGATAATTATCGGCTACGTGCTGTATATCTGGCCTCTGTTGCAGGCAATTAAAGCTGTTACCCGAACGGACATTGTTTAACTCACCTCGTTAACAACACTAAAAAAGTGGAGCATGCAATGAACGCTGTGGATCAATTTCTGGGACATACTCCCGCCTGGGTATTCGTGCTTTTCGTTTATCTGGTAATAAGAGGCATTAAAGCGAGGCGGCCGCGCGAAGTCTCCTTGCGCAATCTTGCCCTGCTCCCTTCGATTATGCTGGTTCTCGGCCTGGCGGAGATATTCCGCCGCTTCGGCATTAACGCCGCGGTATTGCTGGCCTGGCTGCTGACGTTCAGCTGCGGCGCGCTGGCAGGCTGGCGCCTGCTGAAGAAACTGGTCTTTCAGGTCGACCGCCAGAGAGGCGTCATTTACCGACAGCCGGACTACAGCGTGCTGCCGTTGATTCTGGCGACTTTTTTCGCGAAATATGCGCTGGGCGCGGCAAGCGCTATTTACCCTACTCTTTTGACCAATAATACCTTCGGCATGGCTGAAGGCGGCATTTACGGACTGTTTGCCGGCATTTTCGTCGGTAAATTCGCCCGCTACTGGCGGCGCTACAGCCATGCCGTCTAACAGGATTTTCTGCCGTCATTATCAGGTTAAAATAAACTTACTGCGCCTGTTTTATTTTTTTCTGGCATGAGCCAGTTTAATTTTTATATAGTGGCTCAGACAGTAAGGCATAAAAAGCGCTGAATAAAGCCAGCCCCTGTCGGCGACAGGATAAGAGAGATGCGAATAGTGCTGATAATGGGACGGACTGACATGCGTTGCGCGGAACACCAGCCCTATCTCTTCGCTTCTCCTGACTATTCGGATGTTATCTTTTCCTCTGGCCTCATTAATCGCATTAGTATAAACAAAGGGGCCGGTTGTTTTTAATACGCCTTTCCAGCCGACGCCCAGCCGGTAAGCATTATAATGCTCAATATTATGCATCACCCGGTCGATAACCGCTTTCATTACCTGCGATCCCGGGACGGAGATAATATTCCACTGCTGATACTCGCCAAATGGCATTCCTTTCATCTCAGCATTAATCCCTACGCCAGGGTGTTTCCCGTCCGCATCGTTATCCCAGTGGCATAGAATCACCTCGTCATCCTGCTGAATCACGTCATCCAGTCGTGCGCTACAGGAGCTTTTTACATCCAGATAGACGCCGCCGAGTTTATAAATTACCAGATACCTGAAAAAATCCGCGCGGGCTGCACCATATTTTTTATCGATTTGCAGATAAGCTTTAAGGTATCTGTCGCTATAATGACGGGCAATAAAAGCGACAATAGCTTTCTCATCATAAAAATGGTGCTCCCAGCCATTATTAATTTTAATCAAATTTTTCATACAGGCTTTTACATCATCGCTTAATGAATCATAACCGCCGGTGTAAACCTGGTGGATTTTTCTGGGAATTTTTTTATTATCCATACTACCCCCGCTCATTCTCTTTCTTTAATTCCCATATTTACCATGCTTTCAGCGGACTCTTTTTTTTATCAGATTTTTACCAGCCTGTTTTTTCACGTATTTAGCCTGCGCCCCGGTTATTTTAACTTTGGGCGTACCAGCGCGAACCGGGGTACTGAGAATTAAGCACTTGAAATTCAACCGGCGGATTCGTTTTTATAAAGTTATCAGCGCATATCCCTATGCCTGATTTCAGATAAAAAATAATTACGCGACGAATAGTCGATAATAAACGCTAAACTATTTTAGTTCAGCCAAATGGGTGGGGGTTGGTCAATTAATTCTGGAAAGGGGAAAAGCAAAATCGCACCTTCCGGTGCGATTGTTTACCAGTAGCTATGGCGTTCTTCCAGCTGACGCACCGCTTCCTGCTGCTGCGTACGCTGCGCATCATGCGCTTTCACCAGCAAAGGTTCAGCACCTGCCGGGTTTATCACACTACGTTCCTGAGGCTCCGGCAGATTAACCGCGATAATGCTCTCTTCAACGGCATCCAGCACTTCATCGTGCAGATTTAGATTGTCGTAAAATGGGGGCATATTCAGTCTCCTTATATGAAGGTTTTTGCAGTGTAGAAGGCGCTACGCCTGTCCGACATAAGACCGGGCTTAATTACCCTGATATTTCTTCGCTTTTTGATGCTGATTGCACTGTGACACAGCAGCTTTTCAGATTTGTGAAACCCTGCCGGATTCCGCCGCCGTGCGCGCATTAATACTTTACCCGATCAATTTGTAGCAATAATCGCTGCGCTGTTCCAGAAAAATGCTGATTTTACTTTGACTGCATCCTGCCCTGTTTTTAAAGGAAGCCCTGCAGAACAGGCTTTTTGAACAGAAAACAGAGAGACGATCGACGACCGCCTCTCTGCACGAGCAATCAGAAGAAGCCGAGCGGCTGCGTGCTGTAGCTCACCAGCAGGTTTTTCGTTTGCTGATAGTGATCGAGCATCATTTTATGGGTTTCACGCCCAATACCCGATTTTTTATAGCCGCCAAAGGCGGCGTGCGCCGGATAGAGATGATAGCAGTTAGTCCAGACGCGTCCGGCCTTGATCGCCCTGCCGACGCGGTAAGCGCGGTTGATATCCCGCGTCCAGACGCCGGCGCCCAGGCCATAAATGGAATCGTTGGCGATCGCGATGGCTTCCGCCTCATCCTTGAAGGTGGTGATGCCCACTACCGGCCCAAAAATTTCCTCCTGGAAAACGCGCATACTGTTGCTGCCTTTCAACAGCGTCGGCTGAATGTAGTAACCGCTGGCGAGGTTGCCTTCCAGCTTCTCAACGCCGCCGCCGTGCAGCACTTCCGCCCCTTCCTGCTGTGCGATTTCCAGATAAGAGAGGATTTTATCGAACTGCTGTTGCGACGCCTGCGCGCCGATCATGGTTTCGGTGTCCATGGGATCGCCACGCTTGATGGTTTTAATGCGTTTCATCACCGCCGCCATGAAGGGTTCGAAAATCGACTCCTGCACCAGCGCGCGCGACGGACAGGTACACACCTCGCCTTGGTTCAGGAAGCCCAGCACCAGCCCTTCCGCCGCTTTTTTGATAAAGCTCTCTTCCGCCTGCATAATATCTTCAAAGAAGATATTGGGCGATTTGCCGCCCAGTTCGACGGTAGAGGGGATCAGGCTTTTCGCCGCCAGCTCAAGGATATGCCCGCCGGTCGCCGTGGAGCCGGTAAACGCCACTTTGGCGATACGCGGATGCGAGGCCAGCGCTTCGCCCGCCTCTTTGCCATAGCCGTGAATGATGTTCACCACGCCCGGCGGCACCAGATCTTTAATCAGCTCCATAAACAGCGTGATGGAGAGCGGGGTCTGCTCCGCCGGCTTCAGCACCACGCAGTTACCGGCACCGAGCGCGGGCGCCAGCTTCCACGCCGCCATCAGCAACGGGAAGTTCCAGGGAATAATTTGCGCCACCACGCCAAGCGGCTCATGGAAATGGTAGGCAGCGGTAAATTCATCAATCTCGGCGGCGCTGCCTTCCTGCGCCCGTACGCAGCCGGCGAAGTAGCGGAAGTGATCCACCGCCAATGGCAGATCGGCCGCCAGGGTTTCACGTACCGGCTTACCGTTGTCCCAGGTTTCATTGACGGCGATATATTCGAGGTTGGCCTCCAGCCGGTCGGCGATTTTCAGCAGGACCAGGGAGCGCGCCTGCGCGGAGGTTTTGCCCCAGGCGTCGGCAGCGGCATGGGCGGCCTCCAGCGCCTTATCGATATCGTCCCGGTCCGAACGCGGGAATTCGCCAGCCGGCGAGCCGTCCACCGGCGAGGTATTCTGGAAATAGCGCCCGTTGACTGGCGGCACAAACTCGCCGTTGATAAAGTTGCCGTAACGCTGTTGCAGTGTAATAAGAGAGCCTTGCTCTCCGGGTGCGGCGTAACGCATGGGAATTCTCCTTGCTGTTGCATAGTTTTTATAACAAAGATAAAACTTGTTATTAACATGACCGATAGCTGCCAGCCTGTCAGATCGCAACGCAAGAAACTGTGACCGCATCGAAGGAAATCAGCGCTTCAGAGAGGATTCAGGCTCCTGGACGAAGCCTGGGAGAGAGCAAAACTACGCGCCTTGCGCGCGCTCCGCCTGCGGACGCGTCTGTTGCAGGAAATTCTCCAGCAACGCGCGCGCCCAGTCGGTTCCCTCGATTTGCGCGCCGCTATCCGCCACGCCCTGCGGCAAACAGACGTTCATGATGCGACGGGTAAACTCTGGATGAAACTGTACGGAAAAGGCCTGCGGCGTATAGCGCAGGATCTGGCAGCCATCCTGCTGCGACGTCGCCAGCACCTTCGCCTGCGGCGGCGGACTGATCACCGTTTGACGATGAGAAAGCCAGGCGTTGAAGCAGCCAGGCAGCGTCGCCGCCAGCGGATCGGACTTCCCCTGCGGCGTAAGCTGTAACTCAGTCAAATCGCGCTCCCAGCCGTTCGGGTTATCGCCGACCTTGCCGCCCAGCGCGTAAGCCATCAGTTGATGTCCGTAACAGACGCCGAGCAGCGGCAGCGCATATTCGATCGCGGCGCGCACCCAGGCGGCGGTACGTTCGCTCCAGTCGGCGTGATCGGTGACCATTGACCAGGAGCCGCTGAGCACTGCGCCGCCGATCTGCGCAAACTCAGGCAGCGCATCGCCAAGATGGGGACGGACAATCAGATAGTCGTCTGGCGCCAGCGCCAGCGCGTCGATAAACCAGGCGGGCTGCTCGCCGATTTGAGCGACAACCTGGGGCGGCGGAACTTCAAGTTGGATCAGGGCAAGAGGCAAGGCGCGGGTGTTTGTCATACCGAATCGTATCCTGTGCAGGTGAGCGTTTCGGAACATCAGTCTGACAGCATTCCGCCGCGGAAGCTTAGATTTTTTTGCGCTAAAGAGAGGCAAAAAAATGTAGACAGACTTACCTTTCCGCCTCGCCTTCATGTCATGATGAGATCAGCAGGCGTAAAACAGCTAAGGATGAGACAGTGGCGTTGCGGCATTTTTTTCTGATTCTGATGGTTGTGTCGATTTGGGCGTTCAATAACGTGGCGGTTAAGTGGGGCTTGCTGGAGCTGCCGCCGCTGTTTCTCACTTGTATGCGTTTTGTGGCGGTCGCCATCGTATTGATCCCATTCTGCCGCATCACGCGTCAGCAGCTGCCCTGGCTGCTGATCCTCGCCTTTACCTTCGGCTTTATGCATTTTTCGTTGCTGTTTCTCGGCATGCGCTATACCGATGCCGGCACCGGCGCGGTTGTGGTTCAGCTCGGCACGCCGATAGCGATGCTGCTGGCGATGATCCTGCTGAAAGAGAAACTTTCGCTGATCCAGCTGGCGGGCATTATGATCTCGCTGAGCGGCGTGGTGGTGCTCTCCGGCAGCCCGACGATTCCGGCCTGGTGGGTGCTGTGCCTTCTGCTCACCAGCGCCACCGGCTGGGCGATCAGCAATATGATCGTGAAAAAATCCCCGCCGATTAAGCCGCTGACTCTGACTGGCTGGATCTCTTTTCTGGCGATTCCGATCGTCGGCTTCGCCTCCTGGATGACCGAATCTCACCAGTTGACCTCGCTGGCGCAGGCAGGCTGGCGCGGCTGGTTCGGCATTCTCTACAGCGCCCTCGCCTCGTCGATCGTCGCCTATTCCGTCTGGTACTGGCTGCTGAAGAAATATAACGTCAACCTGATCATGCCCTATTCGCTGTTGTCGCCGGTACTGGCGGTGCTGATGGGGGTCATCGTGCTGGGCGACAGCCTGAACCGCTTTAAAATCATCGGCGCGCTGCTGGTGATCGCCGGCACCGCCATTGCCGTTATCAACGTGCGCAATTTGCGTATGCATGCGCGTTTTCCGCGTCTGCGGCGGCGTTAATTTCCTGCTCGCCTGAATTTTTTCATCGCGAAAAAGCAATCTGGCGTAATTCAGCGACCTTGCCTCTCAGGTTGGCTTATTACCTGCTAATGTAAATAATAACGTTAACAGGTGAGGACAACTTATGTTCAATAAACACACCTACAACCTTAATTCACGTCAGGAAACAAATAAAAACGATCCAGTTGAAGATGAAGCCCTCCAGGCGATTTACAGTACCAACAATAGTATAAAAATTTATGTCAACAGGCTGCTCGGTAAAAACCGCTTCGCGCATGAACAACTGACTTGGAGCGATCTCGATCGCTTAAAAGAAGCGTATAACCGCTCCCACGAAATAAGGCGCGCGGACAGCGACCTTTACTGGAAGCGCGCCGCCTGGCTGTGGACGCTCAATGCTGTGCTTTTTGCCGCGTGGGGCATATTGGTTTCCAGCCTCTCGTCAGCGGGCGTGGAGGATGTTCTGGCGGACTTCTACAGCATCTCGGTGATCTCTTTTCTGGGATTGCTGTTTACTATTATCAGCTCATTTATTATGGCGGCGGGAAAATACCGGCAAAAAGTCTGGGAATACCATATTGATAATCTGGAGAGTTTTTTTTCCGGCAGGCTTTATTCTCTGCATTTCGCCAGCGAACATCAGCAATTTTCGATCAGCCAGTTAATAGAGATAACCTACCTGATATGCGCATTATTATGGGCCGTCTCGCTGGCGCAGTTTTCCGCCAGCGCCTTTATTCTGCTCTTCCCGCAAAGTTATAATCTGATAACGCTGCTTACTTTCGCCAGCACCTTCATTATATTAATCGCGTTTTACTGGCTGCGATGGCGAACATCATTACAAAGCCGACAGCGCGATATCACCGGCATTATTATCCCTGCGGAATAATCACGCGGCTGGCTTTTTGTGACCCGGCCGACATTGTTCTTCGTAAAGGCTTTTCTGTTGCTATGCTTCAGAAATGACTCTTTATGGAGCTTTTTTTATGGATCCTCAGCTTGCCGCCTCCCTTTGGCAGCAGGTGTGGCAAGGATTGCGTGGTTCTGACACCCCCTTGCCCACTCTGCATTTTCACGATTTCGCCGCCTTTCCCTCCGCCTTTGCGGTCAGCGAGCTGGCATCGACCAGCATCGGACTTGCCGCCCAGGCAGCGGCGGATCTTATCGCTTCACCCGCTCCCGTCAGCGTCAATATGCGGCTGGCTTCACGCTGGTTTCAGCACAGCTTCCGGCCGCGCAATCGCGCCATGCCCGCGCTCTGGGATGCGTTTGCCGGCGATTACGCCGCCGCCGACGGCTGGATCCGTCTGCACACCAATGCGCCCCATCATCGCGCCGCCATGGAGCGCGTGCTCGGTCAGCATGCCGATCGCGCGGCGCTGAGCCGCAGCGTTGCCCGCTGGAATAAAGCGGATCTGGAACAGCATCTGATTGATGCCGGCGGCTGCGCCGCGGCGATGCGCAGCGAGGCAGAGTGGCGACAGCATCCGCAGGGCGTGGCGGTCGCTCAGGCGCCGTTAATCGCGGCCATCGCCCGGCCGCAGGGACCGCCGCCCGACTGGCGATTCCCGCGCGCGCGTCCTTTATCAGGCATCAAGGTACTGGACCTGACGCGCATTATTGCCGGGCCGGTGGCGACGCGCTTTCTGGCCAGCCTCGGCGCGACCGTGCTGCGCCTTGATCCGCCCGGCTGGGAAGAGCCGACGCTGGAGGAAGAGATGACCAGCGGCAAACGCTGCGCGCGCCTCGATCTAAAATCGGCGGAAGGCCGTGAAGCCTTTCGCCGCTTGCTTCAACAGACGGACGTGCTGGTGCATGGCTATCGCGCCGACGCGCTGGAGAAGCTGGGCTTCGATGCCGAAACGCGGCAGTCGCTGGCGCCGGGTTTGGTTGACGTCAGTCTGAACGCCTGGGGTTGGCAAGGCCCCTGGCGCAACCGGCGCGGCTTCGACAGCCTGGTGCAGATGGGCTGCGGCATCGCGCATCAGGGCATGGTATGGCAAGGCGCGTCGACGCCAACGCCGCTGCCGGTGCAGGCGCTGGATCACGCTACCGGCTATCTGATGGCGGCAGCCGTGCTGGAGGGGCTGCGCCAGCGCCGCCAACATCTCACCGGCTGGCATGCGCAACTCTCGCTGGCGCGCACCGCGCTGCTGCTACAGCAACATCCTTACGCCGCTGACGCCAGGCAAACGGGCATTCAGCCTGCGCCGCACGATTTTCTGGCGCCGATGGAGATTACGCCCTGGGGGATCGGCGAGCGCCTGCGCGCCGCCGCTTACCTGCCTGGCACCGCGCTGGTCTGCGCCTCGGCCGCCTCGCCGCTCGGCAGCAGCGCGCCGCGCTGGTAGCGATTATTCGCCTTCTTCCGCCAGCTCCTCGCGCATCGCCTGAATCGCTTCGCGCGTCAACAGAGCCAGCGTGCGGTAGAAGGCGGTGGTGGCGTGCGCTTCCGTTTTACCGAGAAAAGCGCCGCACCAGGGCAGCAGGAAGTCATCGAACAGGGTAATCTGCGCGGCGAACTCATCTTCTTCCGACTGATCTTCCAGCCAGGAAGCCGCAAGCAGCAGCACGCCGAAATGATCGGCAGGCGCGTCGCTCAACGGCATGCCGCGCGACGTTAAAAAGGCGCGAACCTCCGCTTCCGGTCGGCCATTCTCCCATTGTGAGGCGAAGGGCGGCACCTTGCATTCGCTGCCGACGAACAGCGCGTTGTAATCCGCCGCCAGCGCCTGAGGATCGCTGTTCGCGCGCAGGCGGTTCAGCAGTTCATTCTGCTCCAGTGGCCATTGCGCCTGAAGTTTTCCCTCGCGCAGCAGCGTAAACAGCGGCACCAGCAGCGGATCCTGCGGCTGACGATTGAACAGCGAGCCGATGATGCGGCAGAGGATTGAGAATTCGTTCATACAACAAGCTTCCTTGAGGCGAAGTGGATAAAATCAGCATTGCGCTTGCCGGCGCACCGCTCGTCACAGCGGGCGGCGCGGCGTGACATTTAACATGCGCGCCGCCGGAAAATCTACCCGCGCGTAGCCTGAAGCGAGCGTCCGGGAGTTAACGCTAAAAATCAGCAAATTCCGCGATATGTTTGCCGGTGCGCTGTTCAAGGAAATCGAGCAGACGACGCGGCGTGACGTTCAGCACGCGATCTTCCGGGAAGTCGACGTCGCGCGTGATGCGCAGACAGTGCTCGAAATGGCCGAGGGTAAAAGCGGTGTGGGAGTCGGAGCCGAAGGCGAGGCGTCCGCCCGCATCGCGCACTGCGGCCGCGATGGCGCGGCAATTAGGTTCACTGCCCGGACGCGAATGGGTAAAAGAGGAGTTGTTGATCTCCAGCGCCACATCATAGTGAGCGGCCGCCTCGGCAATCGCCGGAATGTCTACCGGAAACTTCGGATTGCCGGGATGGCTGATGATATGCACCACTCCGCTCGCCATCGCGGCGATCATCGCTTCGGTGTGCGCCGCTTTATCGCGCGGCGCAAAGACCGGCTCATGAAAACCAGCCACGATCAGATCCAGCGCGTCGAGCATCGGGCCTGAGCAGTCGATCTCGCCCTGCAGGTTTTTGATATTCGCTTCGATGCCGCGCAGCACGCCGACGCCTTCGATCACGCGCGGCCAGATGCGCATATTCATAAAGTGCCAGTAGTGCGGCGCGTCGGCCATATCGGGACCGTGATCGGTGATGGCGAACAGCTTCAGGCCGTTCTGCTTCGCCTGCGCCACATAATCATGCAGCGTGCTATAAGCGTGAGTGCTGGCCACGGTGTGCATATGCAGGTCAACGGGATACATAATTTTCTCCTGAAAAACAGGCAGGTCGGCTGCGCCTCCTGCCCGGGTAAAAAAATCAGTAGCCGCGGCTGAGATCGACGCGGCCTTTCGGCTCCTCGCCGGCGTCAAGCTGACGAATCGCCCCGGCGATGTAATCCATAGCTTCCTCCGGCAAGGTGACAGCCGCATTATGCGGCGTGATCGCGACGCGCGGATGAGACCAGAACGGGTGATCTTCCGTCAGCGGCTCATGCTGAAACACATCCAGCGCCGCCGCCTTAATTTTCCCTTCGTTGAGCGCCGCCAGCAAATCCTCTTCCACCACATGCGCGCCGCGCGCCAGGTTGAGCACAAAAGCCCCGTCCGGCAGCTGTTGCAGCAGTTCGCGATTGATAATGCCGGCGGTTTCCGGCGTGCTGGGCAGCAGATTAATCAGCACACGGCTGCCAGCGAGAAACGCGGGCAGCTGGTCCGCGCCATGAAAACTGGCGACGCCCGGGATAGTTTTTGCGCTGCGGCTCCAGCAGCGCAGCGGAAAGCCCCAGGCAAGCAGACTGGCGGCGACGCCGGCACCCAGCACGCCCGCGCCCAGAATGCCGATGCTGAAGCTGTCGCGCGAATAGTTCGGCAGATGCTGCCAGAGCGCCTGCTGCTGTTGCAGCTGGTAATCATCGAAACGACGGAACCAGCGCAGCACGGTAAAGAGGGCATACTCCTGCATCTGCAGGCTCATGCCGGTATCCTCCAGCCGAAACAGCGGCACGCCGGGCGCGAGCATGTCGGGATTCTGCTTAAGTTGGGAAAGAATATCGTCGACCCCTGCGCCAATGGCGAATACCGCCCGTAAATCGCGGCGCCCCTGCAGCATCTCCGGTGGCGGCGAACGCACCAGCGCATAGTCGGCGGGCGCGGTGTCGCCTGGCCGCCAGCGGCGCACTTTCGCCTGCGGCAGACGCTGCTGCAGGCCGTCGATCCACGCCTGCTCGTCAAATTTCGGGTAATACCAGATGATTTCCATTGCCTTCTCCTTTTTTCTTTCAGCCTCCGGCAAAATTTCTTTCGGAGCAAGAAAAACGTCGCGTTCTTTTTCTGTCGCCCGGCGCGACCCCGGCGTTTCGCCGCCTGCGAGACGCGATTAATCCAGACCGCTTCACATTTCCAGCTTCGTTATCAGCTAAATGCGCGGATTGCGACTAAAGTTGTTCGGGTGGTCAATGAGTTACCGATCATCTTTTCGGACAAGGAGAAAAACCGATGATAAGAAATGTCGTCACGACACAAGCAAAAAATCACAGGATTGCGCAGCTGCTGCTGGCCGCGTTGCTTAGCGCGCCGGCGATCGTGGCGCAGGCCGCGGATGAAAATCGCATGCTGAGCAGTCAGCCGCAGCCACCGGATGTGCGCCTCGGGCCGTTGTTCAGCGCCGTGCAGCAGGCGCAGTTTTTCCCCGATCAGAAAACTTTTGCCGATGCGCTGCCAAAATATAATCCTTCATCGATCCTTGCCGACTGGCAGATGCAAAAGAACCAAAGCAGTTTCGATTTGAAACGCTTCGTCTATGCCAACTTTACCCTGCCCCCTGAGGGCGAAAAATATGTTCCCCCTGCCGGGCAAAGCCTGCGCGAGCATATCGACGGACTCTGGTCAGTGCTGACGCGCACCGCCAAAATCTCCAGCCAGTATGATTCGCTGCTGCCGTTGCCGAAACCTTATGTGGTGCCCGGCGGACGCTTCCGCGAGGTCTATTACTGGGACAGCTATTTCACCATGCTCGGTCTTGCTGAAAGCGGCCACTGGGATCGCGTTCAGGATATGATCGACAACTTCGCCTGGGAGCTGGATACCTACGGCCATATTCCCAATGGCAACCGCAGCTATTATCTCAGCCGCTCGCAGCCGCCCTTTTTCAGCCTGATGGTCGATCTGCTGGCGACCCACGAAGGCGACAAGGCCTATACCCGCTATCTGCCGCAGCTGCAGAAGGAGTATGACTACTGGATGGCGGACAGCGACAGCGTGGCGGCGGGCAGCGCCAGCAAGCGAGTAGTTAAGCTGGCGGACGGCACCCTGCTGAATCGCTACTGGGACATGCGCGACGCGCCGCGTACCGAATCCTGGATGGATGATATCAATACGGCGAACAAAGCGCCGGAGCGCAACAAGCAGGAGATGTACCGCGAACTGCGCGCCGGCGCGGCGTCTGGCTGGGACTTCAGCTCGCGCTGGTTCACCGATGCGCAGAATCTGGCGACCATCCGCACCACGGAGATGGCGCCGGTGGATCTCAACAGCCTGATCTTTCACCTTGAGAAAACGCTCTCCAAAGCGTATCAGCTGAACAAGCAAAGCGATAAAGCGCAGCAGTACGATGCGCAGGCGGAGAAGCGCCAGGCTGCCATCAACCGCTATCTGTGGGATGAAAAACAGGGCTGGTACGCCGACTACGACTGGAAGAAAAAGCGGGTGCATAACCAGCTCACCGCCGCAGCCCTGTTCCCGCTCTACCTGAAGGCGGCTTCCGACCGGCAGGCGGCGCGCACCGCGACGGCGGTGGAGAAACAGCTGCTGAAGCCGGGCGGCCTGGTGACCACCACGGTCAACAACGGTCAGCAGTGGGATGCGCCTAATGGCTGGGCGCCGTTGCAGTGGGTCGCCGTGCAGGGGCTGGATAACTATCGGCAGCCGAAGCTGGCGCAGGAGATCGGCGTTCGTTTCCTTAACAACGTGCAGACCACCTATGACAAAGAGCACAAGCTGGTGGAAAAATATGTGGTGGAGGGTAAAAACCTCGGCGGCGGCGGCGGCGGCGAATATCAGCTGCAGGATGGTTTCGGCTGGACCAACGGCGTCACGCTGATGCTGCTGGACAAATATTGTCCGAAGGAGAAAACCTGCGACAGCGCGCGCGATATTCCGCAACATTCAACCGCCGCAGCGGAAACCGCAGCGAACTAACGCGTCGCCGGTGGCGGTTCGCGCCGACACCGGCCATGCAGGCCGTTTCTGTCGACGCCTGAACGCCGGGCATAACAAAGGGGGCCGAAGCCCCCTTTTTCGTTCAGTCCGTCTGCTTACCGCGTTTAGCTGCGCACTTTGCGGTAGATAAACAGGACGACGATCGCGCCGATCACCGCGACGACGAAGCTGCCGAAGTTAAAGCCGTCGACTCTGCCAAAACCGAAAAAGGTACTGATCCAGCCGCCTACAACCGCACCAATAATACCCAGAATGATGGTCACGATGAAGCCGCCGCCATCTCTGCCAGGCATGATCCATTTAGCGAGAATACCTGCGATTAAGCCAAAAATAATCCATGAAATGATTCCCATCTTACTACTCCTTACTTTTTCGTGATTAACATACCGACAACCAAGCCCAGCGCGACGCCGATCCCCACGCCTGCCCACGGATTTTTCTTCATCCAGGCACAGGAGCAATGAGCAACGCTATCCAGACCACCGCGCATATCGTCGCTCCAGTCCCGGGAGCGCGCCTGAGCGTGATGTGCATTATCTTTCAATCCACGTTTCGACCACATAATCCCACTCCTGTCGTGAATGCCTGAATAATCAAGCTGTTTACAGCGATAAGTATAGACGGGAATTTTCGCTCTGCAGATTTAAGGCCAGAAAAACAATAATTAGCAGGCTAAAGTTCACCGCCCTCGCGCCGATAACTGACGGGAGAAATGGAACCGGGAATAATGACAAGCGAATCGTGTGGAGCAGGATGTGAGAGAAGCCGATAACGAACAATACCTCAAACGAGGCACTCTGGCGGTCCTTGGCGTTATGAAGGACCTGATGCGCTACAAGACGCCTTTAATGGTGAGTTTTGCACGCGGTCAGTTTATCAGCCATCTGCTGGCTGCCGATGAAAATCGGGTTCTGTTCGACCTGGGCAGTAATAATTTGATGAACCATCAAATTCTGGAGAGCGGCGAGATTAACATTGCCGCGGAGACCCAGGGCGCCAAGGTTGAATTTTCACTTGGCGACCTGCAATCCGCCGACTTTGACGGTCTGCCCGCCTTCAGCGCGCCGCTGCCCGATCTGGTGTGGCAAATTCAGCGCCGTGAATTTTTCCGCGTGATGGCCCCGCTGGATCCGGTATTCTGGTGCCACAGCAGCTGGCCGGACGGGCGCGCGACGCGGTTTCGCCTGCAGGATCTCTCGCTGGGCGGCGTCGGCGTGCTGGTGGACGAGGCGCTGCCGGAAGGACTGAGCGTCGGCGACAAATTTAAAAACCTGCGCGTCGAACTGGGCGAGTATGGTCAGTTTGAGGTGGAAGCCCAGCTGCTGCATATCGGCGAACGCAGCGTGGTGACCGGCAAAAACGAAACGCTGGTCACGCCGCGTCTCAGCTTCCGCTTTACCGTCATCGAGCCGGTACAGGCCCGTCAGCTGCAGCAGGTGATCTTCTCCCTTGAGCGTCTGGCGCGCGACAAAGCCAACCGCTTTCAGTAAACCCTGATTTCTGCGGAAGCGCGACGGCCGTCGCGCTTCCAGGCTATGCTTCTCCATCAACTTCACTTTTTTTCAAACCGGCCCACCAGTAAGGAGCGCTTCCCCAATGGCAAACTGGCTCTCTTCGCATGCGGTTACGCGCCTGCTTTTTAATGAAACTTTTTGGATCAACATTGCAATCGTCATCGGCGCCACGCTGGTTATCTGGTGGATACTGCGCAGCATTATTCGCTTTATCTCCAGCCGCCTCGCCCATTTCAGCACCAACCGCCATGCGCGCCTTTATACCCTCGCGGTAGAAATTTTGCGCAGCACCAGCCAGACGCTGCTGCTGATATTTTCCCTGCTGATCGCGATCAAGTTTATCGATCTCTCCGGCTTCTGGCGTTCAGCCATCTCGCATGGCTGGTTCGTCGCCCTGATCCTGCAAATCACCCTCTGGATAAACTGCGGCATCCGGCTCTGGTTCCAGATTATGCTGCGCGACCCGACGCAGGTGCGCAATCCGGTGACGATAGTCATTCTCGGCATCGTCTTGCGCACCCTGGTCTGGGTCATGATGTTCCTCGCCATCCTTTCCAATATGGGGATCAACATCACGGCGCTGGTCGCCAGCCTCGGCGTCGGCGGTATCGCCATCGCCCTGGCGGTGCAGACGGTGCTCAGCGATGTGCTGGCCTCGCTGTCGATCGGCTTCGACAAGCCGTTTGAGATCGGCGATTTTGTGGTCTTCGGCGATGTCGCCGGCACCATCGAGCACATCGGCCTGAAAACCACCCGTATCCGCAGCCTGAGCGGCGAGCAGATCGTCTGCTCCAATACCCAGATGCTGCAGCAGACGCTGCACAATTACAAACGTATGCAGCAGCGCCGCATCGTGTTTACATTCGGCATTAACTACGCGACGCCGGCGGAAAAAGTGCGGCAAATCGGCGGCGTGGTGAAAGAGATCATTACCGGTATCGACGCCACCCGCTTCGATCGCGCCCATTTTCTCTCGTTTGACGAGTCGCAACTGACGTTTGAAGTGGTCTATATCGTGCTGGACGCGGACTACAACAAATATATGGATATTCAGCAGGAAATTAACGTGCAGCTGATGCAGCGGCTGGAAGAGATGGAAATCCGCTTTGCCTTTCCTATGCGTCGTATCGAATTCACCGGCGGCACCCTGCCTAAAATCAATCTGGCGAACGCCTCCAATGAAAGCGCGGCAGCGGAGAACCTGGCCGCATCGCGCCACCAGGTTCGTTCCTGACGTTCTGCCACAAGGGGCGTGACGCCCCTTGTTTTTTCACCGGTGATGGTAGCAGCTGACGCCCAAATAGGTGCTGAACGCCTCCTGCAATACCGCGGCGGTGGCAGAATGGTTCATCGCCACATGGTGCTCGAAGCCGTTTTTACAAATCCACGCCAGCAGCGACTCCAGCTGCGGCACGCGGATCACCGCGCGACAGCCCGGGGTATCGAGCGGATCCTGCACTGACTCCCCTTCGCCGACGTAGGCTTTGATCTCGCCGGTAAAATCATCGGTTGAGAGACGGAAATAGGTCAGCATGCCCGCCTTCATGCGGCCATGCACCGCGCCGCAGGTATTCTCTTTGCCCACCGTGGTGCCAATGATGTCCGCCGTGCCGACGGTCGGCGACTCCAGGCTGGCGCTGGGGAAGTTGCCGCAGTGAAACAGCACGCATTTATCGCGATCGTCACCGAAATTGTTATTCCAGTCGGCCAGCGAGGCGGGACTGAGCGAGCAGCTCGCCAGCGCGTACATCGACAGCGCGCCCATCACGTCCACCTCGCAGGCGCTGGGCATCAGCTGGCCTGACATCACGCTCATGATGGAGCAGACGTTGATGCCGAGATTCTCCTGCAGCGAGGTCCAGCACTGGATCGCGGTGGTATCGATGTCGTTGGCCTGTATCCATTCGCCGATCACCACGAACAGCTTCGCCATGGTATGCATCTTCTCAGGCGGAATGGCGCGCGCGTCGGCGTTGTCTTCCAGAATCTGGCGCTTCTCCGCCACACGAATATCGTCGTCGCGCAGCAGCTTGATGCGGCTAAAAATTTCCGACAGGTCGAGGGTCTCGACCGCAATGCCCATTTTTTCCAGCAGCTTTTCGCTGTAGCGCACGGTATTGAAACCCGCCGGACGCGCGCCGATCGCGCCGACCCGTACGCGCCGCATCGCTTTCACCACGCGGCAGAGCTGGCCGAAGCGTTGCAGATCCTGCATAAAAATCTCGCTGCTCAGCGCGCAGACATGCTGGCTGGTCAGCGTGAACGGAATGCCGTACTGACGCAGGTTATTGCAGAGGGAGATCTTGCCGCAGAAGCTGTCGCGACGCGTGGCCAGCCCCATTTTGTCGAGGTTGTCCTCCTCCGCCTGGATCAGCACCGGCACGTTGAGGCCGGAGAGACGAATCGCCTCCGCCGCCGCTTTCTCATCGCCGAAGTTAGGCAGCAGCACCACGATGCCGCTGATTTCGTCCCGGTGCTGGCGGAACAGTTCCGCGCAGACTTTCGCTTCCTGCCGCGTCTCGACGCCGCCGAGGTTGGTTTGCGTCTCGTCCAGCATCACGGCGCGGATGTTAAGCTTTTCAAACAGCGCCACCGCCTGCTGCCGCGCTTCGCCGACCAGATAGCTGGGAAAGAAGCCGCGATTGCCGATAATGACGCCAAAGGTTAATTGCTGAAGGTGAGTTGACATTGCTTTGCTCCGCGAAGGGGTTATAGCGGCTGATAGCGGCAGCGCGACACCGCATCCAGCCAGCCTTTATAGTTGTCCTGCATCTCCCTGGCGCGCGTCGCGCGCGGTTCGATCACGCTGCCGCCCTGCAGTGCCGCCATATCGCCGCCCTGCTGCCACCAGCCGAGCATTTTTCCCGCCAGCAGCGCGGCGCCGAGCGCGGAGACTTCCGCCGTCGGCGCGCGCAGCAGCGGCCTTTGCAACAGATCGGCCTGCAACTGCATCAGCCAGGGGTTTTCCGTCGCGCTGCC
>DENB01000099.1:0-546 GCA_002359495.1 Enterobacteriaceae bacterium UBA2655
AGCCGCCCGCCGCCGCGCCGATGCCGTTGACGCGCGACGAAACCAGCGGGCTGATCGATTTCGGCACCTGGCGCGTCAATGCGGAGAGCTGCTCGCTGGACCCGATGCGCCGCGAAGTCAGCGTCGCGCCCCTGACCGACAGCAAAGCGCTGTTGCTGATCGGATGCGAAATGGGGGCCTATAACGTGATCGATCTGGCGTTCGAAGTGACGCGCAGCCAGCCTTACGTGGCGCGCGGCATGACGCTGACGCTGCCTTTTACGCCGCCGACGCGCAGCGACCGGCAGCTGGAGTTGATTAACGCCGATTATGACGCGGCCAGCGGTCAGCTTTTTACCTTTAATAAAGGACGCGGGCTGGGCGATTGCGGCTCCGCCTCGCGCTGGCAGTTTAACGGCGCGCAATTTGAGCTGGCCGAATATGCCGAGGAGTCAACCTGCGACGGCTGGCACAGCAGCGAAGAGTGGCCCACCCTGTGGGTGAGCCAGCCGGCAAAAACGAACCTGACTACGTCACGTTAACGCATCGCCTGGATCATCATCGGCG
>DENB01000099.1:614-963 GCA_002359495.1 Enterobacteriaceae bacterium UBA2655
GCCGCCGGTTTTCTGAATAATGCCGGGATGGCCGTTTTTCGGCGCCATATAAACCCAGCCCATGCCGAGCGCGTCGGCTCTGCCCGGCACGTCCATCTCCTCTAATTTCGTCAGCTGATCGCGTCGGTAGATCAGCGTTTGCAGGCGATCCGCCTGCGCGCTGCGCTGGTTCACCGCTGAATTTAGGAACTGCTGCATCCAGCGGCCCATATCGTCCGGCGTGGAGTAGACGCCGCCGCTGCCGATGGCGGCCAGCGTATTATTGCAGGGGCTGGCGCCTTTCTCCGCCACCATCAGACGATCACACTGCTCCGGCGAAGGGGTGAACGTGGTGTCTTTCATCCCCAGC
>DENB01000099.1:994-12815 GCA_002359495.1 Enterobacteriaceae bacterium UBA2655
CGACAGCGCATCGCCCAGCAGATCGTAACCCAGGTTGGAATAAGAGGCGCGCACGCCCGGCGGCACCGTCAGCTTCGCGCCCTCCAGCCACTGCCAGCGTTCGTTGCGCGTAGGCCAGACAAACACCGGACGGTGCGGCTTGCCGCCGGGCTGCTCGCGCGGCAGGCCGCTGGNNATGGGTGGAAAGATTAATCAGGCGAATGGGTTGCCCGCCATAGCTGGGCACCGCCACGCCTGGCGGCGCATATTTGCTCAGCGGATCGTTAAGATTAATCTGGCCTTTTTCGGCCATTTTTACCATCACTTCGCTGGTCATCAGCTTGCTGAGCGAGGCGATACGGATCAGGGAATCTTTTTGCGGCCGCACGTTGTTGCCCGGACGCGTTTCGCCAAAGCTGGCGAAAACGCGCTGGTTGCCGTCGATAGCGATCAGCGCCATCCCTACCGCGCCGCTGCCATAAAAGATATGTTCGGCGTAGCGATCAACGATTTGCGACGCCAGCAGCGGATCGGGCGCGATGGGCGTGATTTGCGCCATGCTTTTTAATGGAAGCAGCGCAACCGATAAGGCCAGTAGCCAGGATGTATGCTTTTTCAACAGAAGAAGGTCCGCAGTCTGATTCATGAGAAAGCCTATAGTAATCAGTTTGCGTCGGGCGGGAAGAGGGAAACGGAGGTTTTTTTCTGTTTCGGGCTGTAAGCGGGATAAGACCCTTCCTGGCGAAGCAGGAAGGGTCAGATACATTAATGTGGCTTGAGTAACGCTTCCGCATGGCTGACGACGTTTTCTACCGTAAAGCCAAATTCAGGGAAGAGTTTATCTGCTGGCGCGGACTCGCCGAAGGTGGTCATGCCGACAATGGCGCCGTCGAGGCCGACATATTTGTACCAGTATTCGGCAATGCCCGCTTCCACCGCGACGCGCGCTTTAACCCCGGAAGGCAGCACCGATTCACGGTAGGCCACGTCCTGCTTATCGAAAATGTCGGTGCAGGGCAGCGACACCACGCGAATGCGATGCCCGTTGTGGCTCAGTTTTTCCGCCGCGCCGAGGGTGATCTCCATCTCGGAGCCGGTGGCGATCAGGATTGCTTCCGGCGTGCCTTCGCAATCCTTCAGGATATAACCGCCGCGGGCGATATTATCCAGCTGCGCCTTGCTGCGCTCCGGCTGGGCCAGATTCTGACGCGACAGGATCAGCGCGGTAGGACCGTGGTGACGCTCGATGGCCGCTTTCCAGGCCACGGCGGTCTCCACCTGGTCGCACGGACGCCAGACGCTCATGTTCGGCGTGATGCGCAGGCTGGCCAGCTGCTCGACCGGCTGGTGCNNCGCCATGCGCGCCGCGTTACGCGCATACTCGACGAACATCAGGAAGGTAGCGGTATAAGGCACGAAGCCGCCGTGGTGAGCGATGCCGTTGCCGATGGCGGTCATGCCGAATTCGCGTACGCCGTAGTGGATATAGTTGCCGGCATGATCTTCAGTGATCGGCTTAGAACCGGACCAGATGGTCAGGTTGCTGGGCGCGAGGTCGGCCGAGCCGCCGAGCAGTTCCGGCAGCAGCTTGCCGTAGACTTCCAGCGAATTCTGCGACGCCTTACGGCTGGCGATCTTCTGCGGGTTAGCCTGTACCTGTTCGATAAACTTCTGCGTTTCCGCTTCCCAGTTGGTCGGCATGCCGCCGCTCATGCGGCGCTGATACTCCTGCGCCAGCTCGGGGAACGCCTCTTTATAAGCTGCCAGCTTCTCGTTCCAGGCTTTTTCACGCTCGGCGCCCGCCTCTTTGGCGTCCCACTGCTGATAAATGTCAGACGGGATTTCAAACGGCGGCGAGTTCCAGCCCAGCTGTTTGCGCGTCAGCGCCACCTCTTCTTCGCCGAGGGCGGCGCCGTGCGCCTCTTCTTTGCCCGCCTTATTCGGCGAACCGAAGCCGATAACCGTGCGGCAGATAATCAGCGAAGGCTTATCGGTAACGCTCTGCGCCTCTTTGATGGCGTTCGCTACCGCCTGCGCGTCGTGGCCGTCGATTTCGCCCACGACGTGCCAGTTATAGGCTTCGAAACGTTTATGGGTGTCGTCGGTGAACCAGCCTTCGGTTTCGCCGTCAATGGAGATGCCGTTGTGGTCATAGAAGCCGATCAGTTTGCCCAGCCCCAGGGTGCCGGCCAATGAGCAGACCTCGTGCGAGATCCCTTCCATCAGGCAGCCGTCGCCCATAAAGACATAGGTGAAGTGGTCGACGATATCGTGGCCGGGACGGTTAAACTGCGCCGCCAGCGTGCGCTCGGCGATCGCCAGTCCGACCGCGTTCGCTAAACCCTGGCCCAGCGGACCGGTGGTGGTTTCCACGCCCGGGGTGTAGCCGATTTCCGGGTGGCCCGGCGTTTTAGAGTGCAACTGACGGAAGTTTTTGATCTCCTCCATCGGCAGATCGTAGCCAGTGAGGTGCAGCAGGCTGTAGAGCAGCATCGAGCCATGACCATTAGAGAGGATAAAGCGGTCGCGATCGGCCCAGGCGGGGTTGGTCGGATTGTGTTTCAGAAAATCGCGCCATAACACTTCGGCGATATCCGCCATGCCCATCGGCGCACCGGGGTGGCCGGATTTTGCTTTTTGTACCGCGTCCATGCTCAATGCACGAATCGCATTCGCCAACTCTCTGCGTGAAGACATAGTTTTCTCCCTTTATTTTGGAGATAAGCGGGCGGGGGACAGGCCCGCCCGACGTAGGAAAAATGTGGGGAATTACAGTTTGGCGGCCAGCAGGTCTTCCAGCTTCTGCTGGTCAACGGCGAACTGGCGGATGCCTTCAGACAGTTTTTCAACCGCCATCGGATCCTGGTTGTGTTCCCAGCGGAATTCCGCTTCGTTGAGCGGAGAAGGCTGGTGGAAGCCTTCGGTGGAAGGTTCCAGTTTGCGTTCTACCGGCGCGTCGCTGGACTGCAGTTCCTGCAGCAGGTTCGGGGAGAGGGTCAGACGGTCGCAGCCGGCCAGCGCCAGGATTTGTTCCACTTTGCGGAAGCTGGCGCCCATGATAACGGTTTCGTAGCGGTGCTTTTTGTAGTAGTCATAGATGCGGCGCACGGACTTCACGCCCGGATCCTCATCCGCCACGTACGGCTCCAGCGGTTTGCGGCTGTTATACCAGTCGTAAATGCGGCCGACGAACGGTGAGATCAGATAGACGCCCGCTTCGGCGCAGGCGCGCGCCTGCGCGAAGGAGAAGAGTAGCGTCAGGTTACAGTTAATGCCGTTTCGCTCCAGTTCTTCCGCTGCGCGGATCCCTTCCCAGGTGGACGCAAGCTTAATCAGAATGCGCGAGCGATCGATGCCGTTCTCTTCATACAGACGCACCAGCTTTTCCGCTTTGGTCACACACATGCCGCGATCGAAAGAGAGACGGGCATCCACTTCCGTCGATACCCGGCCCGGTACGCTTTTCAGAATTTCCATACCGAGGTTGATCGCGACTTTGTCGCTGGCGTTGATGATCTGCGTCTCTTTGCTGCCGCCCTGTTTTTTAGCGTATTCGATGGCGTCATCAATCAGGTGTTTGTAGGCGTCGAGACCGGCAGCTTTGAGGATAAGAGAGGGGTTGGTTGTGGCGTCTTCCGGATGGTAATGGCGAATGGATTCGATATCCCCGCTGTCCGCCACCACGGTGGTGAACTGTTTTAAAGCGTCTAGCTGGTTCATCTCTGGACTCCTTGATAAGCAATCGATAAGGCAAAAAGGGTTGCGCCTCAGGCGTATAGTGATATTCCGCGCCGTTTGCGGTAGACACAGGCCAAACACATTGCAACAGCCGCTTTCATATGAAAATGCGTTTTCTCTGATTGTTGCGCTGGAGATGTTTGAGCAGCCGACGATCGCGGCGCCTGTGCCGCCTGCGACGAAAATGCCGGCAGGCGGGAGTGCGGCAGAGCCGATTTTGCAAGGTAACGACCCTGAGACGCGCCTTATGCCACCACTAAGCATAGCAGCTCAGCAAAAACGCGCTGTTGCCGCTGTGGCAATCCGTGCCCTCCGAAACGGCGTTCTTTGACCGCCTTCACCTCCTCCCGCCAGGCTGCGTTTTATACTGTGGCGTGATTATCACGCTACTAAAGGAAGTCCCATGGACGATCAACTGAAGCAAAGCGCGCTCGATTTTCATCAATATCCCCGGCCGGGAAAAATTCAGGTTTCGCCGACCAAACCCCTGGCGACGCAGCGCGATCTGGCGCTGGCCTATTCGCCGGGCGTCGCCGCGCCCTGTCTGGAAATCGCCGCCGATCCGCGGGCGGCGCATAAATATACCGCGCGCGGCAACCTGGTCGCGGTGATCTCCAACGGCACGGCGGTGTTGGGACTGGGCAATATCGGCGCGCTGGCGGGCAAGCCTGTCATGGAAGGCAAAGGGGTGCTGTTTAAAAAGTTCGCCGGCATCGACGTGTTTGATATTGAAGTCGACGAGCAAGATCCCGACCGGCTGATCGACGTGATCGCCGCGCTGGAGCCGACTTTCGGCGGCATTAATCTGGAAGATATCAAAGCGCCGGAGTGCTTCTATATAGAGAAGCGACTGCGCGAACGCATGAACATTCCGGTGTTTCACGACGATCAGCACGGCACCGCGATTATTTGTACCGCCGCGGTGCTGAATGGCCTGCGCGTGGTTAACAAGGCGCTTTCCGACGTGCGGCTGGTGGTGTCGGGCGCTGGCGCCTCGGCCATCGCCTGCATGAACCTGTTGGTGACGCTTGGCATGGCGAAGCGCAACATCGTGGTATGTGACTCGAAAGGGGTGATTTACCACGGGCGGGAAGCGGGGATGGCGGAAACCAAGGCTGCCTACGCCGTTGAGGATAACGGCAAGCGCACGCTGGATGAGGTGATCGCCGACGCCGATATCTTCCTTGGCTGCTCCGGTCCCGGGGTGCTGACGCCGGAGATGGTGAAAAAAATGGCGCCGCGACCGCTGATCCTGGCGCTGGCTAACCCGGAGCCGGAGATTATGCCGCCGCTGGCAAAGGCGGTGCGGCCCGACGCCATTATCTGTACCGGCCGCTCCGACTTTCCTAATCAGGTCAACAATGTGCTCTGCTTCCCGTTTATTTTCCGCGGCGCGCTGGATGTCGGCGCAACGGCGATTAACGAAGCGATGAAGCTCGCCGCCGTGGAGGCAATCGCCGCGCTGGCGCAGGCGGAGCAAAGCGATATCGTCGCTTCAGCCTATGGCGATCAGGAGCTGAGCTTCGGGCCGGAGTACCTTATCCCGAAACCCTTTGATCCGCGGCTGATCGTGCAGATCGCGCCGGCGGTCGCCAGAGCGGCGATGGCGTCGGGCGTCGCGACCCGGCCGATCGCTGATTTCGACGCCTACCGCGAGCGGCTGACTGAATATGTGTATAAAACCACGCTGTTTATGAAGCCGATCTTCTCTCAGGCGCGCAAGGCGCCGAAGCGCGTGGTGCTGGCGGAAGGCGAGGAGGTTCGCGTGCTGCACGCCACCCAGGAGCTGATTTCGCTCGGGCTGGCGAAGCCGATTCTGATTGGCCGTCCGGGCGTTATAGAAATGCGGCTTAAAAAGCAGGGGTTAAAAATCAGGCCGGGAGAAGATTTCGACGTGGTGAATAACGAATCCGACCCGCGTTTTAAAGCTTACTGGAGCGAATACTATCAGCTGATGAAGCGGCGCGGCGTCACGCCGGAGCAGGCGCAGCGCGCGATGATCGGCAACCCCACGCTGATCGGCGCCATTATGGTGCATCGCGGCGAGGCCGATGCGCTGATCTGCGGGACGGTAGGGGATTATCGCGAACATTACGATGTGGTGGAAAAGGTGTTCGGCTTTCGGGACGACATAAAGGTGGCGGGCGCGATGAACGCGCTGCTGCTGCCGGGCGGCAATACCTTTATCGCTGATACCTACGTCAACGAAGATCCCACGCCGGAGCAGCTGGCGGATATCACCCTGCTGGCGGCGGAAACCGTACGCCGTTTCGGCATCGAACCCAAGGTCGCGCTGCTTTCCCACTCCAGCTTCGGTTCGTCGAACGCGCCCGGCGCGCGGAAAATGCGCGAGGCGCTGGCGCTGATCCAGCAGCGGGCGCCGGAGCTGGAGATCGACGGCGAAATGCATGGCGATGCGGCGCTGCAGGAGAGCATCCGGCGCGAGCTGATGCCGGACAGCCCGCTGAAAGGCGCGGCGAACCTGTTGATCATGCCGAACGTCGAGGCGGCGCGCATCAGCTATAACCTGCTGCGCGTCTCCTGCTCCGAAGGCGTGACCGTCGGACCGGTGCTGATGGGCATCAGCAAACCGGCGCATGTGCTGACGCGCATCGCCTCGGTGCGACGCATCGTGAATATGGTGGCGCTGGCGGTGGTGGAAGCGCAGACGCAGCCGCTATAAGCGGCCGCGTAGGGTTAAATCCAGGCTTTTACCGGCAGGAAGTCGCGGTAGAGCGCCGCTTCCGGCGAACCGGGCTCCGGCTGGTAATCGTACTCCCAGCGCACCAGCGGCGGCATCGACATCAATATGGATTCGGTGCGGCCGCCGGTTTGCAGTCCAAACAGCGTGCCGCGATCCCAGACCAGGTTGAATTCTACGTAGCGTCCGCGCCGGTAGAGCTGGAACTGGCGCTCGCGTTCGCCCCAGGGGTGATCTTTACGGCGCGCCACGATCGGCAGATACGCGTCGAGATAGCCTTTGCCCACCGCCTGCATAAAGGCGAAGCAGCGGTCGAAATCCGGGGTATTGAGATCGTCGAAAAACAGCCCGCCGATGCCGCGCTGCTCGTCGCGGTGCTTCAGGTAGAAGTAATCGTCGCACCATTTTTTATAGCGCGGATAAACCTCGTCGCCAAAAGGCTGGCACAGGTTGAACGCCGTCTGATGCCAGTGAACCGCATCCTCTTCGAAGCCGTAATAGGGTGTCATATCGAAGCCGCCGCCGAACCACCAGACCGGATCGGCGCCCGGCTTTTCCGCGATGAAAAAGCGCACGTTGGCGTGGCTGGTAGGCACATAGGGATTTTCCGGGTGGATCACCAGCGAGACGCCCATCGCTTCAAAGCTGCGTCCGGCCAGCTCCGGGCGATGCGCGGTGGCCGAAGCGGGCATCTGGTCGCCATGCACATGGGAAAAGTTGACGCCGGCCTGTTCGAACACGGCGCCGTTGCGCAGCACGCGGCTGCGTCCGCCGCCGCCGCCGGGACGCTGCCAGCTGTCCTCGGCGAAGCCGGCCTTGCCATCCGCAGCGGCCAGCTGTTCACAAATGGTATCTTGCAGCGTCAGTAAAAACGCTTTAACGCGGGAAATATCGGGAGTACTCATCAGGCTCTCCGGCGAAGAATGTGCCGCGATTATACCTAACCCGGGCGACGATTGTGACGATCGTACTCATCGAAATAATTGACGATGCCGTCAGCGATGGCGGAGGCGATCTTATGACGAAACGCCTGGGTGCCCAGCAGCTGCTCTTCGCGCGGGTTGGTGATAAAAGAGGTTTCCACCAGCACCGACGGAATGGAAGGCGATTTCAGCACGGCGAACGCCGCCTGCTCGGTGTGCTGGCTGTGCAGATGATGCACCGGCCGAATCTGGTCGAGCACATGTTTCCCCAGCGTCAGGCTGTTTTTAATGGTGTCGGTCTGCACCAGGTCGAACAGGATCTGTTGCAGATAGTGATCTTTTTCGGCGACCTTCACCCCGCCGACCTCATCTGCCGCGTTCTCCCTGTCGGAAAGGTAGCGCGCCATGGTGCTGCTGGCGCCGCGATTGGAAAGGGCGAACACCGAGGCGCCGTTGGCCTCCGGGCTGGTAAAGCCGTCGGCATGAATCGACATAAAGAGGTTGGCGCCGTGCTGGTGGGCGATCTCCACCCGCTGATAAAGCGGAATGAAATGGTCGCTGTCGCGCGTCAGATGCACCTCAATGCGGGGATGATCCTGTAACAGCTGGCGCACGGTATCGGCAATCGCCAGCACCACATGTTTCTCTTCCGATCCCTCTTCGCCGACCGCGCCAGAATCGATACCGCCGTGGCCGGGATCGATCATCACGATTTTTTTGCCGTTGTTCGTCGGCGCCGGACGGCTGCGGTTGGCGGCGAGACGCAGGTCGGCGCGCTCTTCCTTCGCCTGAATCGCTTCAGGCGACAGGATGGCGAGCGCAAGGCCGGAGAGGAGTAGCTGGCGGCGGTTGGTGAGCCGCTTGAGGAGCGAAAGTTGTGTCATTGCAGATCCCGGGCAAAGAAGCGTGACAGGTGTTATATCGTAACAATTGCCCGCCCGCGACCCCGGAACCATTTCAGAGCTTTACTTTCTATTTCAGGTGATAAAATTGCCTGAAGCAGGGCGAGGACACGCATCAGGCGCAGCGCAAAGCTGGCCATTTTTTCCGCCATTGGCCTTATCCCGGTTTGCAGCGTGAAAAGAATGCGTGATAATCAGCGAAATGTGCTTAACCGCTGGGTAACGATGATGGAAATTCGTGTTTTCCGCCAGGAAGATTTTGAAGAGGTGATTACGCTCTGGGAGCGTTGCGATTTGCTGCGGCCGTGGAACGATCCCGAGATGGATATTGAACGCAAGTTGAATCACGATCCCGATCTGTTCCTGGTGGCGGTGGTGGGCGGCGAAATCGTCGGCACGCTGATGGGCGGCTACGACGGGCATCGCGGCTCGGTCTACTATCTGGGCGTGCATCCCGACTATCGCGGCCGCGGCTTCGCGAACGCGCTGATGAACCGGCTGGAGAAGAAGCTGATCGCGCGCGGCTGCCCGAAAATCAACCTGATGATCCGCGAAGAGAACGACGCCGTGCTCGGCTTCTACGAGAAGCTCGACTATGAGATCGGCGACTCGGTGGTGATGGGCAAGCGGCTGATTGAAGATCGTGAATATTGATCGCGCGGCGGCCCGCCTGCGATGACGATGCTGAAATACCTTCCCGACGATTATGACGCCAAAGGGCAGCTGCGTTTGCCGCTGCTGTTCTGGCTTATTTTGCTGTTGCAGGCGCGCACCTGGCTGCTGTTGCTGATGGCGGGCGCCTCCAGGCAGCAGGGCAACGATCTGCTGGCGCTGTTCTATCCCGACCGGCAGAGCTTCTGGCTCGGGCTGCTGCTCGGCGTCCCGGCGGCGCTCGGGCTGCTGCTGACCGGCTACCGTCAGCGCTGGCCGCGCCTCTGGCAGGCCTGGCGCGGCGTGCTGAGCCNNCTGGCGCTGCTGATCAACCTGATCTGGCAGGGCGCGCAGCTGGCTCAGGGAGATTTGCAGGCGTCGCCGTTGCCGCTGCTGCTCAGCCTGTTCGACCTGCTGGCGCTGATCTGGCTGCAGCTGAATGCGCGTCTGCGCGACTGTTTTCTGCCGGAACACAATCAGGGCTAAACTTTTCGCCGCTTTGCGACTCCAACCTGATTCGCAATTTGCACATTGTTAACAGGAGTTTTCATGAAAGCCGTTCGTCCCGCGATGCTTATCGCCGCCATGCTGCTGGCCGGCTGCGCCAGTTCCGGTTCCGACACTGCAAGCCACGACAGCGGGTGGAATCCCTTCAGCAAGATTTCCTGGTCGGCGATGGCGCCCTGGAACTGGTTCGGCTCTTCGCCGGACGTGACGGAGCAGGGAGTTGGCGGTCTGAGCAGCAGCACCGCTATGACGCAGCAGGCGATCGATGAAGGTCTGAACGGCGACTATAAGCTGCGCCAAGGGATGCGGGGTCAGAACGGTCAGGTGATTAGCTTCTGGCAGGCGCTGGATGACGATCAGGTCAAACTAGTGATTTATGGTCAAAGCAGCGTGGAGCGCATCGAGGTGATGGACAGTGCCATTGCCCGCGCCGACGGCCCGCGCCTCGGCAGCAAATTCAGCGATACCTTCAGCAAGGCCTTTAATAATTGCCAGAAAGCGCCCGGCATGGATAACAGCGATATCGAATGCAAAGCGCCCGGCAGCCAGCATATCCGCTACGTCTACAGCGGCGAATGGCACGGGCCGGACGGACTGATGCCCTCGGACGATACGTTGAAAAACTGGACGCTTAGCAAAATCATCTGGCAGCGTTAATCGATAAAACGGCGGCGAAGCTCGGCTGCGTCGCCAGCTTTTCCGGCCCGGTTTGGGCCTTACTGTTTCCTCTCTGAAGGCATGGCGCGCGGGCTTCGCGCTAATTTTGAATTCCGCATATCTTCTGCCGCAAGCTTATGCCTTTTTCGACTTTGAAATCATCAAACGATATATAAAACCGTTACAGCTTTTTCCTGAGTTATAAATAAACTGGTCGTACGGCTGGCGTGAGCCGGATCAATTTCAGGATGCTTAATGACCTTTCCAGCGATAAAAAAAATCGTCAGCGGCGCGGCGCTCTCGCTGGCACTGGCGAGCGCGGCGCAGGCGACTGAATTGCTGAACAGCTCGTACGACGTGTCGCGCGAGCTGTTCGTCGCCCTGAACGCGCCGTTTGAAAAACAGTGGGATGCCGGGCATCCGGGCGACAAACTGACAATCAAACAATCTCATGCCGGCTCCTCAAAGCAGGCGCTGGCGATCCTGCAAGGGCTGCGCGCCGATGTCGTGACCTACAACCAGGTGACCGACGTACAGGTATTGCACGACAAAGGGCAGCTGATCCCCGCCGACTGGCAGACGCGCCTGCCGAACAACAGCTCGCCGTTTTACTCCACCATGGCGTTTCTGGTGCGCAAAGGGAATCCGAAAAAGATCCATGACTGGGCAGACTTAACACGCGGCGACGTAAAACTGATTTTTCCTAACCCCAAAACCTCGGGCAACGCCCGCTATACCTATTTAGCGGCCTGGGGCGCGGCGGACAAAGCGGACGGCGGCGATAAGGCGAAAACCGAAGCCTTTATGACGCAGTTTCTGAAAAACGTCGAGGTATTCGATACCGGCGGTCGCGGCGCGACGACGACCTTCGTCGAACGCGGTCTCGGCGACGTGCTGATCAGCTTTGAATCTGAAGTGAACAATATCCGTAATCAGTACGGTAAAGATGATTACGAGGTGATCGTGCCGAAGACCAATATTCTCGCCGAGTTTCCCGTGGCCTGGCTCGATAAAAATGTCGAGCACAACGGCACGGTGGACGCGGCCAAAGCTTATCTGAACTACCTCTATACGCCGGAAGCGCAAAAAATCATCACCGATTTCTACTATCGTGTGAATAACCCGCAGCTGATGGCGCAGCAGAAGGCGCGCTTTCCCGAAACCGAGCTGTTCCGCGTGGAAGAGGCGTTCGGCGGCTGGGATAAGGTGATGAAAGCGCATTTCGCCAGCGGCGGCGAACTGGATAAATTACTCGCAGCGGGGCGCGGTTAATGTTTGCGGCAAGTCATAAACGCGTTCTGCCCGGCTTTGGCCTGAGCCTCGGCACCAGCCTGTTGTTTACCTGTCTGATCCTGCTGCTGCCAATCAGCGCGCTGCTGATGCAGCTGTCGAATATGACGCTGGCGCAATATTGGGATGTGATCTCCAATCCTCAGCTGATCGCGGCCTATAAAGTCACGCTGCTGTCGGCGGGAGTCGCGTCGCTGTTCAACGCCCTGTTCGGCATGCTGATGGCGTGGATCCTGACGCGCTACCGCTTTCCCGGCCGTATCCTGCTGGATGGCCTGATGGATCTGCCGTTCGCGTTGCCGACCGCGGTCGCGGGCCTGACGCTGGCCGGGCTGTTCTCCGTCAGCGGCTGGTATGGTCAGTGGCTGGCGCAGTTCGATATTAAAGTTTCTTACACCTGGCTCGGCATCGCAGTGGCGATGGCGTTCACCAGCATTCCTTTCGTGGTGCGCACCGTGCAGCCGGTGCTGGAA
>DENB01000099.1:12894-13790 GCA_002359495.1 Enterobacteriaceae bacterium UBA2655
CGAAGTGACCTCGCTGATGATCTTTGTCCGCCTGCAGGAGTTCGACTACCCGGCCGCCAGCGCCATCGCCTCGGTGATCCTCGCCGCCTCGCTGCTGCTGCTGTTCGTGATTAATACATTACAGAGCCGCTTTGGCCGTCGTCTGGGAGGCCACTGATGGCTGAGGTATCGCAACTTAACGTCGATCGCCAGCCGTTCAACTGGGGCAAATGGCTGCTGATCGGCATCGGCGCGCTGATCTCCGTTTTGCTGCTGGTCGTGCCGATGGTGTCGATCTTCTGGGAAGCGCTGCATCAGGGGCTGGGCGTCACCTTCAGCAACCTGGCCGATTCCGATATGCTGCACGCCATCTGGCTGACGATTCTGGTGGCGTTGATTACCGTGCCGGTGAATCTGGTGTTCGGCACGCTGCTGGCCTGGCTGGTCACGCGCTTCACTTTTCCCGGCCGCCAGCTGCTGCTGACGCTGTTTGATATTCCTTTCGCCGTGTCGCCGGTGGTGGCGGGGCTAATGTATCTGCTGTTCTGGGGCGTCAACGGCCCGGCGGGCGGCTGGCTGGATGCCCATAACATTCAGCTGATGTTCTCCTGGCCGGGCATGGCGCTGGCGACTATCTTCGTCACCTGTCCCTTTGTGGTGCGCGAGCTGGTGCCGGTGATGCTTAGTCAGGGCAGCAACGAAGACGAAGCCGCCGTACTGCTGGGCGCGTCGGGCTGGCAAATGTTCCGCCGCGTCACGCTGNNGGTGCTGACCAACGCCCGCGCCATCGGCGAGTTCGGCGCGGTCTCGGTCGTTTCGGGATCGATTCGCGGCGAGACCTATACTTTGCCGCTTCAGGTTGAATTACTGCATCAGGACTACAACACCGTGGGCGCGTTTACCGCCGCCGCGCTGCT
>DENB01000001.1:0-5439 GCA_002359495.1 Enterobacteriaceae bacterium UBA2655
CTGGCGCTGCTGCTGCTGCTGGTCAGCGGCTGGCTGGAGCAGCAAATTTCCCGCCCCATCGAGCGCGTCTGTCGTCAGGCGCTGAGCGTCGCCACTGGCGCCAGCCATAAGGTGGAGCAGATGGATCGCGTCGACGAGGTCGGCATGACGCTGCGCGCCATCGGCCAGCTGGGCTTAATGTTCCGCTGGCTGGTGGATGACGTCAGCGGTCAGGCGATCAACGTGCTGAGCGCCAGCGACGCGATGGCGCGCAGCAACGACGATCTCAGCCGCCGCACCGACCAGGCGGCCGCCAACGTGCAGCAGACCGCCGCCACCATGAATGAGATGACCGCCACGGTGAAAAGCAATACGGAAACCGCAGGGGAGGCCAATTCCCTCTCGGCCGCCACCAGCGAGGCGGCGCTGAAAGGCGGCGAAGTGATGCAGGAGATGGTTAGCATGATGGCGGAAATATCCGACAGTTCGCAGCGTATCGCCAACATTACCAGCGTCATCGACGGCATCGCTTTCCAGACCAATANNCGCGGCGGTGGAAGCGGCGCGCGCCGGCGAACAGGGCAAAGGATTCGCCGTGGTGGCGGGCGAGGTGCGCAGTCTGGCACAGCGCTCAGCCTCCGCCGCCAGCGAAATCAAAAACCTGCTGGAGACCAGCGCGCTGCGCGTGCAGTCGGGCACGCTGCACGCCGATGCCGCCGGGCGCACCATGCAGGATATCGTGTCGCAGGTGCAGAACGTCACCTCGCTGATTGCGCAAATCAGCGCTGCGACCGCTGAGCAGTCGATCGCCCTGAGTCAGGTCAGCGTCGCCGTGGAGGATCTCGACGACATTACCCATCAAAACGCCGCGCGCGTGCAGGAAGGGGCGGAAGCCTCCGGCCGCATGGCGCGCCAGGCGAACCGGCTGGTGGAGGCGATCAGCGTGTTCCGCTGACGACCACCTCAGGCGCGCTGCGCGACGCGCGCCTCCGTCGCGGGATAACGTCCGGCGCGCAGTGCGCCGGGCGACTGTCCGACGATGCGTTTGAACGCCCGGCTGAAGGCGGCCAGCGAGCCGTAGCCGAGATCGAAGGCCACCGTCTCTACCGCTTCGCCGCCGTCGCTAATGCGCTGTACCGCCAGCCGCATCCGCAGCTCAGTAAGGTAGCGCAGCGGCGTCATGCCGGTGGCGCTCTGAAAGCGCTCGGCGAATACCGAACGCGAGCAGCCGGACACGCGCGCCAGCTTTTCCACGCTCCAGCTCTCTCCCGGATCGCGATGCATCGCGGCGATCGCCAGGCTCAGGCGCGGATCGCGCAGCGCCTGCACCAGTCCGCTTCCTTTGCCGCAGCCGCTCTCCACCCAGCCGCGCACAATCAGCGCGGCTACCACGTCGGCGAGACGCGACAGAATGCTGGCGTACCCGGCCTGGCGCGCGGTGGATTCGCGCTCCATCGCCTCCAGGATCGGCTGAATCTCCGGGTATTGCGACAGCAGCGTACTGACCATCATCACATCCGGCATGGTATTGATTAACGGCTGCATCCCGCCCAGCTCAAACGTCATGCAGGCGCTGAACAGAATCACGCTCTGCTCGCCGTCGCAGGCTTCGGCCGAGGCGATAGCGCAGACGCGGTCGCAGATCGGTTTGCTGCCGAAGGCGGCGATATCCTGGTCGGCCGCATCGACCGAAGAGAGCAGCGCATGGGCTTTGCCGTGCGGGATCAGCAGCGCGTCGCCGGTTTCCAGCGTATGGATAACGCCGGCGGCGCTTTTTACCAGCAGCGGACCGCGCCCGACGAAATGAAGCTGCGCGCGCCCCGGCGCGTCGTCAAAACGAATGCCGAACGGCGCGGAGACCTCGATACGCTGGTACTTCACGCCGTACAGACGCATGCCGGACAGCAGCTCGCTGGTCACATCTGCATACTGGCTCATACAATCACAGACGAATTATCAATAAACACGGTGAAAGCATCATAGATCGTCTTGCGCCTGACCTCTATGCTCTGGCTTTATTTTTTACGGGGGAGAAAAACAATGAGCCAGCGTTCAGAAGCGGCGAATAGAGGCGGGGTTGAACAAAAACCCGCCTGGGGCGCGGTATTCGCGATGTCGTTCGGCGTGTTCGGTCTGATTACGGCGGAGTTTCTACCGGTCAGCCTGTTGACGCCGATCGCGCGCAGCTTGGAGGTTTCAGAAGGTCAGGCGGGGCAAACCATTACGGTAACGGCGCTGGTGGCGCTGGTCACCAGCCTGTTCATTACTCTGGCGACGCGACGCATCGATCGTCGCTGGGTGCTGCTGGCATTTTCGCTGCTGCAGGTCGCGTCGAATTTGCTGGTGGCCTTTGCCGCCGATCTCAGCATGATTCTGGTGGGCCGTATGCTGCTGGGGGTGGCGATTGGCGGTTTCTGGACGCTCTCCACCGCGACGGCGATGCGGCTGGTGCCGTCTTCGCAGGTGCCTAAGGCGCTGTCGATCATTTTCAGCGGCGTGTCGCTAGCGACCATTATCGCCACGCCGCTCGGCAGTTTTCTGGGCGAGATCATCGGCTGGCGCAATATTTTTTTGGTGGCGGGGCTGCTCGGCGCGCTGGCGCTGCTCTGGCAATTCTTTAGTCTGCCCGCGATGCCGGCCGACAGCGCTAAACGTCACGGCAGCATGATCGATGTGCTGCTGCGGCCCGGCATGCGCTGGGGCATGCTGGCGATCATCCTGCTGTTTACCGGCCATTTCGCCTTTTTCACCTATATGCGTCCGTTTCTGGAAACGGTGGCGCAGGCCGATGTTAACGGCATCTCCGGCATTCTGCTGGCGTTCGGCGTCGCCAACTTTTTCGGCACTTCGCTGGCGGGCTACCTGCTGATGCGCAATCTGCATCTGACCCTGAGCGGCATGACGCTGCTGATGAGCCTGTTGGCGCTGCTACTGGTGCTGTTCGGCCATTACGCCTGGCTGGACGGCCTCTGCATCGCGCTCTGGGGCATGGCGTTCGGCGCGATCCCGGTGGGCTGGTCAACCTGGATCACCCGCACCGTGCCGGATGAGGCGGAGAGCGGCGGCGGACTGCTGGTGGCGACCATTCAGCTGGCGATCACCGTCGGCGCGGCGGCGGGCGGCTGGGTCTTCGACGCCAGCGGCGCGCGCGGCGTGTTTATGGCCAGCTTCGTGCTGATGCTGCTGGCGGCCACCACTATCTTTATGCGGGTGCGCGCGCGGGCGTGACATGAAGTGGGCCGCCTCAGCGCGGCGGCCCACCTTATCAATCGACGATGAGAGTCTTCGGCTATGGTAGTGATATATGCTACCTTTTACTAAAATAGTGGTTTATTAACCTTTTGCGCTATCGCTGGGCTTTTTGTGCCTTTTACCATCAGTTAATTTGAAAGAGTAAGACGAATCTCTCCGCTTTTTACTTCCCTCCGATCGGTCTACTATTTATATCAACAAGGCGAAACGCCTTACATTAACTGATTAACCCGAGGGAATGATCATGAAAAACATCAAAACTTTTGCTGCTGTTATCGCGCTTTCCGTTCTGCCTTTCGCCAGCTTTGCGCAATCTGTCACCGCAACCGGCGATACGCTGGATAACGCAGAAGCGAAAATCGCTGCTCAGGCGCATAAAGACGGTGCTTCCTATAAAATCACCGAAGCTTATTTCAATAATGGCGTGCACATGACTGCTGAATTGAACAAATAAGCAAAAGCACGCTTTCTTGCTGACAGGACGCCTCCGGGCGTCCTGGCTTTTTTGTCGCGCAGAAAAAGCTGTCGCTTTTCTTTTGAAAGTGATTATTATTCTCAAAAATTAAAATCCTCTGTCGGCCTGCCTCAGGCTGTTGTTTTCTTTGTTGCTGGTTGCAATGTCGGGCTTTTCTTTCGCTGCCGTGTGGCGGCGTGTTTTGCTATGGAGAAGTCATGAAAGCTGTTAAAACAATTCGTCAGCAGGCGCTGCGTCCGCTGCTGCTTGCCTCTGCCTTATTCTCTGCGGCGGTCATCGCCCAGCCTGAAGAACTTAATCAGCCCATCTCGAAAGGCGCTTACGAAATGGCGTTCAGCCAGGCCGACAACGCGCTTTACCTTGCCAGTGCGCAGAATGAGAGCAATGAAAAAGGCGGCACGGTCTGGCGTCTCGATCCGCAAAACCTGGCGGTAAAACAGGCGATCGGCACCGAGCTGAAAGCCTTCGGCGCCGCCATCAACAACAAAACCAACATCCTTTATATCGGCAACACCGTGAACGGCACCGTGACCGCCATCGACGCCGCCAGCGGGAAAGTGCTGAACACCCTGGTGCTGGATAGCCGTCAGCGCAGCGAAACGGTGCGTCCGCTGCAGCCGCGCGAGCTGGTGGCCGATCCCGCCACCGATCGCGTTTACATCACCGGCCTGGGAGCGCAGAGCGTAGTCTGGGTGGTTGATGGCAAAACCTTGCAGCTGATCAGCACCATCCCCAACACCGGCAAAATGGGCACCGGGCTGGCGCTGGACTCCGCCGCGCAAAAACTCTATGTCACCAACGCCGACGGCGAGCTGGTGACGATCAACACCCGCACCAACGCGATTGAAAAACGACAGAAAATCGACGGCGACAACCCGCACTTCTTTTTGAATATCGCGCTGGATACCCGGGGGCAGCGCGCCTTCCTCAGCGATTCAAAGCAGCCGCAGGTGCTGGTGCTGAACACGCGCGACGGAAGCGTGATCCACAAAATCGAGGTGCCGGAGTCGCTGGCCGTGCTGTTTAACGCCGATCGCAACGAGCTGTATGTGACCCACCGCAAGGCGGGCGAAATCAGCATCATCGACGCCGCCAGCTATCAGGTGAAGCGCACGATTAAAGCGCCGGGCCTGCCCAACAGCCTGGCGCTCTCCGCCGACGGCAAGACGCTGTTCGTCAGCGTCAAGCAGCCGGGATCGCGTAAAGCGCCGCCGGAAAAACCGGACAGCGTCATGCGCATCGCGCTCTGATTGTTATCTTGCGTAACCTGCGGGCGGCCTGTGCCGCCCGTTTGCGTTTTGATGCCTTTTCCGCCTGGAAGCGTTGCCTTTTCAACTACCTTTATAGCGAGTCGCCTGAGTCAGGCGTCATCCACACCAAGGGAGAATTGAATGAGCCAGTTTTTTATGAACGAGAAAGGGGATCTGGTTAATGAGGCGATAGAGGGCGTCTTGCTGAGCACCCCCTGGCACAACCTCAGCCGACTGGATTTAGGCGACGACATCCGGGTGGTGGTACGTAACGACTGGGATAAGAGCAAAGTGGCGCTGATCTCGGGCGGCGGCTCCGGTCACGAACCGGCGCATGCGGGCTTTGTCGGCAAAGGGATGCTGACCGCGGCAGTATGCGGCGACATCTTCGCCTCGCCCAGCGTCGACGCGGTGCTCAGCGCCATTATCAACGTCACCGGCGAGGCGGGCTGCCTGCTGATCGTGAAAAACTACACCGGCGAC
>DENB01000001.1:5476-5732 GCA_002359495.1 Enterobacteriaceae bacterium UBA2655
GGACGATATCGCGCTGCCGGAAAATCCCCAGCCGCGCGGCATCGCCGGGACGGCGCTGATCCATAAAATCGCCGGCTATGCGGCGGAGCAGGGCGAGCCGCTGGAGCAGGTGCAGGCGCTGGCGCAGCGGGCGATCGAGGCGACCGCCACCATCGGGCTGGCATTCGCGACCTGCCATGTGCCGGGCGAAGCGCGCGACGAGCGGGTAAAACCCGGGCAGAGCGAGCTGGGCATGGGCATTCACGGCGAGCCGGGC
>DENB01000001.1:5961-6169 GCA_002359495.1 Enterobacteriaceae bacterium UBA2655
CTGGATATGAAAGGCTTTTCGCTGACGACGCTGCAGCTGGAAGAGGCCTTTATCGAGGCGCTGGCCGCGCCGGTCGAGACCCAGGGCTGGCAGCCGCTGCAAACGCTCGCCGCGCCGCAGCCGATGACGGCGCAGAAGGTCGCCAGCCAGCTTCAGGCGCGCCCCTCGCAAAATGCGCAGGCGGCGACGACAGTGAACCGCGTCTGCC
>DENB01000001.1:6179-15657 GCA_002359495.1 Enterobacteriaceae bacterium UBA2655
CGACGGCGATACCGGCTCCACCTTCGCCGCCGGCGCGCGCAGGGTGAACAAAGCGCTGGAGGAGAACCAGCTGCCCTTAGCCGAACTGCCGACGCTAATGGCGGTGGTGGGCGAACAGCTGGCGACAGTGATGGGCGGATCGAGCGGCGTGCTGATGTCGATTCTGTTTACCGCCGCCGGCCAGCAGCTGGAGCAGGGCGGCAGCGTGGCGCAGGCGCTGGAGCACGGTCTTGAGCGCATGAAACATTACGGCGGCGCGCAGATCGGCCACCGTACGCTGGTGGATGCGCTGGAGCCGGCGCTGAAGGCGCTGTTGGCGGGCGAGTCGTTAGCGGCGGCGGCGGCGGCGGCGCGACAGGGCGCGGATTCCACCGCGCAGATGCAGAGCGCGAAAGCGGGCCGCTCTTCCTACCTTAACCAGCAAAGTCTGAACGGCGTGAAAGATCCCGGCGCTTACGCGGTAGAGAAGGTGTTCGCGGCGCTGAGCCAGGGGTGACGACGCGCGCTTCCCCGGACGGGAAGCGCGCAGGGCGGCTACTCGGCCGCCTCCTTCATCATCTCCTGATGCGGAACGTCGCTGAGGATCTGCTCGAAGCTGCGCAGACGCTTGTAGATCGACATCAGCTCCACCAGCGTCGACCACGAGGTGATCAGATACTGGAACGAGGAGCGCACCTGATCAAACACGTTGGTGATCTGGTTCAGCAGGCCAAGCGTGATGGTGCCGGCGACGATCGAGGGAAACAGCACAAACAGGCCGAAGACGTTATCGACCTGCAGATAGAGAATGCGCGTGATATTGAAGTAGAGATAGTGGAAATAGAGGCGGAAATAGTTGTAACGCACGCGGCCAAAGAGTTCAGCCACGGTCGGCGGCGCGGCGCGATGCGGATCGTCCTCGCCATACACCAGCTCTTTACGGTAGGCCGCCTCCACCCGTTGATTGCGGAACTCCAGCCCCGGCAGCTTAATCCCCACTAGCGCCAGCAGCGCCGTGCCGAACAGCGACCAGAGCAGCGCGGCGATCACCAGCGCATAAGGAATGTTGCCGAGGATCGGCACATCTTTGACATGATGCGACAGCGAAACCAGCACCGGCAGAAAGGCGATCAGCGTCATGATGGCCTGAATAAAGCTGACGCCCCAGTCTTCCAGGGTGCTGGCGAAGCGCATGGTGTCTTCCTGCACACGCTGCGCTGCGCCTTCCACGTTACGCAGACGCTGCCAGTGATGCATGTAGTAGTTGTTCATCGCGGTGCGCCAGCGGAACACCCAGTGGCTGATGAAAAAGGAGTTCATCACGCCGATCACCACGGCGATCAGGGCGATGCCCAGAAAGATCATCACCTGATGATAAAACTCGGTCACCGGCACCGATCCCGCTTTGGTCAGCGCTTTTTGGATCAGATCGTAGAACGGGCCATACCAGGCGTTCACCGCCACGCCCACCTGCACGCCGAACCAGGTGACAAACACGATCAGCGCCGAGCCCCATACTGACCAGCGCTGCCAGGGATGATTATCGATCATCCGCCAGGCCAGCGCGAAAATCGCCACCACAATCCAGTAATAGGCGTAAAACCAGAGCTGGCTGGCGGCGATAAAACGCAGCGCGCTGGTTGGCAACGGCTGCTTTACCGCCTCCGCCATGACGGGCCACAGGGAAGGCAATTCACTGGCGAAGCCGAACCAGACGAATACCGCCAGCAGGCTCCAGATGGCGGCCGAGCTGAAGAACAGCGCGGGTCGGGGGAAATAGGACTTAAACATATCATCTCCATAGTTTTATCCCACTGTTATAACGTCTAATGCGGCTGTTAGTCAGTTCGGGGTTGTTTCTGAGGATGTCAGCTGCGCTTTTTGCTGCGGCAAAATCCTGCGCTAACGGCAAATGTTAAGAAATTTGTGCGAATTTGTTTCTCCGCGCTAAATCTTTGTCGATTGCGGTGTTACACTACGCGCCGCTGTTACCGGTAACAGAACCGATGTATTCCTTTAACTGCGAATAAAAACCAATACAAAGCAACCAATTAAACTTTCATGCCGCACCCTGTGCGGTACTGAGGCAATGTCATGTCAACACAGAAAAATGGTCATACGCGCAGGGACTTCCTGCTGAGAACCATCACCCTGGCGCCGGCAATGGCGGTAGGCGGCACGGCCGTCGGCGCGCTGGCGCTCTCTCCTGCGGTGAACGCGGCGGCATCCGAGACCCCCGCCGGTCCGCAAAAAGCGCGCGATTATCAGCCGAGCTGGTTCAACAGCGAAGAGTTCGCCTTTATCACCGCCGCCGTGGCGCGTCTGATCCCCAGCGACGAACGCGGTCCGGGCGCGCTGGAAGCGGGCGTGCCGGAATTTATCGATCGCCAGATGAACACCCCTTACGCCACCGGCGCCAACTGGTACATGCAAGGACCGTTTAACCCCGATCTGCCGAAAGAGCTGGGCTATCAGCTGCCGCTGGTGCCGCAGCAGATCTACCGTCTCGGCCTGGCGGAAGCCGACGCCTACAGCAAAGTGCAGCACGGCAAGGTCTTCGCCGAACTGAGCGGCGAACAGCAGGACGATCTGCTCAAGGCGATGGAGAGCGGCAAGGCGGAGTTCAAACAGCTGCCGAGCAAAACCTTTTTCGCTTTTCTGCTGCAAAACACCCGCGAAGGTTTCTTCAGCGACCCGGTTCACGGCGGCAATCAGGGCATGGTGGGCTGGAAGCTGATCGGCTTCCCCGGCGCCCGTGCCGACTTTATGGACTGGGTAGAGCGCGGCGAACGTTATCCGTTCCCGTCAGTATCAATTCGCGGGGACAGAGCGTAACCATGGCAAACGAAATGAAAAAAGTGGACGCGGTGATTGTCGGCTTCGGCTGGGCGGGCGCGATCATGGCGAAAGAGCTGACCGAAGCAGGGCTGAACGTGCTGGCGCTGGAGCGCGGTCCGCATCGCGACACCTGGCCGGACGGCGCCTATCCGCAGTCGATCGACGAACTGACCTATAACATCCGCAAAAAACTGTTCCAGGATCTGTCAAAAAGCACCGTCACTATCCGTCACAACGCCTCGCAAACCGCAGTGCCTTACCGTCAGCTGGCGGCTTTTCTGCCGGGCACCGGCACCGGCGGCGCGGGCCTGCACTGGTCCGGCGTCCATTTCCGCGTCGATCCGGTGGAGCTGCAGATGCGCAGCCACTATGAAGAGCGCTACGGCAAAAACTTTATCCCGCAGGAGATGACCATCCAGGACTTCGGCGTCACCTACGAGGAGCTGGAGCCGTACTTCGATCGGGCGGAGAAAGTGTTCGGCACCTCCGGCAACGCGTGGAGCGTCAAAGGCAAGGTGGTTAACCGGGATCACGGCGGCAACCCCTTCGCGCCGGATCGCTCCGACGAGTTCCCGCTGCCTGCGCAGAAGCGCACCTACTCGGCGCAGCTGTTCGCCCAGGCGGCGGCGAAGGTCGGCTATCATCCTTACGATCTGCCTTCCGCCAACACCTCTGCGCCTTATACCAACCCCTACGGCGCGCAGATGGGACCGTGCAACTTTTGCGGCTACTGCAGCGGCTACGCCTGCTACATGTACTCGAAAGCGTCGCCGAACGTCAATATTCTGCCGGCGCTGCGTCAGGAGCCTAAATTCGAGCTGTGCAACAACGCTTACGTGCTGCGCGTTAACCTGACCGACGATAAAAAGCGCGCCACCGGCGTCACCTATCTCGATGCGCAGGGGCGTGAAGTGGTGCAGCCAGCGGATCTGGTGATCCTTTCCGCATTCCAGTTCCACAACGTGCACCTGATGCTGCTTTCCGGCATCGGCAAGCCGTACAACCCGATCACCAACGAAGGTACGGTAGGCCGCAACTTCGCCTATCAGAACATGACCACCATCAAGGCGCTGTTCGACAAGAACACCACCACCAATCCCTTTATCGGCGCAGGTGGCAACGGCGTGGCGGTGGATGATTTCAACGCCGACAACTTTGACCACGGCCCGCACGGCTTCGTGGGCGGTTCGCCGTTCTGGGTCAACCAGGCGGGCACCAAACCGATCTCCGGTCTGCCGACGCCGACCGGCACGCCGGGCTGGGGCAGCGAGTGGAAAGCGGCGGTGGCGGACACCTATACCCATCACCTGTCGATGGACGCCCACGGCGCGCACCAGTCTTACCGCAACAACTATCTCGATCTCGATCCCAACTACAAGGATGCGTACGGTCAGCCGCTGCTGCGTATGACCTTCGACTGGCAGGAAAACGACATCAAGATGGCGCAATTTATGTTCGGGAAGATGCACAAAATCGCCGAGGCGATGAACCCGAAACTGATTATGGGCGCGGCGAAAACCGCCGATACGCATTTCGACAGCACCACCTATCAGACTACCCATATGAACGGCGGCGCCATCATGGGCGAAGATCCGAAAACCAGCGCGGTAAACCGCTACCTGCAAAGCTGGGACGTGCCGAACGTGTTCGTGCCGGGCGCCTCCGCCTTCCCGCAGGGACTCGGCTATAACCCCACCGGTCTGGTCGCTGCGCTGACTTACTGGTCGGCCAAAGCCATTCGTGAACACTATCTGAAAAACCCAGGCCCACTGGTACAGGCATAAGGAACATGGCGATGAAACATGGCATTTTGGCCCTGGTGCTGGGCACGATGACGTTTGCCGCGCTGGCGGACGACAACGCCGCGGCGGATCTGGTGAAACGCGGCGAATACCTGGCGCGCGCAGGCGACTGCGTCGCCTGCCACACCGGCAAAGAGGGGAAACCTTTCGCTGGCGGTCTGCCGATGGCGACGCCGATCGGCACCATCTGGTCCACCAACATTACGCCGGACAAAACCAACGGCATCGGCGATTACAGCTATGACGACTTCCAGAAAGCGGTGCGTCATGGCGTGGCGAAGAACGGCGACACGCTCTATCCGGCGATGCCTTATCCGTCCTATGCGGTGGTCAGCGACGACGATATGAAGGCGCTTTACGCCTACTTCATGCACGGCGTCGCGCCGGTGGCGCAGGCGAACAAAGAGAGCGACATTCCGTGGCCGCTGTCGATGCGCTGGCCGCTGGCGATCTGGCGCGGCATCTTCGCGCCGGACGTGAAGGCGTTCCAGCCGGCGGCGCAGGAAGATCCGGTGCTGGCGCGCGGGCGCTATCTGGTGGAAGGGCTGGGCCATTGCGGCGCCTGCCACACGCCGCGTAGCCTGACCATGCAGGAGAAAGCGCTGAACAACGGCGAGGGGAACGACTATCTCTCCGGCAGCAACGCGCCGATCGACGGCTGGACCGCCAACAACCTGCGCGGCGACAACCGCGACGGTCTGGGCCGCTGGAGCGAGAGCGATCTGCGCCAGTTCCTGCGCTATGGCCGCAACGATCATACCGCGGTGTTCGGCGGCATGACCGACGTGGTGGAGCACAGCCTGCAGCACCTGAGCGACGACGATATCACGGCGATTGCCCGTTATCTGAAATCGCTCGGCGCGAAGGATCCGGGCCAGGCGGCGTTCAGCGTGGATGATGCGGTCGTCAAGGCGTTGTGGAAAGGCGACGACAGCAAAACCGGCGCTGCGCTTTATGTCGATAGCTGCGCCGCCTGCCATAAAACGGACGGCAGCGGCTATCAGCGCTTCTTCCCGGCGCTGCGCGGCAACCCGGTGGTGCTGGAGGAAGATCCGACCTCGCTGATCCACATCGTCCTGACCGGCGGCACGGTGCCCGGCGTGCAGGGCGCGCCTTCGCCCATCACCATGCCGGCGTTTGGCTGGCGTCTGAACGATCAGCAGGTGGCGGACGTGGTGAACTTTATCCGCACCAGCTGGGGCAACCATGCCGAAAAAGCGGTGACGGCGAAGCAGGTGGCCGAGCTGAGCAAGGATGAAACCGTGCAGCACAACATCGGCAGCGCCAGCATTACGGAATTGCCGGGCGGCGAGTAAAAAGCCGGGCGAGCGCCAGGGAAGGCAGTGAATAAAACGGGGGCGCGAACGCGCCCTTTAAGGGTAAATCTTAAACCCGCTTCTTTGGAGAGGGGGCATGACTTTGTTGCCCACTCTCTTATCTGATAAACGCTTTGACTCTGATGCGTCGTGATAAAGCCCACCAATGGAGGGATTTATTTGTCATTCCAGATACAGTTGTGTTACACGACAGTCATACAACTTTGCCAGCTTCTGCAGCGTTGCCTTATGAGGCTTGGCGCGAGTTTCCATTTTAGCCACTCCGCTTGTGGAAATCCCCAACGCTTCAGCCACTTGCTCACGAGTCAGCCCACGATGAAGACGCCAGGCGACATGCATAGGTACGTCCTGTTTGTTGCGGATGGTGACTATTTCATGAGGGTAGGTTTCATCGTCGTTCGGCCCCGCTTCATAGGGAACCGACTCAAAAAAAATATCTAATTCACTTTCCGCTACCAGTTTTTCGAAAAGCTCGATAGGTATTACCGCGCTTTGTCTTTTGCCACTGGCATCAGTCAAAAATTGAATGCCGTTCATGGTTGATTACTCCGGTTTATCTCTCAGATTAATGGAACGGGCGTCAGGCAGGTTTGCCGTCTTTCTTATCGCTTTTTGTATGTGGTCGTGGTTCTTCTCAACACTTCCATTATTTCGATAATGATCGGCTCGTCCTTAATTAGCTTCCAAATTACCCGATAATGACCGATGACCAGCTTTTTGCGGTTCTCTTTGTCATCGGTCAAATTTTCTATCACAAGTTGCTTGATGTCCGGCCAATTCACCAGTTTTGTCCTCGATCGACTGCCGGTAGGGTTGAGGGATCCTGGCGAGCTGCTTGAGCGCTTTCCCTTTCCAGTTAAGCTTAGGCATTTGCCTCTCCATGCTTTTAATGAACATATCCCGGTTCGAATGGACTAAATATCCTCTTATATAGTCTTTTTTACAACTATATAGTCCATATTTTCTGCGTTTAGTCTATACAGCGGGCTTTAACACAGGAAGCGCAAAGACCATAAACGCTTGCAAACGTATTGCCGGAAACTAAAAATTATCCGGGTTCCGGCGGCGCGACTGCCGCCAGTTCAGCAAGGCGCACAGCGCCATCACGCCGCAGGTGGCGAGAAATACCGGGCGCATGCCGTAAGCGCCGTTGACAAATCCGCCGAACAGCGGGCCGCTGACCTGGCCGACGTATTGCGCCGAGGTGGAGTAGCCGAGCATGCGTCCTACCTGCGCTTCCGGTACGTTGTGGCGAATAATCGCGGTAATGCAGGGCAGTAGTCCGCCCAGCGCCATGCCCATCAGAAAACGCAGCGCGATCAGTTGCCAGGCGGCGGTGATAAACGCCTGCGGGATCAGCAGCAGCGCGCAGACCAGCAGCCCCGCCGTCAGGACGCGCCAGTGTCCGATGCGATCCGCCAGCTTGCCGAGACGCGGCGCAGAGAGAATGCTGCCCAGCGCGGCGGCGGCCATCACCAGACCGGTCGTGACGGTCACCGCATGGTCGCCGTTCACGAACTGCCCGATGTAGAGCGTAATGATCGGTTCGATCGACATGTTGGCGAAAATCAGCAGCATGTTGGAGAGCCACATCATGCCGACCACGCCCCGTTGAAAAGAGGCGTCCCCCTGCGTGACGGCAACCGCTTTTTTCCCACCCGGCGTGCGCGGCGCCTCTTTCAGCAGAAAGGTGGTGGCGAGGAAGGCCAGAAAGATGGCGGCGCCGGTGAGCCAGAAGGTATGACGAATGCCGATCAACGGCGGCAGCAGGCCGCCCAGCAGCGGACCCACCACGTTGCCTGCCATAATCCCGGACGAGAGCACGCCCAGCGCCCAGCCGGTCTGCGCCTTCGGCGTTTGCGCCGCCACCAGGATGGTCGAGCCGGAGGCGTAGCCGCCCAGCAGCCCCGCCAGTAGCCGCAGCGCCACCAGCTGCCAGGGCGCCGTCGCCATGCCGATCAGCGACATGGCGATCGCCATGCCGAGGCTGGCGCGGATCAGCATCAGCTTGCGGCCATAGTGATCCGCCAGCCTGCCCCAGAGCGGCGCCGTCAGCGCGGCGCTGAAAAAAGTGGCGCCGTAGGCCACGCCCGACCAGCGCGCAATGGCGGCAGGCTCCTGCACGCCGAGCTGCGCCACATAGAGCGGTAAAAAGGGCAGCAGCAGCGTCATCGCCACAATGGTAGTGAACGAACCCAGCACGCAGACGAAAAGATTGCGCTTCCAGTACGCCTGCCCGGCTATCTCTGAAACCTGCTCCATAGTCAATATCCTGCTAATTAAGAAGCCTACAGGCTAACAATGGTGCTTAAACAACAACAGTCCTGGCGGAATATTTGCCGTCTGGCGGCTCGCTGTTGTCATATGGCAACAATTACCGCTGCGCCAGCGCGGCGATCAGGCTGTCGCACAGCAGAGTCGCCGGTGACGCAGGCGGCTGCGCCTCCTTAAGCAGCAGATAGCTTTGAAAGCGATCCATCTGCCACTCCGGCAGCAGCTGCTGGATCTCGCCGCGCGCCAGCGCCTCCTGAGCCATATAAGCGGGCAGATAAGCGATACCGGCGCCGTTCAGCGCGGCGTTCAATAGCGCCATGCTGTTATTGGCGCGAAAGCGGCTGCGGACTTCGATCGCCAGCCGCTGCTTATCGCGCCGAAACGGCAGCGCGGCGGTATGAGCTGCGCCGTGAAACAGCAGCAGGTCGTGACGCGACAGCATGGCGGGATGATCGACAGCGGCGCGCTGCGCCAGATAAGTTGGGGAGGCATACAGTCCCCACTCGATTTCGGAAAGCGCGCGTGCGCAGACGCCCTCCGGCGCGCGCTGGCGGATCACGATCGCCACATCAACGTTATCGGCGACGCAGTCCGGTATGCGATCGGTAAGCTCAAGATCGACGTTAATATGCAGGTGGCGGCGAATAAAGCGATTCAGCGTCGGCACCACGCACTGACAGCCGAAAGTCACCGGCGCGATCAGCCGCACGTTGCCCGCCGGCTGTTGATGGACCTGGCGGACAAACGCCTCAGCCCGATGCGCCTCTTCCAGTATGCGGGTGCAAAAGGCGTAATAGGCCTGGCCCAGCTCGGTGAGCGCCATTTTTCGCGTGGTGCGCTGCAACAATTTAATGCCCAGCCGCACTTCCAGCCGGGCCACTTCGCGGCTGACATGGGATTTCGACAGGCCAAGGGTGCGGGCGGCTTCGCTGAAGCTTTGCCTTTCCACCACGCGCGCAAACAGCAGCATGGCGGTGAGATTTTCGGTGTTATCCATGATCCATTATCCATCATCCTGCTGCGCCAGCTGTTGAAGCCAGCGCAGCATGGCGGCTCCGCCCGGCTGGCTCAGGGTGCGCGTCGGCCAGGCGAGAAAGTAGGGTTTGCTCAGCGCCAGCCGCAGCCCGTCCAGCGCCACCAGCTCGCCGCGCGCCAGCTCCTGCCGAATCAGCCGACGCTGCCCCAGCAGCAGACCGGCGCCCTGCGCGGCGGCGTCGATCGCCAGCGAGGTCAGATTAAAGGTAAGTC
>DENB01000087.1 GCA_002359495.1 Enterobacteriaceae bacterium UBA2655
TAGGGCGGGGAGGATGTCAAATCTCGACAAGCATTAAAACAGGCTCTTAACGGTTTCCGCGACGCGGCTGTTGCCGAGGCTTTCGCCTATCACATCCAGCATGCGCGTCGCTGGCACCGGGGCTAATGGGCCTTCGATCTTACATTCGCCCGGCGGCTGGAAGCGCGGTTTCGGCGGCGCGTCTGGCTTGCTGGTTGGGCCGGACGGCGGCGCGGCATGCAGCGGCTCGTTCAGCAACTGGCTGGGACGCACCAGCGTAATGTCGGCCGGCAGCGTCGGCAGCATCTGCTGAAGCACGCGTACCGTATTGGGATGGGGATGGCCAATGGCGATGGCGTAGCCGTTACGTTGTGCCATGCGCACCGCGCGCGAAAATTGCTGGCGCACCGCCTCCTCATTCTGGCTATCGTCCAGGAAGACGCGACGCTTAAGCACCTTCACATGGGTGCCCTGCGCAGCGGGGATCGACTGGCTGTTGCCGATGGTCATGCTGTCGAGAAAGTAGAGGTTGTACTGGTCGAGCGTCTGCATCACCTTCTGCATGCCGAACAGGCTGGAGGTCATTTTGCTGCCCATGTGGTTGTTCAACCCCACGGCGTAAGGCACCTTGTTGACCGCGCTGCGGATGATGCGCTCAATTTCGGCGCTGGGCATCTCCGGCGTCAGCGTATCTTTCTCCAGCGGCTGCTTGCTGAGCGGCGCCATCGGCAGATGAATCAGCACTTCATGCCCAAGCTGGTGCGCTTTCGTCGCCATCGCATGCGCCCCCGGCGCGTTCGGCAATACCGCTACGGAGATGGCCGGCGGCATCTGCAGCACTTTGTTCTCTTCTTTGGGTCGGTAGCCGAAATCGTCAATGACGATAGCGAGTTTGCCGGCGTGAGCGACGGCGCTGAGCAGCAGGCCGCTTACGAGCAGAGTCGTTTTGCAAAGTCGAAACAAAGCTTATTTTCCTAACCACGGCAGTGGATTGACGGCCTTTCCCTGGCGCCGGATTTCAAAATAGAGTGAAGGCGTGCCGCGACCGCCGCTGGTGCCGACCAGCGCTACAGGCTGTCCCGCTTTCACCTGCGTGCCGACGCTTACCAGCGCGCTTTGGTTATAGCCATACAGGCTCATGTCGCCTTTGCCATGCTCAATCACCACCACCAGACCGTAGCCCTGCAGCCAGTCCGCCATCAGGACGCGGCCGTCGGCGATCGCTTTTACTTCGCTGCCTTCCGGCGCATCGATCACCAGACCTTTCCAGCGCAGCTCGCCCTGCAGCATTTCGCCGAAGCGATGTTCGATACGGCCGCGCACCGGCCAGCGCGCCTGCGCGGACGGGCTGCCGAGGCCGCCGGTGCGCGCCATCAGCTCGCGTTCGCTTTGGGTGGGTTGGTAAGAGGAGCCTTTGGCTTTCGCCTGCGCCTGACGCTGGCGCACTTTTTCCGCCTCGCGCGCTTCGCGTTCGGCTCGTTCGCGCGCTTCCCGCTCGGCGCGGGCGATTTTATCCTGCAGACGGCTCTCGTTCTGGCGCATCTCCACCAGGTCGGCCTGATCTTTTTCCAGCGCGCTTTCTAGCGCGCTCAGGGTTTTTTTCCGCGCCGCGCTCGCCTGCTGCAATTTATCCTGCTGCGCCTGCTGCTGGCCGAGCAGGGATTTTTGCTGCTGCTGTTTCTGCTCAAGCGCGGTTTTTTGCTGGGCGAGCTGCGCGCGCGTCTGTTTCAGATCGTCGATATTCTGCCGACGCGCCGCGTTCAGATAGCCGAAATAGGCGAGAATGCGCTCGCTGCGCTGGCTCTCTTCGCCGCCCAGCAGCAGCTGCACGCCGTTATGCTTGCCCTGACGGAACGCCGCATCCAACTGCTCGGCGAGCAGGCTTTCCTGTTGGGACTGTTGTTTCTCCAGGCGGGCGATCGAGGCGGTAAGTTGGGCGATGTCGTTGTTCAGCGCATTCAGGCTGTTGCGCGTTTCGCGCAGCTGTCGGCTCGCCTGCGCAATCACCTTTTCCTGGCTTTGCAGCTGATCGAGCAGCTTGCTGCGCTGAATTTTCTGCGCCTTTACGCTTTTCTCTTTTTCAGCGATATCCTGCTGAATGGATTTTAGCTGGGATTTGCTGTCGTCCGCGCTGTGTGCCGCAAAGGGCAACAGCAGCGAGCCCGAACAGATCAGGCCGAGGGCGAGGGCGGACAAGCGTATGGGCAACGGTAAACCTGAGCCGCTGCGACGGGTCCTTGTAGATAAAACGGTCGCTTTTCCCTTCATAGGCCAATGATTATTCCACGATGAATAGTTGCTTTCCAGCCATCCCGCCAGGGATTTCCTTTTCCAAACATGTCTGTAACTTGTCAACCTTGGCATAAGGGTTGCGACATTATGGCAATAAAACCCATTTTTTTGAAAAATGGCACACAAATCGTCACTCTGACCGCTTAGCGTCTGTACATGCGAAGTGGCGCAGGTATACTCAGAACCCTTGTTTTAGCTTATTTAGCCCGGTTTGGAGTCGTTACCCCTCATGCAAGAAATTATGCAGTTTGCAAGCAATCACACCATCCTTTGTCTGGCATGGGTCGTTTTATTGGTTCTGGTGATTGTGACCACCGTTAAAGGTATGTTCTCAAAAGTAAAAACTATCAGCCGCGGCGAAGCAACCCGTCTGATAAATAAAGAAGACGCGGTGGTGGTGGACGTGCGTTCACGCGACGAATATCGTAAAGGGCATATTTCTGGCGCCCTGAACGTCGCGGCGGCGGATATTAAAAAAGGCAGCTTTGGCGAGCTGGAAAAGCATAAAGCGCAGCCCATAATTGTAGTTTGTGCGACCGGTCAAAGCGCAGGCGAGCCTGCCACACAATTGAGCGCCGCTGGCTTCTCGCAGGTTTCCGTGCTGAAAGACGGCATCGGCGGCTGGAGCGGCGAAAATCTGCCGCTGGTACGCGGTAAATAATCCCCTTTTGAGGTACTAAAATGGCGAACGTTGAGATTTACACCAAAGCAACCTGTCCTTACTGCCACCGGGCGAAGGCACTGCTGACTCAGAAAGGTGTGACGTTTCAGGAGATCCCCATCGACGGCGACGCAGCGAAACGCGAAGAGATGATTAAACGCAGCGGCCGCACTACGGTGCCTCAGATTTTTATCGATGCGCAGCACATTGGCGGCTGCGACGATCTTTTTGCGCTGGATGGTCGTGAAGGACTGGACCCGTTATTGCAGGCGTAATTCTACGACCAGGATTTTTTAACTTACAGGACTTAGTAACATGTCAGAACAAACCACTAATGAAATGACGTTCCAGATTCAACGTGTCTACACCAAAGACATCTCTTTCGAGGCGCCTAACGCACCTCAGGTTTTCCAGAAAGAGTGGGAGCCGGAAGTCAAACTGGATCTGGACACCGCCTCGTCTCAACTGGCTGAAGACGTGTATGAAGTGGTTCTGCGTGTCACCGTTACCGCCAGCGTCGGCGAAGAGACCGCGTTCCTGTGCGAAGTACAGCAGGGCGGCATCTTCACCATCAGCGGTATCGATGGAAACCAGATGGCGCATTGCCTGGGCGCATACTGCCCGAACATTCTGTTCCCGTATGCGCGTGAATGCATCACCAGCCTGGTTTCTCGCGGCACCTTCCCGCAGCTTAACCTGGCGCCGGTCAATTTTGATGCGCTGTTTATGAATTATCTGCAACAGCAGCAGCAAGGTGAAGGCGCCGCACCGCATCAGGATGCCTGATGAGTACGCATAACGCTTCCATTAGCGTCATCGGTGCTGGCTCGTACGGCACCGCACTGGCGATTACCTTGGCCCGCAACGGCCATCCGGTCCTGCTGTGGGGCCATAACCCGCAGCATCTTGCTCAGCTGCAGGCCGACCGCTGCAACGCCGCTTTCCTGCCCGATGTGCCTTTTCCCGACAATCTCGCTCTCGAACCCGATTTAGCGCAGGCTATCGCCGCCAGCCGCGATCTGTTGATCGTGGTGCCGAGCCATGTGTTTGGCGACGTGCTGAAGCAGATCGCGCCTTTTTTGCGTAACGATTCCCGCATTGTCTGGGCGACGAAAGGGCTGGAACGGGAAACCGGACGGCTGTTGCAGGATGTAGCGCGCGAGATCCTCGGCGAGTCGATTCCACTGGCGGTGATTTCCGGGCCGACCTTCGCCAAAGAGCTGGCGGCAGGCTTGCCGACCGCGATCGCGCTGGCGGCGACCGATGCACAGTTCGCCGACGACCTGCAGCAGAAGCTGCACTGCGGTAAAAGCTTCCGCGTCTATAACAATCCCGATTTTGTCGGCGTACAGCTGGGCGGCGCGGTGAAAAACGTCATCGCCATCGGTGCCGGCATTTCAGACGGCATCGGCTTCGGCGCCAACGCCCGTACCGCGCTGATCACGCGCGGCCTGGCGGAAATGAGCCGCCTTGGCGCGGCGCTGGGCGCCGATCCCACCACCTTTATGGGCATGGCGGGCTTGGGCGATTTGGTGCTGACCTGCACCGACAACCAGTCGCGCAACCGTCGCTTCGGCATTATGTTGGGGCAAGGCGACGACGTCGATACCGCGCAACGCAATATCGGACAAGTTGTAGAAGGCTACAAAAATACTAAAGAAGTCAGGGCGTTAGCTGAAAGATTTGGCGTTGAAATGCCAATAACCGAGCAAATTTATCAGGTATTATATTGCGAAAAACCGGCGCGAGAGGCAGCATTGACTCTGCTTGGCCGTGCACGGAAGGACGAAAACAGCAATAGCTGAGGCGGGAAGCTCGGCATCATTACCTGGAGCGCCAGATCGAGCGCTTTTTTTCTCGGGAGAATGCAGCAATGTCGTCTGATGAATTAGAAATGGTCTGGAACAATATCAAAGCTGAAGCGCGAGCGCTGGCCGACTGCGAGCCGATGCTCGCCAGCTTTTACCATGCGACATTGCTTAAGCATGAAAACCTCGGCAGCGCCCTCAGCTATATGCTGGCGAACAAGCTGGCCAACGCCATTATGCCCGCTATCGCCATCCGCGAAATCGTCGAAGAAGCCTATCGCCAGGATCCCTCGATGATCGCGTCGGCGGCCTGCGATATTCAGGCTGTGCGCCAGCGCGACCCGGCTGTCGACAAATACTCTACGCCGCTGCTTTATCTGAAAGGCTTCCACGCCTTACAGGCTTACCGCATCGGCCACTGGCTGTGGAATGAGGGGCGTCGCGCCTTGGCCGTTTATCTGCAAAACGAAATTTCCGTCTCGTTCGCCGTTGATATCCACCCGGCGGCGCACATCGGCCATGGGATTATGCTCGACCATGCGACCGGTATCGTCATCGGCGAAACGGCGGTAGTGGAAAATGACGTCTCGATCCTGCAATCGGTTACCCTGGGGGGAACCGGCAAAACCAGCGGCGACCGCCATCCGAAAATCCGTGAAGGCGTGATGATCGGCGCCGGAGCGAAGATTCTCGGCAATATCGAAGTGGGGCGAGGCGCGAAAATCGGCGCCGGCTCGGTGGTATTACAGCCGGTGCCGCCGCACACCACCGCCGCGGGCGTTCCCGCGCGTATCGTCGGCAAACCCGCCAGTGACAAGCCGGCGATGGATATGGATCAACACTTCAGCGGTCTGCCGGGCTTCGAGTACGGCGACGGTATTTAAGATTTGATCAGCGCGCCGGCATAGCCAAGCTGGCGCCAGGCTTCATACACCACCACCGACACTGCGTTCGACAAATTCATGCTGCGGCTTTCCGGCGCCATTGGAATACGAATTTTCTGTTCCGCCGGCAGCGCATCCAGAATCGCGGCGGGCAGTCCGCGGCTCTCCGGGCCGAACAGCAAATAATCGCCCTGTTGATAATCGACGGCGCTGTGCGCCGGCGTGCCTTTGGTCGTCAGGGCAAACAGACGCTGCGGGCATTCCGCCGCGACAAAAGCGTCATAGCTGGCATGGCGTTTGATCGCGGTAAACTCGTGGTAGTCCAGCCCGGCGCGGCGCAGGCGCTTATCATCCCAGGCGAAACCCAGCGGCTCGATCAGATGAAGCTGAAAGCCGGTATTGGCGCAAAGACGAATGATATTACCGGTATTGGGTGGGATTTCTGGTTCAAATAAGACAATGTTTAACATAAGGCCCCCGATAACGAGGGCCGAAGCATAACAAATTATTGGCGCGCGGAGTACAGCGGCAGCCAGATTGTCAGGCGCAGCCCGCCTAACGGACTGTCGTCCGCCTTCACCCAGCCGCGATGCTGCTGAATGGCTGTTTCCACAATCGCCAGGCCCAGCCCGGTGCCGCCGGATTCGCGGTCGCGCGCCTCGTCGGTGCGGTAGAACGGACGGAAAATTTGTTCGCGATCTTCCGCGCTGACGCCAGGGCCGTCATCGTCCACGTGTACGGTAATCCCTTTGATATCCACTGAGAAGCTGACGCTGATATGCGAATCAGAGTAGCGCAGCGCGTTACGCACAATGTTCTCCAACGCGCTCTCCAGCGCATGCGGGTTGCCGTAAAGCGGCCAGGGTCCGGGCGGATAGGGAATATCGAGCCTTTTGCCCATCTGCTCCGCCTCGAATCGGGCATCTTCCAGCACGCCATTCCAGAGCTGATTGGCCTTCATCGCTTCGCTGACCAGCGCGTTTTTGTGCTGCGTACGCGACAGCACCAGAAGATCGTTGATCATGCCGTCCAGCCGCTGCGCCTCCATCTCAATACGCGCCAGCTCTTTTCCTTCGCCGTGACGCCGCCGCAGCAGGGCTGTCGCTAGCTGCAGGCGCGTCAGAGGCGTCCGCAGCTCATGGCTGATATCTGATAGCAGACGCTGCTGTGCGGTCATCATTCTTTCCAGCGCGCTTACCATCTGGTTAAAGCTCGAACCTGCCGCCAGAAACTCCTGCGGGCCGGATTCCAGCTCAGGATGCTGACGCAGATTGCCGCTGGCGACCTCATCGGCGGCATATTTCAGTTTGCGCGCCGGACGCGCCAGGCTCCAGGCGAGCCAGAGCAGCAGCGGCGAGCTGATAAGCATGGTGACGATCAGCAGCAGAAGCGGACGATCAAAAAGCAGGTTGATAAAATCGAGCTGCGAGCTGGTGGCGGGGCGGATCATATAGAGCTGATAGTTATCTTCGCCGTCACGCACGGCAAAAGGACCGACCAGCTCGACGCGGCCGTACTTCTTTTTTTGCGGATGATCGGCGTTATCGGATTGTCCGATAAAATTGCGGATCACCTGCATCTCGTTATGCTGGGCGCCGATAACGCGCCCTTCGCTGGTTACCAGCAGCAGGCGCTGGCCGGGAGGCGCCCATTTATCGATGGCGCGAAACAGCCTGCGCCACCACATCAAATCGTTGGGCGGATCTTCCGACAGTTCCGCCTCAACATGCTGCTCTATCATTACGCCCTGACGCTGCTCGCTTTCCATCAGCGACGTCATCTGACGCGAATCCAGTTTGGGCACCATCAGCACCAGCATCAACACCAACGCCAGAGTTAACCAGAAGATGGCAAAGATACGGGTGGTCAAACTTCCAATCATGATGTCGAAACCATCAGGTAGCCGCGGCCGCGTAAGGTTTTAAACCAGGGATGGCCGTCGCGGCGCTCAGGCAGTTTGCGACGCAGGTTTGAAATGTGCATATCGATGGCGCGGTCGAACGGCGTTAAGCGTTTGCCCAGCACTTCCTGACTTAAATGTTCGCGTGAAACGACCTGACCGAGATGCTGCGCCAGCAGGTACAGCAGCGTGAACTCCGTGCCGGTGAGATCCAGCGTTTCGTTATCGAAGCTGGCTTCCTGACGGCCCGGGTTTAAACGCAGGCAATCCACTTCGAGGGTAGGCGAGCTGTTGTCATGCTGCTGTTGCTGCTCGCTCCAGTTTGAACGGCGCAGAATCGCGCGTATGCGCGCCACCAGTTCGCGATCGTTGAACGGCTTAGGCAGATAGTCATCCGCGCCCAGTTCAAGCCCCAGCACGCGATCCAGCTCGCTGCCGCGCGCGGTAAGCATAATGACGGGGGTCTGGTGCTGTTGACGCAGCTCTTTTAACGTATCGATGCCGTTCTTTTTCGGCATCATGACATCAAGCAGCAACAGGTCGATAGAGTTGTCCAGCAGGTTCAGCGCCTGCTCGCCATCGCTGGCAACCACGACTTCAAAACCTTCCATTTCCAACAGTTCTTTTAAGAGCGAAGTCAATTCGCGGTCATCATCAACCAACAGGATCTTATTCATTTTTATTGCCCTCCGCAGGCAAAATACCGTGAACCTATATCGGCAATCCAACGCTTTACGTAGTTTTACACCCCCTGACGGATGTTTGCAGCTATCGCCGTACACTGGCTCCTGTTGAATCGCAAAACGGAACGAACTGGGAGTAAACGATGCGCTACTTAACCGCCGTCGTCATTGCCTCAGCGATGGTTTTCAGTCACGCCAGCGCGGAAGCAGCAGACACGACGTTTGACGAGATGCATCAGAACGGCGGATTGACGACAGGCAGTATGACGCAAAATCCGCAAAGCCACATGTTTGACGGCATTGAGTTAACCGAGCAGCAGCGACAGCAAATGCGGGACTTGATGCAGCAGGCGCGACATGAACGTCCCGCCATCAATATCCAGGATATTGAAACCATGCATGACCTGGTTACCGCAGACGCTTTCAATGAAGCGGCAATCCGCAGCCAGGCAGAAAAAATGGCGCAGGCGCAAATAGAACAGCAAATCATTATGTCGCGCGTGCGAAATCAAATGTACCACCTGTTAACGCCGGCGCAGCAGGCCACGTTGCAGAAGAATTATGAGCTGCGCATCAATGAATTGCGCAAGCTGGCAAATTTGCAGCAACCATCATCGCTGCAAGCAGTGAGTAGTACCAGCAGTAACCAGTAACATAGTATCCCTGTTTTCCTTGCCATAGACACCATCCCTGTCTTCCCCGCCATGACGGCGGGGTTTTTTTTGCCTGTCATTCCTGCTGACGTAGCGCTGCGATTTCAAGTAAACAAGATAATACCGGCTGGCGCTCTTGCGGTTCGTATGGTTTAAAATCAATGTTGAAAAAACCATCAACGCAGGCTTTGCTGAGAGGCTTCTATGGACAACTATCACGTGACTAAATCAGGCAATAAATGGACTTTGAAGAAAGAGGGCGGCACCCGTGCGATCATAACGGCGGATACCAAAACTGAAATTCTGGATCAGATGCGCAGTTACATGAGCGATAAAATCGGTTCGGTAAAAATTCATACCGAGAAAGGCATTATTCAGGAGGAGCGTACCTATCAGCGTAAAAACGACCCCTCAAAATCAAAAGGATAAGCTTAAGCCGCCTTGCGCGGCTTATTTATTCTCCTGAAAACATTATTTCTGCGGCTTCGTTATTTTTTTACAAAAAGCGCCTGGCAAGAATGATTTCCTTTCAACAGCCTGTTTATTGTCTTTTTTGAAATTACAGCAATAACCGCTTCGTTTTATTGGTATGTAATCTGTTGATTGTGGGTTGCATTATTGATTTTACCTTCTCTTTGTAAGAGGTTAATAAAGGATTTAAAAGCGAAGCGAGTAATTATGATTAATTGTTTCTTAGTTTTCGTAAATATGAAAAATAGAGTGAAAACATATTAAAATCATATAATTATTTAATTATGCTGGCCTGGTACTAAAACTGGAAAAATTTCCTTTGCTTTCTACAATTAGAAATGTCGCAGCAAGGATGGCGAACAATCCCGGGAACGAAAGGTTTAATAACCACATTGTGTAATCCAGTATGAGTAAACTAAACGGAGTAAGTTATGGCAGAACATCGTGGTGGTTCAGGTAATTTCGCTGAAAATCCTCAGAAAGCTTCTGAAGCCGGTAAAAAAGGTGGACAGCACAGCGGCGGTAATTTTAAAAATGACCGCGAAAAAGCGTCTGAAGCGGGCAAAAAAGGTGGACAGAACAGCCATGGCGGCGGTCGCAGCTCAACTTAATTGACCGACACGCTTAATTTGATACTTCTCTTAACGAAGAAGAAAATAACCCCGATCTCCTATGCTGAGCTCGGGGTTAATTTTTTGTTAAAGCACCGCCGGTGAAGGTGTTAAACTTTAGCCAGTGATTCATTGCGATGCAGCGGCCTGACGTTCTGTGTCGCGACCCTTTACCGGAGCGTGGCATGCATCCTTCTTACGCCAGATTGGTAAAACGTGCGGCCCTGGCCGCGACAGTTCTTGCCTTACTGCTGCTGGTAGTGAAAATTTTCGCCTGGTGGTACACCGGATCTGTCAGCGTACTGGCCGCGCTGGTCGATTCGCTGGTGGATATCGCCGCTTCCCTGACGAATCTGCTGGTGGTGCGTTATTCTCTCCAGCCGGCCGATGACGATCATACTTTCGGCCACGGCAAAGCGGAATCGCTGGCTGCGCTGGCGCAAAGCATGTTTATCTCCGGCTCGGCGCTGTTTCTGTTCCTGACCGGCATTCAACATCTGGCGTCCCCCAGCGTGTTGCGAGCGCCGCTGGTCGGCATCGTGGTAACTCTTGTCGCCCTGTTCACTACGCTGGCGCTGGTGGCCTTTCAGCGTTGGGTCGTGCGTAAAACCCACAGTCAGGCGATTCGCGCGGATATGCTGCATTATCAATCCGATGTTTTCATGAACGGCGCGATTCTGGCGGCGCTGTTTCTGAGCAGCTACGGCTTTCCACGCGCGGATGCGCTCTTCGCGCTCGGCATCGGGGTATTCATTCTCTATAACGCGTTGCGTATGGGGTATGAAGCGGTACAGTCGCTGTTGGATCGCGCGTTGCCGGAAGAGGAGCGCCAAAGCATTCTGGCGATAGTCGCCGAATGGCCGGGCGTGCAGGGTTCGCACGATTTGCGCACGCGCCAGTCGGGACCGACGAAATTTATCCAGCTGCATCTGGAACTGGACGATCAGCTGCCTCTGGTTCAGGCGCATCAGGTCGCCGATCAGGTAGAACAGGCCCTGCGACACCGCTTTCCCGGTTCCGATGTCATTATCCATCAGGATCCCTGTTCCGTCGTAGAAGCTGAACAGCGCCGCTTTCATCATGTCGAAGCGGAAGAAACCCTCGGCGGCGAGGTAAACGCGACGCAGCGTTAAAAAGGCGAAAAAATTTAGCGAAAACTTGTCTGACCTGAATCAATTCAGCAACGGCGCTTTGATATACTATCTGCCATCTTATGTCGTGTTTATCGCAATGCTGGCTTATGCGATGTTCGGCAGGCAGGATTAACCCATAGTTTGAACAATCCAGAGGTTGTCATGATCAGAAAAATCGGTGTACTGACCAGCGGCGGCGACGCCCCGGGCATGAACGCAGCCATCCGCGGAGTTGTGCGCTCTGCGCTAAGTGAAGGGCTGGAAGTTTTTGGTATCTATGACGGCTATCTGGGCCTGTATGAAGATCGCATGATCAACCTCGACCGTTATAGCGTATCCGACATGATTAACCGCGGCGGCACTTTCCTCGGCTCCGCGCGTTTCCCGGATTTCCGCAACGAAGAGATCCGTCAGGTCGCCATTGAAAATATGAAAAAGCGCGGCATCGACGCGCTGGTGGTGATCGGCGGCGACGGCTCTTATATGGGCGCCAAGCGTCTGACGGAGATGGGCTTCCCCTGCATCGGCTTGCCGGGCACCATTGATAACGACGTCGCCGGAACGGATTACACTATCGGCTATTTCACCGCGCTGGAAACCGTGGTGGAAGCGATTGACCGCCTGCGCGATACCTCGTCATCCCACCAGCGCATCTCCATTGTTGAAGTGATGGGGCGCTACTGCGGCGACCTGACGCTGGCGGCCGCCATCGCAGGCGGGTGCGAATTTATCGTACTGCCGGAATTCCCTTATACGCGTGAAGAGCTGGTCGCTGAAATTAAAGCGGGCATTGCGAAAGGGAAAAAACATGCCATCGTAGCGATCACCGAGCACATCTGCGATATCGACGAGCTGGCGCGTTATATCGAAACGGAAACCAAACGCGAAACCCGCTCGACGGTGTTAGGCCATATTCAGCGCGGCGGCGCGCCTTGCGCCTATGACCGTATTCTGGCGTCGCGCATGGGCGCCTATGCTATTGAGCTGCTGCTGCAGGGCTACGGCGGCCGCTGCGTCGGCGTTCAGAACGAGAAAATGGTGCATCACGATATTATTGACGCCATTGAAAACATGAAGCGCCCCTTCAAGCGCGACTGGTTGGAAACGGCGAAAAAGCTTTACTGATAACTCCCTTTGGCGCGAAATCCACTTCGCGCCGCTTATCCCGCTGATTTATTCATTTAAGTTATATTGGCTTATTTTTAATTCTTTAAGCCTCAGATAACTTTATGTCACGCTGCACCTATACACCTTTGGGAGAGCGAGCAATGAATAAGTGGAGTATTGGTTTCACCCTGTTACTGGCTTCAACCAGCGTGCTGGCAAAAGATCTGCAGTTGCTGAACGTCTCATACGACCCTACGCGTGAACTCTACGAACAATATAACAAAGCGTTCAGCGCGCACTACAAGCAGGAAACCGGTGACAATGTGGTGATTCGCCAATCCCATGGCGGCTCAGGCAAGCAGGCGACATCCGTGATCAATGGCATTCGCGCCGACGTCGTGACGCTGGCGTTGCAGTCAGACGTGGATGCTATCGCCGAGCGCGGCCGTATCGATAAAAACTGGCTGAAGCGCCTGCCGGATAACTCCGCGCCCTATACATCCACCATCGTTTTCCTGGTGCGCAAAGGCAATCCGAAAGGCATTCATGACTGGAATGACCTGATTAAGCCCGGCGTCGCCGTGATTACGCCGAACCCGAAAACCTCCGGCGGCGCGCGCTGGAACTATCTGGCGGCTTGGGGTTACGCGCTGGATCAGAATAACGGCGATCAGGCGAAAGCGCTGGCGTTCGTTAAAGCGCTGTTCAAAAACGTCGAGGTTCAGGACTCCGGCGCGCGCGGTGCGACCAATACCTTTGTCGAGCGCGGCATTGGCGACGTGCTGATCGCCTGGGAGAACGAAGCTTACCTCGCGGTGAACAAGCTGGGTAAAGATAAATTCGACATCGTGACGCCGAGCGAATCGATTCTTGCCGAACCCACCGTCTCGCTGGTGGACAAAGTGGTGGATGAGCGCGACACGCGCAAGGTCGCGGAAGCGTACCTGAAATATCTCTATTCGCCGGAAGGGCAGACCATCGCCGCGCAGAATTACTATCGTCCGCGCGACGCGGAGGTCGCGAAGAAATTCGCCAGCACCTTCGCGCCGGTGAAACTCTTTACCATTGATGACAAGTTCGGCGGCTGGACGCAGGCGCAAAAAACGCACTTCGCCGATGGCGGCACCTATGATCAGGTCATGAAGCCTGAATAACAGGGTTTAAACGTCATTAACGGCCAGCCTGTCCGTCATGCTGGCCGTTTTTCTTTGTCAGCGGCGCCGCGCGCCAGCGCAGGATAACGCGTGACTTTCGTTCGCGTCCAGGCCAGCATTCAGGCATCTGACAAACAGAGGATGCGCGCTATGCAGGGAAGAGGTCGTACCCCGAGCCTGATCGCCGTGTTGCTGGCTGCCGTGATTATCGGTCTGATTATCGCTGCGGCGCACTTTCGTAAAAACTCCGACGCCCTTTGGCAAATCATCAGTGAAAAGTGCGTCCCGGCGATGCGGCAGAAGGGCGCACCCGCGCCTTGTGCGGAAGTGAATTTCGCACAGGGATACGTGACGTTAAAAGATATCAACGGGCCGCTGCAGTATCTGCTGATGCCGATCGCGAAAGTCACCGGCATTGAGAGCCCGACGGTGCTTAATCCCGCCACGCCGAACCTGTTCGCCGCCGCCTGGCGCGAACGCGCCCTGCTGGCGCAAAAGCGCGGCGCGCCCATTGATGACGCCGCCCTGTCGCTGGCGGTGAACTCAGAATATGGGCGCACGCAGAATCAGCTGCATATCCACATCTCCTGCCTGCGGCCGGATGTGCGCCAGCAGCTGAACAGGCTTGCGCCGCTGCTGGACGACCACTGGCGCGCGGAGCGCTTACGCAACCACCGTTATCTGATGCGCGCTTTAACGCCCGCCGAGCTGGCGCAGCGCGGCGCGTTTATCCGCCTGGCGACGGAAGTGCCTGTCGCCCGCAATGAGATGGGAAAATATGGCCTGGCGCTGGCCGCGCTGCCGGATGGAAAACTGGTGCTGATGGCGATTGAACGCAACTGGCTGAAGCTGAACCGGGGATCGGCGGAAGAGCTGCAGGATCACAGCTGCAAAATTCTCTAGCCGCATAAAAAAAGGCGGCTCCCTGGCCGCCTTATCCGCACTGAATGAATCAGGCTTTTTTCGCTGCCGCCGCGGCTTTCACGATGACCGCAAAGGCATCGGCTTTCAGCGAGGCGCCGCCGACCAGCGCGCCGTCGATATCGGGCTGGGTAAAGAGTTCAGCCGCGTTCTTATCGTTGACGGAGCCGCCATACTGAATGATTACCTGCTCGGCGATCGCCGCATCTTTCTTCGCGATATGCTCGCGGATGAACTTATGCACCGCCTGCGCCTGCGACGGCGTAGCGGATTTGCCGGTGCCGATAGCCCAGACCGGCTCATAAGCGATCACCACGTCTTTAAAGGCTTCTGCGCCCTGGCTTTCCAGCACCGCGTCGATCTGACGTGCGCAAACTTCTTCCGTTTTGCCCGCTTCATTCTCCGCTTCGGTTTCGCCGATGCAAAGAACCGGCACCAGGCCCGCCGCTTTCAGCACGGCGAATTTCTTCGCGATGAATTCGTCGCTCTCTTTATGGTAAGTACGACGCTCGGAGTGGCCGATGATAATGTATTTCGCGCCGATATCTTTCAGCATCTCAGCGGAGACTTCGCCGGTAAAGGCGCCGGAAAGATTAACGTCTACGTTCTGCGCGCCCAGAGCGATATGGCTACCGGAAATAGCATGCTTCGCCTGATCGAGGTACATCACCGGCGGCGCAATAGCCACGCCGCAGCCGTCCACACCGGCCAGTTCTTTGCGCAGACCGTCGATCAGTTCGCCCGTCATGTGCTTGCTGCCATTCAGCTTCCAGTTACCCATAACTAATGGATGTCGCATCATATCCTCCGCGTACGCGATTCGTTAAATAGCCCTGCCCGCAGGCAGGGTTGTCTGCCAGACAGTATAGAGATCAAATGTATCGATAGCTTTGCTTTTCGTCACTTTTGACGTCGCCTCAGGGTACGGCCATCGTCAGCTTAATCGGCTCAATGGCGAAGGTCAGCCCTTTCTCGCCGTTGTCCGCCACCACAAAGCGCAGCGCGCCTTCCGTCTGCGCGAAATAACGCGCGCCCTTGCCGGCGTTCAGCAATTCATCCAGCTTCTCGCGCCCCTTTTCCGGCGTCATGCCGGGAGAAAAGAAGCGCAGCAGCGCCGTCATATAGGCCAGCGCCCGCGCCTGCGATGCCGCCTCGTCAGGGCCGGGCAGCGGCAGCCAGGTAATCTGTAAAGTTTTGATTTTCCCGGTGCCTTGCTCCAGTGCCGTGGAGGCATAGAGCGTCTCGTTGATTTTACTGGCGGCGCGCGTCAGATTGCTTTTTTCATCCCGGTTATCGATGGCGCGATATTCCTGCAACGGCAGATCGGGATTAGCGCCGTTATATTTTTCGCGAAACTGACCAATCGTCATATCGAAGGTCGGCGCGCCTGCCAGCAGATACGGCGCGGCTGGCATGTGTTCGACGCGATCCTGCGGCTGAGGCTGCAGCGGCGGATCGGCAGCCAGCGCCGGCGTACTCAGCGTAAGGCTCAACAGCAGCGCGCCTGGCAAATTCTTCATTTCATCGGCCCTAACCAGTTAACTTAACGTTAAATTAGAACGGCATTTACCCGCTAAAGTCAAAAGTACCGCAGAGGATTTTTTATGAATCTTTATATGGCGTTGCGGCAAGGGCGATGATGTTTGATAAGGGCGCTGTCGGCGCGCGGCTTACCAGTAGTGCTCACTGGTGATATGTCCCGGCTTGCGTTTCAGGTGCTTACGCATCTCCCGCGTCTCTTTCAGCAGCTGCTGGGTATCGCGCACCATCTGCGGATTGCCGCACAGCATAATGTGGCTGCTATCGGCATCCATGGTTAAGCCTGTCGCGCGTTCCAGCTCGCCGCTGTCGATCAGCGCCGGAATACGCCCGGTCAGCGAACCGGCGATCTCTTCGCGGCTGACCACCGTCTGGATATGCAGTTTGCCGTTGTAAATTTGCTGGAGCTGCTGCATCAGCGGCAGGTAGCTGAGATCGGCTGCATAGCGCGCGGCGTGCACCAGCACGATGTTGTCGAAGCGATCCAGCCCTTCGCCCTGTTGCAGAATGGAAAGATAGGGGCCGATAGCGGTGCCGGTCGCCAGCATCCACAGCGTTTTGCAATCAGGCACCTCATCCAGCACGAAAAAACCGGACGCCTCTTTGGTCACCATCACCGAATCGCCGGGGCGCAACGCCATCAGATGCGGGCTGAGCTTGCCTTCCGGCACGGTCACCAGATAAAACTCCAGGTTCTCGTCGTGGGGCGCGTTAACGTAGGAGTAGGCGCGCTGCACGCGTTCGCCGTCGATTTCGAGCGCCAGCTTAGCGAACTGACCGGCGATAAAAGGTGCGATCGGCGCCTGAACCCGCAGGCTGAACAGGGCGTCGGTCCAGTTTTTCACCTCTTTTACCTGCGCATTGACCCACTCTGCCATGCCTTTTTCCTCCATTGCTGTTTTGTCAGGCTTGTTGCTATCTTCGTCATAGCCGCACGCTTTTTCCAGCGCGGTGCCGGATAAAGGCTCTAATCGACAAACTTGCTCGCTCAACCTCAAGCCTGGGCCTGTAGCGCTGCCTTTACAAGCCTGGCGTAAAAACTTGACGACAGACGGTGTATCGCTTTGTCGTCGCCCCTCGCTTTGTCACTGATTCCTGATATTTTTTGCGCCGTTACCGTGCGGCGGCCCGTTTTGCTGTTGCCTTTTTCACTCTCTACAGAAAGACGTTCCGATAATCGATGATCAATAAACTGGAAAACCGGTATCTGCTGGTGATGCTGATTGTGCTGGTGGCGGTCGGGCAGATGGCGCAAACCATCTACGTCCCGGCGATGGCCAGCATGGCTGAAGCGTTCAACGTGCGCGACGGCGTGATGCAGCGCGTGATGGCGGCTTACTTAATGACTTATGGCGGCTCGCAGCTGATTTACGGCCCGCTGTCAGACAGCGTAGGGCGCCGTCCGGTGATCCTCGCCGGCATGGGAATATTCAGCACAGGCGCGTTGATGGCGATGTTCGCGCACGGCATCGACCTGCTGGTGCTGGCCAGCGCCATTCAGGGCCTGGGAACCGGCGTCGCGGGTGTGATGGCGCGCACCATGCCGCGCGATCTCTACGCCGGCGCCGCGCTGCGTCAGGCTAACAGCCTGTTGAATATGGGCATTCTGGTCAGTCCGCTGCTGGCGCCGGTGATCGGCGCGCTGCTGACGCGCCTGTTCGGCTGGCACGCCTGTTTCGCCTTTCTGCTGCTGCTCTGTCTGGCGGTGACCACGGCGATCGCGCGCGGCCTGCCGGAAACCCGGCCGCAGAGTTCGGAGGTGAAGCCATTTTTATCCCGCTACGCGACACTGATCAGCGACGGCAATTTTATGCGCTATCTGCTGCTGCTGATCGGCGCGCTGGCGGGCATCGCGGTATTCGAAGCGAGCTGCGGCGTATTGCTGGGCGGCGTGCTGGGGCTGGACGCGTTTACGGTCAGCATCTTGTTTATCCTGCCGATTCCGGCGGCATTTTTCGGCGCCTGGTTTGCCGGACGCGACTATAAATCCTGGCACAGCCTGATGTGGTATGGCGTCAACAGCTGTCTGCTGGCCGGGGTGATGATGTGGATCCCGGCCTGGTTCGGCGTAATGAATATCTGGACGCTGCTGGCGCCGGCGGCGCTGTTTTTCTTCGGCGCCGGCATGCTGTTTCCGCTGGCGACCTCCGGGGCGATGGAGCCTTACGCCTGGGTGGCGGGCAGCGCCGGCGCGCTGATCGGCGGCTTGCAGAATCTGGGCTCCGGGCTGGTCGCCTGGCTCTCTGCCATGCTGCCGCAGCGCGACCAGTTCAGCCTCGGCATGCTGATGTTTATTACCGCGCTGTTGATGCTGCTCTGCTGGTGGCCGCTTTCACGTCGACCGGAAAGCGGCAGCCAGGCGGTTACAGAATAAAAGGATGCAGCTTCGCATCTTTGCGGTCGAGATAGTGAATTGACTGAATGCGGCGAATGGTGCGCGATTTTCCGCGGATCAGCAGCGTTTCGCTGGTGGCGATATTGCCCTGACGCGTAATGCCTTTCAGCAGATCGCCGCTGGTGATGCCGGTCGCGGCGAATATCACATTATCGTTGCGCGCCATCTCCGCCAGCGTCAGGACGCGATTCGCCTCGATGCCCATCTGCACGCAGCGCTGCAGCTCCTGTTCGCCGATGCGGCGGTTCTCGTCGCTCTCGCCTTTCACGCTGTGACGCGCCAGCAGACGTCCCTGCATATCGCCGTCCAGCGCGCGGATAACCGCCGCTGACACCACGCCTTCCGGCGCGCCGCCGATGCCGTACAGCACATCGACCTCGCTGTCCGGCATACAGGTCAGAATCGAGGCGGCCACATCGCCGTCCGGTACGGCGAAAACGCGCACGCCGAGCCGTTGCAGGCGGGCGATGACCGCATCATGGCGCGGCTTAGCCAGAATGGTGACGGTAAGCCGGGAGAGCGGCTTGTCCAGCGCGGCGGCCACGTTGCGCAGGTTCTCCTCCAGCGGCAGAGCCAGATCGATATGGCCTCGGGCGCCTGGTCCGACGATCAGCTTTTCCATGTACATATCCGGCGCATGCAGAAAGCTGCCTTCGTCGCCTACCGCCAGCACCGCCAGCGCGTTCGCCTGGCCCATGGCGGTCATCCGCGTGCCTTCGATAGGATCGACAGCGATATCAACGGTGTCGCCGTTGCCGGTCCCGACCTTTTCGCCGATATAGAGCATCGGCGCTTCATCGATCTCGCCTTCGCCAATCACAATCCGACCGTCGATATCGACGTTGTTTAACATGATCCGCATGGCGTTGACGGCTGCGCCGTCGGCGGCGTTCTTATCGCCGCGTCCCAGCCAGTTATAGCCCGCTAGCGCGGCGGCTTCGGTTACGCGGGAAAATTCTATGGCAAGTTCTCGTTTCATGGCATGCACCTGACAAAAAACAGGCAGGCAGTGTAGCACGAGAAAAAAGGGGAGGGGGAAACGCCCGCGACGAGGTCGCCGCAGGCGAGGGGACGTTACTCTTCGTGATCTTCCCACGACTGCGCGCGGGCGACCGCTTTTTTCCAGCCGGCGTAACGGTAGTTACGTTCGGTGGTTTCAATGCTCGGGCGGAATTCGCGCTCCACTACCGACTTGGCGCGTACCTCTTCAAGATCTTTCCAGAAGCCCACCGCCAGACCGGCCAGATAGGCGGAGCCCAGCGCGGTGACTTCACGCACTTCCGGGCGCTCGACGCGCGTGCCGAGAATGTCGGACTGGAACTGCATCAGGAAGTTGTTCGCGACGGCGCCGCCATCCACGCGCAGCGCTTGCAGGCGCGTATTCGCGTCGTTCTGCATCGCTTCCAGCACGTCGCGCGTCTGGTAGGCGATCGACTCCAGCGTCGCGCGAATAATATGATTGGCGTTGGCGCCGCGCGTCAGGCCGAAAATAGCGCCGCGCGCATAGGGATCCCAGTAAGGCGCGCCGAGGCCGGTAAAGGCTGGCACCATGTAAACGCCGTTGGTGTCTTTCACTTTCAGCGCGAAGTATTCAGAATCGGTGGAGTCGCTGATCAGCTTCATCTCGTCGCGCAGCCACTGAATGGAGGCGCCGCCGATAAACACCGCACCTTCCAGCGCGTAGTTCACTTCGCCGCGCGGTCCGCAGGCGATAGTCGTCAGCAGGCCGTGCGTCGAAGTCACCGCCTCGGTGCCGGTATTCATCAGCATAAAGCAGCCGGTGCCGTAGGTATTTTTCGCCATGCCCGGCTGAACGCAAAGCTGGCCGTAGAGCGCCGCCTGCTGGTCGCCCGCGATGCCGGCGATAGGAATACGCGTGCCGCCTTTGCCGCCGATGTTGGTCTGTCCGTAAATCTCCGAGGACGATTTCACCTCCGGCAGCATTTCGCGCGGAATGTCGAGGATATCCAGCATGCGCTGATCCCATTCCAGCTTATGAATGTTGAACATCATGGTGCGCGAGGCGTTGGTGTAATCGGTGATATGCACGCGTCCTTGGGTCATTTTCCAGACCAGCCAGGTATCTACCGTACCGAACAGCAGTTCGCCGCGGCGGGCGCGTTCACGCGCGCCTTCGACGTGGTCCAGAATCCACTTCACCTTGGTGCCGGAGAAGTAGGGGTTAATCACCAGGCCGGTGGTGTGCTGAATATACTCTTCCAGCCCCTCTTTCTTGAGTTTGGCGCAGTAGTCGGCGGTGCGGGGATCCTGCCAGACGATAGCGTTATAAATGGGTTTGCCGGTCTCTTTATCCCAGACGATGGCGGTTTCGCGCTGGTTGGTAATGCCGAGAGCGGCGATCTGATCGGAGCGGATATCGGCGTGCGCCAGCACTTCCACCAGCGTGGAGCTTTGCGAAGCCCAGATATCCATCGGGTCATGTTCGACCCAGCCTGCCTTCGGATAGATCTGGGTAAATTCGCGCTGGGAAACCGCCACGATGTTGGCGTCATGGTCCAGCACAACGGCGCGGGAGCTGGTAGTGCCCTGATCGAGCGCGACAATATATTTTTTATCAGTAGTAGTCATAAATGCATTCCTGATGATGAAAGGTGAAGGCTTAGGCTTTACGCTGTTCAGTACGCGCGACCGGTTGTTCTGCTTTATCGTTGGCTACGGCTGGCAGATTGACTGGCAGATGACGCCCGATCAGAGCACGATAACCAAAAGCGCCCAGGCAGGCGCCCACCAGCGGGCCGAAAATAGGTACCAGAAAATAAGGGATATCACGAGCGCCGGTAAAGGCCACGTTACCCCAGCCAGCCAGCCAGGCGAAGATCTTCGGTCCGAAATCACGCGCCGGGTTCAGGGCGAAGCCGGTAAGCGGACCCATCGCGCCGCCGATAATCGCCACCAGCAGACCAATCAGCAGCGGCGCCAGCGGGCCGCGCGGAATGCCGTTGCCGTCATCGGTCAGCGCCATGATAACGCCCATCAACACGGCGGTGATCACCATCTCAACCAAAAACGCCTGGCCTACGCCGATATGCGGGTTCGGATAGGTTGAAAAAATCCCGGCAAGATCGAGGCTTTCGACGCTGCCGCGCACCATCTGGTGACTCTGCTCGTAATCCAGGAACAGGTTGTAGTAGAGACCGTAAACCAGCGCAGCGGCGCAGAACGCGCCGGCAACCTGCGCAACGATATAAGGCAGCACTCTACGACCGTCAAAGCTGGCGAACAGGCAAAGCGCGACGGTAACGGCAGGATTAAGATGCGCGCCCGAGACGCCGGCGGTCATGTAGGCCGCCATCGAAACCGCTAAACCCCAGATGATGCAAATTTCCCACTGCCCAAAACTGGCGCCGGCCAGTTTCAGCGCGGCGACACAGCCCGCGCCAAAAAAGATAATCAACCCGGTGCCAAGAAATTCGGCAATGCACTGACCTTTAAGCGTGCTTGTTGTTTGACTCATAATGGTATTCCTGAAGCGAGGTTAAATTTTTTCAATTGTTGTTCTCATTCCATGAGCCACCCAGCTTTATTGTAGGGCTGTTGTGAATTTATCGTTAACGAACATAAACGAGAAATAGCGAAATTGAAATATGTGTGCTGTGTCATAAAAATGAGCGTTTCCGCGTCTTTTGGCTTTCTTAAAACATCATGGCGCGCGGGGGCTTTCATTTTTACGGCAAAAGCAAAAATCCTGCTGCTGTCGGGACGTGGTTTTTCAGACCCAGGCTGAAAAGTGTTACAGTCTACGCGTACTGGCCTTGCGCTGCTGGACTTGCAGGAAGAGGCTACATACAATCGGGAAAACGTTGTCGGCCGCAGAATTAACAGGATGCCCTGAGCGGGGCCGGCATCATCAACGCCTTGCGGGATTTAGGAGAGGTCAGAAAGATGTCATTTGAAGTATTCGAGAAACTGGAAGCAAAGGTACAGCAGGCGATTGATACCATCACGCTGTTACAGATGGAAATCGAAGAGCTTAAAGAGCAGAACAATAACCTGAAAAACGAAGCGCAGCAGTCTGCGGGCAATCAGGAATCTTTGGTGCGCGAAAACCAGCAGCTGAAAGAAGAACAGCATGTGTGGCAGGAGCGCCTGCGGGCACTGCTGGGAAAAATGGAAGAGGTGTAATCCTCTGACACGAGCTAAAACGGGTGCGCTGACACCCGTTTGCTTTTCTGCGGTTTATTCTAAATCGAACGGATCTTCCGACAGGATAATGCCGGTATTGTCGGCGTAGAGATGATCGCCTGAGAAAAAGGTGACGCCGCCGAAGTTAACGCGCACGTCGCTTTCGCCGATGCCTTCGCCCGCCGCGCCTGCCGGGATGGCGGCAATGGCCTGAATGCCGATCTCCAGCTCTTCCAGTTCGTCCACCTGGCGCACCGAGCCGTAAACCACGATGCCTTCCCACTCGTTCTGCTCCGCCAGACGCGCCAGCTGCGCATCCACCAGCGCGCGCCGTACCGAGCCGCCGCCGTCGACCAACAACACGCGACCCCGCCCGTTCTCTTCCAGCAGATCGTAAAGCAGCCCGTTGTCTTCAAAGCATTTCACTGTGGTAATCTGCCCACCAAATGAGGTGCGACCACCAAAGTTCGAAAAAAGCGGTTCAACAACGTTCACTTCTTCATGGTAGATGTCGCAGAGTTCAGAGGTATCGTATTTCATAGGAGTTTCATCTGTTTGCCACAGGAGCGGTAAGTATATCGCTTTCTGCGGATTGTTGGCAAAACCATCAGCGGATAAAAAGCACGATGCGTCAGGGACATCCCGCGTTTTTAACCCGACTGCGCAGGCGGCGCGTTAACCTTCAGGCCCGGAAAAAGCTCAAAAAAGTTCGAAATCGCGCATTTTACGCTGGCCGCGTTTTACGGACATAAAAAAGCCCAACCGGTCGGCTGGGCTTGTTAACGTCAGGCGTCTTACAGAATAAAGCGGCTGAGATCTTCGTCAGCCACCAGCTCATCCAGATGCTGACCAACATAAGCGGCGTCGATGGTGATCGATTCACCGTCGCGATCGCTGGCGTCGTAGGAGATATCCTCCATCAGACGTTCCAGCACGGTATGCAGACGACGCGCGCCGATATTTTCCGTGGTTTCATTCACCTGCCAGGCCGCTTCCGCGATGCGGCGGATGCCGTCGTCGGTAAACTCGACGTTGACTCCTTCGGTCGCCATCAGCGCTTTGTACTGCACGGTTACGGAGGCGTTCGGCTCGGTGAGGATACGCTCGAAGTCGTTAACCGTCAGCGCCTGCAGCTCGACGCGAATCGGCAGACGGCCCTGCAATTCCGGGATCAGGTCGGCCGGGCTGGCGATCTGGAAGGCACCGGAGGCGATAAACAGAATGTGGTCGGTTTTCACCATGCCATGTTTGGTCGAAACCGTACAACCCTCCACCAGCGGCAGCAGGTCGCGCTGGACGCCTTCGCGCGATACGTCCGGGCCGGAGGACTGACCGCCGCGCTTACAGATTTTGTCGATCTCGTCGATAAACACGATGCCGTGCTGTTCGACCGCGTCGATCGCTTCCTGCTTCAGCTCTTCCGGGTTGATCAGCTTGGCCGCTTCCTCTTCGATCAACAGCTTCATTGCTTCTTTGATCTTCAGCTTGCGCGGTTTCTGCTTCTGGCCGCCCAGGTTCTGGAACATCGACTGCAGCTGGCTGGTCATCTCTTCCATGCCGGGAGGCGCCATAATCTCTACGCCCATCGGCGCGGCCGCGAGATTAATCTCAATCTCTTTGTCATCCAGCTGGCCTTCGCGCAGCTTTTTGCGGAAGCTCTGGCGGGCCGCGGAAGGTTCGGCGCTCTGTTCCGGCTGGCCCCAGTTATTTTTCGCCGGCGGGATCAGCGCGTCGAGAATGCGCTCTTCCGCCATCTCTTCCGCGCGGAATTTGTTCTTCTCGATGGACTGCATACGCACCATTTTCACCGCCGCATCGGTAAGATCGCGGATGATAGAATCCACTTCTTTCCCAACATAGCCGACTTCGGTGAATTTGGTCGCTTCGACTTTGATGAACGGCGCATTGGCCAGCTTCGCCAGACGGCGGGCGATTTCGGTTTTACCCACACCGGTCGGGCCGATCATCAGGATGTTTTTCGGCGTCACTTCATGACGCAGCTCTTCGTTCAGCTGCATACGGCGCCAGCGGTTGCGCAGGGCGATCGCCACCGCGCGCTTGGCGCCGTCCTGGCCAATAATAAACCGGTTCAGTTCACTGACGATTTCGCGTGGAGTCATCTCAGACATGTTCAAAATCCTTATGCCCTGGTGGAGGGTAATTCTTCGATATTGATATTATGGTTGGTGTAGATGCAGATATCACCCGCGATATCCAGCGCCTTCTCAACAATCTCACGCGCGCCTAATTCGGTATTTTCCAACAGGGCGCGGGCCGCGGCTTGGGCGAAAGGCCCGCCGGAGCCGATGGCGATCAGATCGTTTTCCGGCTGAATCACATCACCATTGCCGCTGATAATCAGCGAGGCGGTTTCGTCGGCCACGGCCAGCAGCGCTTCCAGACGGCGCAGCATGCGATCGGTGCGCCAGTCTTTCGCCAGCTCGACGGCGGCCTTCACCAGATGCCCCTGATGTTTGTTCAGCTTGCTTTCGAAGAGTTCAAATAAGGTGAAGGCATCTGCGGTGCCGCCAGCGAAACCCGCAATTACTTTGTCATTGTAAAGACGACGCACTTTTTTAACGTTGCCTTTCATTACGGTGTTGCCGAGCGTTGCCTGGCCATCACCGCCAATGACTACCTGGCCGTTGCGTCGTACGCTTACTATTGTTGTCACGGGCAGACCCCTTGTTGCAGTGGAAAAAAGGCTCCACGCGCAGGGCGTGGAGCGTCATGCAACCTGATATGGGGCGGGATTGACGGGTTTCAACCCCCGAGGGCGAGCGGAATGCAGTTTGCGTGGCCGGAGCCGCGCAGGCGCTTGAGCGTGCTGTCGGCGCTGCTGCGATCTTTATAAGGGCCGATCACCACGCGGTTCCAGCCGCCGCCGCTGGTGATACGGCTTTCGAAACCTTCGAACGCCAGCGCGGCGCGCACCGATTCCGCCTGCTCGCTGCCTTTAAAGGAGCCGCACTGCACCATCCAGCGCTGAGAAGGCGCCGCTTTCTCCGCGGGCTTCGCTTTTGCCGTTTCCGCCGGCTTCGGTGCGGCGGCCGGGCGCTCAGGCTCGCGCGTGATCGGCGCAGGCTGCGACTGACGGGACGGCTGCTGAGTAGTTTGCTGCGGCGCCTGCTGGCGCGGCGGCGGCGTGGTTTGCTCCTGCAGCTGCTGACGAGCCTGCTGCTGCAACCGGCTCTGCTGCTGCAGCTGCTGTTGGTGCTGCAACGTTTGCTGGCGCTGGGCCGGCGTCTGCTCGTTCCACGGCACTTCATTCAGCTGGGTCGGCTGCTGGCGCATATCGGCCTGCATCTGCTCCAGCAGCTGGCGCTGTTCGTCGGTCAACTGCGTTTGCGACTGGACTTCGCCGCCGGCGGACGGTTCGGTCGGCGTCGGCACGGTGATCTGACGATTCTCCAGCTCTTTAATATATTTCCAGCGCTCTTCCGGCTTCGGCGGCAGACCATTGCCGTTGGCTTTATGATTCGGCATAACCGGCGCTTCATCTTTTTTATGATGCGCAAGGAACCATAAACCACCGGCAAAGGTGACCAGTACCGCAACCGCCAGTCCGATCATCAGCTTCGATGTGCCCGAACCACCTTTGCTTTTTTTGCCCCGGCTATGACTTTTTTTGCGACGCGTCCCTGTTGAACGCCCGCGGCCTACATAGTCTTTTTGTGCCACTCTCGTTCCGATACCCTTCAAAAAAATGCTGCCAAATGCACGTCGAATCCCGCTACTGATCGCCCGGCAATGAGTCCGCCATGTTACTTAAGGGTCGGAAGTTTGACCAGCGGAGTTCGCATTCAGAATTTGCTGAAAATGTCCTGAATTCATCAGGATTTCTCGCGCCGGCAAGGAACGGCCGTGCTGCTGCGCATCTTCAGCTCGAAATCGAGCAGGCGCGAGCCGTTGTTCACCCGTCTGCCCTGCAGCTGCTCCAGCAACAGCAGCATCGCTTCGCGTCCTATCGCATAGCGCGGCTGCGCCACGGTGGTTAAGGACGGATCGCAGTAACGCGACAGCTCGATATCGTCAAACCCGACCACGGAGAGATCCTGCGGAACGCGCAGGCCC
>DENB01000075.1 GCA_002359495.1 Enterobacteriaceae bacterium UBA2655
GGTGCGCGCCAGGCGGCTTCCTTCGGCGGCCAGCGCGGCGGCGTGCCGCCCGCCGAGAAAGATCATGCCCGCCAGCAGCAATTCCGCCAGCAGCAGCATAAAAAGGTGGGAGGAGGCGGAGGGACGGCGCACGGCCAGCAGCCAGAGCAGCCCCAGCGGCAGCCAGAGCAGGCCGCCATGTGCGATCTGCCACAGCGTCAGCGGCTGGCCGGAGACCAGCCGATTGGCGGCGTAAGTCAGAAACGGCAGCGTGCTCAGCGTCAGGCTCAGCAGCGCCAGCAGCAGCAGCGGCACCGGATGGTGGCAACGAAGGCGTAATATCATTCCGTGATCGATCCGCTCAGGCTATAGCAATTTTTTCTGCTGCAGCCAGCTCGCCGCCACGCTTGAAGCGTCCGCACCTTCAACGGCGATCTGGGCGTTCAGCTGCTGCAGGGTTTTGGAGTCCAGCGAGGTGAAGACTGGCTGCAGCCAGCGGCCGATATCGGGATATTGCTTTAGCACCGCTGCGCGCACCACCGGGGTCGGCGCATAGATCGGCTGCACCCCTTTGGGATCGCTCAGGGTTTCCAGCCCCAGCGCGGCCAGCGGGCCGTCGGTGCCGTAAGCCATCGCCGCGTTCACGCCGGAGGTTTGCTGCGCTGCGGCTTTGATGGTGACCGCCGTGTCGCCGCCCGCCAGCGACAGCAGCTGATCCTGCGTCAGCTTGAAGCCGTACGATTTTTCAAAGGCCGGCAGCGCATCGCTGCGCTCGATAAATTCCGCCGAGGCGGCCAGTTTGAAATCGCCGCCTTTATGCAGATAGCCGCTGAGATCGGCCAGCGAGACGAGGTTGTTCTTTTTAGCCACGTCGCTGCGTACCGCAATAGTCCAGGTATTGTTCGCCGGCGCGGGCGTCAGCCAGACCAGCTGGTTTTTCTGCGCATCCAGCGATTTGACCTTGTCGTAGCCCGCCGCGGCGTTTTTCCAGGCCTTATCTTTCTCGTCGTTGAAGAAAAACGCGCCGTTGCCGGTATATTCCGGGTAGATGTCGAGTTCGCCGGCGAGAATCGCGCCGCGCACCACCTGCGTATTGCCGAGCTGGATTTTATTCACGGTTTTCACGCCGTGCTTCTCCAGCACCTGCAAAATAATATTGCCCAACAGCGAGCCTTCGGTGTCGATTTTCGATCCGACGCGCACCGGATCGGCGGCCTGAGCCGTGCCTGCCGCAAGCGCAAGCGCCGCTAACCCCAGTAAACCGTAACGCAAGCGAGCCACTGCCATAGTGTTTTCCTTTTTTGACTGTTCTTTTCATCACTGTTTAAAAGCGTAGCTCAATGCGTTCCGCTCGCGGCATCGATTCTGCAATTCGTGAAAAGAAGCGCCTGTCTCCTCAGAGAATTAGGCTATGAGTTATAACAAAATGGAATTTAGGGGGAAGACGGTGCGGATTATTCTCATTAACCACCTAAACCAACAATACCGACAACATCATGACCGATTTAACATCTTCCGCGCATGTCGCGCAGGCAGGGAACCGACCTTCCGGGGAGACGCAGTGGATCCGCAGCGCCGCCGACGTCTCGAACCTGGTGAATAACAGCACCCAGGCGCGCAGCAATGCGCGCGTGGTGATCGCCATCGCGCTGGGCGGGGTTTTTCTTGACGCTTACGATCTCGGCGCGCTCGCGTTCGGCGTGAAGGACGTGGCGCGGGAATTTAATCTGACGCCCACCGGCACCGGGCTGGTCGCCTCGGCGATCACCTTCGGCGCCATTGTGGGCGCGCTGGTCGGCGGCTACCTGACCGACAAGATCGGCCGCTACCGGGTCTTTATGGCCGATATGTTCTTCTTCGTGGTGGCTGCCCTCGCCTGCGCCTTCGCGCCCAACGAATATGTGCTGGGCGGCGCCCGCTTCGTGATGGGGCTGGGGGTCGGCATCGACCTGCCGGTGGCGATGGCGTTTCTGGCGGAGTTTTCAAAACTGCGCGGCCAAGGCAACAAAGCGGCCAGCGTGGCGATGTGGTGCCCCACCTGGTATGCGGCGATCAGCATCTCTTATCTGCTGGTGCTGCTGCTCTACGCGGTGCTGCCGGAGAGCCACACCGACTGGCTGTGGCGTCTGATCCTCGGCTTCGGCGCAGTGCCGGCGCTGGTGATTATCGCCATCCGCAGCCGCTACATGAGCGAGTCGCCGGTCTGGGCGGCGAATCAGGGCAATTTGAAAGGTGCGGCGGAGATCCTGCGCAGCTCGTACAACATCAATGCGGAGGTGGCGCCCGACGCCGACCTCAGCAAGCTGAAACCGACGCGCCGCGCCAGCTGGCGCAACTACGGCGCGCTGTTGCAGGGCGTCTATCTGCGCCGCACGCTGCTGGCGACCATTACCTCCGTCGCCTCCGCCTTTGCCTACAACGCCGTGGCCTTCGGCCTGCCGGTAATTATCTCCAGCTTTTTCGCCCAGTCGATGCTGACCACCATTCTGGTCTCGCTGGCGCTGAATCTGCTGTTCGCCTTTGTCGGCGGCCTGCTGGCGGTGCGTCTGGTGCCGAAGCTCGGCGCCTGGAGAATGTCGGTGACGGGCTACGCCTGTCAGTGCGTCGCGCTGCTCGGCCTGGCGCTGATCGGTCGTCCGGCGGGCGGCGAAGAGGCGGCGCTGGCGATCGCCATGCTGGCGCTGTTCCTGTTCGGGCAGGGCTTCGGTCCCGGTTCCCATACTATGACCTTCGCGTCGCTCAGCTATCCCACCTCGCTGCGCGGCGTGGGCGTCGGCTTTAACCAGACGCTGATGCGCGGCAGCTCCACCGTTTCGCTCTTCGCCTTTCCAGTGCTGGCCGCCGCGCTCGATACTCAGGTCTTTTGGGTGCTCGCGCTGGCGCCGCTGGCGGGCCTGCTGGCGCTGCTGGCGATTCGCTGGGAGCCGTCGGGCTACGATGTGGATGCGGAAGATTTTTCCCGCTAAAACCGGCGGCGCGTCAGGGATGACGCGCCGTTAATCAGGCCGGCAGGCTGAACGCGTCCAGGAAAGCGGGAATGCGCGGGAAGGTGTAGAGAAACCAGGGGGTAAAACGCTGCGGATCCTGCGTCATCTCTTCACGAATTTCGCTTACCGAACGATAACACCACGCATCCGCCTCTTCCGGGTTCAGCGCCGGCTGCGCATCGCTGATGGCGAAAAAGACATGGCCGTACTCATGCTCGGTGAGTCCGTTGCTGAGCGGCAGGTTGTAGCTCAGCTCGAAGACCGGCGACAGGCTCAACGCCAGCCCCATCTCCTCATTCAGACGGCGCTCCGCCGCATGCTGGGTCGACTCCTGCGGATAAGGGTGCCCGCAGCAGGTATTGCTCCAGAGGCCGCCGCAGTGATATTTGCCACTGGCGCGACGCTGCAGCAGCAGTTCATGGCGCGAATTAAACACGTAAACCGTCACGGCGCGATGCAGCAATCCCTTTTCATGCACTTCCAGCTTTTCCATTTTACCGGTGGGACGATCAAGGTGGTCGACAAGGATAACTTCAATGGCGGACATGACAACTCCTTCAGAAAAATCTGATCCATTTTACACCATCTCCTGTTTAACGGCGGCAAAATGGCGCAGGTAAAGATAACGTTCCGTGCGGTTTCCCTTACGGTCGGTTCAGACGGGTACAGATAACGCCGAAAATTTGCTTTGTTAAAGCAGAAGCTCTGGTTAAGCGTAGCAGCCAGCAGGGAAAGCGGGTAAAGAGGAGGTTAAAAGAAGAAAGCGCGACCGCTGCGGGCCGCGCCAGTAAAAAATGTGGGTTACAGCTTAAAGCTGTGTACCACCTGTTCCAGCTGCACGCTCTGCTCCTCCATCGCATGGGCGGCGGCGGAGACCTGCTCCACCAGCGCCGCATTCTGCTGCGTGGTGTTATCAAGCTGGTTGATCGCCACGTTGACCTGCTCGATTCCCATGCTCTGCTCACGGCTGGCGGACATGATCTCGCCCATCAGCGTGGTCACGCTGCTGACGCCGCGCATCAGTTCATCCATGGTCTGGCCCGCCTGCTCCACCAGCTGGCTGCCGGCGTCGATGTTGGCGACCGACTCCTCGATTAGCTTTTTGATTTCGCGCGCGGAGTTGGCGGAGCGCTGCGCCAGGCTGCGCACCTCGGCGGCCACCACGGCGAATCCGCGCCCTTGCTCGCCGGCGCGCGCCGCT
>DENB01000073.1:0-9219 GCA_002359495.1 Enterobacteriaceae bacterium UBA2655
CGCGCCAGCAGCCAGTCGCGCCAGGCGGGCAGAAAACGCCCTTCGTTGCCCCAGTCGAGATGGATCAGCGGCGCGCGGTGAAAATCCCGCGCGTCGTTGAAGCGCGCGGCGAGCGCCGGGCTGGCGACCGGAATGACATCATCCTGAAACAGCAGCGTTTTTTCCAGCTGAGGATAGTGATGATCGCCAAAGCAGATAACAAAATCGGCGGGCGTGGCGGCAAAATCGACGTGGGCATGGGTGCCGTGTACTGCCAGCGCGATATCCGGCTGCGCCTGTTGCCACTGCGTGAGTGCAGGCGTCAGCCATTTGCTGGCCAGCGCGGGCAGCGACCAGAGCGTCAGGCGCGGCGGGGCGACTTCGTCCAACAGACTCTGCTGCGCCAGCTGAAGAATATCGAAGGCCTCGCTGACGTAGCGCAGATAGGCTTTACCCGCCTCGGTCAGCTGCACGCCCTGCTGCGTGCGCAGGAAAAGCGGCGTCGAGAGCTGCTGTTCCAGCTGACGAATCTGCTGGCTGACGGCGGCGGGCGTCAACGCCAGCGCCAGCGCCGCCTTCGCCAGGCTGCCCGCCTCCGCCGCGGTTTTGAACGCCAGAATGGCGTTCAGCCTCGGCAACCGTGGCGACATAGAATCTCCTTACGTCGGGGTTAAAAATTCATTGTTACGGCCCGCCAGCCGCGCCGCGCTACAGTGGGGGCTACCTGCTAACAAGAGAATCAGAAAACCATGCTGGAACAAATTATTCAATGGGATGCTCATCCGCTTGATCGGGCCGCTTACCGCCAACAGTGCCGCGAGCGGCTCGATCGCGACGGCGCGCTGGTGCTGCGCGGTTTTCTTACGTCGCAGGCGCTGGCCGCGGTGCGCGAAGAGGGGGAGCGTCATCAGCATCAGGCGTTTTACGCCAACAGCGCGCATAACGTTTACCTGCTGAAGCCGGACGCGGCTTACGCTGAGGAGCACCCGCGCAATCGCGCCGTCGTCTCTTCCAAAGGCTGCATCACTGACGAAGAGGTGCCCGCCGACTCGCCGCTGCGCACGCTTTACAATGCCGACCTGTTTAAAGATTTTCTCTGCGAGGTGCTGAACGAGCGGCAGCTCTACCCCTATGCCGACTCGCTCTCTTCAATCAACCTGCACTACGCGCGCAGCGGACAGGAGCTGGGCTGGCATTTCGACAACTCATCGTTCGCTATTACGCTGCTGATCCAGAAACCGCAGGGCGGCGGCCGCTTCGAATATGTTAAAGCGCTGCGCGACGCCGACGCCGGCGAGATGAATTTTGACGGCGTGGCCGAGGTGCTGGACGGCAAAAGAGCGCCCGAACGATTGGCGATCGAACCTGGCGATCTGGTGCTGTTTCGCGGCCGCAACGCCATGCATCGCGTGACGCCGACCGAAGGCGACATCACGCGTATGCTGGTGGTGCTGGCTTACAACGCCGAGCCGGGCGTCGCGCTGTCGGAAACGGCGCGCATGACCTTTTACGGCCGCGTTTAATCCGTCGCGGTCAGCGACCGCCAGGCATGCCGGAAAATCTGCTGCGTGCGTAGCTCGACCACGGCGCGCCAGTCGGGATCCTCAGGGTAAAAGCCCGCCGCCAGCGCCTGCTTGATGCGCCGACCCGCTTCGCTGGCGGGATCGCCCGTAAGGTGCAGCCAGTGGTCGTCGCGTACCCGGCGGTGCATCTCTTCGCCCGGCAGAGTGCCGCATTCGATAACCAGCTGGATCAGCTCGATCTCCGGCAGGCTGTCATGCATAAACTGCGACAGGTAGCCGGTGGCGGTGGCGGTGACGCCCGTTTCGCTGTCGCGCCCGGCGCCGGTGAACAGCACCGTCAGCCATTCGCCGAACAGCGCGCGCGCCCGATCCAGCGCCCGCCAGGGACGCTCCGCGATCGCCATCAGCATCGGGTGGCCGTAAGCGCCCGCGCCGGTGTGCAGATCAAAGCTAATCACGCTTTTCGCCTGACGCAGATAAGCGTCGATAATCGCGCCGAGGGTCAGCTGCGACCAACTGGCCGCCTTGCCGCCGAAAAAGATGCCGTCCGCGTCGCGGTACTGGCCCGCTTCCACCACACGCTTGATCGCCGGCCAGCCCTGATTCTCCAGCGCGTCGGCGGCAGCGCGATCGCCGACATAAAAGGTGTGCATCGCGTCGTAGGTCGGGCTGGCGGGAGCCGGGCGGGAAAAATCGATGAAGTTGCGGTTCAGATCGATATTCTCTTCGTTGACCCGGCGCAGGTGCGCGGTTCCCCAGGGATTGATCAGGTGAACCAGCAGCAGCGCGCAGTCGGGCGGCACGGCGCGCGCCTCCGCCGTCTCAAGCCAGGCGATCTGGCTGTCCGAGCCGTAGTAGCCCTCCACGCCGTGGGTGCCGGAGATAATCAGCATCACTTTTTCCGCCGCCGGATCGCCGAGCAGGGCGACATCGGTATGCAGCGTTTCGCCGTGCGGACCCGGCAGGGGATGGCGCCAGCTGCGCAGCTGCGCGCCTGCGCGTTCCGCCGCCTGTAAAAAGCGCGCCCGCTGGGCGCGATAGTCAGGCAGCATCACTTTTGATCCAGCTTCTGATAGACGTTAAAGGTGAAGTATTTTTTCGCCAGCCGATCGTAGGTGCCGTTTTTATGCAGCTCCGCCAGCGCCCCGTTGATCAGCTTCAGGTTCGCCGCATCGTCCTGACGCAGGCCGATGCCGACCCCTTCGCCGAAATATTTTTTGTCGTACAGCGTTTTGCCGCTGATGGCGAAAGCCTGGCCCTGCGGGGTTTTCAGAAAGCCGGTCTCCGCCGCCGCCGCGCTGGTCAGGGTGCCGTCGACGCGGCCTGAGGCGAGATCGGGATAGATCTCATCCTGATTCGGATAGGAGACGACCTGCACGCCCTGCGTCGCCCAGACCTCTTTGGCGTAGGATTCCTGGGTGGTGCCCTGCGCGACGCCCACGGTTTTCCCCTTCAGCGACGCCACGTCCGGCTGCAGGTTGCTGCCTTTTTTCGTCACCAGCGCGCTCGGCGTGTTGTAGAGCATATCACTGAAGGCGACCTGTTCGCGGCGCTTCGGCGTCATCGCCATCGCTGACAAAATGGCGTCGAATTTACGCGCCTTCAGCGCCGGGATAATGCCGTCGTAGCCGGTCTGCACCCAAACGCATTTCACCTTCGCCTGCGCGCAGATGGCGTTGCCCATATCGATATCGAAGCCCTGCAGCGAGCCGTCCGCCGCCTTCGACTCAAACGGCGGAAAAGTCGGATCCACGCCGAAGCGCAGCTCAGACTGCGCCAGCGCGACGTTGCTGAAGCCGCAGGCCAACAACAGCGCGGACAGAACGAATTTCTTCATGCAAAGCTCCCTGAAAAGTATGAGAAAAGGCGAAACCACAAAAGGTAATAGCATGGAAGCAACAGGGGATCGAGAGCAGGGCAGATTTGTCCTAACTCGCGGCGCAGCACAGAAGCCCGCCGCCCAAGCCGGGAGCAGAATAAAAGGCAGCGCGCCGCAGCGAAAAAGGCGATTCCTCTGCGATACGCGCGGTAAAAGAGACGTTATGCGGTTTTGCTTTTTTTCGCCCGGCGTCCGGCCTTAGCTGGCGAACGCCAGCGGAAACAGCAGCCGATCCGCCTCGACGCGCCGCTGCCGCCGCAGCTGTCCCGGCGTAATGCGGAAATAGTTTTTGAAGGTGCGCGTATAGGCCTGCTGCGTGTCGAAGCCGTAGTGCATCGCCACCTGCAAAATCGCCTCGTCGCTGTTGAGCAACGTCAGCGCCGACTCCGTCAGCCGCCGCTGGCGAATATACTCCGCCAGCGAAAAGCCGGTATGCTGGCGAAACAGACGTTGCAGGTGCCAGCGGGAGTAGCCGGAACGGCGCGCCACCTCATCCAGATGCAGATCCTGTCCTAAATTATTTTCAATCCACTCCAACAGACTTTGAATAAACTCGCGCTGATTCATGGGCTCCTCCTGATACGGCCTGGTTTCCAGATTGCCCACTGTAACGCTGAAAATTTATCCCTTAATTAGCGAAAAATTAGCGCAGAATTAGCAACGCCGAAATCGGTGTAATTCTGCGCTAACTTTCCGGCGCTACACTGCGCACAGCGTTCTGAAGGAGATCATCATGCGCGTATTGCTGGTGGAAGATGATGAGATGATTGGCGCCAATTTGCAGCAGGCGCTGGAGGGCGCGGGCTGGTCGGTGGACTGGGTGCGGGACGGGGTTTTCGCCGCCAATGCCTGGAGCGAAGGCGGCTACGCCTGCGTGCTGCTCGATCTCGGTCTGCCGCGCGACGACGGCCTGCAGGTGCTGCGGCGGGCGCGGGGGCGCGGCGACATGACGCCGGTGCTGATCCTGACCGCGCGCGACACCGTTGCGCAACGCGTGCAGGGACTCGACAGCGGCGCCGACGACTATTTGCTTAAACCCTTTGACTTGCAGGAGGTGCTGGCGCGTATGCGAGCTATAACCCGACGTCGCCACGGCGCGGCGGATTCCATGATCGGCAGCGGCGACGTTCAGCTGGATATGATGACGCGCGAAGTGCTCTATAAGGGGCAGCGTGAACAGCTGACGGCGCGCGAATACGCGCTGCTTTACGCCCTGCTGGAGCGCCCGGGCGCCATCCTCTCGCGGGAGCAGCTGGAAAACCGCATCTACGGCTGGGGCGAAGAGGTGACGAGCAACGCCGTCGACGTGCTGATCCACGGCATGCGGCGCAAGCTGGATAACGACGCGATCCGCAACGTGCGCGGTTTGGGCTGGCGGGTGCCGGCGCTATGAAAGCCTGGCTGTTTATGCGCTCTTTGCGCAACAAGCTGTTATGCACGCTGCTGGCGATCCATCTGGTGATGATCGGCGGCGTGAGCTGGTATTTCTTTAGCTGCTACGGCGATATGATCGGCACCATGAAGGACGATCAGCTGTCGAAAATCGCCGACGCCTGGGCGACCAATAAACAGATCCCCGCGCTGATGCCGTTGCTGCCCCATGCCGATAAAATGAAAAGCGCCTATGTGGTGCAGCTTTGGGACAGCGATAACCACTTGCGCGCCAGCTCGTGGCCCGCGCTGCAGGTGCCGCTGCAACGCGACGCAGGCTGGCATGACGTCAGCGCAGGCGACTGCCATGACTGCAAATGGCGGGTCTTTACCCGTTCCGGCGAGCCGGGCAGCGCGATTAAAACCATCCAGGTGCTGCACAACATCGGCTATATGAAAAGGGTGGTGGTGCAGCGCGCCCTTTCCGCCATTATTCCGCTACTGCTGATGATGCCGCTGTCGCTGCTGGTGATCTGGCTGGTGGTGCGCAAAATCACCCGCGATTTGCGCGCCGCCTCGCGCCATATCGCCGCGCAAGAGACGCATCATCCGCACAGCGTGCCGCCCGACGGCCTGCCCGATGAGATTTTGCCGCTGATCGACGCCTATAACGCGTTGCTGGATAAGCTGCGCGCCGCCTGGTCGTCGCAGCGGCAGTTTCTTGAGGACGCCGCCCACGAGCTGCGCACGCCGGTGACGGCGGTGACGTTGCAACTGGAGAACCTGCGTCAGCATATCCAGCCGGGGGAGGCGAGCCGCCAGTTCGCTCAGCTGGAGGCGGGAGTGACGCGCACCCGTCATCTGGTGACGCAGCTGCTGGATATCTCACGCCAGGAGGATCGCTCGGCCCTCGCCGCAAACGAGCATATCGAGCTGGAAGAGGTGCTGAAAGAGAGTATCGAGCAGCTGATGGTGCTGGCGGATAAGCGCGGCATCGACATCGGCTACAACGGTACCGCCCGTTATCAGCTGCAGGCCAGCCGCTCCGACCTGCGCAGCCTGTTTGACAACCTGATCGGCAACGCGATGCTGCATACGCCGGAAGGGAGCCTGGTGGATGTGCTGCTGCACCGCGTCGGCGGGCAGACAGTGGTCGATATTATCGATAACGGGCCGGGCATGTCCGAATCTTTTATCGATCGCGCCTTTGACCGTTTCACCCGTTCGCCCGACGCGCGCACGCAGGGCAGCGGGCTGGGGCTGGCTATCGTGCGCGGGGTGGCGCAAAAGCACCGTATGCAGGTTTCCCTTTCCAACCGTTCAGGACCTCAGGGCGAGATTTGCGGTTTGCAGGCTCGCGTTACCCTTCCCTGAACGTAACCGCTTCAGCGACGAACCAGACAACGTAAACGGTTGCCTGGTTCCGTTCGCAACAGGGTTATTTTGTGATCTCAATCACAGATTCGCGGAATTGAAATGCAACACATTTTGACAAACGTGATCAAAATCTATTTTCTATCGCCCTGATACAGGCACGCTACGCGAGCTTAAAACCGGCCCTGATAACACGGTTAAACATTTACCCCCCAGCCGCTGGGATTTACTTCACTCTGACTGCATGCTTACGGATGCGGTCGAAAGCATGTGGTTAACAATAATGAAATTTAAAGCATTGATAGCAGGCGCCTTACTGGCAGGCTCTTACACGGGCGCCGTGCAGGCCGACAGCGCGCCGCAGTACGTTTCCGACTGGTGGCATCAGAGCGTTAACGTCGTTGGCAGCACCCATACCCGTTTCGGACCGCAGTTTAACAACGACGTCTATCTGGAATATGAAGCCTTCGCCCATAAAGACTGGTTCGATTTTTACGGCTACCTCGATCTGACCAACTTCTTCGGCGTCGGCAACAGCAACGCCAACGGCATTTTCGACCACGGTTCGCCGATGTTCATGGAGATAGAGCCGCGCTTCTCCATCGACAAGCTGACCGGCACCAGCCTGGCGTTCGGTCCGTTCAAAGAGTGGTATTTCGCCAATAACTACATCTACGACATGGGTCATAACAGCGCCAACCGCCAGAATACCTGGTATATGGGTCTTGGCACTGACATCGATACCCACAGCGACATCGGTCTGTCATTGAACGTCTATGCCAAATACCAGTGGGAAAACTACGGCGCGGCGAACGAAGACAGCTGGGACGGCTATCGCTTCAAGGTGAAATACTTCGTGCCGATTACCTCGCTGTGGGGCGGCAAGCTGAGCTACGTCGGCTTCACTAACTTTGACTGGGGCTCCGACCTCAACGAAAAAGCGGGCACATCGCGCACCAGCAACTCCATCGCTTCCAGCCATATTCTGTCGCTGGCTTACGATCACTGGCACTACTCGGCCGTGGCGCGTTACTTCCATAACGGCGGCCAGTGGGCTGACGGTCGCGAGCTGAACTTCGGCAACGGACCTTTTGAAGTGAAATCAACCGGCTGGGGTTACTACCTGGTGGTGGGTTACAACTTCTGATGAAACGCGCGGCCTTCTCCTTACACCGGGAAAGCCGCGCGAACGGCGCTGTCAGCGGTGTTTCACCACGTTGATGCGCCACGGAATGCCGAACTTATCGATAAACATGCCGAACCCGTCGGCCCAGAAGGTTTTCTGCCACGGCGTCGTGACCTTGCCGCCCGCCGACAGCTTTTCAAACCAGGCTTTACCCTGCGCTTCATCCGTGGTCGCCAGGCTCACCGCATAACCCGCATGCGGGGAGGCCGGCGGATGATCGGTATTACCGTCGCTCATCATGATCTCGCCCTGGCCGATACGCAGATGCGCATGCATGATTTTGTCCGGCGGCAGCGGCGCGGCGGACGCGTCGCCGACCTGTTCGCCCTGCTCGGGCATATCGCCGAAGGTCATCTTAAACAGCAGTTCGCCTTCCGTCGCATCCAGGTAAAAGTCGATCGCCTCTTCACAGCGGCCATATAAAAACAGATAAGGACTGACTTGCATCTCCACCTCCGTACATGGGTTGTGTGAATTTCTTGTCTCGTCCAAAGTGTAGTCGATAGCCGGCCTGCTCCGGCGTCAGCTCTGACAATAACGGCGAAACAGCTGCGCCATCCAGGCGCTCATCGGCGTCATGGTGGTATCCCGGCGCTGGATCAGATAGAAGGTCGCTTTCGGCAGCGGCTCATCCAGCTCCAGCGCCACCAGCTGGCGGCTCAGGATCGGATCGGCAATCACGTCGACCGACAGAATGCTGACGAAATCGCTCTGCGCCACCAGGCCGGTGCAGGCCATAAAAGTTTCGCAAATCACCGGGACAGTCGGGGTCAGGCCGCGTTCATAAAACAGATCGTGCAGCAGGCGATAATAGCTGCCTTTCGGCGTAGGCATCGTCCAGTTGCAGTGCTGAAGTGCGGCGAGCGTTCGCGCTTTTTCGCAGGGATGGCCTTTGCGCACCACCACTTTGTATTCGCGCTCCATCAGCTGCTCATAGCTCAGCTCGCGGTCGAAATGGCGCTGATCGTAGGTGTTGATGGTGAAATCGAGTTCGCCCTGACGCAGTTCATGGATCATCGAGACCAGCTGGCCCTCGACGATGCGCACCCGCACCTGCGGATATTCGCGATGGAACTGATCGATAACCTGCGGCATGACGGTGCGCGCCACGCTGCTGCCGACGCCGATATTGACGCGCCCGCCCGCCAGTTCGAGGCGTTGCTGAACCCCTTCCTGCGCCACCCGCAGCTCTTCCAACACCAGGCTGGCATGACGAAAAAAGTTATCGCCGATGTCGGTGAGCGCCACCCCCTGCTGGCGGCGGATGAATAGCCGCGCGCCCAGCACCTGTTCAAGTTCCTGAATTGATTTACTCAGCGCGGGCTGCGAAAGTCCCGTCAGGCGGCTGGCGGCGCGAATGCTGCCCTGGCGCGCCACGTCGACGAAAGCCCGCAGCTGGTGCAGCTTAATATTGGCTGGCATAACGTATCCGGTGATAACCGTTGTTTATCAGGTGAAAGATATTCGCATCTTATCTGCGCCAGCGCCATTGTGTAGATTCGCCGCATTGCCCAAAAAAATACCAAGGATTTCGCCTATGAAAACTCTCTCCGATCATGTCAGCGCGCTGGCGCCGCAGCTGCAGGCCTGGCGACGCGATCTGCATCAGTTCGCCGAATCGGGCTGGCTGGAGTTCCGCACCGCGACGCTTGTCGCGCAAGCGCTGCATCAGCTCGGCTACAGCCTGAAGCTGGGACGCGAAGTGATCGACGCCGACGCGCGCATGGGGCTGCCCGACGCGGAAACGCTGAAGGCGCAGGAGGCGCGCGCGCTGGAGCAGGGCGCGCTGCCGCAGTGGCTGCCGCACTTCTCCGGCGGCTTCTGCGGCATCGTCGCGACGCTGGAAACCGGGCGTCCCGGCCCGGTGATGGGCTTTCGCGTCGATATGGACGCGCTCGACCTCAATG
>DENB01000073.1:9421-9636 GCA_002359495.1 Enterobacteriaceae bacterium UBA2655
GGGTGCGCGGGGCGAAATCGATGGTGGAAGCGGGTGTGGTGGATGACGTCGATCTCTTCACGGCGATTCATCTCGGCACCGGCGTGCCGGCTGGCGAGATCGTCTGCGGCAGCGACAGCTTTCTGGCGACCACCAAACTCGACGTCGAGTTCATCGGCGTCGGCGCCCACGCCGGCGCCTGCCCGGAGGCGGGACGCAACGCCCTGCTGGCGGCG
>DENB01000046.1:0-24940 GCA_002359495.1 Enterobacteriaceae bacterium UBA2655
TGCGCCGCCAGCGCCGACGCGCGCTGCGCCTGCGGCAGTGCGGCGAAATGGGCGGTAGGCAGCGTGACGGCGGCCGCCTCGCGCAGACCCTCCAGCAGGATCAGACGCGTGCCGGTGCCGCCCATATCGATTCCGGCGCGCAGTAGGCGCTTCGGCTGGCTCATAGCGTAACCGTGATCTTTTGGCCGTAGAGGAACTGGCCCGGCACCATGCCGTTGCCGCGCGCCAGCGTGACCGTCAGCTGTTGCACGTAGAGCATGGCGATAATCAGGCGCATCAGCTCATCCTGCGGCGTCTCCAGCAGTTCGCTGTCGGCGTAGGCGGTCGGCGCCACGCTGATGACGCGCGTGCCGTTGGCCTGAAGATCGGTCGCCAGCTGAATCAGCGTCGGCTCGCTGCCGTCGCCGAACAGCAGGGCGGTCATCTCCGCGCCGGAGGTCTCCATCGGCCCGTGGCGGAACTCGCCGCCGATAAAGCCTTCCGCGCTCACCTTCGACGACTCTTTGGTGATCAGCGCGCCGGTCATCGCTGTGGCCGCGTCCGCGCCCATGCCGACCATCACCAGGCGCGGTTTGGCACGGCGGAAAAAGTCATCCGCGATCGTCTGCGGCAGCGGCAGCGGCTGAACCCGAGCCGCCACAAGATCGGCATGCTGATGCAGCCGATCCAGCAGCGGCTGCTCGGATTCGCCGGTCAGCGCGGCGAGAACGCGATAGCTGGCGACCAGGGTATTGAGATAGCTCTTGGCGCTAACGGTCGCTTCATCACCGCTGCGCAGCTCCATTAGAATATCGGCGCGGCGCGCCAGGATGCTGCCGGTGTCGTTAGTGACGCCGATCAGCGTGCGCGGACGGACGATGACGTCAAGGAGCTTGACCACTTCGCCGCTCATGCCGGATTGCGACGTCATCCACAGCAGCGTATCGGGAGTCACCATCTTCGGCATATCGAGCAGGCGGCCTGCGTCAATGCGCCATACCGGCAGACCGCGGGCGATCAGCGCGCGCTCAATTGGGATCAGGGCGTAATCGGACGAGCCCATGCCGGCCAGCACGATGCGGTCGTAACTCTGTAGCTCCAGTTCGTAAAGCTCAGCGGGCAGGGCGTAGTTCAGCTGCTCGCTCAGCGCGTCAGGCTGTTGAAGAATATCTTTTTCATACGCGCTCAGGGTGGTCATGACAGTGTCCTGTATTGATGTTTTAATCAACATAACCTGCACGCTTTCGTGCAGTCAATACCCGTTTTCATGTGAAAATCTTATGACCTTGCCCGGTTGATCGCTACTTTAGTTAAGGTTTAAGGTGCAAAAGGTGACAGCGTGCAGCAAAAAAGGCAAAATGCGCACGAATTTGTGCAATGAGAGGGAAATAATGCGGTGAGCGCAGCGGAGCGACGTAAACAGATCGTGGCGATGATCACGGAAAAGGGATACCTGAACGCCGGCGAACTCTCGGCCCATTTCGGCGTCGACAGTTCGACCATTCGGCGCGACCTGTCGCGGCTGGAAAAAGAGGGGCAGGTGATGCGCACCCACGGCGGCCTGCTGCCGGTCGCCTCCTCCAGCCATGCCGATACGCCCTACAGCGTTCGCCGCCAGATGAACAGCACGGCCAAGAGCGCGATTGCCCGCTATGCCGCCAGCCTGGTGCAGGATGGTCAGTCGCTGATCCTCGATAACGGCTCCAGCGTGTTTGAGCTGGCGCTGGCGCTGAAGGAGAAGAAAAACCTGACGGTGCTGACCAACGACCTCTACACCGCCTTCACCCTTAGCCACTATCCCGGCATTACCCTGCACGTCACCGGCGGCCTGATGCTGGAAAACGTCTATACGCTGGTGGGGCAGGACACTATCGATAAGATCGACAGCATGCATGTGGACTGGGCGTTCCTTGGCGCGGAGGGGGTACATCCCGAGCGCGGACTGACCAATATCAATACCGTGGAGATCCCGGTCAAACAGGCGATGATCCGCGCCGCCAGACGTACCGTGGTGCTGGCGGACAGCAGCAAAATCGGCTATCGCGCGCTCTCTCACGTCTGCGATCTGTCGGCGATCGATCAGGTGATCACCGACAGCCGCCTCTCGGCGAAACAGCGCGCCCTGTGGGGCGATAAGCTGACGCTGGCGCCGCTGTGACGCCGCGCCCGTCGCGCTGACGGGCGCGTAATCTTAGCCAAAGCGTTCCGCGCGGAAGGTCGCCAGCATCGGGTGTTTCTCGCCGCTGACGATCTCGCCCGCCAGCAGTTCGCCGACGATCAGCGCCAGCGTCGCGCCGGAGTGGGTAAAGGCGACGAAGCAGCCCGGCACCTTCTCCAGTTCGCCCAGCACCGGATTGCCATCGCCGGGGATTGGCTTCAGACCCAGCTTCCAGCTTTGCGCCTCCAGCGGTTGGTCGTCGGCGAGCAGCTTGCCCGCTTCCTGCATCAGCGTCTGCACCACGCTCTCGGCGATGGCGTAGCTGCCGTCCGGCTGCCCCACGATATCCTTTTCATACCAGTCATGGTCGACCGCCAGCGTACTACCGGGGTTCGGGCGGACGGCGGCGCGCGGGGTATTCATCACCACTTTCAGGCCGTGGGCGCCAGGTTTGCTGGTGACCAGCATCGATACCGGCGAGCCGTTGGGAATGTCGACGCCCAGCGGCGCCACCACATCCGGCGTCCAGGGACCGCAGGCCACCAGCACGGCGTCGGCGCGGAAGTCGCCCGCCTTCTCGCTGCGAATGCCGCAGGCGCGCTGGCCTTCGGTGAGTACGCTGGCTTTACCGGCATGTTCGACGATTTTTACCGCCAGCGCGCGCAGTTGCTGCGCCAGAAAGGCAATCAGATGCGGCAGGCTGACCCAGCCTTCTCCGGGGTTGAAGATCGCCGTCTCCGCCATCGCCTGCGCGTTAACCTGCGCATCCGCTGCGGCCACGTTCTGTGGATCGATTAGCTGCGAGTCGTAGCCGTGCGCCTTTTCATAGGCGTGACGCGCGTGCGTACCCGCCACGTCGTCGTCGGGCCAGAACAGGCCGCCGTCGAAGCGCAGCCAGTCGCGCGTCGGATCCTGGGCGAACAGCGTGCGGTAGCGGTCAACGCCCGCCATGCGCAGCGCGTGATACTCCAGCGAACGCTCGCCGGCGGAGTTAAGCCATGACAGCGAACGGCCGGAAGCGCCGGAGCAGAGTTCCGCCTCGGTCACCAGCGTCACCGTCGCCCCCAGCTTCGCCAGATGCAACGCCGTGGAAACGCCCAGCACGCCGCCGCCAACTACCACAACCGTTTTGCTTTCAGCTTTTACAGACATCATTCTTTTCCTTGCAGTCAGGGGAAAGGGAACGCCGTTCAGGCGTGGCGCACGGGAAAGCGCGCATGAAGATCGTTAATCAGGCGCAGTACGGCCAGCGCTTCGCGGGCGTCGACCGGCGGCGCGTCGCCCTCCAGCAACGCACGGGCTAACTGCTGATAAAAGGCGGGATAGTCGCCGTGCTCGGCGGCCACGGCGCGCATCTCATCGCCCTGGCCGAGCGCGCCCCACTGCGCGTCGGGCGTAACGCCATAAGCCGCGTCGTCCGGGCGCATGCCCGCCGCCAGCGAGGACTCCTGGTTATCCAGTCCCCAGCTGGTGTAGGCGGCGCGGCTGCCGAGCAGATGGAAGCGCGGCGCCGGACGCGCCGCCATGCCGTTCATCCAGAGGCGCGAACGCACGCCGTTCTCATGCAGCAGCGAAACGAAGCTGGCTTCGTCGCTGTCGGAAAGCGCGGCGGGGGAGTAACGCATCAGCTCCGCCGACGCCTCGCGCACCGGGCCGAACAGCTGGATCGCCTGATCGATCAGATGGCTGCCGAGATCGAGCAGCAGGCCGCCGCCTTCCGCCAGGGTGACGCGGTCGCGCCAGTTGCCAAAGCCTTCCGGCCGCCACCATTCGAAGCGCGATTCAAAAGTGCGCACCTCGCCCAACGCCTCTTCGGCCAGCAGACGCTTCAGGGTGAGAAAATCGCCGTCCCAGCGGCGGTTGTGAAATAGGGTGAGCAGCGTCCCGGCCTGCTCCGCGTCGGCGATCATCCGTTCCGCCTCTGCGGCGTCGGCGGCGAAAGGTTTATCCACCACCAGATGAATGCCGCGCGCGCTGGCGTCGCGCGCCTGCTGCGCATGCAGGCCCGGCGGCGTCGCCAATATGATCAGATCGATCGCCAGCTCGCCGCTGTCGATCCGCTGCATCAGGCTGGCCCAGTCGGCAACGATGCGCGCCTGCGGGTAGCGCTGCTGCGCCGACTCAACGCGCACCGCGTCGCGGGTGACGATCGCATCAAGCTGGAAGCGTTGGTTATGCGCCAGCAGCGGCGCGTGGAACACCTGGCCGGCGATGCCGAAGCCCGCCAGCGCGGTACGAATAGGACCTGTCAGGGTTTTACGCGCCATTAAAGCACCTCCGAAAGAAAACGTTGTAAACGCGGCGACTGCGGGCGATCGAAAATCGCGTCGGGCGGGCCAATTTCGACAATTTCACCCTCATCCATAAATACCACCTGATCGGCGACCCGCCGGGCGAAGCCCATCTCATGCGTGACTACCACCATAGTCATGCCGCGACGGCAGAGATCCGCCATCAGCGTCAGCACCCCTTTGACCAGCTCGGGATCGAGCGCCGAGGTCGCCTCATCGAACAGCATCACCTCCGGGTCCATCGCCAGCGCGCGGGCGATGGCGACGCGCTGCTGCTGGCCGCCGGAGAGGTCGCGCGGGCGGTGATCGGCGCGCTGGCTTAAGCCCACTTCGTCCAGCCGCTGATGGGCGATCGCCATCGCCTGGCTTTTCGCCAGCCCTTTTACTTTCCAGGGTGCCAGCGCCACGTTCTCCAGCGCGCTGTGATCCGGGAACAGATTGAAATGCTGAAACACCATGCCGATGCGCAGCCGCAGCACGTCGGGCTTGTCGCGCAGCACCGATTTGCCCGCCAGCAGCACGTCGCCCGACTTCGGCTCATGCAGGCGGTTGATGCCGCGCAACAGCGTCGATTTGCCCGAGCCGGACGGCCCGATAATGCAGGTGGTGGAGCCGGGCGCGATGCGCAGCGATACCTTGCGCAGCACCTCGATCGGCCCGTAGGCGAGGGTTAAATCGCGCAGCTCCAGACTGGCGCCGTGATACGCCAGGGTTTCGCCTTCCGGCGACAGCGTCTGTTGGCTCATGGTTATTGTCCCCTCTCGCTAATCAACGGATTGATTTGTCCGCCGCTGAGCGTGGCCGACTTATTTTGCTGCACCTCCGCCACCTCCTTCAGGCCGCTTTGCGGCGCGGTCATACGGCGGCGTCCGGTACGGTAGCGCACATCGACATAGTTCACCGCATGGGTCAGCGGCACGGTGATGATCAGGTAGAACAGGCCCGCCAGCATCAGCGGCGACAGGTTGCCGGTGAGCACGGCGGCGTCCTGGCCGACGCGAAACAGTTCGCGCTGGTTGGTCATTAATCCCAGCAGGTAGACCAGCGAAGAGTCTTTGATAATGGCGATAAACTGGTTAACGATGGCGGGCAGCACGCGGCGGATGCCCTGCGGGATCACCACCAGACGCATGGCGCGGCTGTAGCTCATGCCGAGCGCGCGGCAGGCTTCCATCTGGCCTTTTTCCACGCTCTGGATGCCGGAGCGGAAAATTTCACCCATGTAGGCGCTGGCGATCAGGCTCAGGGCGAAGATGCCGAGCGGGTAGGGCGTCGGCCCGAAAAGCTGATAGCTGAAGCGCGCCAGGCCCTGACCAATCAGCAGAATGGTCAGAATCGACGGCAGGCCGCGAAACAGGTCGGTATAAATGCGCGCCGGCAGGCGAAACCAGCGCGACGGCGAGATGCCCATCAGCGCCAGAATCAGGCCGAACAGCGTGCCGAGCAGCGTCGCCGCCACCGAAATGATCACCGTATTGACGAGGCCTGTGCCCAGCAGCTGCGGCAGCACCTGCAGCATTGACGGCAGGTCGAAGAAGGTGCGCGAGAGAATAGTTAACAGATCCATAGCCGTGTCTCATCTGTTGCGGGTAATGAGGCGCGCTCATCACCTGTTGTGCAGTCTGAACGCGTGGCGTTCGCGGGGTTACTGGCCGTCGGGCAGGTACTGCTTCGGCATCGGCGAGCCGGGAAACCACTTCTTGTAGAGCTGTTTCCAGGTGCCGTCCTGCATCGCCGCCTTGATCGCGTTATCCAGCGCCGCTTTGAATGCCGGTTTATCTTTGGCGATTGCCACCCCGGCCGGGGCGTCAAAGGAGGGAATATCCGCCGCGCTGATCAGCTTGAAGCGTTCGGCGTAGCTTTTCGCCGCCTCGTAGTCGAGGAACACCGCGTCCAGCGTGCCGTTGTTCAGCCCGGAAATCGCGGCGTTGTTATCGGGAAAGCGCACCACGTCGGTCTGGGTGAAATGCTGCACCGCATAATTTTCCTGCAGCGTTCCCTGCACCACCCCCAGCCGATGCTTCGCCAGGGTTTCGACGCTTTTTACTCCGCTGTCGCTGCGCGTCAGCACCGTGAGGTAGCCCGCCAGGTAGCCGGTGGAGAAGTCGACGGTTTTTTCACGCGCCGGGGTAATGCCGATCGCCGCCACGCCCGCGTCATACTGGCCGTTGGCGACCGCAGGCAGGATGGCGGAGAAGTCCTGGCCGATAAAATCGACCTGATTGATGCCGATGCGGTGCGCGACGTTCTTAAAGAACTCCACGTCGAAGCCGGTAAAATTGCCGTTCTGGTCGGTGAAGGTATAGGGTTTGGCGTCGCCGAGGCTGGCAACCCGCAGATGACCCGGCTCGATCAGGCCGTACGGATTGCTGTCGCTGGCAGCGTGCGCGGTGAATGAAACAGTGCAGAGGGTAACCGAAGCAAACAGCGCAGCGGCCAGGTTATGCAGGTGATTGTGCGATTTCATAGCTCATCCGTTTTATCAGGTTTCAACATCAGAGACTGTTGATCCGGCGCGGTTATAATAGTGTGAGACCGGTCTCAACGCAGGTGACAGCTTGACAACAATGGTCGTTGTGAGACCGGTCTCAAGCAGTTACAATGATAATAAGCACACCGTTTTGGAAGCGTCAATCTTCCTGTCATCAACCTGTGATTCGAATTAATTATGACGAACCTGATCCCTCGTTCTAAAGCGCCAACCGTTGCTGACGTGGCGCGTGCGGCCAGCGTGTCCAAAGCGCAAGCCGCCCGCGCGCTGGGGGGCTACGGCGCCGTCAGCGAAGAGGTGCAAACCCGGGTAAACGCCGCCGCCGCCCGGCTCGGCTACCGGCCTAACGAGCTGGCGCGCAGCATGAATACCGGCCGTTCCAATACTATCGGCGTGATTGTCGGCGATATTGAAAACCCCCATTTTGGTCTGGCGCTGCGCGGCATGGCGGACGTGGCGAGGCTGGCGGGCTATCATCTGCTGCTGAGCAACAGCGATGAAAAACTGTCGGCGGAGCAGGACGCGGTGAGGGTGATGCTGGAAAAGCGCGTCGACGGCATTATCGTCGCGCCCAGCAGTTCCGCAGCAAAAGATAACGCCCATCTGGCACAGATCCTGGCCGACGGGCGGGCGCTGAAGCTGTTCGATCGCGCGGTCGACGGGCTGGATGTGGAAGCGATCTGCGTCGATTTCACCGCTACCGCGCGCGAGGCGACCCATGCGCTGCTGGAGGCGGGCCACCGCCGCATCGCCTATGTCACCAGCATGCGCTGCGAGGGGCCCTATCGCCATGCCGACGATCTGGGGCTGACGCCGGTGGCGCAGCGCGTGCGCGGCATGGAGCTGGCGTTCGCCGAAGCGGGCGTCCCGTTCGATCCCTCGCTGATCAAAGTCAATGCCATCGATGAGCAGGCGATCCAGCGCATCGTGAGCGAGCTGTGGCAGTTGCCGCAGCCGCCCGGCGCGCTGATCGCCTCCGACAGCCTGATCGCCATGTCATTGTTGCGCGAGCTGGCGCGGCGCGAGCTGCGTATTCCGCAGGATCTCTCCTTCGTGATGTACGATAACTTCCCCTGGAGCGAACTGGTTACGCCGCCCCTGACGGTGGTGGCGCAACCGGTCTACGAAATGGGGCAGGAGGCGGCGCGGCGGCTGATCGCGGAAATCCGGCAGGAAGAGGCGGGGCCGCTGAAAAGCTTCAACGCCTGGCTGATCGCCCGCGGCTCCATTGCGCCGCCCGCCCAGGCGGATCAGAAGCGCTGACGATAGAGATCGGCGATCGCTTCCAGCATACCGACGTCGCGCAGACATTCCGGGATGCCCACGTCGCAGCAGAGCTGGTCGACGGCCTGGATCGCCAGCAGGCGCGCTTCCGTCAGCGGCCGCTGACGCGCCGCCTCCACGCCCAGCGCCAGCGCGATATCACGGTACTTCTCACCGGTAAAATCGGCGTTCCACGCCACCGCGTCGCGCAGCGCCTGGCCGATCAGGGCGATCGCCTTGAGGTGCAGCGCATCGGTTAATTCCCAGGCCGCCACGCCCTGCTGCACCATCTTGATGGTCGGGTTAGGCAGCACCCGATCGAAAATTTCATACGGCAGGTGATATTCATCCAGCAGTGCCGTTACGCGTCCCGCCACGCCGGCGGCAACCAGCGTTTCGTCTGTAACCAGCAGCGCTTTATGCAGCTGGCGTTTGCGTACCTCCTCAACCAGATGCTGAATTGCGCCAGCGCTGAATCAGGCGGTTTCGTTCAAAATCATTCGATGCGTCATCGCTATCTCCGTCACGGAAAGGTAAGGGTTTCGCTTACTTTCCGGCGGCTGGCGGAGAAGTTCTGCTGACGCGATCACGCTCCCGTTGCATGACAATTAATAGAATCAAGGAATTATCAATAAACCTGTCGTCGCGCGCGCGCGTTGCGCTTTTTATTTTTACGGCATGCGGGCACTATGTGGGTTTGGCTAATAATAAGGCAGCGTTATGACGGACAGCGTTAATCATTTCGGCCAGCCGGTGGGGTCGCCGCTGAATGGGTGGCAGCCGCGACCTCTCCCTCAACCTCTCGACTTTCAGGGACGCACCTGCCGTCTGGCGCCTTTTGACGCCGGACAACATGCGGCGGCGCTCTATGAAGCCTGGGCGCAGGCCGCCGACGAGCGCGACTGGACCTATATGCCCGCCGGGCCGTTCGCCAGCGAAGCCGATTACCTTAAATATGCGGAACAGATGGCGCAGAGCCGCGATCCGCTTCACTTTACAGTCATCGATTGCCGCAGCGACAAGCCGGTCGGCACCCTGGCGCTGATGCGTATCGTCCCCGAACATGGCGTAATGGAGGTGGGGCACGTGACTTTTTCTCCGCAGCTGCAGCGCACCGTGATGGCGACCGAAGCGCACTATTTACTGATGCGCTACGCCTTTGAAGGGCTGGGCTACCGCCGCTATGAATGGAAGTGCGACAGCTGCAATCAGCCATCGCGACGCGCGGCGGCGCGGCTGGGGTTTCAGTTTGAAGGGCTGTTTCGCCAGGCGATCGTGTATAAAGGCCGCAATCGCGACACCTGCTGGTTCTCTGTGATCGACAGCGACTGGCCGCAGGTAAAGCAGGGATTCGAACGCTGGCTGGCGCCGGAGAATTTCACCGCTGAAGACCAGCAGCGGGAAACGCTGGAAACGCTGCGCGGCGAATACGCAAATCGTTAAATCATGCAGCACGAGATTAAATGCCCTGTTTGTACAGGGCGATTATTGATTAACTGAATAAATGGTGTTTTAACTTTAAAGATAAAAGCCATGCTTGACGCAGTTGCGGTTTAGATTATCCTGCCCTTTGTCAAAAGGAATGTGGGCATGACCCGGTTAAATATCAGTACTAATTTTTTGAAGGATTGATATTAGAGTTTTGATGTGACTAAAATAAAGAGTAAAAAGGATTTAACATGACATGGAGATATGTTGTCAGAGAGGCCGTTTTTTATCACAACGGTACTAAGCTTAAAGCCAGATAGGCAGGCGCGCTGGGATATTATGATGATCCTGCTCAGGAATGCGTAAAGAACAAAGGTCCCGTTCCGCGTGGTAAATATACTATCGGAGCGCCCTATAAATCGCTAAGGACAGGGATTGATAGTTTTCCGCTCATTCCGGCTGACGAAAATAATATGTGTGGGCGCAGCGATTTTTTGATACATGGCGACAGCATACGTTATCCAGGCAGAGCTTCCCACGGCTGTATCGTTGCGGATTATAAAGTGCGTAAGAAAATTTGGGATAGCGGTGACAGGGAATTGATCGTTGAATGAAAACGTTATTGTTGTGCATATTGTCCATGCTCCCTTTTACATCATGGGCGTTGCAGAAAAATGGTTGCGTGGTGATTAACTCCTCGGTGGAGATCGCGCTACGTCAGGCGCTGGCGGAAGATGTCGGGCTAAAACCGGACGATATTGATTTAAAAGCGTCTCGTCTGGAACTCATCGACAATATGCTTATTGCCGATGAATTAGCAAAGCAGTATGCCAGAGAGGATATCGCTGAGACGAGCTATCTTGATTACAGGAGTATGTATAAAATCTATAAGGATGACAATGCGCGAAATCTCATTATAAAATATATCTATTTTAATAAGGCAGGTAAGAAAAACATCTATGTTGGCTCGGCACTGGTTAATGATTCAGAATGCTCGGTAGCCTTCAAAGGCTATCTGACTCTCTCAAGGGAATTCTGAGCATAACTCAACTTTCTCGTGCCGTCACAGTCAGGCAGCCTGATGGATAGATTTATGACAGGATGTTCGAAAAAATGCGATTATTTGTTTCGGTTTTGCTTTTTTGGCTTTGTTCGCCGGTCGCGGAGGCTGTTAATCCTCATAACTGCGTCTACATTGGCTCATCGATCGATTATAGTTTACGAAAAGCGTTGTCTGACCAGCACGGTTTTGATAATCAAAATGTGGATTTAAAAGATTCAAATATTGAGCTGTTAGAAAATCTTCCCGTGTCTGAGGTGATGGCTAAAGCGCTGGCGCAAGCCGATGTGGTTAAATTTAAGCATCTTGATTATGCTGAACGCCTTAAACATTACACAAAATATAACGCCAGGAGCTTGCTGTTAAAGTATATCTATATCAATAAGCAGGGGAAAATAAATCGTTATATTGTCTCTGCTATTGTTAATGACGAGATGTGCTGGCTACATTTCAACGGCTATCTGACGCTTTCCTGAGAATTTTGATAACAAAGGGCCGGTTAACCCGGCCCTTATTAAAGGTACTCAGCCCGCTGCTTTATTGAGAAACATATTTGCCTGAGGTTTTGCCTGCCGCCAGTTCGCTTTCATCCTCTTCCTCGGTAATATCCGGCGTCTTGAGGCTCGCCTTTACGCCCCAGAAGTAGCAGATCAGCGAGGCCGCGACGATCAGGATCATATCCAGCGGCGCGCCGATCGCGCCGCTGCCGCCAAAGGTTCCCAGCGCCGAGAGCGCCAGCAGCACGATATAGTAGGCCAGCAGCCACCAGGCGCAGCTAAGATCGCGCGTGAATTGCGCGTTTTTCTTGCCGAAAATCGCATAGGCGACCCAGGCGACAATCAGGATGGGGATCAGGATTTCATTGACCGACCAGCCGCTCCAGTAAATCAGCAGCGTACTGGCGACAAAGGCCAGCGGGCTGAGCAAAGCGGAGAGCGGCAGGCGGAACGGGCGCTGCATTGTGGGCAGATGACGGCGGAACGCGCCCAGCGTCACTGGCCCCGGCATATAGGTGAATACCGTCGCCGAGGTGACCGCGCCGATCAGGCCGCCCCAGACCTGAAATTCAGAGGGCAGCGTCCAGGCGATGGCAAGCAGCAGCGACAGCCAGAGCGCGCCGCGCGGCACGCCGGATTTCGCATCCACCTCGCCAAAGATCTTAAACAGATGTCCGTTGCGCGCCCAGGCAAAAAGCACGCGGCTGGCGCCGGCAAGATAGATGTTGCCGGTTCTGGCCGGCGAAATCACCGCATCGATCAGGATCAGGTTAATCAGCCAGGTAATGCCGAGGCTGCGCGCCAGATCCGCATAGGGCGACTGGAATACCTGCTTCAGACCATCCCAGCCGTGCTGCGACAGCAGATTGGCCGGTACGGCGCCCATAAAGGCATACTGCAGCGCGATATAAATCACAAAGCTGACCGCGATGGCGATGCCGATAGCCAGCGGCACGTTGCGCTGCGGGTTTTTCGCTTCGCTGGCGAAGTCGACGGCCTGACGGAAGCCCAGGTAGGCGAAGACGATGCCGGCGCCGGTAAGCGAGGTAAAGACGCCATGCGCGCCACCCGGCGGCGGCGGCGGGACGTCAAGGTTCGGCGCATGGAAGTACATCAGCAGCGTCACAATCGCCAGCAGCGGGACGATAAATTTAAAGGTGGTGATGATGGTGTTAACGCGGCCAAAAAAGCTGACGCTCCAGTAGTTAAGCAGGAAAAACAGCACCAGCAGGCCAATCTGCACCACGAAGCCGAGCCCGGTCGGGCTGCCGTCCGGGTTGCCCAGCGCGGGCCACCAGTAAACGGCGTATTGCCGCACCGCTTCAACCTCGACGCCAGCCGTGCTGGTGTAGGCGAGCAGCGAACTGACGCCAATGACAAAGCCGACAATATTGCCGTGCGAGTAGTTGGGGTAGCGGACAAAGCCGCCGGCGCGAGGGATTGCGGAAGAGAGTTCAGCATAAACCAGCCCGATGAGCAGCACAATGACGGCGCCCAATATCCATGCCCAGCCGGTATTCGCGCCGGCGTAGCCGGAACTGTTCAGCGCGGCGTAAAGCCAGCCGGAGCCGATCATCGATCCAATCCCCAGCAGCGTCAGATCGACTAATCCCAGCCTCTTTTTCAGACCCGTTGTCGCCATAGTGATTACCCCTGTATATGATCCTGTTGAAACGGGAAATAATTCGCCCGCTTTACTTATTATAAATAGCGGATCTCTGTAGCATTTCGCGTGCCATTATATCGTTGCGCTAAGTGATGGTTTAAATAAGAAATCATCAGAAGTATATTTCGAAATAAAAATAATTTATTCAACGAGTTAATTATTTATTGTGGCGCGATTAACCAGGGGTAAATAACGGAAGAGACTGGCTGACGTGATATTAATGTGCAGCATTGCACCGCGATATAGCGTTATTTATATTCTGATAAGGCTGGTTACATTACGTCATCCCTTGCGCGGGATGACGTAATGCTGATTTAACTTTGCGGCACGATTTTTATATCGACCATGCCGATGCCCAGCTTACGCGGCGCCTGGCCCAGGATATTATCCATATTGGTTAACTGCGGTTCCGGCGGCGCAATGACCACATTATGACTGCCGCCGGGATTAGAGAAGTGCAGGGTGGTGGTGGTGAAGGTATCGCTTAGCATAAGCTGTTGCTGCTGGTCGCCGACCCGGACCGGAATTGGCCGGTTGGCGTTCGGGCCGAAGGCGCGAGCGGTGATCACCAGGTCAAACCTGGCAGGGAGCGGATCGACATATTCAATATTCACTTCCGGCGCCAGGTTGGCATTTGACCAGCGGCCCCAGCTCTCCGGTCGGGAAATCCCTTTAAAGCTCTTCACGCTGGCGGGCGCGCCCGGCACGGCGAACAGGAAGCTGTCGGCCTGATAGCGAATATCGTTATCCTCGATGCGCATCATCGCCACGTTGCGCTGATACTGCGCCGCGTCGATCTTGCCCGCCGGGAAGCGAATCTTGCCCTGATAAATCGATGCGGGCACCGGCATGACGCTGGGCTGACCGCCCATCTGCCCGGTGGCGAGGCAGAGATCGGTCGACAACGACAGTTCCGGCTTCCATAGCCGCGCCATTTTAAAGCAGCGATCCACCCAGACGAATCTCGTCTCGGGAGCGAAGTCAGCCAGCTGATAACGCAACGGCGCGGCGTATTCCCCCTCCGGCAGCGGCTCTACGCGACCAGGCGAGACGCGGAACAGAATCGGCAACTTAAAGGCGGCGCCCGAAAAGCTGAAGCTGTTTTTCTGCTGGTTGATGGTATAGGCGTCGATCGATTTAGGAAAATTCCACAGCTGGATCACGTCGGGTTTCCAGCTCATTACTTTGCTTTTCAGATCCTTAAACACCACGGACAACGAGGTGCCCGACAGGCTGCTGCGCCCCAATCCGATAAAGTTGTCGCCGCCGAGAATATCCAGAACGGTGGCGCCGTTATCCAGCGTGCTGCGTCGGGTATCCAGCAGCTCCGCCTGCGGCCGATCGCCGCGAATGACGAAAAAGAGATCGCGGCGCGGCTGTTTAATCAGGTAGGGATGCGCGGTATTGTTCATCGCCAGATGATCGGAGGTCACCACAATGACGGTGTTTTTGAAGTATGGCGACGCCTTGATGCGTTCAATCAGCCGCGCGATGTGCTCCTGCGAGCAGGCCACGGCGCTGAAAGACTGGTTCGGCTTGCCTTCATAGCTGTAGCTTTTGCGCTGGCAGCTGCGGGAGATAAAGCCGTCCGGGTGATGGGTATCCACCGTCAGGGTAAAGAGCGCAAAGCGTTTCTGCTGCTTTGAAAGCTCTTCATATTTCTGGAATACTTCATCCATAACGGAATCGTCATAAAAGCCCCAGTTATTGCGATAGTCCGGGTCCTCCACCTTGCTCATCAGCTCCTGCGCGCCGTACATATGAGCGGGATCGAAGCCGTGCGAGCGCAGAAACAGATCTTTCCCGGCGAAACGCAGATCCGCGCCCTGAATAAACCAGTTTTCGTAACCGGAATTTTTCAGGATGTCACCAAGGCAGAGGTTTTGCGGATAGAAGCTGGAGAGCGAGGCCGAGGCGTTACCGTCGAACGGGGCGAACAGCGGAATGCCGCACTGAGAGGCGACCATGCCGGCAATGGTGTAATCGGTGCCGGGGAGTTGCTCCGTGCTGCTGAAGTCGAGGCTTTGCGCCTTTTCGCGGCTCAGCTCCGGCGCCAGATCCGGAAAACTGTGCTGATTAAAATAGGTTCGCTCCAGGCTTTCGCCGTAGATATAGACCAAATTCAGCTTCGGCTGAGGAATGACGTTTTTCGGCTCTTTGAAATAGCTTTCGAAATCGGAATCCGCCAGCCGCGAGTGGGAAGCGATCAGATCGACCATCTGTTGGAATGCCGGCGTGGTCTGCACCGAACCGGCGGCGCAAAGGATAGCGGCCAAGCTCCAGCCGATGTGATAAGGCCGGTTGCGACGACGCAGAATCCAGGTCAACAGGCAAAACAGCAGAAACAGCCCTATCGTCAGGCCGATGGCGGGCACGACATATTTGCTGACGCCGGCCCCGGTGAGGCTGTTGGTCAGGGTATAGAGCACAGCGTCGTTAATGCCGTCGCCGGTAAAATAGTTGCTGGCGTACAGCGTGGCGTTCAGCAGAATAAACAGGACGAGTAGCACTAAGATCAGGCTAAACCAGAATCTGTTGCGCCCGGCTTTATAAGAATAGAGAGCAATAGATGCCAGAAATAAAACAACTGACATAAATTCGGACAACGTCGATTCCTCTTATTATGTGAAAACGCAGCTTTCTGAGTAAAACGGCGGCGATTATGCGTCAATCTATCCCGGCTGTCATATGGCTGCAACATATCCCGCAAGAATTGTGCGGGCGGTTTGAAAATGGTTTAAGCGCAGCGCGAAAAAGTCAGGCGTCGCCTGTTTTATCAGCAAAAAAGCAGAAGCGAGCCGCCGGAGAGAGAGGCGGCTGCAAGGAAGGTTAAGCGGCGGGCAACGACGGGCGAATCAGAGTTTGCCGGTGAGATATTGCGCTTCGCCGTCGGCGAAGCTCCAGTCGCCTTTTTCATTGGTGATGAAGCTGATCATTAAATCCTTGCCCTCGACGCCGCAATTTTCCTGTAACTCGCGCGCCAGCTCCGCCATGAACAAGGTTTTTTGCGCCTCGCTGCGCGGACTGGTAAAGACGCGCACCATCACCAAATTATCGCTGCGTGTGAAGCCCAGGCCGGTATCCTGAAACACCATCTGATAAGCTTTATTTTCGTGAACAATTTGGTAGCGATCGCGCTCCGGTACCTTAAACGCGGTTAATACGGCGCGGTGTGCCGCGTCCAGCAGGGCGCGCAGCTCGGCTTCCGATCGTCCCTGAATCACATCAAATTGCAGTAATGGCATGATTTTAACCTCTTTTTTTTGTGAAAAAATCGTTATGATATAGCTAACATCCTGCCGTTTATCGGAGCAAAGAAAAAGCGCGTCTGATAAATTCATTATTCACTATATTGAACAATAAAAATGAAAGAGATAAAGAATGACGCTCTCTGGGTTCATCTGCACTGGCTGACTATCCTTGCGGAGCAGGGCAGCTTTACGCGCGCGGCGGAGCGGCTGGAGGTCAGCAAGGCGGCCATGAGCCAGAAAATAAAAGAGCTAGAGGGGATGATCGGCGTTTCGCTGGTGCAGCGCACAACGCGCAGCGTGCGGCTCACCGCGGCGGGCGAGAAGCTGGTGGAAGATTTACGCGAGCCTTTTGCCCGCATCGCCCAGAGTTTTTACAGCGTGCGCGACGGTTCCGGGCCGGTGCGCGGTCTGGTGCGCATCACCGCGCCGGTGGCGTTCGCCCGCCAGCAGCTGGTGCCGCATATCGGCGATTTTTTACAGGCGTATCCGCAGGTGCGTCTGCAGCTGGAAGTGACCGATCGGCTGGTTTCACTGAGCAGCGAGGGGTTAGATCTGGCGATTCGTCACAGCGACGCCTTGCCCGACACCCATGTGGCGCTGCCGCTGTGTGAAACGCGCACGCTGCTGGTGGCGTCGCCGGCTTACCTGGCTGCACGGGGTCAGCCGGAAAACCCGCAGGCGCTTAGCGATCATAACTGTCTTTACTATCCGCGCGGCGTCGAGCCTCCGCGCTGGACCTTTACCGCCGCCAGCCAGGCCGGGGAGAAGGTCACGGTTAAAATCAGCGGCAGTTTCGCCACCAATAACAGCGAGTCGATACGCGACGCCGCGCTGCAGGGCATCGGCATCGCCATGCTGCCCGATTTCAGCGCGCAGGCGGCGCTGGCATCGGGCGCGCTGCGACAGGTGTTACCCGACTGGCAGGCGCTGGATGCTTTCGCGGATCGCCTCTGGGTGGTGCGTCCTTATGCCGCTCAGGTGCCGCGCGCGGTGACCACCTTTATTCACTGGCTACGCGCTCGCTTTGTCGACGGCTGAAGCCAGCGCGAGCGTCGGCTGACGGGTACGCGCCTGCATCATTTCGCCGATGATGCTGGTGCGATTGTAAAAGCCGAGCTTCAGGTTGAAGTCGAGATGCAGCTGCTCATTGCCAGTCAGTCTGATGATCGGCGGCGGAGTCTGCGGTCGCTGGTTAAACATCACCATTCGGGCCAGTGCGCCGTTGTCCCGATCCTGCATACTTTGATAGTAAAAGGCGTTGGCTTCGCACTTACGTAAGAATACGTTGATTTTCCGGTACTCTTTAATCGCCACCTGCTGCGCCAGATAGCTTAGCTGGTAGAGCGGGTCATCGATTTTTTGCACGATCCAGGGGTAATCGTCACGTTTCTTCATTTCATGGAAATAATTCTGTGCGCCGAGGTTTTTAATCGGCGCCAGCTGCTTCAGCCATTCGCGAATAAAAGGGTTTTGCGGCGCGGCGGCCAAAAACCAGTTTTCAATAACCGGAGAGAGATAATTTACCGTTGAGATCTCACGGTAATAGCCAATAAGATCCATCGGCTTTTCCTGGTGGATGCGATGCACCCAGGAGAGATCTTCAAACAGCAGCGTATTGCAGTCGATCCAGATACCGCCATAACGGTAGAGTAATTCCAGGCGTATCACGTCGCTTTTGTGTTCCAGCGTAAGATCGGATGAGGTGAAGTTCAACTCCGGCAACCAGTGCGACAGCGTGCGCTGATTCAGTACCGTTATCTCATGGTCCGGGTTGCTGGCGCGGATCGCGTTCACCATCAACGCCACCGACTCCGGCAAGTTAAGATTGGGCCACCAGATCCAGACGGTTTTCAGGATCTCAGGAAGATCTTTTTGACCGGAAACCAGCACTACGTCGTCTTCCAGCGTGGGATCATATTCCGGCGCCGTGACGGCTTTCTGTTGTTTTTTATGAATAAGCATCTGGCTGGTGAAAGCGATGCGTTTCCAGTTGTGCCAGAGTTTACGCGCAGGTTGTATGAGTTTTTTATTCATATTGCACCTGTTTCTTGTCGTTATAAGCAGCCAGGTTTCCCTGATGGAGACGCGTGGGGAACGCGTGGGATCTTTCCTCACGGCGGTACGTAAATAAGCCTTACCAATGCTTAATAAAACATTCTTACCGCATAAGCTATCTATTTTCCGCAAATTAAGATAATCCGGAAAATAAAAGGGCAGCGCAAAACCGGAGGAAAATTTATTATCGATTAGCCTGCCTGTTTTAATCACCGGGGCTGAAAACGTCCGCCTGTAAGGATTATCTTAATTCCTGCTGGCTTATTACCCGCTAATCAATGTCTTTTTCAAATTCAAAAAATTTTAATATTTCCGCAAAAATTTATTTATCCAGCCGCGCTAAAGAATAAAGCGGATCCCGCCGGATCGCAGCGGGATCTGCGCGCCGCGACAACCATTGTCTACGCTTAAAGAAGTTCTGTAATAAACGGAGGGTGTATGGCATTTGCGAAAAACGGGTTGCTGGCCGTGGATAAGCAGGGCAATCGCGTTCTGTTTCTCAATCCTGAGACGTTCGCCGTCGAACAGGAGCTGAACGCCTTTCCGCCGCGTCCGCATGAGCTGCTGATGCTGCCGAAACTGGAAAAAGCGTACGTGCCTATCTATGGCGACGGCGTTCATGGCAACAATCCGCATCCGGGTCATAAGGTGGCGATTATCGATTTACGCCATCGCCGCATTAACGGCTTTATCGACCTGCATCCGCTGGTTTCGCCGCACTCCGGCCAGCTGGGGCGCGACGGCAAGGTCTATCTTTGCTGTGAAAAAAGCGCCGCCGTGGCGGTGATCGATCCCCAAACCGACAGCCTGGAGCGGGTCATCGCCATCCCGTCGCACAACGTACACCGCCTGGCGTTGTCGCCAAGCGGACGCAAACTGTTCACCGATAACGAGGAAGACGCCACTATTACGGTGGTGGATCTCTGCGAGGCGGAGGGGCGGGTCATCGATAATATTCTGCTGCACGGGCCTATCGCCGGCATCGCCGCTTCCCCGCGCCATCCCTATCTGGTGGCCACGGCGGCGGATGAGCCTTTACTGTATGTGATCGATCGCCAGAGCCACCGCGTGCGGCAGCGGCTGAAACTCAACGGACATACTCAGCCCTGCCAGGTGGTGCGCTTCAGCGCCAACGGCGAGCGGCTGGTGGCGATCGGCGATCGGGAGCCGGTCATCAGCCTGTTCGACGATCTGCTGAACCCGCTGGGCGAAATCACTGTGGGAAATAAGCCGATGGACGGCTGCTTCAGCGCGGATAATCGCACCTTGCTGATCGCCAACGAAGGGGACGGCACAGTGAGCGTGATCGATTTGCAGCAACAGAAGGTGATCGCCACGCCGCGCGCGGGAACAGGCTGCGAAATCCTGAGCTACTTCCAGCTGGAATACTGACGGCTTCCCGGCCGCAACGGGAAGCGAACCGCATCAAATAAACGGACGGTGATAGATGGCAGTGCTCCAGTGACGGCTGCTGGCATGTTTTTCCGCCTGCCAGCCGCGTTTGCGCAGCGCGCGCGCGATCATCTTATTCATGATGCCGTGCCCTACCAGCAGCACGGTGCCGTTGCGTGAGAGCGCCACCAGTTTGTCCGCCGCCTGCTCGGCGCGTTCGCGCGCGCCCTGCACGGATTCCGCCCGTCCGGCGTAGCCGCACAACCAGAGCAGACGCAGCAGCGCCAGCCAGAGCAGGGCGGGCAGCCAGATCCGTTCCGAAGGCAGGATCGGTATTTCCACTTCGCTGAACAGCGCATCCACTTCGCTGGCCTGCATGCCGAGCTTCGCCAGCGAAGAGCGGGCGCGCGGCAGCGGGCTGGTGACGATAACCTGCGCCTGGCTGGCGATCGCCACGCTGCGCGGCGGCGGCGAGTCGCACACCAAGGCTAAATCGTAGGCTTCGCACCAGGCGGCAAGCGCCTGCGCATTTAAGCGACCGCCTGCCTGATGATCGGGTTTGCCGTGGCGCATCAAAATTATTGTCATAGCTCTCCTGCATCTTCTCTTTTCAGCGTAACGCAAACCGCGCGAATGCCAAAATTTCCTGCTGCTTTAGGAAAATCCTCACGACGCGTTTTCTGACGAAATCTCACCGGAAGATCGTGCCGAAACAGCTGGTTACAGGCTGAAGCGAACCCTGACAATTCCAATCGCTGGTTGCGCTTTGTCACATGCTATATACAAATAACCAACAAATTAAGTAACTTTCGCGCCTGCGCGATCGGTTACATCCGCCATAAATTCTGGCCGCTGCGCCGGAAAATGCCTGACAGGATACCCTTCTATGTTCAACTGGACCTCAACCCAGCGCAACGTGGCTTTCGCCAGTTTCGCCAGCTGGACGCTCGATGCGTTCGATTTCTTTATTCTGGTGTTCGTATTGAGCGATCTGGCGCAGTTTTTCCACAAATCCATTTCCGACGTGTCGCTGGCGATTATGCTGACGCTGGCGGTCCGGCCGATCGGCGCGCTGCTGTTCGGCTGGCTGGCGGAACGTTATGGCCGTCGCCCCATTCTGATGCTGAACATCGTGCTTTTTTCGCTGTTTGAGTTACTTTCCGCCTGGTCGCCGACCTTCGCCGCCTTTCTGATTTTCCGCGTGATTTACGGCGTGGCGATGGGCGGCATTTGGGGCGTAGCCTCTTCGCTGGCGCTGGAAACCATCCCCGACCGTTCGCGCGGCCTGATGTCCGGCTTTTTCCAGGCGGGCTATCCCTGCGGTTATCTGCTGGCCTCGATCGTGTTCGGGCTTTTTTTTGCGGCGGTGGGCTGGCGCGGCATGTTCCTGATCGGCGCGCTGCCGATTCTGCTGTTGCCTTATATTTATTTTAAAGTGCCGGAATCACCGGTGTGGCTGGCGGCGCGCAGCCGCAAAGAGAGCCATGCGCTGTTGCCGATCATTCGCCAGCACTGGAAGATTTGTCTTTATATGGTGCTGCTGATGGCCTGCTTTAATTTCTTCAGCCACGGCACCCAGGATCTCTATCCCACCTTTCTGAAAGTTCAGCACCAGTTCGATCCCCATACGGTAAGCATTATCGCTATCAGCTATAACATCGCGGCGATGCTGGGCGGCGTCTGCTTCGGCTCGCTGTCGGAACGTATCGGTCGCAAGCGGGCGATTATGCTGGCCTCCCTGCTGGCGCTGCCGGTGCTGCCGCTCTGGGCGTTCTCCAGCGGCTCCTGGGCGATCGGCGCCGGGGCGTTTTTAATGCAGTTTATGGTGCAGGGTGCCTGGGGCGTGGTGCCGACTTATCTTACCGAGCTGGTGCCGGCTAACGCGCGCGCCGTCCTGCCGGGCTTCGTCTATCAGACCGGCAATCTGATCGCGTCGGTAAACGCCACGCTGCAGTCGCGCATCGCCGAAGCGCACGGCGGCGATTATGGGCTGGGCATGGCGATTGTGGCGGGAACGGTCGCGATATTAATCTGTCTGTTTGCCGCTTTCGGCCGGGAAACGCGCGGCATCGAAATCTCCGGCGCGGTGGCGCAGGAGCGACGCTAACCTTACTCGCAGACGTCGATCCATTTCGCCGCGGTCAGCTCAGCCATCCGCTGCGGCGAAATGCGTACGGCGCTATGGATGGCGCCGGCCGCCGGCAGCACTTCGTCGAAGCCGCGCAGGGAAACGTCGCAGTAGACCTTCAGCGGATTTTCTAGCCCGAACGGGCAGACGCCGCCTACCGGATGGCCGGTCCAGTTAATCACCTCGTCGACGCTCAGCATGCGCGCTTTGGCGCCCAGCGCGGCTTTCAGCTTGCGGTTATCCAGCCGGGCGTCGCCGCGCGTCACAATCAGCACGATATCGTTTTTAACTTTCAGCGACAGCGTTTTGGCGATTTGTCCGGGCGCCACGCCGTGGGCGCGGGCGGCCAGTTCTACCGTGGCGGTGCTTTGCGGCATCTCGATGATGTCGATTTCAGGTGCGTGTTCGGCAAAGAACTGCCGGACCGATTCCAGACTCATTTTTTTCTCCCTGAGTGAAAGTGCTAAAAACTGCCACAAGCGCTCAGGCGTGTAAACGGGAGGGAAGGAAAATTCGTAACGGAGTGTGCAGGAATCAGACCGCTTTCAGCGTACAGTTGCCGCAGCGTTCGACGTCGGGAATGCGGTAGCGCTGACAGCAGCTGCGGCGCTCCATCACGCCGTTGCGCGGCAGCATGGTGCGATAGAGCGGGTTGTCGCTGCCGTCCAGCAGATGACTGGTGAAGAACAGCGCCTGTTCCAGCTGCAGCCGGGTATTTTCGTCCAGCACGTTTTTCAGTTCGCCGAGGAACCACCAGAAAGAGAAGCCCATGTTATTCCAGATCAGCCTGGCGTTAATGTCGCCGTGGCGGGCGATCGCCTCCACCACCGGGATCAGATGTTGCTGAATCAGACGATCGATGCGCTGGCGCGCATTGAGATAGCGCGCGTGCTCGTCTTCCTGGACGTCGATCCAGAAGGCGGCCGGACGACCGGTTTCATGGAATTCAACATGGATAAGATGCGGCGAGCAGTCGAGCGCGCGCGGCTCCATCAGCAGCGCCAGCATCATCGGCGGCAGGATCAGACCGAAATACCACTGCGCCCAGAGCGATTGCAGCGGTTTGGCTTCGCGCGGCGTAGCGGGATGGTTGCGATAAAGCTCGTCGCCGTAGCGTTGCTCAAGCAGGCGAAAGGCGGCGGGTTGCGACCATTCGGCCAACGTCAGCGTACCGGCGGGCGCCTGCTGGCCCAGCTTTACCGTCTCCAGCATATAGCTGCGCTGTTCACTCAGCAGATCCTGCAATGCCGCAGCCAGCGAGCGATCGCTTTGCATAAAAATCAGCGGATAGTCGCTGAAGCGGTGATTCTGACGAGTGATGATGGCCATGCTTGTCCTGTCGCGCACAACTACCGGGATAGAAAAACAAATGATAATCGTTCTTGATTCTATCTACAAGTGAGAAGGCGTCTCGTTTCGCATCGGGCTGCACAAAAGGATCGGGCGGGCAGGTAGAGTAAAAAGGGCGCGCGATGGGAGGCGCGGAAAATAACAGACTGAAAAATAGCGGCTTATCCGGCAGGAAAAACATTTCCCGCCGGAAGCTCGGAGAGGAATAGAATTAAACGCGTCCGATGAAGAAAAATAAAACCATGACGCGTCGGCATAATATTAAATCACATCGCCGGAATGCTTCAGCGAGGCTTTCGGCAAATCTTCCCACGCCAGAATCGTATTTCGCCCCTGATTCTTCGCCACATAGAGCGCGCGATCGGCATTCGCCACCGCCTGATCGAAATCATCATCGAATATAGGCGCAATGCCCGCGCTGATAGTGACGTGGGTGGAAACCTTCTCGTTGAAGCGGTGCGGTATCTCCAGATCGACCACATACTGGCGAATGCGCTCCGCCAGCTTCATCGCGATGGAGGCGTTGACGTTGGTCATCAGCACCAGAAACTCTTCGCCGCCATAGCGGGTAACCACGTCGCGCGAACGCACCGCGTCGCGAATGGCGACCGAGACGCGCGCCAGCGCCTGATCGCCCATCGCATGGCCGTAATTGTCGTTGTAGGCCTTGAAGTGATCGATATCGAGCAGCAGGACAAAGTGGCTGCCGGCGTGATTTTCCAGAATATTTTCCAGACGATTTTTCAGCCCGCGCCGGTTATAAAGCCCAGTGAGCGGATCGAGCATGCTCAAATCGCTGAAGGTTTCTCGCTCTTCATAGAGCTGGCTCAGCAGGCGCCGGGTAAAGTTGTCGACCCGGCGGCGCATCAGATGCTGCAACGAAAAGCCGATCAGCGGCAGGGCGATGGCGAACAGAATCGTTGCCAGATGCTGGCCCTGGTCCAGCAGCAGCACGGTGACCACCGGCGGCGCGATGTGCAGACAGAAAGCGAGCAGATAGTCGCTCAGCGCGATGGCGCTGACGAAAAACACGCTGATAAGGCTGACGAGCAAAAAACCGCCGTCGAAATAAAACACCAGGTGGTAGCGGTAATCGATATGCCAGGCCCAAAGCGCGCCTTCAATCAATGCCACAGGATATAATAGCGGTAATTTAAGTTTTGGCTTCTTAAAACAGCCGATTAAAACAAATAGGCTGAATACCGCAATTATCATGGCGGGTAAAACATATCCCTGTTCGCTTTTATTAAAAAAAGGAATCAGGGAAAAAACCGAAACAGCGACATTTAATAACAGGAAAAGCATCAGCGAAAGACGATATTTGCTGTGTTTCAATTCTTCATAAGATTGTAATTTCATTATTAGTACTCGTTACTGCCCTGAAATATCAAAGCACTACCCGACGGAATAAAAGAACCGTCAGGGCGTAGAGCAATTTTATGCTGTGTAATTAGAAAAGTAGATCGCTCGCAATTTAGCATTTTCTAACTGGTCTGTCATCTTCATCCCGGCGTAAAGCAAAAAGCCGCTGCAGGATGAGAAAAATTATCATATGATAATGGGAATGCTTATCATTTGAGGGTGAGTCATGATCGTGGCGATGCTAGCCGCCTGCGGCTTATGGAGTGTCAGCTGGGCGTTGGGGAAAAAGCTGGATAGCGCATGGGGTGTGCTGTTGCCCTGCGCGGCGATGCCAGTGTTCGCGCTGTGGGAACCGAGCTTCAGCCAGTGGCGTTTAGTGATGCTGGCGGCGCTGGCGCTGACGGCGATCATGCTTTTTCATCAGAGGTTGCGGCACTATCTGCTGTTGCCTTCATGTCTGGCATTAGCGGGCGGCCTGGCGGCGATATCAGCGAATTTTCACGGGGTTTGAAACGGATATAAAACAGAGGAAGCAACGAGGAGGACAACCTGGTGCGAAGAGAGGGACT
>DENB01000046.1:24965-41631 GCA_002359495.1 Enterobacteriaceae bacterium UBA2655
ACCAATTCCGCCACCTTCGCGCAATGTCATGCGATATGAAACTTGTGGTTTTTGGTGCGAAGAGAGGGACTTGAACCCTCACGTCCGTTAGGACACTAACACCTGAAGCTAGCGCGTCTACCAATTCCGCCACCTTCGCGTACCGGCAATACCTGACAGTATTGCAACCACGGAGGCGCATTTTAGAGATTATACTCAGTGCGTCAACAGATATTTCGCAGCGATGAAACGACTGCTGCAAAAAGCATCGTTTCTCTCGCTGCGTGCGGGCATTTTACGGCGTAATCGGCGCTTAGCGCGTTTTCGCGCCGCGTCCGTAAACGGCGCGGTAGACCTTGAAACGCCCGGTTTGCGCCAGCACTTCATGGCTGCCGAAGGTTTCATCCAGCACCTGCGGATAGGGCAGGAAGGCGTTCGCCACGATGCGCAGCTCGCCGCCGGTGTTGAGATGTTTCACCGCGCCGCGGATCAGCGCATGGGCCGCATCGAGACTGGTCTGTAATCCCTCGTGGAACGGCGGGTTGGAGATAATCATATCGAAACGGCCGGAGACGTCGGAAAAGACGTTGCTGGCGAAGACGTCGCCTTCCAGGCCGTTCGCCACCAGCGTCGCCTTGCTCGCTTCCACCGCCGCGGCGTGCACGTCGCACAGCCAGAGGCGCACTTTCGGCGACTGACGCGCCAGCGCGCTGGCGATCACCCCGGCGCCGCAGCCGATATCCAGCACTTTGCCTTTGGCGTGCGGCTTCAGCGTGGAGAGCAGCAGGGCGCTGCCTACGTCCAGCCCGTCGCGGCTGAATACGCCCGGCAGGGTGCTGATGTCGAGATCGCCCAGCTCATAGCCGGCCCAGAAGTCGTCCGGGTCAAAGGCGGGCTGCTGTTCCAGCTGGCCGTGATAAAGACCGCAGCGGCGCGCGCTGTCGATTTTCTCAAGGCGAACCCAGGCTTCCAGCATCCCTTCGGCGCTGCGCACGCCGCTGCGGTTTTCGCCGACGACAAAGATATCGCAGCCGATCGGCAGCAGCGAAAGCAGGTTTTGCAGTTGGAACTGCGCTTCAGGTTTATTTTTCGGCCAGTAATAGATCAGCGTATCGCAGTCGCGCACGCTGTCGGCGGTCGCCACCAGGCCATATTCTGCTGCTTCACCCAAATGACGGCTCAGATTTTGCCAGTGATGGTACTGCTGGCTGTGAACCCGGGTCGAGGCCGTTTCCAGCTGGGCAGGCAGGTCATCCTGCAGATCGCCGGCGAAAAGCACGCGGCGGGGTGAAAATTCATCACTGTGGCGCAGAATCACTTCGCTGGCCGGGGTAAAAGCAGACATGGAGGGCTCCTGTTGTGTCAGAGCGGCGATTATAGTGGTTTGTTGGCGCATGTTCGATGGGTTTGCTAGCATAGCGTCGCAATCATGCAGTACATCAGGTAGAGAGAATGAGTACCAGGCGCGACTGGCTGTTACAGCAAATGGGCATAACGCAGTATCAACTGCGACGTCCGCGCGTGCTGCAGGGCGAGATTGCCGTCAGCCTCGCACCCGATACCCGCCTGCTGATCGTGGCGGAAACGCCGCCCACGCTGCAGGAGCCGCTTATTTGCGATGTGGTGCGCACGCTGGGCCTGCAGCCTTCGCAGGTAATGAGCCTGACGCCGGAGCAGCTGTTGATGTTGCCGGACGCGCTGCGCTGCGCCGGCTGGCTGCTGGGCGTCGAGAGCGAACAGGCGTTTAACGGCGTTAAGCTGCGCACCGCTTCCTTAAATGAACTAATCAGCAGCAGCGCGGCGAAACGCGCGCTCTGGCAACAGATGTGTGAACATGACAGTCATCTCTTTCCTCACCCCTGACGATCTCGCCCAGGCGTGCGTCATTGAACGTCGCAGCCACGCTTTTCCGTGGAGCGAACAGACCTTCGCCAGCAATCAGGGCGAGCGTTTTCTGAATCTCCGTCTCGACGTCGATGGGAACATGGCGGCTTTCGCCATTACCCAGGTGGTGTTGGATGAAGCCTCGCTGTTCAACGTGGCTGTCGATCCCGCTTACCAGCGGCGCGGTCTGGGGCGCAAACTGTTGCAGCACCTGATCGGCGAACTGCAACAGCGCGATGTGATGACGCTGTGGCTGGAGGTTCGCGCCTCCAACCATCCCGCGATCGCGCTCTACGAGCAGCTGGAATTTCACCAGGTTTCACGTCGTCCGAACTACTATCCCGCCGCCAACGGGCGTGAAGACGCCATCATCATGGCGTTGACGCTATAGCCTCTTTATAAGGAGCACTATGTTACAGAACTGGGACTGCATCCTGTTCGATGCGGACGATACGTTGTTTCACTTTGACGCCTTTTCCGGCCTGCAGCGCCTGTTCGCCGGCTATGAGGTGCATTTTACCGATAGCGATTACGCTGACTATCAGGCGATCAATAAACCGCTCTGGGTCGATTACCAAAACGGCGCCATTACCGCGCTTCAATTGCAGACGCGTCGCTTTACCGGCTGGGCCGAGAAGCTGAATGTCTCGCCCGACGTGTTGAACAGCGGCTTTCTCTCGGCGATGGCGGAGATCTGCACGCCGCTGGAGGGCGCGGTCAGCCTGCTGGATACCCTGAAAGGCAAAGTGAAGCTGGCGATCATCACCAACGGCTTTACCGCTCTGCAGCAGGCGCGTCTCGAACGTACTGGTTTTATGGATTATTTCGATGCGCTGGTGATCTCCGAGCAGGTCGGTTTGCCGAAGCCGGATGCGGCGATCTTCGACCATGCGCTGCAGCTGCTAGGTAATCCGCCGCGGGAGAGGGTGCTGATGGTGGGCGATACGCCTGAATCGGACATTCTTGGCGGCATGAACGCAGGAGTAAAAACCTGCTGGCTCGATCATGGCACCCGGCCGCTGCCGGAGCAGATTACCCCGACCTGGCGCGTGACGTCGTTAGCCCAGCTGGAAGCGTTGCTGACGCAGTGAAGCAGCCAAAGTATCTATTCACGTATCTATTCATCTGGCTTAACGCGGCGCCTCTTCCGTTGCTTCCTCGTTATCCTCTTTCACCGGTTTGCTGGCGGTGAGCAGGAAGGGCGACTGCTGCCAGCGCGTGCGCCTGTCGCGCAGCAGGGTGCGGGTAAGGATAATGCCGATCGCCAGCGCCAGCAGCATCATTAGGCGCAGAATATTGGTGGTGTTGTCCACCTGGCGCGATTCGGTGACCAGCACATGGGTGTCGAGGGTGACGCGCAAAAAGCCGAGCGGGCCTTCTTTGCTGGCGAGCGGCTGAACGATCTGATGGTTGAAGTAACTGCCGGCGCGCTTGCCGTCCAGCGCCAGGCGGTCGCGCACGTCGATGTTCTCTCCGCTGTGCGCCACCAGGCTGCCATCGTCGGCGTAGACCGAGGCGTCCAGGATTCGGCTGTTGGCGGTCATCTGGCTCAGGATGGTTTCAATTTGGGCGCGGTTGTCATCGCTGTTGTCCATCAGGGGCTGCAAACTGAAAGCGACCTGTTTGGTCAGGGTGCGCGCCAGCTCCTCGACCTGCTCGGAACGCGCCATCTGATGCCCAAGACTAAACCAAGAGGCGCCCTGCATCAGCACCACCAGCAGCGCCAGCGAGATCAGGACGATCGCCGTGCGGTGCAGGCGAAATTTCAGTTTGGTCTTGACCATTAACAACCCATCCCACGTAACAACAGAAAGCCTGAGATTATGTTGCCAGAAGCGGCGCAGACAAGGTAGCCTCTTGCGTGGTTTTGTTGTCCCTACAGGAGCTGTAATGCCAAATCGTCTTACCTGGTGCGATCTGCCCGCCGATGTCTCACTCTGGCCGGGTTTGCCCCTTTCCCTCAGCGGCGACGAAGTGATGCCGCTGGATTACCGCGCCGGTCGTACGGGCTGGCTCCTGTATGGGCGCGGGCTCGATAAACAACGTTTAACGGACTATCAGCATCGGCTGGGCGCGGCGATGGTGATTGTCAGCGCATTGAACGTGGATGAATACCAGGTGGTGCGTCTGGCCGGTTCCCTGACGCCGCGCGCCGCCAGACTGGCGCACGAAGCCGAACTGGACGTAGCGCCGCTGGGCAAAATTCCGCATCTGAAAACGCCGGGCCTGCTGGTGATGGACATGGACTCCACCGCAATTCAGATTGAGTGCATCGACGAGATCGCCAAACTGGCGGGCAGCGGCGAGATGGTGGCCGAAGTGACCGAACGCGCGATGCGCGGCGAGCTGGATTTCAAAGCCAGCCTGCGCCAGCGCGTGGCGACGCTGAAAGGTGCCGACGCCAATATTCTGAAGCAGGTGCGCGACGAGCTGCCGCTAATGCCGGGCCTCTCCACGCTGGTTCACAAGCTGCAGGCGCTCGGCTGGCAGGTCGCCATCGCATCGGGCGGCTTTACCTACTTCGCGGAGTACCTGCGTGATCGGCTTCATCTCTCCGCCATTGTGGCCAACGAACTGGAGATGCGCGACGGGCTGTTGACCGGCGAAGTGATCGGACCGATCGTCGATGCGGAATATAAAGCGGAAACGCTGCGCAAGCTGGCGCAGCGTTTCGACATCGCGTCCGAACAAACGGTAGCGATCGGCGACGGCGCCAACGATCTGCTGATGATCAAGGCGTCCGCGCTGGGCATCGCTTACCATGCTAAACCTAAAGTGAATGAGCAGACGGCGGTGACTATCCGTCACGCCGACCTGATGGGGGTGTTCTGCATCCTCAGCGGCAGTCTGATTCATGAAGAGCGTTAACTGAGGTATTGATTTGGCCAAAGCGGCAAAACGCGCCTTCGTTTGCAACGAATGCGGCGCAGATTATCCGCGCTGGCAGGGGCAATGCAGCGCCTGCCACGCCTGGAACACCATCACCGAGGTGCGTCTCGCCGCCTCGCCTGCCGTCGCGCGCAACGAGCGCCTTAGCGGCTATGCGGGCAGCGCCGGACCCAGCCGGGTGCAAAAGCTGTCGGAAATCAGCCTGGAAGAGCTGCCCCGTTTCTCCACCGGTTTTAAAGAGTTCGACCGGGTGCTGGGCGGCGGCGTGGTGCCGGGCAGCGCCATTCTGATCGGCGGCAACCCCGGCGCCGGCAAGTCGACGCTGCTGTTGCAGACGCTGTGCAAACTCTCGGAAAAGATGAAAACCCTGTACGTCACCGGCGAAGAGTCGTTGCAGCAGGTGGCGATGCGCGCGCATCGCCTGCATTTGCCGACGGAAAACCTCAACATGCTGTCGGAAACCAGCATCGAGCAGATCTGTCTGATCGCCGAGCAGGAGCAGCCGAAGCTGATGGTGATCGACTCCATCCAGGTGATGCACATGGCGGATATCCAGTCTTCGCCAGGCAGCGTGGCGCAGGTGCGCGAAACCGCCGCTTACCTGACGCGCTTCGCCAAAACGCGCGGCGTGGCGATCGTGATGGTCGGCCACGTCACCAAAGATGGCTCGCTGGCGGGGCCGAAGGTGCTGGAGCACTGCATCGACTGTTCGGTGATGCTGGACGGCGACGCCGACTCCCGATTCCGCACCCTGCGCAGCCATAAAAACCGTTTCGGCGCGGTGAACGAACTGGGCGTCTTCGCCATGACCGAGCAGGGGATGCGCGAGGTCAACAACCCTTCCGCTATCTTTCTGTCGCGCGGCGATGAGAGCACGCCCGGCAGCTCGGTGATGGTGGTCTGGGAAGGGACGCGGCCGCTGCTGGTGGAGATTCAGGCGTTGGTGGATCACTCGATGCTCGGCAACCCGCGCCGCGTGGCGGTCGGGCTGGAGCAGAACCGGCTGGCGATCCTGCTGGCGGTGCTGCATCGTCACGGCGGCCTGCAGATGGCGGATCAGGATGTGTTTGTCAACGTGGTGGGCGGGGTAAAAGTCACCGAAACCTCTGCCGACCTGGCGTTGCTGCTGGCGATGGTCTCCAGCCTGCGCGATCGTCCGCTGCCGCATGATCTGGTGATTTTCGGCGAAGTGGGGCTGGCGGGCGAGATCCGCCCGGTGCCGAGCGGCCAGGAGCGCATCTCCGAGGCGGCGAAGCATGGCTTTAAGCGCGCTATCGTTCCGGCGGCGAACGCGCCGAAAAAACCGATCGACGGCATGCAGGTCTTTAGCGTGAAAAAGCTGGCGGATGCGCTGGCGATTCTGGATGAGCTTTAATCTGACGCAGGCGGCGCGCCGCCTGCCAGGATTCCGCAACCTTATGCAGGAGGCAATTTATGTCGTCTTTTGATTATCTGAAAACGGCAATACGGCAGCAGGGGCATACGCTGCAGCAGGTGGCTGACGCCAGCGGAATGACCAAGGGGTATCTCAGCCAGCTGCTGAACGCCAAAATTAAAAGCCCGAGCGCGCAAAAGCTGGAAGCGCTGCACCGTTTTCTTGGGCTGGAGTTTCCGCGCCGTGAAAAAACCGTGGGCGTGGTGTTCGGCAAGTTCTACCCGCTGCATACCGGACACATTTATCTGATTCAGCGCGCCTGCAGCCAGGTAGATGAATTGCATATCATCATGGGCCATGACGAGCCGCGCGACCGCGAGCTGTTTGAAAATAGCGCCATGTCGCAGCAGCCCACCATCAGCGACCGTCTGCGCTGGCTGCTGCAAACCTTTAAGTATCAAAAAAATATCTGCATTCATTCGTTCAACGAAGAGGGAATCGAGCCGTATCCGCACGGCTGGGATCTCTGGAGCGACGGGGTGAAACGCTTTCTGGCGCAGCAGGGCATCGAGCCGGATCGCGTCTACACCAGCGAAGCGCCCGATGCGCCGATGTATCAGCAATATCTCGGCATTCCGGCGGTAGTGATCGATCCCAAACGATCCTTTATGAACATCAGCGGCGCGCAGATCCGCCAGAATCCTTTTCGCTACTGGGAATATATTCCTACCGAAGTGAAACCCTTTTTCGTCCGCACCGTCGCGATTCTGGGCGGCGAGTCGAGCGGCAAATCAACGCTGGTGAATAAGCTGGCAAATATTTTTAACACCACCAGCGCCTGGGAATATGGCCGCGATTACGTCTTCTCCCACCTGGGCGGCGACGAAATGGCTCTGCAATATTCCGACTACGATAAGATCGCGCTGGGCCAGGCGCAATACATCGACTTCGCCATCAAATACGCCAATAAAGTCGCCTTTATCGACACCGACTTTATTACTACCCAGGCGTTTTGCCAGAAATATGAGGGGCGGGAACATCCGTTCGTGCAGGCGCTGATTGACGAATACCGTTTCGATCTGGTGATCCTGCTGGAGAACAACGTACCCTGGGTGGCGGACGGCTTGCGCAGTCTCGGCAGCTCGGTGGATCGACGGGAATTCCAGTCGCTGCTGATTAGCCTGCTGCGGGAAAACGGGGTGGAGTTCGTCCATGTAGAAGAAAACGACTACGACAGCCGTTTTCTGCGCTGTGTCGAACTGGTAAAAGAGCGGCTCAGTCTCTGACCGGCTGCGCCGCTTTCGACGGAAGCGGCGCAGCGGGAAAATCAGTAGGCGATAACCACCTTGCCACGCATATGGCCGTGGAGCACGCGCTGGTGCGCCGCCGTCAGCGTCTCGACGCTCAGGCCGTGCAGCGTTTCGTTCAGCGTGCTGTGCAGTTTGCCTTCATCCAGCAGCCTCGCCACTTCCTCTAGAATTTCGCCCTGACGCGCCATATCCGGCGTGTTATACATGCTGCGGGTGTACATAAATTCCCAGTGCAGCGCGGCGCTCTTCAGCTTCAGCTGATCCATCGACAGCGGCTGCTCGTTCTCCACGATGGTGCAGATATCGCCCTGCGGCGCGATCAGCTTGCTCATGGCTTCCCAATGGCCGTCGGTGTCGTTCAGGCAGAAAATATAATCCACCTGTTTGATGCCCTGTTTCACCAGCTCGCCGATCATATCTTTGTAGTTGATGACCCGATCGGCGCCGCGATCGCGGCACCACTGCGCGGAATCTTCCTGCGAGGCGGTGGCGATGATCTCAACCTTGCTGCGCAGTTTAGCGAAGGGGATCGCCAGCGAGCCGACGCCGCCGGCGCCGCCGACGATCAGCAGCCGCTGGCCCGCTTTCGCCTCCTGAATATGCAGACGTTCGAACAGTCCTTCCCAGGCGGTGAGCGCGGTGAGCGGAAGCGCCGCAGCGGCCGCCCAGTCGAGGCTTTTCGGCTTATGGCCGACGATGCGCGCGTCGATCAGTTGCTGCGTGCTGTTGCTGCCGGGACGGGTAATATCGCCTGCGTAATAGACCTCATCGCCCGGCTGGAAGCCGGTGACTTTGCTGCCCGTCTCAAGCACCACGCCGCTGGCGTCCCAGCCGAGAATGCGCGGCTGCTGCAGACCGTTTTTAACGGCGCCTTTATGAACTTTGGTATCGACCGGATTGACCGACGCCGCTTTCACTTCCACCAGCAGATCGTAATCGCCCGGCTTCAGGGTTTCTTGCTGAATCTCGATAAACTCTTCCGGTTTTTCCGGGTTGATTGCTATGGCTCGAATTGACATTGGGTTCTCCTCATCAGTTAACCAGAGTGTAGAAGTTCCGTTCGCCGATGTTAAGATGGACAATAACTCATAAAGTGTTCGTCTGAGGTGAACAATGCACTACCGACACTGGCAAGACATGGCGCTGTTCGCGCTGGTGGCTGAAAACGGCAGCTTTACCGCCGCGGCGGAGCGGGTCGGGCTGCCTAAATCCAGCGTCAGCCAGCGCATCAGCCAGCTGGAGCAGCGGCTGGGCATTCGCCTGCTGAACCGCACCACGCGGCAGCTCAATCTCACCTTCGCCGGCGAGCGCTATCTGCTGCACTGTCAGGAGATGTTGCAGGCGAGCGAACGGGCGGAGCAGGCGATCGCCAGTTTGCGCGCCAATCCCAGCGGGCGGCTGCGCATCACCAGTCCCGCCGGCATCGGCGCCACGCTGCTGGCGCGCTTCAATGCGATCTTTCAGCGTGATTACCCCGAAGTGACGCTGGACGTCTCCGTTTCGGACGATATCCGCGATCTGGTGCAGGATGGTTTCGACGTGGCGCTGCGCACCGGCAAGCCGCAAGAGTCATCGCTGATCGGTCGGCGCCTCGGCTACTGCGAGCGCGTGCTGGTGGCTTCAGCAAACTATCTGGCGCAGTATGCGCCCATCACCGATCCTCAGCAGCTGGCGGAGCATCGCTGCATCGCCCACCGCGCCTGGACGGAGTGGGTGCTGAAACGCGACGACGACTACTACCGCTGGCTGCTGCCGCCCACGCATCTGACCGACAATTTACTCTACGCGCGCGAATGCGCGCTGGGGGATGCCGGCATTACGCTGCTGCCGCGCTTTCTCACCGACGGGCAGATGCAGGATAAACGTTTGGTTCAGGTCTTGCCGGAATGGGAAGCGGAGGGCAATGAGCTGTGGCTGGTCTACCCGAGCCGCAAATTGAATTCGCCTGCGCTGGCGCGCTTTATCGAGTCCGCCCTACGTTCTGAAATTTTTTCTTTATATTATTGCTAAGAGGGCGTATATGTTTTAACCGCTTCGTCGGGATGAATAAAAGGAGATGCTATGGATAGCCAAAGGATGGCGCAGGTAGACTGGTCTTCTGTTGAAAAAATTATTTATATCAACCTGAAAAAACGTCCCGACCGGGATGCGCATATACGGCAGGAATTAATAAAATTAAATGTGCCTCAGGAAAAAATTATTCGCTTTGAAGCGATAGAACGTAATCCTGGCTATATCGGCTGCTCTCACTCTCATCTGGCGGTATTAAAGCTGGCGCAAAATATGGCCTGGAAAACGGTTTTGGTGCTGGAAGACGATATGGCTTTTCTGCATGATGAAGAAAACATTGGCCGGGTTAACCACTTTTTTCATCAGCTTACGTTGCTCCCCTGGGATGTCGCCTTACTGTCGGCAAATTACTTTGACGTCGCGCCGTTGAAAGTCGATAAAAGCTTTTTATTTGAATATGAATGCATTCCGGTTAAGCCGATGTCTGCTTACTGCGCCTGCGCTTACCTGGTGCAGGAACACTATTACCCAACGCTGATTGAAAGCTTTTCTTCGGGCGTAAAATTAATAGAGGAAACGCGGGATGAGCGTCATGCGGTGGATGCTTACTGGTTGAATATTATGCCCAGAGATAATTGGATTGGAATATATCCGAACTTTGGCTACCAGATGGCGAATAAAAGCGATATCCGAAACTGCGACGTAAATTATGAAAAACTTTTTTTCAAGTCGCTTTCCAGCATCGTGCAATAGAAACAGACAAAAAAAAGCCAGCCCGGTTTGGGCTGGCTTTCTCTGTAAAAATTACTTCACCATACGTTTGTACTTAATACGCTTCGGCTCGAGCGCGTCGGCGCCGAGGGTGCGTTTTTTGTACTCTTCGTACTCGGTAAAGTTGCCTTCGAAGAACGCGATCTTGCCCTCATCCTGATAGTCGAAGATATGGGTGGCGATGCGGTCAAGGAACCAGCGGTCATGCGAGATCACCATCGCGCAGCCCGGGAACTCCAGCAGGGCGTTTTCCAGCGCGCGCAGGGTTTCCACGTCCAGGTCGTTGGTCGGTTCATCGAGCAGCAGCAGGTTGCCGCCAACCTGCAGCAGCTTGGCCAGATGCAGACGGCCGCGTTCGCCGCCGGAAAGTTCGCCCACGCGTTTGCCCTGGTCGGTGCCTTTGAAGTTAAAGCGGCCCACATACGCGCGGCTCGGCATCTCGAAGCTGCCGATGCGCATAATATCCAGGCCGCCTGAGACCTCTTCCCAGACGGTTTTCGAGCCGTCCATCGCATCGCGGAACTGATCCACGGAGGCCAGCTTCACGGTGTCGCCCAGCTCGATGGTGCCGGCGTCCGGCTGCTCCTGACCGGTCATCATGCGGAACAGCGTCGATTTACCGGCGCCGTTCGGACCGATAATGCCGACGATGGCGCCTTTCGGCACCGAGAACGACAGGTTGTCGATCAGCACGCGGTCGCCATAGGATTTGGTCAGGTTGTTCACCTCAACCACTTTGTCGCCCAGGCGCGGACCCGGCGGAATAAAGAGTTCGCTGGTCTCGTTGCGCTTCTGGTATTCAGTGCTGTTCAGCTCTTCAAAACGCGCCAGACGCGCCTTGCCTTTCGACTGACGGCCTTTAGCGCCCTGACGCACCCACTCCAGCTCTTTCTCGATCGACTTGCGACGCGCGGCTTCTGCCGAAGCTTCCTGCGCCAGACGCTGATCCTTCTGCTCCAGCCAGGAGGAGTAGTTGCCTTCCCACGGAATCCCCTCGCCGCGGTCAAGCTCCAAAATCCAGCCGGCGACGTTATCAAGGAAGTAACGGTCGTGGGTAATCGCCACGACGGTACCTTCGAAGTCGTGCAGGAAGCGTTCCAGCCAGGCGACGGATTCGGCGTCCAGGTGGTTGGTCGGTTCGTCGAGCAGCAGCATGTCCGGCTTTTCCAGCAGCAGACGGCACAGCGCGACGCGGCGGCGTTCGCCGCCGGAAAGGTTGCCGATTTTCGCTTCCCAGTCCGGCAGGCGCAGCGCATCGGCGGCGCGCTCCAGCTGGGTGTTAAGATTATGGCCGTCGTGCGCCTGGATAATCTCTTCCAGACGACCCTGTTCCGCCGCGAGCTTGTCGAAGTCGGCGTCCGGCTCGGCGTAGAGCGCGTAAACCTCGTCCAGACGCTTCAGCGCGCCGACCACTTCGGAGAGCGCTTCCTCGACGGATTCGCGCACGCTGTGCTCGGTGTTGAGCTGCGGCTCCTGCGGCAGGTAGCCGACCTTGATGCCCGGCTGCGGGCGCGCTTCCCCTTCGATATCTTTATCGATGCCCGCCATGATGCGCAGCAGGGTGGATTTACCGGCGCCGTTCAGGCCGAGAACGCCGATTTTCGCGCCCGGGAAAAAGCTAAGGGAGATGTTCTTCAGAATATGACGCTTCGGCGGAACCACTTTGCCGACGCGATGCATGCTATAGACGAATTGAGCCACGTTGTAATGAGCCTCTTGGAGTCTGTATTGTCGTTGGTCAGATGGGCAAGTTTAGCCTTTTTCACTGCTCAATCACAGCTACCGGCAGGGGTTAATTCCGAAGCGCGGCCGTCGGCGGCATAACTGTTTGATTTATGCGCAATGTCGGGACTATGCTGCGATTTTGTGAAAAAAGGAGGGAGATCGATGAGAGTACTGATCGCAGCGGACGAAAACGCCTGGGGCGGCATGATCCAGTCATTCCGCAAAACCCTGCCGGAGGTGGAGTTCGTCGCATCGGCCGGTCATGCGGCGGAGAGCCTGGCGGGATTCGACGCCCTTACCCCCGGCATGTGCAACGTCGACGCCCGGCTGCTGGCGACGGCGGATCGCCTGAAGCTGATCCAGCAGGCGGGCGCCGGCCTGGAAAGCGTCGATATCGCCGCCGCAAAAGCGCAAAACATTATGGTCGCCAACGTCCCTTCCGGCCGCTCCGGCAACGCCGATTCGGTGGCGGAGCTGGGGATCTGGATGATGATCGGACTGGCGCGCCGCCATCAGGAGATCGCCGACTGCCTCGCCGGGCAGCGCCTCGGTCAGCCGGTGGGCATGGGGCTGATGGGCAAAACCGTCGGGCTGGTGGGGCTGGGCGGCATTGGCAAGGCGCTGGCGAAACGGCTGGCGCCCTTCGGCATGCGCATCATCGGCGTAAAGCGCGAGGCGGATGAAAATTTCGCCCGCGCGCACGGCCTGGCGTGGGCGGGCGATATGGCGCAGCTGCCGAGGCTGCTGGCGGAATCGGACTTCGTGGCGCTCAGCCTGCCGGATAATCCGCAGACCCATCACATCATTGATCGCCAGGCGTTGAGCCAGATGAAGCCCGGCGGCTTTTTAATTAATCTCGGGCGCGGCGGCCTGATCGAAAAAAACGCGTTTCTGGCGGCGCTGGAGGCGAAAACCCTGGCGGGTGCCGGGCTGGATGTCTTTTGGCAGGAGCCGCCGGACCCGCAGGACCCGATTTTCCGCTATAACCTGATCGCCACGCCGCATATCGGCGGCGTGACCGACATTTCGCTGGCGGGCAACGTGGCGGGCGTATGCGATAACCTGCGCCGTCTGCGCGACGGCGAGACGATTGAAAACCGCTGGGCGTAGCTCAGCCGCAGCGCAGCGTCACGCCGGCGGCGCGCAGAGCGTCATGCAGCGCGGGCGGCGGGGCGCTGTCGCTGACCAGGGTGTCGAACAGGGAAAAATCGCCGATGCGCGCCGGCAAGACTTTGCCGAACTTGCTGCTGTCGGCCAGCAGGATCCTGCGCTGCGCGCGCTGCATCGCCAGATGCTTAATCGGCAGCTCGTTGAGGTTGTAGCAGGTGGCACCCTGACGGGCGTCAACGCCTGCGGCGGAGATAAACACCTTGTTGGGGCAGAGCGCGTCCAGTACGGAATAGCGCTCCAGCGGGGTAAACACCGCGTTGTCGGCATGAAATTCGCCGCCGCTAAGGATTACGCGGCAGCGGCGCTTCTCCTTTAGCGCCAGAAAGGTATTGATGGCGCTGCAAATGGCGGTAAACGGCAGATCCTCGTCGATAGCGTCGATGACGAAGGGCAGGGTGGTGCCGCAGTCAAAAAACACCGTATCCTCAGGCTCGATCAGCGACAGCGCATGACGCGCCAGCCGCTGCTTTTTGCTGACGTTCAGGTTCTGCTGATCGCTGACGAAGTAATGGCCGACATGCTGCTTCGGATCGCGCACGATATAACCGCCCAACAGCACCACTGCGCTGGCCGGCTCGCTGAGATCGCGTCGGATGGTCATCTCCGAGACGCCCAACAGCTGCGCCGCCTCTTTAAGATGCAGTTTATCCACGCGCTTCAGCGCCTGGGCCAGTTTCGTAATGCGTTCTTCGCGGCGGTTTTCCATAGGGACCGTTTTGTCAATCAGGGGTGGCCCATGTTAACTCAGAAATCAGATCGCCACTAAACCGCGTACGCCGTCCGCCTCCATCGTCTCGCCGCGCCCGCGCTGCACGATTTCGCCGCGCGCCATCACCAGATAGCTGTCGGCCAGCTCGGCGGCGAAGTCATAAAATTGCTCCACCAGCAGGATCGCCATATCGCCGCGCTGCGCCAGCTGGCGGATCACCGCGCCGATCTCTTTGATCACCGAGGGCTGAATCCCTTCGGTCGGCTCATCCAGGATCAACAGCTGCGGCCCGCAGGCCAGCGCGCGGCCGATGGCGAGCTGCTGCTGCTGGCCGCCGGAGAGGTCGCCGCCGCGCCGCGCTTTCATCTCGCGCAGCACCGGAAACAGCTGATAGATCTCTTCCGGCACCGCTCTGGCCCGCGCGCCGGAAAAACGCGCCAGCCCCATCAGCAGGTTCTCTCCCACCGTCAGGCGCGGAAAAATTTCTCTGCCCTGCGGAACGTAAGCGATGCCCGCCTGCACGCGCTGGTGCGGCTTACGGCTGTTGATCGGCTTATCCTGCCAGCGGATCTCGCCCGATTTGGCCGGGATCAGCCCCATCAGGCACTTCAGCAGCGTGGTTTTGCCGACGCCGTTGCGTCCCAGCAGGCAGGTGACTTCGCCGGTTTTGGCCTCAAACGACAGGCCGCGCAGAATATGGCTGCCGCCATAATATTGATTCAATTCCGATACCTGTAACATTCAGCGCCCCAGATAAACGTCGATAACCTGTTCGTCGGCCTGTACTTCGCGCAACGAACCCTCCGCCAGCACCTGTCCCTGGTGCAGCACCGTAACGCGATCGGCGATGGTTTCCACGAAGCCCATATCGTGCTCCACCACCATCAGCGAATGTTTGCCGGCGAGGCTGCGGAACAGCTCGGCGGTATAGTCGGTTTCTGCGTCGGTCATGCCCGCCGCCGGTTCATCGAGCAGCAGCAGATTCGGCTCTTGCACCAGCAGCATGCCGATCTCCAGAAACTGTTTCTGGCCGTGAGAAAGCAGGCCCGCCTTGCGCTGGCGTTCGCCGCCGAGGCGCAGCAGCTTCAGCGTCTCGTCGATGCGATCCTGCTGATCGCCGTTCAGCCGGGCGCGCAGGCTGGCCCAGACCGACTTATCCGCTTTCAGCGCGATCTCCAGGTTTTCGGCTACCGTCAGCGCCTCGAACACCGTAGGCTTTTGAAACTTGCGGCCGATGCCGGCGCGCGCGATCGCTACCGGCGACAGCGTGGTGAGATCGGTATCCTGGTCATACAGCACCCGGCCATTGTCCGGGCGCGTCTTGCCGGTGATCACATCCATCAGCGTGGTTTTCCCGGCGCCGTTAGGACCGATAACGCAGCGCAGTTCGCCTGCGCCGATCTGCAACGACAGATCGGTCAGGGCGCGAAAGCCGTCGAACGAGACGTTAATCTTTTCCAGCATCAGCACCGGATCGCGCTGGTCACGGTAGCGATCCGCCGGCTGCGGCTGGGTATAGGGCGCTTCACTCATGTCGCCTCCGACGCAGTAAACCGATGACGCCGCGCGGCAGAAGCAGCGTGACGAGAATAAACATCAGCCCGAGGAAAAAGAGCCAGAATTCAGGAAACGCCACGGTAAACCAGCTTTTGGCGCCGTTGACGATCGCCGCGCCGAGCAGCGGCCCGATCAGCGTGCCGCGTCCGCCCAGCGCGACCCAGATAGCCGCCTCGATGGAGTTGGTGGGCGACATTTCGCCCGGGTTGATAATCCCTACCTGCGGCACGTAGAGCGCGCCCGCCAGGCCGCACAGCACCGCTGACAGCGTCCAGACGAACAGCTTGAAGCCTTTCGGATCGTAGCCGCAGAACATCAGGCGATTTTCCGCGTCGCGCACGGCGGTCAGCACCCGGCCGAACTTGCTGCGCGCCAGGGCGAAACCGATGCCGAGGCTGGCCAACAGCAGCAGCACGGTCGCGATAAACAGCCCGATGCGCGTGCCGGTGGCGGTGACGCTGAAGCCGAGCAGGGTGGTAAAGCCGGTAAAGCCATTGTTGCCGCCGAAGCCGGTCTCGTTACGGAAAAACAGCAGCATGCCGGCATAGGTCAGCGCCTGAGTCATGATGGAAAAATAGACCCCTTTGATCTTCGAGCGGAAGGCGAAGAAGCCGAATATCAGCGCCAGCAGGCCGGGCGCCAGAATAATCAGGCACAGCGCCCAGGCGAAGTGTTGCGTCCCGGTCCAGAACCACGGCAGTTCGCTCCAGGAGAGAAAGGACATAAAGGCGGGCAGCCCTTCGCCCGCCGCCTGGCGCATCAGATACATGCCCATCGCATAGCCGCCGAGGGCGAAAAACAGGCCATGCCCAAGGGAGAGCAGACCGGCATAGCCCCAGACCAGATCGAGCGCCACCGCCGCTACGGCGTAGCAGAGGATTTTCCCCACCAGCGTCAGCGTATAGGTGGATATCGCCAGCGGATGATCGGCCGGCAGCAGCGCCAGAAAGGGCAGCAGCAGCAGCGCCAGCGCCATCAGCGCGCCGAGGCCGATCGTCAGGCGCGGCGCTTTGCGCGTCGCGGTTAAGATTATCGGTTGTGCCATCAGTCGATCACCCTGCCTTTGAAGGCGAACAGCCCCTGCGGACGTTTCTGAATAAACAGCACGATCAGCACGAGGATCAGGATTTTGCCCAGCACTGCGCCGATTTGCGGCTCCAGCACCTTATTGAGAATGCCGAGGCCGAAGGCCGCCGCGACCGTGCCCGCCAGCTGACCGACGCCGCCCAGCACCACCACGAGGAACGAATCGATAATGTAGCCCTGGCCCAGCTCCGGCCCGACGTT
>DENB01000019.1 GCA_002359495.1 Enterobacteriaceae bacterium UBA2655
GTACAGCGTACCGAGGTTGAGCTGTTAAAAACGCCTAACTTGGGTAAAAAATCTCTTACTGAGATTAAAGACGTGCTTGCATCTCGTGGACTTTCTCTGGGCATGCGCCTTGAGAACTGGCCGCCAGCAAGCATCGCTGATGAATAACCGGATCGCAGGTTAAGGTTTCACTGAGAAGGATAAGGTCATGCGCCATCGTAAGAGTGGTCGTCAACTGAACCGCAACAGCAGCCATCGTCAGGCTATGTTCCGTAACATGGCTGGCTCTCTGGTTCGTCACGAGATCATCAAGACGACTCTGCCGAAAGCCAAAGAGCTACGTCGCGTAGTTGAGCCGCTGATTACTCTTGCCAAGACCGACAGCGTAGCTAATCGTCGTCTGGCATTCGCCCGTACTCGTGATAACGAGATCGTGGCAAAACTGTTTAACGAACTGGGCCCGCGTTTCGCGAGCCGTGCTGGTGGTTACACTCGTATTCTGAAGTGTGGCTTCCGCGCTGGTGACAACGCTCCGATGGCATACATCGAGCTGGTTGATCGTCCAGAAGCTCAAGCAGAAGCTGCTGCAGAGTAATTTGTAGCATCGTAAAAAACCCGCTTCGGCGGGTTTTTTATTGCCCTGAAATTTTCGCTTCACAACCTCCTTCCCTTCGCTATGCTGATCCTGAATGCATCTGACAGGAATCGCTTATGTGGTTAATCGACCAGCTTGCTGAACAACATATCCAGGCCGCTCTGGAAAAAGGCGAACTCAGTAATCTGCCGGGTGAAGGTAAGCCTTTGCATCTTGAGGATGACAGTCTGGTTCCTGAAGAGCTACGCAGCGGCTATCGCATGCTGAAAAACGCTGGTTTTCTTCCGCCTGAGCTCGAAATGCGTCGCGAAGCCATTGAGCTGAAAGATCTATTATCTTATCTATCCCCGGGTGATAAAGGATATGCCGAACAGAGCAAGCGTCTGGCGTTGCTGGAGATAAAATTGCAACAGGCGGGACAAAGTACAGAATTTTTGCGAAGCACCGATTATGCAGAGGCGATCAAGCAGCGCATCGCCGCACAGAAATCGTGATGTAAGGTAAGCATCATTAGTAAGAATTGCAGCGTTTGCTACGCCTGCTTCTCAATTCTGGAGGCGCTTGAGCAAGGCTCCGCCTCTGAGCCGGAAAATTGTTGTCTGAAGGATTGAAATTTTGCTCGCAACGACTATATTTTTGCCGTCCATCACAGGAGATAACGATGAGTAAATACCAGCATCAAAAAGGGCTGATACGCGATAACGCGATAGAGGCGTTACTTCACGACCCGCTGTTTCGACAACGCGTCGAAGTTAATCGCAAGGGGAAAGGCAGTTATCGACGTAAAGAGAAATATGTCAGAGGCGGCGGGCGGGAGGCCAGTGATAAGCAACAATCTTATCACTGGCCTTTTGCTTTATTAGCAGCTTAAGCATCAATTTTTCAGACGACGCCGTTCTATTAAATTTTATTGTTTTGTTGCTTCAGCAGATCGCGAATTTCAGTCAGCAGCACTTCTTCCGCAGCAGGTTTTGGCGCCGGCTTTTCAATTTCTTTTTTCTTATGCAGCTTGTTCATCAGCTTGATAGCGATGAAAATAGCGAAAGCGACAATGATAAAATCGAATACGGTCTGAATAAACACGCCATATTCCATTACCACAGGCGGCGTCGCGCCTTCAGCAGGCTTTAAAACCCATTTGAATTGCTTGAAATCTACTCCACCTATCAGTAACCCTAGCGGTGGCATAATAATATTCGCCACTAATGAAGAAACAATTTTACCGAATGCCGCACCAATAATGACGCCGACCGCCAGATCAACGACGTTACCGCGCATTGCAAAATCACGAAACTCTTTGAAAAAACTCATTGTTGTCTCCTTGCCTTTAATAATGCTTAAAGTCTAACAAACCTTCAGACATTTGCCATAAACGCAATCCTATTCGGCTGTACAACGCAGCAGGCAGCGTAATTATCGGGCAACAGGTTGCCCGATCGCTTAAAGGAAGAAAGGGCTGGGCTGGAACAGGCGCTCAACGTCCGGCACAAACTTTTTATCAGTCAAAAACATGATGACGTGATCGCCTTGTTCAATACGCAGGTTGTCATTGGCGATCATGACGTCATCGCCGCGCACGACGGCGCCGATAATAGTACCCGGCGGTAATTTGATATCATCAATCAGACGGCCTACAACGCGCGATGTCGTTTCGTCGCCATGAGCGATCGCTTCAATCGCTTCGGCGATGCCGCGGCGCAGGGAAGAGACGCTGACGATATCTGCTTTACGCACATGGCTTAACAGGGCGGAAATAGTGGCTTGCTGAGGTGAGATAGCAATATCAATCACGCTACCCTGTACCAGATCGACATAAGCGCGGCGCTGGATCAAAACCATGACCTTCTTGGCGCCCATTTTTTTCGCCAGCATAGCAGACATAATATTGGCTTCGTCATCATTAGTGACGGCAATGAAAAGATCGACTTGATCCACATGCTCTTCAGCCAGAAGCTCCTGATCCGAAGCGTCGCCATAAAACACGATGGTGTCCTGAAGCAACTCGGCGAGTTCGGCGGCGCGTTGCGGATTGCGTTCAATAAGCTTAACGCTGTACTGCTTCTCCAGCCGCTGCGCCAGACCAAACCCGATATTTCCGCCCCCCACCAGCATGATGCGTTTATAAGGTTTTTCCAGCCGCTGCATTTCACTCATCACCGCCCGAATATGCTGGCTGGCGGCAATAAAGAAAACTTCATCGCCGGCTTCAACGATGGTTGAACCCTGCGGACGAATAGGACGATCCTGACGAAAGATCGCTGCGACCCGGGTATCGATGTGCGGCATATGCTCACGCATAATCGAAAGCGGATTGCCGATTAGCGGGCCGCCATAATAGGCTTTGACGACCGCCAGGCTAACCTTGCCTTCCGCGAAGTTAACGACTTGCAACGCGCCGGGATACTGGATAAGACGATAAATATTGTCGATAACCAACTGCTCGGGCGAAATCAAATGGTCGATCGGCACCGCTTCGGGAATAAAGAGCCTCTCCGCATCGCGCAGATAGTCAGCGGCGCGGATACGCGCGATGCGGTTAGGCGTATTAAACAAGGAGTAGGCGATCTGACAGGCGATCATATTGGTTTCATCTGAATTGGTGACCGCGACCAGCATGTCCGCATCTTCAGCGCCGGCCTCGCGCAAAATGCGTGGATGGGAGCCATGTCCTTGCACGACGCGCAGATCGAACTTATCCTGAAGCTGCCTCAAACGAGAAGAGTCGGTATCGACCACTGTGATGTCGTTATTCTCGCCAACCAGATTCTCTGCAAGGGTTCCGCCTACCTGACCGGCACCCAATATGATGATTTTCATCGCTTATATCGCTTTAAGTTGTAAGGCTGCGCTATTTTTTTAACAGCTTCGCATAAAAGAAACCATCGCCGCCTTCGGCTTCAGGAAAGACCTGCCAGCCCGTTTCTGATGCGCTGGCCAGCGGCACGGCGACCGCATCGGTATGACGACTCAGGAAAGCGGCAATCTGCTGCTGGTTTTCCTCAGGCATAATCGAACAGGTCGCATATATCAGCGTACCGCCGCTTTTTAAACGCGGCCAGATAGCGTCAATAATTTCTCGCTGGAGTGCTGCCAGCTCTGCAATATCGCTGTCGCGACGTAGCCATTTAATGTCGGGGTGGCGGCGAATTACGCCCGTCGCCGAGCAAGGCGCATCCAGCAGGATGCGGTCAAACTGTCGATCGGCGCACCAGCGCTCCGGATAGCGCCCGTCGCCCTGTACGACCTCAGCTTGCATACCGAGACGTTGCAGGTTCTCGTTAACGCGCTTGAGACGCAGCGCATCGACATCCACAGCCATCACCTGCGCGTCCGGCGCGATTTCAAGAATATGCGTGGTTTTTCCGCCAGGGGCAGCGCATAGATCAAGAATGGCTTCTCCATTTTGAGGTTCCAGCAGCAGAGCACAGCGCTGAGCGGAAAGATCCTGAACCGTAACCCATCCCTGCTCAAAACCGGGGAGTTGCGTGACTGCGGTCGGCGCGTCGAGACGTAACGCATCGCTGGCGTCATCGGCGGTAAACGCCGTCTTGCCTTTTTCTTCCAGCAGCGCCAGCCATGCGTCGCGGCTATGGTGTTGGCGATTAACGCGCAGCCACATCGGCGGCCGTTGATTGTTCGCTTCGACAATCTGTTGCCATTGCGCCGGCCAGGCCTGCTGCAACCGCTGCAGCAGCCAGTTTGGATGAAGATAACGCTGAGGTTCCCGATCCAGCTCTGCGGTCAGCGGCTCTTGCTGGCGTTGGAACTGTCGTAACACGCCGTTGATTAAGCCTTTCAGGCTGCCGCGCTTCAGCACTTCGGCGCCTTCTACCGTTTCCGCCAGCGCGGCATGAGGTGGAATGCGCGTATGTTGAAGCTGGTAGAGTCCAACCATAATCAAATAGTGCAGCACGCGCTGTTTACCTGTCATCGGGCGCGCCATTAACTTACCTATCAGCGCTTCAAGCTGGGGCAGAGTGCGTAACACGCCGAAACAGATCTCCTGAAGCAGGGCGCTATCTTTATCGGTCAGTTTTTTTTGCGCGCCGGGAAGGACAGTACTCAGGGACTCGCCCTTATCTACAACCCGTTCAATCAGTTGGGCGGCCAGGCTGCGAAGGTTAATCTGTTTTTTCATGGTGTATCGTCATCAAACAAAAAACCCGGCACAGGGTGTCCGGGCTGGAGGATCAGGCCAGAATGGCGCCGGGAGTGAACCATTCACGACGGGAATTAAGCAAATCTTGGACAGGCATCGCTTTTTTGCCAGCTGGCTGCAAAAGCTCCAGGTTCAGTACGCCCTGAGCAGTAGCAATTTGAATGCCTTGCTTATCGGCACGCAAAATTTCCCCGGGCCGACCATCCGCATGAGGCAATACGCTTGCACGCCAGACTTTTATCGGCTGGTCGTCGATTAAGAAATAGCTGACTGGCCAGGGATTAAAGGCACGAATGCAGCGCTCGAGCTGAGCGGCAGAGAGCGTCCAGTCCAGACGGGCCTCTTCTTTGCTGAGCTTTTCCGCATAGGTTACCTGCGCTTCGTCCTGCTTAACCGCCTGCGCCTGTCCGCTAGCCAGCTGCGCCAGCGTGGCGAGCAGCCCCTCCGGTCCCAGTTCCGCCAGCCTGTCGTAAAGCGAGGCGCTGGTATCTTCAGACGTAATCGGACAAGCCAATTTATACAGCATGTCGCCTGTATCCAGGCCGACATCCATTTGCATAATAGTTATGCCGGTTTCGCTGTCGCCAGCCCAAAGCGCGCGCTGAATCGGCGCCGCGCCGCGCCAGCGCGGCAGCAAAGAACCGTGAACGTTAATGCAACCGAGTCGCGGTATAGCGAGTACGACCTGCGGCAAAATCAGGCCGTAAGCCACCACTACCATCACGTCAGCCTGTAAATCAGCCACCAGCTGCTGGTTTTCTACCGGGCGCAGCGACGTTGGCTGAAAAACCGGAATACCATGTGCCTGCGCCAGTACCTTTACCGGGCCTGACGTCAGCTTATTGCCGCGGCCAGCCGGACGATCGGGCTGCGTAAAAACGCCGACAATCTGATGCTCTGAAGCAAGCAGCGCGTCAAGATGACGCGCTGCAAAGTCAGGAGTTCCGGCAAAAATAATCTTTAAGGACTCAGACAAAGTTATTTCTCACATTAACTATCAGGACTCACGCGCACTCATACGCGCCAGTTTTTCCAGCTTCTGCTTGATGCGCTGACGCTTGAGCGGCGACAAGTAATCAATGAACAGTTTGCCGTCAAGATGATCGATTTCATGCTGAATGCAGATAGCCAGCAAGCCATCTGTTTCCAGTTCAAACTTTTTACCCTCGCGGTCCAAAGCCCGCACCTTGACGCGCTCGGCGCGTGGTACAAAAGCGCGCTGTTCCGGGATAGAAAGGCAGCCTTCTTCAATACCGGTTTCGCCGCTTTTTTCCAGCAGCTCCGGGTTGATCAATACCAACCGTTCGTCGCGATTTTCCGAAACATCAATAACAATGACGCGCTGATGGATATCCACTTGCGTAGCCGCAAGGCCAATACCTTCTTCGGCATACATGGTTTCGAACATATCATCGACGATACGCTGAATATCCGCATTTACTTCTTTTACCGGCGAAGCGATTTTACGAAGGCGCTCGTCAGGAAAATGTAATACCTGCAAAACTGACATAAATTTCCAGATCTGTATTCGTTTAAGGAAAGGTTACTGACTCATATTGTAGACTTTTTGGGCCTTGATTGACAGCATTGCCAGGCACTATACAGCGGGGTGACACAGGGGAGGGCGGCATGGAAAAAACGGAGTTGTGGCTGCGTTTGTCAGCGGTCAGGGGTCTTGGCGGCAAGCGGCTGATTAACCGGGCGACACAGTTACTGGCTGCCGGACGCGTTACGGATGAAATGCTTGTCGCGCTGGGTTTTGATGACGCGCAAAGAGAGCAATTCTGGCGTATCTCTGCGCAGGAAACTGAACAGGTGCGGCGCTGGCAGGAAAAAGAGAATAACCATCTTGTTAATATTCTCGATGCGCATTATCCACCGTCGCTCAAGGAGATAGCGCGTTTTCCACCGCTGCTCTACATTTCCGGCGATCCCGCGCTACTATCGACGCCGCAAATTGCGGTAGTCGGCAGCCGCCATGCTTCGCATTACGGTCGTCAGTGGGGCGAATATTTTACCCAAACGCTGGCGGTAAGCGGGCTGACGATTACCAGCGGTCTGGCTCGCGGCATCGATGGCGTAGCCCATCGCGCGGCGCTGGATGCCCATGGTAAAACCATTGCCGTTTTAGGCAGCGGTATGCAACAGCTATATCCGAAACAGCATCAGCAGCTTGCACAGGAGATTATCCAGAAAGGCGGGGCCGTTATTTCAGAGTTTCCGCTCGCAATCGCGCCGCACGCGCTTAATTTTCCCCGACGGAATCGTATTATCAGCGGCTTAAGCCAGGGCGTGCTGGTGGTCGAAGCCACATTAAAAAGCGGTTCTTTAGTGACGGCGCGTTATGCGCTGGAGCAAAACCGCAACGTCTATGCGTTGCCCGGCGCCTTGGGAAACAGCGGCAGCGAAGGTACGCACTGGCTAATTCAGCAAGGGGCGATGCTGGTGGCGCATCCCCACAATATTCTGGAAGATCTCTATAGCGACCTCAACTGGCTGCCTTTTACACAGTCAGAAGCAATATATTCTCCAGACAGTGACGATGTATCATTGCCATTTGCTGATGTGTTGGCTAACGTAGGTGATGAGGTTACACCTGTTGACGTCGTCGCTGAACGTGCCGGCCAACCTGTGCCAGTNNTATGTCCGATTAAGGAGGGCATGCCATGTTCGACGTACTTATGTACTTGTTTGAGACTTATATCCACAACGAAGCCGAAATGCGCGTTGATCAGGATAAACTAACTGACGACTTAACCGATGCCGGTTTTCATCGTGAAGATATCTACAACGCGTTGAACTGGTTAGAAAGACTGGCGGATTATCAGGACGGCCTCGTCGCACCGATTCTGTTGGCTAACGATCCGCTCTCAATGCGTATCTATACGGAAGGAGAGAATCAGCGCCTGGATGCTGAATGCCGTGGGTTTTTGCTGTTCCTGGAGCAGATTCAGGTATTAAGCCTGGAGACGCGCGAGATGGTTATCGAACGGGTTATGGCGCTGGATACGCTTGAGTTTGATCTGGAAGATCTCAAATGGGTTGTGCTGATGGTGTTGTTTAATATCCCTGGATGTGAAAACGCCTATCAGCAAATGGAAGAACTTCTTTTCGACGTCAATGAAGGTATGCTGCATTAAGTTTCTTTTCATGCATCTGTCAATATGAGCAAAACAGCACTCTTCGCTGTACGTAAACACGAACCCTGCCCCGCATGTGGGGCAGAATTAGTAATACGTTCCGGCAAACATGGGCCTTTCCTGGGCTGTACGAATTATCCTGAATGCGACTATATCCGCCCGTTGAAGAACCAGGCGGATGGTCATATCGTCAAGGTATTGGAAGGACATTCCTGCCCGGCATGCGGCGCGGATAAAGTGCTGCGGCAAGGGCGCTATGGAATGTTCATTGGTTGCGCCCAATACCCTGCCTGTGAATATACCGAAACCATCGATAAACCGGATGAAACCGCTATATCCTGCCCGCAGTGTCGCCAGGGGCGATTGGTGCAGCGGCGCTCCCGTTACGGCAAAACCTTTCACGCTTGCGAACGTTACCCCGCTTGTCAGTTGGCGGTGAACGCCACGCCGGTAGAAGGAGAATGCGCGTACTGTCATTTTCCTCTGTTGATTGAAAAGAAGACCGCGCAAGGAGCGAAACGCTTCTGCGCCAGTAAAAGCTGCGGCAAAGCTGCCGTGCTGGAGAAATAGATAACGTTATGCAAAGTCAACACGCGCCTGGCTCGCTGGCGTATTGCGTAGAGCAGCTGCAACAACAACAGGTGATTGCCTATCCTACCGAAGCCGTATTCGGTCTTGGGTGCGATCCGGACAGCGAAAACGCCGTCTTGGCCTTGCTGGCTTTGAAGCAGCGTCCGGTTGAAAAGGGGCTTATCCTCATCGCCGCCGATTATGCGCAGCTCGAACCTTATGTCGCCGACCGGGAACTGTCGGTTATCCAGCGTGAACGGATGTTCTCCTGCTGGCCCGGCCCGGTGACTTTTGTGGTGCCCGTGCCGCCGCAAACACCGCGCTGGCTAACCGGGCGTTTCGATACGCTGGCGATACGCGTCAGCAATCATCCTGACGTGCAGGCGCTCTGCCGCGCTTTTGGTAAGCCTCTGGTTTCCACCAGCGCGAATTTAACAGGCGAGCCGCCTTGCCGTTCAGTCCAGAACGTTCTTGAACAATTTGGCGCGGATTTTCCAGTGCTTCATGGCGAAACCGGTGGTCGGTTAAACCCTTCGGAAATTCGCGATGTCATTACCGGCGGTCTGATTAGACAAGGGTAAATCATGGAAAATTATGCCGTTTTCGGTAACCCTGTCAGCCACAGCAAATCGCCGCTGATCCACCAAATTTTTGCCGAGCAGACGGGGATAGCCCACCACTATGGGCGTATTTGCGCGCCGCTTGTCGGTTTTGAACAGGCGATTCGCGAATTTTTTGCTGATGGCGGCGAAGGCGCCAATGTGACATTGCCGTTTAAACAGCAGGCCTGGGAGTTTGCCGATGAGCTCAGCGAGCGGGCAGCGTTAGCCAGTGCGGTGAATACCCTGAAAAAACGCGCCGATGGCCGTATTCTTGGCGACAATACCGACGGCATAGGTTTACTCAGCGACCTGGAACGTCTGGGTATGATCGGGCCGGAAGATCGTGTTCTGCTGGTGGGAGCTGGCGGCGCGGCGCGAGGCGTAATACTTCCATTGCTTTCGTTGGGATGTACCCTGACGCTGACTAACCGTACGCGGGCGCGCGCCGACGAACTGGCGCAGCTATTCCAGCATAGCGGCACTATTCAGGCGTGCGGATTTGATGAGCTGACGCACAGGGGTTTCGATTTAATCATCAATGCCACATCCAGCGGCGTCGCCGGCGATGTGCCGGCGTTGCCCGGTGCGTTAATTCAACCTGATACCCGCTGCTACGACATGTTTTATCAAACCGGACTCACGCCCTTTTTGTCCTGGTGTCAAAAAGCGGGCGCGCAGCATCTGGCGGATGGTTTAGGCATGTTAGTTGGACAGGCTGCGCATTCCTTTTTTCTTTGGCATGACGTAATGCCTGATATCGCTCCGGTCATCGCCAAATTAAAACAGGCTATGCAGCCATGAATCAGGCGATTCAGTTTCCCGACCGGGAGGAATGGGATGAAGCAGGGCAGGTAGTTTGTTTTCCTGCCCTGGCGCAGGGGCTAAGTTTGACCTGCGCTATTCGTCATTCTGCATTGCAAGCCCGTTTCGGAAAAGGCGAAGCGATGGCGCTATTCAGCGCTCATCGCTGGGATCTGGAAGAAGAGGCTGAAAAGCTGATTCGCAATGAACAGGAAGATGCTCAGGGCTGGGTTTGGCTTTCCTGAGCCAGATACTCATTTTTCCAGCTGACATAGTTATTCGCAGAGTAGCGTAAGCCTTCGATTTCCTGTTCCGTTAAAGGTCTTATCTGTTTAACCGGACTCCCTAAATAGAGATAGCCGCTTTCCAGCCTCTTGCCCGGCGGTACCAGACTGCCGGCGCCAATCATCACGTCGTCTTCTATATAGACGCCGTCCAAAATAATAGAACCCATACCGACCAGAACACGGTTTCCGATCGTGCAGCCGTGCAACATAGCTTTATGACCAATAGTGACATCCTCGCCGATAATAAGCGGATAGCCTGTCGGATTGGTTGTCGACTTATGAGTCACATGCAATACGCTGCCATCCTGTATATTGCTGCGCGCGCCGATCTTAACGTGGTTTACATCGCCTCGTATGGCGACCAAAGGCCAGATGCTGACGTCGTCGCCAAGCAGGACATTGCCAATTACGACGCTGGCGTCGTCGACCATAACCTGTTTCCCTAATTGGGGCGTCATCTGTTTAAAAGGGCGTAATGCGGCAGACATGATCATTTCTCCTGTTATACGATCCTTTCAGATTGCTGCGAATTTATACAGCAGACAAGCCGTTTTATTTAAGATCGCTCACGATCCCGGCAGAACGAATGAAAACTCGCCATCTGAAACAAAATAGTCAGAAAAGATCGAAAAAGGGGTTGTGCAATTAAATCGGATCCCTATAATGCGCCTCCA
>DENB01000008.1 GCA_002359495.1 Enterobacteriaceae bacterium UBA2655
GTTTTAGTTGACCACTACATTAAAGAGGCGTGTGATGTGCAGATCCGTCAGCTGAAGCAGCTGGTAGCCTTCAAATTCGCGGGGAAGATTTTTAATTTCAATAGTGACATCTTTTACCGCCGGCACACGGATCGCCTGATAAACACCTACCGTCGCTAACGCCATCGCCAGCAGAGCGGCCAGATAACGGACGTCAGGGGCAATGCCGGCCTGATAGCGGAACAACCAGGCAATCAGCGCGACTCCGTCAATCAGCATCTGTGTAAGCGCAAGAAATAACACTGTGCTGAATGCCCAGTTGAACAAAATAATGATCGCCCTTGGCATTTCGGGAGAGATAAAGCTGCCGGAAACGAGCCGGCTTACCAGAAGATATTGCGAAGCAAGCAGGACCAACGCAGATAACAAAATTTTTAACGCCATCGGCAATGCTAACGGGATGAGAAATCGTGCGATTACATACCAGCTGGGTAGGCTGAAAATCAGATGAAACATGATAGTTTTCCCTATGTTGAAGACGGTGCTTCAGCGCAAAAGCAACAACAGGATTCTGGCAGTTAAATTATTCAGGATACGGTGCCGAATAAATGTTTTTTCACTACCGTCTCTGCCTATTTATTATGAGTTTACTCCTGTTCATAACCGGTGCGGCGAACCGGCAAAAGCCATTATAGCGTTTAAGCCTGCTTATTAGGGGCGCGCAGCGGGAATAGTATTTGAATAACGACAATACGCCTTATGTTTTGCGAGAGACGCATGAATCCCTTATCAAACGTGCTTCAGCTGCTTGCCGCGCGCAGCTATATCACAACTGGCCAGCACGCAGGCGCGAGCTGGCCAATCCGTTATTCGGGCTTCGCCGACATCTCCAGAGCCGGGTTCGCCCGCCGTTTCAACGATACTACCGGCACGTCGCCGGTCAGCTACCTTATTCAGTAGGGTATACGTATCGCCAGCCGCGCGCTTAGGCAAAGCAGCGAGCCGGTTAATCATCTGGCTTTCCAGCTCGGCGATGGCTCGGAAAGCGCCTTCGGCACCGTTTTCCGGCGGATTTACGGCGTTTCGCCCACGGCGCATCGGGCCGAATTTCGCGCAGGCCCGGTTCAGCGCCTCGCGCCTTACGGCGCGCGGTCTGAGTCGGAGGGGTTTGACCCTGTCGATGCGGACCCGCTACCCTGAGGCGTTCGTCACAGACGCGGCGACAGCGAACGGCGCGCGCTGGCGATGACTCGCGCGCTGTGCGGGCCGGTCTCAGCTCCGGTCCGCTTACGGCGCCAGGCGAAAACAGAACAGGAGATGAGTATGTCACGTATTTTTATCACCGGTTCATCTGACGGGCTGGGCCTTGCTGCCGCCCGTAATCTCTCTGCCGACGGCCATGAAGTGGTGCTTCACGTGCGCAATCGGGAACGTCTCAGCGCCGTGCAGGATTTGCTGGATAAAGGCGTGCAGGCCGTCATCGGCGATCTTTCAGATATCGAAGAGACGAAAGCGATCGCCGCCCGGTTGCAATCTTCAGGAAGAATGGACGCCATCATCCACAACGCCGGTATCTATAACGGTCAAAAGGTACTGCCGGTAAACGTCGTCGCGCCTTATATCCTGACGGCGCTGGTCGAGCGCCCTTCCCGGCTGATCTACCTGAGCAGCGGTATGCACCTGAGCGGCAGGCCGCTGCTAGAGGGCCTTGACTGGAGCGGGCAGCGCGAGACGGCGTCCTATTCGGACACCAAGCTGTTCGTGACCGCGCTGGCGGCGGCCGTCGCCAGGTTCTGGCCATCGGTGATTGTCAGCGCGGTCGATCCCGGCTGGGTGCCGACGAAAATGGGCGGCGCCGGCGCGCCTGACGATCTTCGCCTCGGGCATCTGACGCAGGAATGGCTGGCTGTCAGCGACGATCCGGAAACGCAGGTAAGCGGCGGCTACTGGCACCATCAGCAGAGACGCGCCCCCCACGCCGCGGTGCATGATGAGGCTTTTCAGAATGCGCTGTTAAATGCGCTTGAACAAACGACGGGCATTGCGCTGCCCGTTTAAACTTGCGCGGAATCATCGCCACGGTAGCGCAGCGCATCGATAACCTGTGAAAGCGCGGGCGCTACCTGTCGACGACTGGCGTAATAGAGGTGGTAGCCCGGATAGTATGGCCACCACTCTTGCAGTACCGGGATCAGCCTGCCCTCTGCGATATGGCTTTGCGCCAGATCCAGAGGGATATAGGCAAAGCCCAGACCATCCAGCGCCGCCTGTAGCATCAGATAAGTATTGTTGAAAACCGCTTGTCCCTGTACGCGTACCGATAAAGACTTTCCCTCTTTCTCAAAATCCCAGGCGTAAAGACCGCCGCGCGTCGGCAGCCTCAGATTAATGCATTTGTGGGCGGTGAGATCGCCGGGCGTCGTCGGCAGGGATTTTCCGTGCAGGTATTCCGGCGCGCCGACCACCGCCATATGGAAGTCGGCGCCGATGCGCACGGCTACCATATCTTTATCCACGATATCGCCTACCCGTACGCCCGCGTCAAACTGCTGCGCCACGATATCCGTGAGCGCATAATCCACGCTCAGCTCCAGCTGGATATCCGGGTACCGCTTCAGCAGAAGTTGCAACCGCGGCCACAGCACGGAAGCGATGGCGTGATCGTGCGCGGTGATACGCACCGTTCCGGCTGGTTTTTCGTTGAGGGAACGCAGCGAGGCGAGCTCGGCATCGAGCTGGCTGAACATCGGCGCCAGCGTATTGAACAGACGCATACCGGCATCGGTAACGGCAACGCTGCGCGTCGTTCGCGTCAGCAGCCTGACTCCGAGCCGCGCTTCAAGCGCCGTGATCGCATGGCTCAGGCCCGAGCGCGACATCCCTAACTGCGCGGCCGCGCGCGTAAAGCTTTTCTCTCGCGCCACGGTCTGAAAAGCGCGTAAATCGTTGAGATTTTCATTCGACATTGTTGCATCCCATACACATGCCCGTTCTGATTTGCTTATCTTATCAACCAATCAAAACAATCTTAAACTTAATCAGGTTCGCCACTGAAAGGCGTTTACTTATTATTTCTGACGATCGGAGACCCTATGAAGAGACTTGCCGTTGCTGCTATCTCCATTGTGCTTTCTGTCTCAGTCGTATCTGCTAAGGAGAATTCCCCGATGATTACCGTTACGCAAAGTGGCTCTCAACCTTCCGCCAGAGGTCCGTCCGACTATTTTACCGGCTCGGTTCGTATCGATTCCCCGTTCAAAGGTACGGATCCCGCCCGCATCGGCGGCGCGATCGTGACCTTTGAACCCTCCGCCCGCACCGCCTGGCACACGCATCCGCTTGGTCAGACGTTGATCGTCACGGCGGGATACGGTCTGGTGCAGGAGTGGGATGGTCCGGTGCGGGAGATCCGCCCCGGAGACACGGTATGGATCCCGGCAGGCGTTAAGCACTGGCACGGCGCGGCGCCTGAAACGAGCATGACGCATATCGCGATTGCGGAAGCTCAGGACGGCAAAGTCGTCGACTGGATGGAAAAGGTCAGCGACGAGCAATATACGCTGCCGAAAAAGTCGTAAGAAAGATGAAGGCCGCGCGAGCAGTTTGCGCGGCCCTTTGCCGGATAAGTTTACTGGCGCAGCTAAAAGCCGATCCGCATAAATTCAGCCACTTACCGGTCTGTGGAAACCTGCAACAAGACCGTTTCAAGGGATGCGGTAAACATCTGCCCGTGTGAAAGTCCGGGATACAACCGGTACGCCGCTGACGCCCCGTCGGCGCGAAGCGTATTCACCGTGTTGCTCACCGCGCTCAGCACCGCCGGCGCGCCATTCTGCCGGTTTTTTCGCGCATCGCCGTCGCCTTCCATCAAAGTAAGCTGTCGGGTTCCGGCCTGGGTTTTCGCTTTGGCTTCCATTTCGCTGAGCAGCGAGAAGTACCCCTGGCCCAACGACGGGCTGGCGGAGTAGTAGCGCGTAAAGAAGTTTGTCGATAAATAAGCATCCAGTACAAACAGGCCGCCGTAGGAATGTCCCCAGAGGCCGCGTTTGTCGGCGTTTATTCGGAGATCTTTTTCTGCCTGTGGCGCGATGGTGGTCTCAAGCAGATGCTTAAAGAGACGACTGCCACCGCCTGTTCTTCCGCGTCCGCTCAGCGTGTAACCGCTGCCGCGCTCTTTATCAGGCGGCGTGTAATCATAGGCGCGCGCGACGACATCAAACGGCAGCTTTGTCTGATAGCCGATGGCGATCAGCACCGGCGGATTATGCTGCGACAGTTTTTTCAGCAGGGGATCTGACAGCTTGTCCATGACGGCGTTGCCATCCAGCATATAGAGCACAGAATAACCGCCTGCGGGCGGGGTTTTATCCGGTATGCCGGTCCAGACTTTGTAATGCCGCTTGCCATCCGCAGAATCAAAAGTCTTCACTGAAAAGTGATAGTACGCCGATCCTGTGTCCGCAATATTCAGCCCCAGCGGGGTCATATCCGGGCGGGAATAGCTATTTCCCGCGTAAAACAGGGTTAAAAAAAGTGTGCCCAGCCCCGCCATGTGCCGGACTTTACTCTTGTACAGCCTGTGAATCATCGTTATTTCCTTATGACATGGATACCGGACCGCCGGCAATAAAGAGTGCGCTTACTCTAATGAGAATGATTATTAATTTCAACGTGGCGTTGGCGTCTGGCGCATCCGGGACGCAACGGCGCTGGCGCAACGAGGCGTACGGTCAAAAGAGAGGCGTTTATCGCGGGAAAGATAAGAGCAGGTAAGCCGGCCAGCGGCTTACCTGGGGGTGTTATCGGTCTGAAGCCGTCTGCGCGACCAGCGGTTTTCTGCTTTTGCTGTGCTTGCGCTGCAGCTTGTTGATGATGCTGTGCGCCTCGGCCAGCGTCGCGACCGACGGCGTGGAGCCGCTGAGCGGCTTACGTGCGGTTTCACGCAGCGTGAATACCGTAATCAGGCCAATCACGCCTGCCGTCATCATGTAATACGCTGGCATCATGACGTTCTGCGTGGCGTCCACCAGCCATGCCGTAAACAGCGGCGTGGTTCCGCCAAACAGGGAAACCGACAGGTTGAAGCCGATCGCCAGCGCGCTGTAACGGATATCCGTGACGAACAGCGCGGGCAGCGTGGAAGGCATGGAGCCGCTGAAGCTGGTGTGCAGCACGCCAAGCACGATTAGTCCGGCAAAAATCACCGCCAGGCTGTGCGAACCAATCAGCATGAAACAGGGCACCGACAACAGCACAAGCCCTGCCGAGCCGAAAGCGATGACCGGACGACGGCCAAAACGATCGGCCCAGTGTCCCCAAAGCAGGGTCAACGGCATCATCATGATCATCACCGCCATCACCAGCAGCAGCCCGGTCAGCTCCGGTACGCCAAGCACGCCCGTCAGATAGCTGGGCATGTAAGAGGTCATCATGTAGTTGGAGACGTTAAACACCAGCACCAGTCCGATGCATTTCAGCAGTTGGTGACGGTATTTTTTAAGCATCTGAAACAGGCTGAGACGCGGCTTGCTCTCTTCGATCGCCTGCTGTTGCTCCATATGCTGCTTGAAGGTCGGCGTCTCTTCCAGCTTCAGGCGAACATACATGCCGAAAATGCCCAGCGGCGCGGCAAGGAAAAAGGGGATGCGCCAGCCCCACTCCATCATCGCTTCGGATGAAAGCGCCGACGTCATGCCCGTTACCAGACTCGCTCCCAGCAGATAGCCGCCGATGGTGCCGAATTCCAGAAAGCTGCCGGTAAAGCCGCGACGTTTGTCAGTGGAATACTCGGCGATAAAGGTGGCAGCGCCGCCATATTCGCCGCCGGTCGAAAACCCTTGTACCAGGCGGGCGACAAGCAGCAGCACCGGAGCCATGATCCCGATACGGGAGTAGTCAGGGATCAGGCCGATACAGAAGGTGCCTGCCGACATCATGATCATGGTGAAGGCCAGCACCTTTTGACGTCCGAAGCGGTCGCCAAGCGGGCCGAAAACCATTCCGCCGACAGGGCGAACCAGAAAGGCGGCTGCGAACGTGCCGAACGAGGCGATCAACTGCGCGGTGCTGCTGGCATCCGGGAAAAAGACTTTGCCGATGATGACGGCCAGATAGCTGTAGACGCCGAAATCGAACCATTCCATGGTATTGCCGAGCGCGGCTGCGCCGACGGCGCGTTTGAGGGAACCGCTGTCGATAACGGTGATATCGTCGACGGTAAGGTGGTTTTTGTCTGATGTGTGACTGGTCTGCTCTGAATTTTGGGCAAGATCGGTTCTGGTGCTCATAAGCTCCCCATGGCTGAAGGTCTGAGCGGTCTTATAGCTTTCACATCCACACAGCTAAATCAGGCCAGGAAAGCTATAAGTCGCCGTATTAATCACTACGCGACGAACTGTCGTCACTGGGCACCTTAAATAAGATGGGAGTCTGATTCAACCCCTGATAAACACGGACTTTTTACCGGTAACTTTTTCAGAACGAATCCATGGGCTAACCAGATTGAGAAAAACAGGCGTTGGCAGGGCGATCGATCGGATCGCAACGGGTGATGGAAAGATGATTAATGTGAAGGATAAAACACTTATTTTTCAGTTATTTTTTCGCAATAATGCTAAATGAAATTGCCCCAGGCGTTGGACAATGGGTTGCCCGCCACTGCCCGGGGCGCGGATGTCCGCCCGATAGCCGTTGCGACTTTAGAATTTTTGAGCGGGTAGTAAAAATAATTTAGCACGATCGCCGGTTTAAGCTTCTTGCCGGTGCGCTAAGCGGTAACCGTTGACGCTGCGCCAGCAAGCGTTACCGCGTCCCCTTATTATGCTGGCAGATTAATTTTTGGCGAGCTTGCTTTTACCGTCGTCATCGTAATTAAAAGAGATCTGAGCGCCGTATTCGTTTGAAAGCCGGCGCGCTTCAAGAAACACCGAGCGCCAGTAAACGTTATCCAGCGACGAGCGCATGACTCCCCGGCTGGCGGAAGCGTGCAGGAAATGCCGGTTGGTGTCATAAAAGCCTACGTGCATCTGATGCTTGATGCGGAAAAAAACCAGATCGCCGGGCTGTAGATGGTCGGGTTCGATGCGTTTACCCATACGTACAAGCTGGCTGGTGGTGACGCGCTCCATCGGCAAGTTGAATCGATCTTTGAGAGTACGCCAGACAAATCCTGAGCAATCGACGCCGGAGAGTTCCGTTCCGCCCCACTGATAAGGCGTGCCTTCCCAGGCGTGCATCTGATCGTGCAGCGCGGCGATAACTGGTATCAGGTCTGGTTCGCTGGCATGATGCGCCGTTTTCACCGTTGCGCTGTCGCTCGCGTCGTCAGGAGTATGAGAAGAACAACCCGCTACAATCATTAGCACCAAAACCGTTACCTGGTGGAGGGAGGGTAAATATCTCATCTGTTCCTGACCGAATCCTGAATGTCGCCCTGAATAACAGGGAAAATAGCGGTAAATTGTGGCTCACTATCATCGGTTCGTTATAACGTTAAATCATTAGCTTTTACTTAAATTTACAGCAATTTATTGCATATCCATATTGTCACCTGATGGTATTAACCACAGGGAGCGTCGCTGTAACTAGTGGGTGCGAAAGTTAAGCGCTGTTGCTAAGGTTAGCCAGATGGTTATAATTAAAAAACCAAATGGAGGTGCATCATGAAACAATTTACCTTACCGGAAGCATCCCGCGCTCCCCAGCGGCTGTGGCAGTACGCCGGGCTTAATAGCGCGGACGGCGGCGCGTTGATCGGCCAGATCGGCGAAGGGCTGGAAGGCACGGTCGCCAGCCGCATCGTCTCCTGGGCGCATATCACCCAGGCCGATCTGCGACATATGACCGGCATCCCCGGCACGACTTTCACGCGCGGCATGAAAAACCGCTTCACCGCCGAACAGAGCGAACGCCTGGTGCGCTTTATCCGGGTGATGGATCGTGCGGTGGAATTATTTGAAGGGGATAAAGAGCAGGCGCGTCGCTGGCTGAATGAGCCGGTCAGAGCGCTTGGCAACAAAAAACCCGCCGATCTGGTCGCTTCCGAGACCGGCGCTTATGAAGTTCTGAAACTGATCACCCGCCTTGAGCACGGTGTTTATTCGTGAAGCTGTACCGCATGACGAAAACCCGCTATCTGGTCTCCGCCTGGAGCGGATACGGCGCCCGGGAAGGCGGCGGCCGCTGGAACAGCGTCGGAGTCGCAATGGTTTACGCGTCGGAAACGGCTTCGCTCACTATGCTGGAAACACTGGTGCATCTACAGTCAGCCAGCATTTTGGACGCCTTTACCCTGCTCAGCATCGAGGTGCCCGACGATCTAATTCAATGGATCGACGCCGCGCAGCTTCCGCCGAACTGGGCTGCAGCGGAAGCCCCCGCAGAGCTGCGTCAATTTGGCGACGCCTGGACAAAAAGCAATGAATCCGTCGCGTTGCGGGTGCCGAGCGCCCTCTCGCCGGTGGAGTTCAATTATCTGCTGAACCCGGAGCATGCGGCGTTCAGGGATATCGTCAAAGAGGCTGTTGAGATCCCTTTCCGGTTTGATGAGCGGTTTGGAAAGTAAAATGGGATAATCGCGGCGGTTCAGGCAGAATCAGGATAATACGAGCCGCCAGGAAAAACCTACTGCCCACCGCAATCTTACACTGGCAAGGTGATAAACGTCACTGCGCTCACGTTTACCTACGGCAATGATTAATTGAGCGTCCATCACCTGATACACCAGGCGAAAACTGGACGCTCTGAGTTTTATTTTGTAGCACTCTTTTATGCCGCGCAGTTTTGCAGATGGAATATGAAGATTCTTACAGCACTTCTTTAGCTTTTTGGCAAATTGCTGCTGAATGACTTTGTCTAACTTTAACTGAATCGCCACAGGTTTAACAAACACCTCAAAGTCATTTAAGATGGTTTAAAAGAGAGGTGCCCATGAGCGGTAAATGTTAGCCCGAAGAGTTCAAAATTGAAGTAGTTAAACAGGTTATTGATCGCGGTCATTCTGTTTCCTGCGTGGCAACACGTCCCGGTATCACCACTCACAGTCTTTATGCCTGGATAAAGGCATATGGCCCGGATCCCTCAACCAATAAAGTCCAGTCAGATGCTCAGGCTGAGATCCGACGCCTCCAGAAGGAACTGAAGCGGGTTACGGACGAACGGGACAGATTAAAAAAGCCGCGGCGTACTTCGCAAAGCTGTCCGACTGAGGTAAGCCATTATCCGTGACAACAACCATTGCTGGCCTGTTCGCCTGCTCTGTCGGGTGCCGGATGTGCATCCGGGGGGATTTTACGCCTGGCTTCAGCAGCCGGATTCACAGCGGCATCATGCTGACCTGAAGCTGACGGGGCAGATAAAGCAGTTCTGGCTGGAGTCCGGTTGCGTTTAAGGTTATCGCAAGAGCCATCTGGACCTGCGGGACAGCAGGCAACAGTGCGGAGTGAACTGAGTCTGGCGACTGATGAAGCGTGTCGGGATAAAGGCTCAGGTCGGGTACCGAAGCCCGCGGGCACGCAAAGGCGAGGCCAGTATCGTGATACTCAACAGGCGCCAGCGACAGTTCAGTCCGGAAGCACCGGATGAACGTTGGGTAACGGACATCACCTACATCCGGACCCTCGAAGGCTGGCTGTATCTGGCCGTGCTCGTTGACCTGTTCTCGCGCAAAGTTATCGGCTGGTCAATGCAATCCCGGATGACAAAAGATATTGTCCTGAATGCACTTCTGATGGCCGTGTGGTGCCGTAATCCTCAAAAACAGGTGCTGGTTCATTCTGATCAGGGCAGCCAGTACACAAGCCATGAGTGGCAGTCATTCCTGAAATCGCACGGTCTGGAGGGTAGCATGAGTCGTCGCGGTAACTGTCACGATAATGCGGTTGCAGAAAGCTTTTTCCAGCGGCTGAAACGTGAGGGGATAAAGAAAAAGATCTACGGAACGCGGGAAGAAGCCCGTAGCGATATTTTTGATTACATCGAAATGTTTTATAACAGTAAACGACGGCATGGTTCGGGCGATCAGATGCCACCAACTGAATACGAAAACCAGTATTATCAACGGCTCAGAAGTGTCTAGATTATCGGTGGCGATTCATATACTCATGCCCTGCTATTACCAGTGTGCTGTACAAGATTCTAACTTTATAAAAATTAGTTTATTGAACTCAAACCACTCTTTCCCTCTTCTGAGTCACCAATCGACGCCCTGAATTTATAAACTTATATAATTAACCTTATATAAAGTTAGTAACAGGCGCAGCGGCGTTATGAAGCGAATAGCGGAACCGGACAGCTCAGAGTCTGAGCCAAATTGGCAACGCTACGTGAATTCTGGTGGGTTGCGCCCCTGTTACCGTTTCAGAATTAACGTAGCGCGATAAAATGAAGTTGGGTTAATTTGTGGCCAAATTTCGACGGGAGGCCAGGCTGTGAATTTAGCTTGTAATTACCTGGGCATACAGATGAAGTCGCTGTTACACGAAACTCAGAAGGATCAATGCCGCCTCTGTAAGCACCTGCAGAGCGAGGCCGGTACAGGCTGAATCGCCTGAGCCAAATGGCAGCCAGTTCCGTCAGTCAGCTTGACAATCTGCTTTCAGAAGTAGCTGGTCATTAAAAGCAAGCGCGAAGCACACCTCTAATTTTGGTTACACTGTAACTTATAATTTCGCGTCTGATACAGTAGCGACTAAGGTTGCACTACAGAAATTAGCGAGACCGGGCAGTGGCCCTGTTGTCTGGGCCCTCAGGTTCGCCCGCTGACACAGGCCAGACTGATGACCCCGGCGACTTCTTTACCAGGCTTTTCGCGG
>DENB01000006.1 GCA_002359495.1 Enterobacteriaceae bacterium UBA2655
CCGCCAGCAGCAGCGCGCCGACGCGACGATAGTGCTGCGGCGCGTATTCGCCTTTCAGCCAGCCGCTGCGCATCAGCGCCGCGCCCATCATCATCAGCCCGGCCAGCTGCCAGCCATACTGCGAGGCGAGCGCCATCAGACCGGTAGAGAGGTGATCGAGACGGTTGTGAATCGCCTCCCAGCCGCCGGCGAGCTTCCAGAAGCGCTCATATTCCAGCGCCGCCGCGCCCGGCAGCCAGGAGTCGCCGGGCGTGGGGTTGGAGATCAGCCCGAAGATCAGCAGCACGCCGCAGCCCACCAGATAGAGCAGCACGCCGGTTTGAAACAGCGTGCGCGTCGAGGGCACCTCGCGGATCATGCGCCAGACGATCAGGCCGATAATGCCGTAATCGAGCAGAATGTCCCCTTCCCAGAAGAACACCCCATGGATAAAGCCCAGCAACGTCAGCCAGGTCAGGCGCGACGTCAGCCAGCGCGAGCCGCGCGGCAACTGCAGTTGCAGCCCGGCGCCGAACAGCAAGGCGAACAGGGTGAGGAATTTCAGCTGGGCCAGCCCATCCATCACCGCCCAGGTCCAGGCGTCGGCGTCGGAAACGCCGCCTTGCCAGGCAGGATTGAGATAGGCGGCGGACGGCAGGCCGAAGCCGACGATATTGAGCAACAGGATGCCGAGGACGGCAAGGCCGCGAATAAAATCCAGCGCGAGGTAGCGTTGCATGCGGAATCCTGTTTTCAGCGCGTTAAGAGGGGCGAAAGGCTTCGCCCGGGTTAAATGCTCTTAGCTATGGCGCACCGCGCGCAAAAATTCCTGGCGGGTATTCTGGCTCGACTTAAACAGACCGCCCAGCGAGGTGGTGGTGGTGGCGCTGGTGGCGTCTTTCACGCCGCGCGCCTTCACGCAGTAATGCACCGCGTCGATGGAAACCGCCACGTTATTGGTGCCGAGCAGCGTTTGCAGCGCGATCAGCACCTGCTGCGTCAGACGCTCCTGCACCTGCGGGCGCTGAGCGAAGAACTGCACGATGCGGTTGATTTTCGACAGGCCGATCACCTTGTCTTTCGGGATATAGGCGACGGTGGCTTTGCCGTCGATGATCACGAAATGGTGTTCGCAGGTGCTGGTCAGCGTGATGTCGCGCACCGTCACCATCTCATCCACCTTCATTTTATTTTCGATGAGGGTGATTTTCGGGAAGTTGGCGTAGTCGAGACCGGAGAAAATTTCATCCACATACATTTTTGCGATGCGATGCGGGGTTTCCATCAGGCTGTCATCTTCAAGGTCCAGATTCAGTAGCTGCATGACTTCGGTCATGTGGCCAGCGATCAGGCGTTTGCGGGTTTCGTCGTCCATGTCGCGCGTCGGCGCACGCAACGGGGTCTCCAGGCCACGCGCGACCAGCGCTTCATGAACCAGGGCGGCTTCCTGACTTAACATCGTCATTTTCTGTTTCTCCGGCAGGTGATGCACCCGTCGGGCAGACCCGCGGGCAGTATTTCTCAGCGCGTATTGTGAAGGACTCTGCGGACGTAATCCAGCAATCAATCCGATTGGTCATGAAAGCTTTTCAACCCCCCCCCGCCCCTTTTCAACCGCGTCTTCAGGCGCCTGCGTTTGCCGATGATAAGGCTTGTCAGCACAAGGCGTGATGATTATACTCACGAAAAATGAATAACCAACCAAAAGTTGTTTACGAGAAAAGAATAGATGGATTTAGTCCAGTTACGTATGTTCTGTTCCGTGGCCGAAAGCGGTTCGCTGGCGCGCGCGGCGGAACAACTGCACCGCGTCCCTTCCAACCTCACCACCCGGTTACGCCAGCTTGAAGAGGAGCTGGGGGTAGACCTGTTTATCCGCGAGAAACAGCGCATCCGCCTGTCGCCGATGGGACATAACTTTCTCTGCTATGCGCAGCGCATCCTCACCCTGAGCGACGAGGCGCTGAGCATGACGCGCGCCGGCGAACCCGCCGGCAATTTCGCGCTCGGCTCGATGGAGAGCACCGCCGCGACGCGCCTGCCGGGCCTGCTGGCGGCCTACCATCAGCGCTATCCTGCGGTGTCGCTCTCGCTGATCACCGGCACCTCGGGCGAGATTATCGATCGCGTGCGCGAAGGCACGCTGGCCGCCGCGCTGGTGGATGGCCCGGTGCTGCACGACGAGCTTAACGGCTGCATCGCCTTTCGCGAGCAGATGGTGCTGATCACCTCTCTCGATCACGCGCCGATCCGCAGCGCGCGCGACGCGGCCGGCGATACGCTGTTCGCCTTCCGCAACAGCTGCTCCTATCGGGTGAAGCTGGAAGCCTGGTATCGCGACAGCAATACCCAGCCCGACAGCGTGATGGAGATTCAGTCCTACCACGCCATGATGGCCTGCGTCGCCGCCGGCGCGGGACTGGCGATGATCCCGGCGTCGGTGCTGGCGCAAATGCCGGATCGCGCCCGCGTCCAGCAGCACATTCTGCCGGCGGAATATCGCGATACCGCCACCTGGCTGATCTGGCGACGCGACGCCTTTACGCCCAACGTTGAGGCATTGAAATACCTGATTATCGAACAATTCGACGATCGCCCGACTAACGACGAGCTGCTACATCCGTTGACCACGGCGAAGTAACTGACACATTTACGCGCTATTTTCATCTTTATCACACACCGGACGTTACCGGCACTGCCGGCACGCCCTTAAAGAGACAAGAGGGACTGCATGAACATGATCAAAACCCGCGCCGCCGTAGCCTGGGCCGCTGGCGAACCGCTGAAAATCGAAGAAGTGGATCTGATGCCGCCGCAGAAAGGCGAAGTTCTGGTGCGCATCGTCGCGACCGGGGTTTGCCATACGGACGCCTATACGCTCTCCGGTAAAGACCCGGAAGGCGTTTTCCCGGCCATTCTCGGTCACGAAGGCGGCGGCATTGTGGAAGCGGTAGGGGAAGGCGTGACCAGCGTGGCGGTGGGCGATCATGTGATCCCGCTTTACACGCCGGAGTGCGGTCAATGTAAATTCTGTCTCTCCGGCAAAACCAACCTTTGCCAGGCGATCCGCACGACTCAGGGGAAAGGTTTGATGCCGGACGGCACCACCCGTTTCTTTAAGGACGGCAAACCGATTTTCCATTATATGGGCACCTCCACCTTCTCCGAATACACCGTGGTGCCGGAAATCTCTCTGGCGAAAATCAGTAAAGAAGCGCCGCTGGAAGAAGTCTGCCTGCTGGGCTGCGGCGTAACCACCGGCATGGGCGCGGTGATGAATACCGCTAAGGTAAAAGAAGGCGACACCGTAGCGATTTTTGGTCTGGGTGGCATCGGCCTCTCGGCGATTATCGGCGCGAAAATGGCGAAAGCGGGCCGCATCATCGGCATCGATATCAACACCAGCAAGTTCGACCTGGCGCGTAAGCTGGGCGCCACCGATCTGATCAACCCGAAAGATTACGACAAACCGATTCAGGAGGTGATCGTCGAGCTGACCGACGGCGGCGTGGATTTCTCCTTCGAGTGTATCGGCAACGTCAACGTGATGCGTTCCGCGCTGGAGTGCTGCCACAAAGGCTGGGGCGAGTCGGTGATTATCGGCGTGGCGGGCGCAGGCGAAGAGATCTCGACCCGTCCGTTCCAGTTGGTGACCGGACGCGTCTGGCGCGGCTCGGCGTTCGGCGGCGTCAAAGGCCGTTCTCAGCTGCCTGGCATTGTGCAGGATTACCTCGACGGCAAGTTCGCGCTGAACGATTTTATTACGCACACCATGCCGCTGGAAGAGATCAACGACGCCTTTGAGCTAATGCATGAAGGCAAATCGATCCGCTCCGTGATCCATTTCTCCAAATAATCAGGGGGTTCTATGGCTTCCACACCGGAGTTACTGGAAGAGCACCGCATTTTCGGCGGCTGGCAGCAGCGCTGGCGGCATACCTCGGAAGTGCTGAACTGTCCGATGACCTTCAGCATCTTCTTGCCGCACCCTAAAGGCGATACGCCGCCGCCGGCGGTGTGGTTCCTGGCGGGGCTGACCTGCAGCGATGAGAACTTTACCACCAAAGCGGGCGCGCAGCGCGTGGCCGCCGAGCTGGGTCTGGTGCTGATTATGCCGGACACCAGCCCGCGCGGCGAGCAAATCGCTGACGACGCGGCTTACGATCTGGGCCAGGGCGCCGGTTTTTATCTCAACGCCAGCGAAGCGCCCTGGTCGGCGCACTACCGGATGTTTGACTACCTCAGTACAGAGTTGCCCGCGCTGATCGGGGATAACTTTAAGGTGAGCGAGCATCAGTCGATCATGGGGCACTCGATGGGCGGCCATGGCGCGCTGCTGCTGGCGCTGCGTCTGGGCGGCCGCTTCGCCTCCGCCTCGGCTTTCGCGCCGATCGTCAATCCGTGCGACGTGCCCTGGGGCCAGAAGGCGTTTCAGGCCTATCTTGGCGACGATCGCGCCGCCTGGCGTGAGTGGGATAGCTGTCATCTGATGCGCGAGGCGCAGCACCGCCTGCCGATTCTGATCGATCAGGGCGATGGCGACCAGTTCCTCGCCGATCAGCTACAGCCGGAGCGTCTGGACGCGGTCGCCAAAGAGACCGGCTTTCCGCTGACGCTGCGCATTCAGTCGGGTTACGACCACAGCTATTACTTTATCGCCAGCTTTGTGGAAGACCATCTGCGGTTTCATGGCCAACATTTGCTGGCGTGACCGACAAGGGGCGGCTTTTCAGCCGCCCTTTTTTAATAATGGCCTGTTCCCTATTCCGGCGTTCCGCCGATGACGCCGTCGATAATGACCTGCGGCGTGCCTTGCGAGCAGCGTTCGATGCGTCCCTTCACCCCGTAAACCTGCGCCAGCGTCTGCGGCGTAATGACCGCTTCCGGCGCGCCTTCCGCTACCAATCCGCCCGCTTTCAGCATCAGCGCATGCTGCGCATGACGCAGCGCGATGTTGATATCATGCACCACCACCAGCGTCACCATATCGCGCCGCTGCGTTTCACGGCGCACCACCTCCATCACATGAAACTGGTAGTTCAGATCCAGCGCGCTGAGCGGCTCGTCCAGCAGCAGCAGCTTAGGGCGGCGGATCAGGGATTGCGCCAGCCCCACCAGCTGTTTTTGCCCGCCGGAAAGCTGGTCGAGATAATGCATGGCGAGATGAGCGATGCCCAACTGCGTCAGCAGCGCCATCGCTTCCGCCGCCCCCTCGCCGCCGTCCGTTCCTGCGGCCGAGGCGCGCCGGGCGACCAGCACCGATTCCAGCACGTGCAGATGCACCCCGGCGGGCAGCAACTGCGGCAGATAGACCACCCGCCGGGCG
>DENB01000002.1:0-375 GCA_002359495.1 Enterobacteriaceae bacterium UBA2655
CTTGGCTGGCGGCGCTGCTCTACGCGGCTTTTACGCTGTTCGCCGTCACGCGCCGCGAATCTGACAGAATTTAGGCTGCGCAAAAAAGAACGGGCGCAACCTTGCGGCTTCGCCCGTTTTCACTTAGCCCGGCGTCATTTGCCGGTCATCAACGTATTTACGCTGGTCCGGCGCCGGCGGGAAATATTGATAAAGCCAGGTTTCGCTCAGCGTCTGCTCTTTAGTACGCAGGAACAGACGCATCTCCACCGGGGCGGTGGCGTCGCTGTTCGGGTACCAGTCGAACAGGATACGGTAGCCCTTGATCGGCTCCACATAGAGGATTTCGACCTGTTTGATGCTGCCGGAGGAGACGGTGATCACCGGCTCGATGCC
>DENB01000002.1:495-21682 GCA_002359495.1 Enterobacteriaceae bacterium UBA2655
GCCCAGCCTTCCGGGAAGCCGCCGTTGCCGGTGCGGGTAGCGTCGACGCGCGCCAGCTCGCTGCGTACCGGCGGCAGGCCGCTCCAGTAAAGCTTGTAGCTGAACTCCAGCTCGCTGCCCGCTTTGATCGGCTCCGCCGGCTGCCAGAAGCAGACGACGTTATCCAGGGTTTCGCCGGTGGTCGGGATCTCCATCAGATTAACAGCGCCTTTGCCCCATTTGCCGACCGGCTCTACCCACAGGCTGGGGCGTTTGTCGTACCAGCCGATAACGTCCTGATAATCTTCGAAATCGTGATTAAGCTGCAGCAGGCCGAAGCCGCGCGGGTTCTCATCCTGATAGGCGTTGAACTGCAGACGCTGCGGATTGTTCAGCGGACGCGCGATCCATTCGCCGCTGCCGGTCCACATCGCCAGCCGATCGCTATCGTGAATTTGCGGATGATAGGTATTGCACATGCGACGCTCATTGGTGCCGCAGCTGAACATACTGGTCATCGGCGCGATGCCCAGCTGACGAATTTCCTGACGCGCGCAGAGGTGGTTTTCCACCTCCATCACCACGCGCTTCGGCTCGCAGTGAATAATAAATTTGTAGGCGCCGGTTACGCTTGGACCGTCCAGCAGCGCATAAGCGGTAAAGGTGGTCTCGTCCGCTTTCGGCGTCTCAAACCAGAAGGCGATGAAGTCAGGAAATTCTTCGTGACCGTTGCTGAAGGTGTTTACCGCCACGCCGCGCGCGGAAAGGCCGTACTGATAAGTGTCGTCCACCGCGCGGAAGTAGCTGGCGCCAAGGAACGAGACGATATCGCGCCGCGCCAGCTCCGGTTTTTTAAACGCGCGAAAGCCGGCAAAGCCAAGGTCGGTTTTTCCTTCCAGCTGTTTGGTATCGACTTGCGTATCGCTGTAATTAAACAGCTCGGGACGAAAGTGAATTTCGCGCGCCTCGCGGCTGTCGGCATCCACGGAAAACATGCGGATGCGGCGTTTAAAGCCCATACCGACATGAAAGAACTGCACGTCCAGCTCACGATTGGGTATCGTGCTCCACAGGGAGTGATTGGCATCGTACTGAATGGCGTTGTACGCCTGCGGCGTCATGTTCGCCAGCGTATCGGGCAGCGGTCCCGGCGCGCCGCCCCAGGGCTGTTTTGCCAGCGCGGCGGCTTTCTTTTTCAATACGTCGAAATCAAAGCGCACGGCGGCGCCGTCGGCTATGCCGTCTTCAGCCCAGGCGGACTGCGCAAACAGGGAGGATAAGCCGGTCATCCCGCTGACGGCGGAAAAAGCCATTGACGCCTTCATAAACATTCTTCGATTCATGCCAGAAACTTTTTCCTTAGCTGTTCGAGTTTGTAGTGACTGTCGTGCTTCTGCACGCTTTGCATCGCCTGTAAACGCAGGTTGCAAGGGAATACGACAGTCGTGCCGGGTAAAGATTCAGTCCTGAAGAAATTTATCAGAATAATCAAATAAGCGAAGTGATATTCACGCCTGCGCCGCTTCACTTTCATTGTTTCGTGCAACGGCGGCTTAACCGCAGCAGCAGGGGATTGCGCGCCTTCAGATCGCGCCCGCTGGCGGGCCAGTCGCGCTAACTGGCCTGAAAATCAGGGAATTCCTGGCAAGCGTTGGGCGCAGAAGCCAGATTACTGACTATAGTTAATGGACACGCTTGTTATGCACACGGAGGAAGAAAAATGGTGACACCTAACGAACCCCATGAAACACGCTTGGATGACGATCTCACCCTGCTGACCGAAACGCTGGAAGAGGTGCTGAAATCGTCGGGCGATCCCGCCGATCAGAAATATATCGAACTGAAAACCAAAGCGGAGCAGGCGCTGCATGACGTGAAGGTACGCGCAAGCCAGGCCTCGGACAGCTACTACTATCGTGCTAAAAACGCGGTTTATCGCGCGGACGATTATGTGCATGAAAAACCCTGGCAGGGCATCGGCATCGGCGCGACCGCAGGTCTGATCGTCGGCCTGCTGCTGGCTCGCCGTTAATCGCGGATTTAGCATTGCAGTAACAGATAAACAACGGCGAGGGAGACCTCGCCGTTGCTTTTGATCGCCCGCTTCATGGTTTGTTGATTGTATTTCCCCTCCGCGCTTCCTACAGTAAAGCCACCGGCATAAGGAGAAGAAGATGATAAAAGTCGAAATGCTCTCAACGGGCGATGAAGTGCTGCACGGACAGATAGTGGATACTAACGCGGCCTGGCTGGCCGATCTGCTGTTTCAGCAGGGATTGCCGATGACCAGCCGTTTTACGGTCGGGGATAAGATGGAATCCCTGGTCGAGGCTCTGCAGACGCGCAGCGAAGCGGCGGATGTGCTGATCGTGAACGGCGGTCTCGGTCCGACCAGCGACGATCTCAGCGCTCAGGCGGCGGCGAAAGCGTGCGGCGTCGAGCTGGCGCTGCATGAGGAGTGGCTCGCCAATATGGAAGCCTGGTTCGCCAGTCGGGGGCGCGTGATGGCCGCCAGCAACCGTAAACAGGCGGAAATTCCCGTCGGCGCCGAGCTTATCGACAATCCGGTGGGCACCGCCTGCGGCTTCGCCGTTGAGCTGAACGGCTGCTGGATCTTCTTTACGCCGGGCGTGCCGTCAGAATTTAAGGTGATGGTAGAGCAGCAGATCCTGCCGCGTCTGAAAACGCGCTTCTCCGTGCCGGAGGCGCCGCTCTGTTTGCGCCTTACCACGTTTGGCCGCGGCGAAAGCGATCTGGCGGCTGAACTGGAGCCGCTGGCGCTGCCGGAAGGGGTAGTAATGGGCTACCGTTCCTCCATGCCGATCATTGAAATTAAACTGACCGGACCCGCCAGCCAGCGGGTAGCGATGGAGCAGGTATGGCAGCAGGTCAGGCTGCAGCTTGCGGAATGCACCATCTTCGAAGGCACCGAAGGGCTGCCCGCGCTGCTGGCGCGCGAGCTTAAGACGCGCACTTTACAGCTGGCGGTCAGCGAGCAATTCACCGCCGGGCTGCTGCAGTGGCAGCTTGCTTCAGCAGAAGTGCCGCTGAGCCGCGGCGAAATTTTGCCGGCGATGCAGGAAGATCTGGAAACCCAGGCGAGCCGCACCCAGGCATTCGCGCGGGAGCAGGGCGCGGCGCTGGCTATCAGTACAGGTGCGCTTGACGAGATGGAGATTGCGCTGGCGCTGCATACCCCGGACGCGACCTGGGCGCAGCGGGTAAAATTCAATAACGCGCGCCATAACCTGAAAACCCGTCAGGAAGTGGTGGCGATGATGGCGATGAACATGCTGCGCCACTGGCTGCACGGCAGCGAAGTCAGCACCGGCCACGGCTGGATTGACGTAGTGGAAACGGTGAAGATGTAGCATGAGAGAGGTTGCAGGAGAAAGGCATTGCTGTCGGTCAGGCAGTGGTATCAACGGAAAAGGGTCTGTCTCGCGCTCCATGCAGGCCCTTTTTAGTGCCGGGTAGTCGGCTCTGTCCGTTCAGCGGGGAAGTGGTTTCCGTGCTTGTTGTCAGTCTATCCGGTGCCGATCAGTCGGCGATGTCGGGCAGTTATGTAAAGACGGCGTAAATACATCCCTGTAGCCTCAGCCGCCGCATCCATGCGGCGGATGCTTTACTCCACTGCCTGACATCGCCTCCTTAAGGCCAGACCGTGCATGTTGTATGGGGCGATAAAGTCAGCGGCTATGCTTTGTTTAACAGCCCAACAGCCCAACAGCCCAACAGCCCAACAGCCCAACAGCCCAACAGCCCAACAGCCCAACACTATCACTTTACTACCAGATCGCACGGACAGAATCGTGCAGCGATAACAATACATCAGGGAAGGGAAGGCGCGCCCGAAGAGCAAAGCATCCGAGCCAGGGATGGCGAGGCTGAGGCCACACGGACGTGTTCACGCCGTCTTTGCGATCGGGTGCGCCTTCCCTGACCCGGCACCAGACTTGGCCGCGACACCCTCGCGCCAGACCCAAACCCGCCGCGACAGCCCGCCTTTACAAATCAATCTCAATATCGCCCTGCGCAGTGCAACAACAGGGCAAAATCTCGCCCTGCTGAACAAAGGCGAGCGGCGCCTGCGCATAATGCACTTCGCCTTTCACCAAACGCATGCGACAAGAGCCGCAATAGCCTTCGCGGCACTGAAACTCCACGCAAAAATTATGCGCTTCCAACACCGCCAACAGATTCGGATGCTCCTCAGCCCACTCCAGCCGATTGCCGGAGGCGCTGAGAATAACGAAAGGACGCGACATCATTAAAGCTGGAAATCGTTAAAGTCGTCTTCGCCTACTTCTGAATCGATCTGACCGACCAGATAAGAGCTGACTTCCACTTCCTGCGGCGCAACCTGCACGTTATCAGAAACCAGCCAGGCATTAATCCACGGAATCGGGTTAGAGCGCGTCTGGAACGGCAAATCAAGGCCCACCGCCTGCATACGAATATTGGTAATGTACTCAATATACTGGCAAAGAATATCCTTGTTCAGACCAATCATCGAACCGTCGCGGAACAGATACTCCGCCCACTCCTTCTCCTGCAGCGCGGCCTTCTTAAACAGATCGAAACACTCTTCGCGACACTCTTCGGCGATCGCCTTCATCTCCGGATCGTCTTCGCCGCTGCGCATCAGATTCAACATATGCTGGGTGCCGGTCAAATGCAGCGCTTCGTCGCGGGCGATCAAACGGATAATTTTGGCGTTGCCTTCCATCAGTTCGCGCTCCGCAAAGGCGAAAGAGCAGGCGAAACTCACATAAAAACGAATCGCTTCCAGCGCGTTCACGCTCATCAGACAAATATAAAGCTGCTTCTTCAGCGCGCGCAGATTAACGGTAACGCTCTTGCCCGCCACCTGATGGGTGCCTTCTCCCAGCAGATGCCAGTAATTGGTCATCTCGATCAAATCATCGTAATACTTTGAGATATCCTGAGCGCGCGCCAGAATCTGCTCGTTGGTCACGATATCGTCAAACACCAGCGCCGGATCGTTAACGATATTGCGGATAATATGGGTATAAGAACGTGAATGAATCGTCTCTGAAAACGCCCAGGTCTCAACCCAGGTCTCCAGTTCCGGAATCGAAATCAACGGCAGCAGCGCGACGTTCGGGCTACGACCCTGAATCGAATCCAGCAGCGTCTGGTACTTCAGATTGCTGATAAAAATATGCTTCTCATGATCCGGCAGCGCCTGATAATCGATGCGATCGCGTGACACGTCTACCTCTTCCGGGCGCCAGAAAAAGGAGAGTTGCTTCTCAATCAGCTTCTCGAAAATGTCATATTTCTGCTGGTCAAAGCGCGCCACGTTGACGGACTGGCCAAAGAACATCGGCTCTTTCAGCTGATCGTTTTTGTTTTGCGAAAAAGTAGTGTAAGCCATAAAAACAGTCCAAAAGTGAACGGGCCGAATAAATTCGGCCCTGCGTTTCAACACCGGGGCGAAACGCGTGGTCCGCCCCGCCGTGATACATGATTAAATCTTGCAGGCGCCGCTCTCGCAGCCGTCATCCTGAATCGAAGGCGCCAGATCGTCCTGCGCATCTTCCGCGCCGTCGCGGGTATTCTGATAATAAAGCGTCTTCACGCCGAACTTATAGGCGGTCAGCAGATCTTTCAGCAGCTGCTTCATCGGCACCTTGCCGTTCGCGAAACGCGACGGATCGTAATTGGTATTCGACGAAATCGCCTGATCGATAAACTTCTGCATCAAACCGACCAGCTGCAGATAACCGTCGTTGGACGGCATCTCCCACAACAGTTCGTACTGATCTTTCAGACGCTCATACTCCGGCACCACCTGACGCAAAATGCCGTCCTTCGACGCCTTAATGCTGATATGGCCGCGCGGCGGCTCAATGCCGTTGGTGGCGTTCGAAATCTGCGAAGAGGTTTCGGACGGCATCAGGGCGGAAAGCGTGGAGTTGCGCAGGCCGTGAGTTTTAATCTCCTCGCGCAGCGTCTCCCAGTCGAGATGCAGCGGCTCGTTGCAAATGCCGTCAAGATCCTTCTTATAGGTATCGATCGGCAAAATACCCTGCGCATAAGTGGTTTCGTTAAACCACGGGCAGGCGCCTTGCTCTTTCGCCAGCGCATTCGACGCTTTCAGCAGGTAATACTGAATCGCCTCGAACGTCTTATGCGTCAGACCGTTCGCGCTGCCGTCGGAATAGCGCACGCCGTTCTTCGCCAGATAATAGGCGAAGTTAATCACGCCGATACCCAGGGTGCGACGGCCCATCGCGCCGCGCTTCGCCGCCGGGATCGGGTAATCCTGATAGTCCAGCAGGGCGTCAAGCGCGCGTACCGCCAGGGTCGCCAGCTCTTCCAAATCGTCCAGGCTGTCAATCGCGCCGAGGTTAAAGGCGGAAAGGGTACAAAGGGCGATCTCGCCGTTCTCGTCGTTCACGTCTTCCAGCGGCTTGGTCGGCAGCGCGATCTCCAGACAGAGGTTCGACTGACGAACCGGCGCGATGCTGGCGTCAAACGGGCTGTGGGTATTGCAGTGATCGACATTCTGGATGTAAATACGACCGGTCGAGGCGCGCTCCTGCATCATCAGCGAGAACAGATCGACCGCTTTCACACGCTGCTTGCGAATACTGTCATCTTTCTCGTAACGGGTATACAGACGCTCAAACTCTTCCTGATCGGCAAAGAAGGCGTCATACAGGCCCGGCACGTCCGACGGGCTGAACAGGGTAATCTCTTCCCCTTTCAGCAGGCGCTGATACATTAGCTTGTTGATCTGCACGCCGTAGTCCATATGACGGACGCGGTTGCCCTCAACGCCGCGGTTGTTCTTCAACACCAGCAGGCTTTCCACTTCCAGATGCCACATCGGGTAGAACAGCGTCGCCGCGCCGCCGCGTACGCCGCCCTGCGAACAGGACTTCACCGCGGTCTGGAAATGCTTATAGAACGGAATACAGCCGGTATGGAAGGCTTCGCCGCCGCGGATCGGGCTGCCCAGCGCGCGAATGCGGCCGGCGTTGATGCCGATGCCGGCGCGCTGAGAAACGTACTTCACGATCGCGCTTGAGGTGGCGTTAATGGAGTCCAGGCTATCGCCGCACTCGATCAAAACGCAGGAGCTGAACTGGCGCGTCGGGGTGCGCACGCCGGACATAATCGGCGTTGGCAGCGAAATCTTAAAGGTCGAAATCGCATCATAGAAACGCTTGATGTAATCCATGCGCGTCTCGCGCGGGTAGCCGGAGAACAGACAGGCGGCGACCAGAATATAGAGGAACTGCGCGCTCTCGTAGATATCGCCGGTCACGCGGTTCTGCGCCAGATATTTCCCTTCGAGCTGCTTCACCGCCGCGTAAGAGAAATTCATGTCGCGCCAGTGGTCGAGGAAGTTGTCCATCTGCTCGAACTCTTCCTGACTGTAGTCTTCCAGCAGATGGCGATCGTATTTGCCCATCTCGACCATGCGAACTACCTGATCGTAAAGCTTCGGCGGCTCAAATTGGCCGTACGCTTTCTTACGCAGGTGGAAAATCGCCAGGCGGGCGGCGAGATATTGATAGTCCGGGGCGTCGCGGGAGATAAGGTCTGCTGCGGCCTTGATAATGGTCTCATGAATATCGGAGGTTTTGATGCCATCATAGAACTGGATGTGCGAGCGCAACTCCACCTGAGAAACCGAGACGTTATTTAGCCCTTCTGCGGCCCAGTCCAGCACGCGGTGAATTTTGTCGAGATTGATGCGTTCCTGGCGGCCGTCGCGTTTAGTAACGAACAGACTTTGGTTCATGTCGCGTTTTTACCTGTGCGTGAGTATCCGTAAATTAAAAGAAAACCCGGTTTATGCACAACATATCCAATGTGAATAAAATTGTGGATAAACACTACATATAGGGGTTCAGGGTCGAATAGATAACTACATGGTGAGTATTTTAGTGGGATTACGCCGGTTAACAAGAGTAAAAATAGCGGCTTTCAGGGCTTGTAATTTCTGCGATATTTCCTAACCCCGCATCTGGCAAGGCACAATCGAATGTCAACCGCAGCCAGGAAAAATTCAATTTTTTGATCGACCGCCGCTTTTTTATTCAACGCTGCTCTTTTTCGCGGCAGCAGAGGGGCGACCATGCTAAGTGGCTGCGCGGTTGGCGATTTTTTGTTCTGTGCTTAAGCAGTCTGGACTGCATCGCATCAGGTGTCCAACAGGGAAAGCTGATGGAAGCGGATAGCATGCTAAGTAAAAACGATGACCAAAAGGTGACAGCGGCGAAAAGCAGGGGGGAAGCGGGCGCTTCCCCGACAGGCTGGCGCTTACGCTTTCAGGTAATGCGTATGCACCATGTAGTTAACGTCCACGCCTGGCGCCAGACGAAACTTATTGGTCAGCGGGTTATAGTGCAAACCGATCATATGCTGTTCGCGCAGCGGCGTTTCATCGACCCAGTTCAGCAGCTCCGATGGGCGAATGAATTTCTTCACGTCATGGGTGCCGCGCGGCACCATGCGCAACACATACTCGGCGCCGAACACCGCCAGCAGCCAGGCTTTCGGATTACGGTTCAGCGTGGAGAAAAACACCTCTCCGCCGGGCTTCACCAGACGGGCGCAGGCGTGCACCACGGAGCGCGGATCGGGCACATGCTCCAGCATCTCCATGCAGGTCACCACGTCGTAGGCGCCCGGATGCTCATCGGCATGTTCTTCCACCGTCTGCTGGATATAGCTCAGCGTCACGCCGCTCTCCTGCGCATGCAGACGCGCCACTTCCAGCGGCTCCGCCCCCATGTCGAGGCCTGTCACCTCGGCGCCTTCCCGCGCCATGCTCTCGGCCAAAATGCCGCCGCCGCAGCCCACATCCAGCACTTTCTTGCCGAACAGCCCATTGCTGTGCTGCGCGATATAGCCGAGGCGCAAAGGATTAATGCGGTGCAAAGGCTTAAATTCACCCTCCAAATCCCACCAGCGCGACGCCACGGCTTCAAACTTGGCGATTTCCTGGCTGTCGACGTTCTGACGGCCCTCTTGCGGTTGTGCATTCATTGAAATGAGACTCCTGACAAAATTTCTCCTGAGTATAAACGCTTAACGCCGCAATAGGCACGCGTCAGGCCAAAGTAAAACAGCGGTTAGCGTTCACCGTAAGGATGCGATGTGATATACTTTCGCACCTTTAAATTCCGGGATTATGTAGAGGGATAGCGGCTCCATGAGCGACCTTGCAAGAGAAATTACACCGGTAAATATCGAAGAAGAGTTGAAGAACTCCTACCTCGATTACGCCATGTCGGTCATTGTTGGCCGAGCCTTACCCGATGTTCGCGATGGCCTGAAGCCTGTACACCGTCGCGTGCTTTTCGCGATGAGCGAACTCGGTAATGACTGGAACAAAGCTTATAAAAAATCTGCCCGTGTGGTCGGTGACGTCATCGGTAAATATCACCCTCATGGTGATTCCGCCGTTTATGACACCATCGTCCGTATGGCTCAGCCTTTTTCCCTGCGTTATATGCTGGTGGACGGACAGGGCAACTTCGGTTCCATCGACGGCGACTCCGCCGCAGCGATGCGTTATACCGAAGTGCGCATGGCGAAAATCGCGCATGAACTGCTGGCCGACCTGGAAAAANNATGCGTTATACGGAAATCCGTATGTCGAAAATCGCTCATGAGCTGATGGCCGACCTGGAAAAAGAGACCGTCGATTTCGTCCCGAACTACGACGGAACCGAACAGATTCCTGAAGTGCTGCCGACCAAAATTCCTAACCTGCTGGTAAACGGTTCATCCGGCATCGCGGTAGGGATGGCGACAAACATTCCGCCGCATAACCTGACGGAAGTGATCAACGGCTGCCTGGCCTATATCGACGACGAGAACATCAGCGTCGAAGGCCTGATGGAATACATTCCCGGCCCCGACTTCCCGACCGCCGCCATCATCAACGGCCGTCGCGGCATCGAGGAAGCCTACCGCACCGGTCGCGGCAAGATCTATATCCGCGCCCGCGGCGAAGTGGAAACCGATGCGAAAACCGGCCGTGAAACCATCATCATTCACGAAATTCCTTATCAGGTGAACAAAGCGCGCCTGATCGAGAAGATCGCCGAGCTGGTGAAGGATAAGCGCGTCGAGGGCATCAGCGCCCTGCGCGACGAATCCGACAAAGACGGCATGCGCATCGTGATCGAAGTGAAGCGCGACGCGGTCGGCGAGGTGGTGCTGAACAACCTCTACTCCCTGACGCAGCTGCAGGTCTCTTTCGGCATCAACATGGTCGCTCTGCATCAGGGCCAGCCGAAGATCATGACGCTCAAGGAGATCCTGGAAGCCTTTGTGCGCCATCGTCGTGAAGTGGTGACGCGTCGTACCATTTTCGAACTGCGCAAAGCGCGCGATCGCGCCCATATCCTTGAAGGTTTAGCGATTGCGCTGGCCAACATCGATCCGATTATCGAACTGATTCGCCGCGCGCCGACCCCGGCCGAAGCGAAAAGCGGTCTGATCGCCCAGGCGTGGGATCTCGGGCACGTCGCCGCCATGCTGGAGCGCGCTGGCGACGACGCGGCGCGTCCGGAGTGGCTGGAGCCGGAGTTCGGCATTCGCGAGGGCAAATATCACCTGACCGAACAACAGGCGCAGGCGATCCTCGATCTGCGTCTGCAGAAGCTGACCGGGCTGGAGCATGAAAAACTGCTCGACGAATATAAAGCGCTGCTGGAGCAGATCGCCGAGCTGATCCACATCCTGCAAAGCGCCGAGCGCCTGATGGAAGTGATCCGCGAAGAGCTGGAAGCGATGCGCGACCAGTTCGGCGACGCGCGCCGTACTGAAATCACCGCCAACAGCGCCGATATCAATATCGAAGACTTGATCAACCAGGAAGATGTGGTGGTCACGCTGTCGCATCAGGGTTACGTCAAGTATCAGCCGCTGAGCGACTATGAAGCGCAGCGTCGCGGCGGCAAAGGCAAATCGGCCGCGCGTATTAAAGAAGAAGACTTTATCGATCGCCTGCTGGTGGCCAACACCCATGACACCATCCTCTGCTTCTCCAGCCGGGGCCGTCTCTACTGGATGAAGGTCTACCAGCTGCCGGAAGCGAGCCGCGGCGCACGCGGACGTCCTATCGTCAACCTGCTGCCGCTGGAGGCGAATGAGCGTATCACCGCCATTCTGCCGGTACGCGAGTATGAAGAGGGGCTGAACATCTTCATGGCGACCGCCAGCGGCACCGTGAAGAAAACCGCGCTCTCCGAGTTCAGCCGTCCGCGCAGCGCCGGCATCATCGCCGTCAACCTGCGCGAAGATGACGAGCTGATCGGCGTGGCGCTGACCAACGGCAGCAACGAAGCGATGCTCTTCTCCGCGGCCGGTAAAGTGGTGCGCTTCTCCGAAACCGCTGTGCGCGCTATGGGCCGTACCGCTTCCGGGGTGCGCGGCATCAAGCTGGCGGACGGCGATCGCGTGGTGTCGTTAATCGTGCCGCGCGAAGAGGGGGCGATCCTCACCGTGACGCAGAACGGCTACGGCAAACGTACCGCGAACAGCGAGTATCCGACCAAATCGCGCGCCACCCAAGGGGTTATCTCCATCAAGGTCACCGATCGCAACGGGCCGGTTATCGGCGCCGTGCAGGTGGTGGATGGCGATCAGATTATGATGATCACCGACGCGGGCACGCTGGTGCGTACGCGCGTATCGGAAGTCAGCATCGTCGGTCGTAACACCCAGGGCGTAATCCTGATCCGTACCGCGGAAGAGGAAAACGTAGTCGGCCTGCAACGCGTCGCGGAGCCGGTTGCCGAAGACGAACTGGACGCCATCGATGGCAGCGTCGCGGAAGGGGAGGAGGATATCGCCCCGGAAGTGGAAACTGACGACGACGCGCCAGAAGCGGAAGAGGAGTAAGTCGGCGCTGGATGGCGCGCTTCATCAGCGACAGCGGTGAAGACACCGCCCGTGCTCTCGCAACGGCAGGAAAGGGCGACCTGACCTGCCGTTTTCTTTTGTCCTGACAGGGCGCCGTTCGGCCCTCCGCTGGCTTTTCTCGCCTGATAAAGCTAGTGTATGCGCATTCCTGACCATCACCCTGTCATCCTTGCCGTAGTGAGTTTGCCTTGAAATATCTTGTCTCCTTTCGAACCACGCTTCGAATCTCGCGCTATCTGTTTCGCGCGCTGGCGCTGCTGCTCTGGACGTTGGGAGCGGTGCTGACCGCGTTTTACATCATCAGCGTTCTGCATGAAAAAGAGACGCAGGTGCGACAGGAGTTCGACAACAACTACGGTCAGACCGAAGGTTTCATCCGTCACTCCGCCGACATGATGCGCGAGCTGAAATATATCACCGAGAATCGTCTGACCAGCTCCGCCAGCGGCCTGGACATGTTCAGCGGCCCGCTGCCGGGCAAAGCGACGCTGCCGCAATATTCGCCGCTGTTTTCCGACGCCGACTGTACCTCAATGAGCAACACCTGGCGCAACTCGCTGGAGTCTCTGAGCTACTTCATCAACTACTGGAAAAGCAACTTCGCCTCCGCCTACGAGCTGAATCGGGTGCTGTTTATTGGCGGAGAGAGCCAGTGTCTGGCGGATTTCAGCATCGGCAGCAGCAACGTCGATCGCGAGCGCAGCATGAAATCGCTGCGCGAGCGCGTGTTGCGCTACCGCAACAGCAATGAAGAAGAGCGCCGCAATCCGCTCTGGTGGATCAGCGCCAGCGCGCAGCCCGGCGTGGGCAGTTATTACATGATGATGCCGGTCTACGTCGCCAATAAACTGCAGGCGCTGCTGGGCGTCGAGCAGAACATTCGGCTGGATGAGTTTATCCAGCCCGGCAGCCTGCCAATCGTGGCGACCATTGTCGATGAGAACGCCCGGCCGCTGCTGACCTCGCGGCGCGGCGGGGCCGGCTACTCGCTGGACGATCTGCCGGATGATAAAAGCTGGTTCGGTTATCTCGACAGCTACCGTCAGCTGGTGCTGAAAAAGCCGCTGCCGCCTTCCAGCCTCAGCGTGGTCTGGTCGGTTCCTACCGATGTGCTGGTGGGCCAGCTCCGGCTGATGATCATTAACGCGCTGCTGCTGAATATCCTCAGCGCGATTATCCTGTTTACTCTCGCCTGGCTGTTTGAACGGCGCATGTTTTTGCCGGCGGAAGATAACGCGCATCGTCTTGAAGAGCACGAGCAGTTTAACCGCAAAATCGTCGCCTCTGCGCCGGTGGGCATCTGTATTCTGCGCACGCGGGACGGCACCAATATTCTCAGCAACGAGCTGGCGCACAACTACCTGACGCTGCTGACGCAGGAGGATCGCCAGCGGCTGAATGAGATCATCGGCGCTCAACAGGTCAACTTCGTCGATATGCTGACCGGCAGCAACACCAACCTGCAAATCAGCTTCGTGCATTCGCGCTACCGCAATGAAAACGTCGCGATCTGCGTGCTGGTAGATGTCTCAGCGCGTGTGCGCATGGAGCAATCGCTGCAGGAGATGGCGCAGGCGGCGGAGCAGGCGAGCCAGTCGAAATCGATGTTCCTGGCGACCGTCAGCCATGAGCTGCGCACCCCGCTGTACGGCATTATCGGCAACCTGGATCTGTTGCAGACCAAAGCGCTGCCGAAAGGGGTCGAGTCGCTGGTCACGGCGATGAACAACTCCTCCAGCCTGCTGCTGAAGATCATCAGCGATATTCTCGACTTCTCGAAAATCGAATCTGAACAGTTAAAGATCGAGCCGCGCCCCTTCGCGCCGCGCGAGGTGATCACCCACATCGCCTCAAACTATTTGTCGCTGGTAATGAAAAAGCGCCTGACGCTCTACTGCTTTATCGAATATGACGTGCCGCTGTCGCTGAACGGCGATCCGCTGCGTCTGCAGCAGGTCATCTCCAACCTGCTGAATAACGCCATTAAATTCACCCACACCGGCTGCATCATTCTTCACGCCTATGTGAAAGATGACTATCTCGCTTTCCGCGTGCGCGACACCGGCGTCGGCATCCCGGCGAAAGATCTGACCCGGCTGTTCGACCCTTTCTTCCAGGTCGGCAACGGCGTTCAGCGCAACTTCCAGGGAACCGGGCTTGGCCTCGCCATCTGCGAAAAGCTGATCAATATGATGGACGGCGACATTGAGGTCGATTCAGAACCCGGCATGGGCAGCCAGTTTATCGTGCGTATTCCTGTTTATCAGGGGCAGCCGTCGTTGCCGCCGGCGCTGGACGGGCTGCAGGAAAAACAGATCTGGCTGGAGATGCGCAACGACTACCTCGCCTGTTTCCTGATGCGCCTGCTGGAGCGGCAGGGGATTCAGGCGGCGCGTTTCGCCGGCGAGGCGGGAAGCGACGATGTGGTGCTGACCGACTACGATTTCGAACCGCCTCAGCCGCTGCGCGCCGTCATCAGGTTCAGCGGCGAACACAACGATATGCCGCAGGAGCTGAGCCCTGGCCGCTGGGTGCACAGCACGGCGACGCCGCACGAACTGGCGGCGCTGCTGGGACGTATTTACCGCATCAGCATCGACAGCGAGTTGACGCTGCCGTCGCAGCCGATCGCGGTTGACGACAGCGCCAGCAACGACGACATCATGGTGCTGATCGTCGACGATCATCCGATCAACCGCATGCTGCTGTCGGAGCAGCTCGGCACGCTGGGCTTTCAGGTGAAAACGGCGCAGGACGGTGTGGACGCGCTGAACGTCATCAGCCGCAGCGAGATCGATATCGTGCTGAGCGACGTCAATATGCCGAACATGGATGGCTATCGCTTAACGCAACGGCTGCGCCAGCTGGGCCATGCTTTTCCGGTGGTGGGGGTGACGGCGAACGCGCTGGCGGAAGAGAAACAGCGCTGTATGGAGGCGGGCATGGACAACTGCCTGTCGAAACCGGTTACGCTGGATGTGCTGAAAACCACGCTGGCGCGCTATGCCGAGCGAGTGCGGAAAAGCCGGGAAGGATAAGAGGAGAACAGCGCAAAGCGGCCATGCCAGCCGCTTTGCGCCGAGTGGTTCGCTACTCTTTATCGGCCTGCGTTGCGCTGACCGAAGAGAGGTAGTTCAGCAGGGCGATATCGTTATCCACGCCCAGCTTCATCATCGCCGATTTTTTCTGGCTGCTGATGGTCTTGATGCTGCGGTTGAGTTTTTTCGCGATTTCCGTCACCAGGAAACCTTCGGCAAACAGGCGCAGCACTTCGCTCTCTTTCGGCGAGAGACGCTTGTCGCCGTAGCCGCCCGCGCTGATCCTTTCCAGCAGTTTCGCCACGCTTTCCGGGGTATATTTCTTCCCTTTCTGCAGGGCAGCCAGCGCTTTCGGCAGATCGGTCGGCGCGCCTTGCTTCAGAACAATACCTTCAATATCGAGATCGAGCACGGCACTCAGGATCGCCGGGTTATTGTTCATAGTCAGAACGATAATCGACAGATCGGGATAGTGACGTTTGATATATTTGATCAGCGTAATGCCGTCGCCATACTTCTCGCCTGGCATCGACAGATCGGTGATCAGGACGTTGGCGTCCAGTTTGGAAAGGCTGTTAATCAGTGCTGTCGAGTCTTCGAACTCACCTACAACGTTAACCCACTCAATCTGTTCCAGAGATTTACGAATACCAAACAGAACGATTGGATGGTCATCGGCGATAATTACATTCAGGTTATTCATCTTATTGGTTACCTTGCTGCAGCAGTTCGTTGACGTAACGGTCAATGTCACTGGTGGTATTTTTAATGTATGAATCGTCACAGGCTTTAATGTGCTGTTCTAACTCTTCACAAAGCTGTTTGCCCGGAAGCAAATTTAACATGGCAAACACGCCTTTCAGGCGATGCGCTGTCTGAGCAAGCGAGGGGTAATCCTTTTCCGCCGACTCAGTATACAGTCTCTTTACATCATCCGGTACTGTCTCTACAAACAGCTGAAAGTAGCCGCCGCTCAACAGCGGCGACGGGGATTCGGGTTCAGCGTCGTCCTCCATCACATCATGGGCCAGCTGCTTCTCAATCAGGGCCAGCAATGCGTCAAGCAGCGCATTGCTGAGATTGAAATTGACCCGGTACTGCCGTTCGCTCAGCGCGTGGTAGCCCGGTTCGTCGTCGGCCAGCAGCAGCGACCAGTCGCTCATTTTGCCGGGATCGTCGGTGATCAGCAGATCGTGATCCTGGCCCGAAATACGTTCATCCGGGGTAAGACATTTCGCGCCCCAGTTCTCCAGATGGCGACAGACGATTTTATGCACGTCCTCCATGGCGATCTCCACCAGCACGGCGACATCCTCCAGCAGTTTCTCTTCCTGCTGCGTCTGCTGCTCCTGCGCCATCGGCAGCTGAATGGCATAACGCGTGCCGATATCCGGTTTGGCCAGGATATCCAGCGTGCCGCCCATCTGTTTGCAGAGCTGCTTGCAGAGAAAGAAAGCCATGCCGGAGGCGTGACCGTAGCGGTCGTGGGCGGTGTCGCCGAGGAAGGGAAAATCGACGTTCGCCAGCTCGTCGATATTCAGTCCGGCGCCGGTATCGGTCAGCTGGAAGGTCAGGCGGTCGGGGTGGGCCTCGGCGGCTTTCACCTCAAGGGTGATTTTCCCCCAGCTGGTGGTGATCAGAGCGTAATGCATCAGCGTGGCGAGCACTTTACGCACCGCGCGTCGATCGCCGAAGCGCAGCTCGTCGTTGGGCTGATGGTTATTGATCACCAGCGACAGCCCCTTGCGACGCATCAGCGGCAGAATATCCAGCGCTATCTCGTCCAGCATTTCCTGCAGATTGAAAACCACCGCATCGGGCGACCAGTCATGCGCTTCCAGGCGGTTCAGCAGCACGATATCGTCCACCAGCCGGTAAAGTTCCTGACTCTCTTCCAGCACATCAAGCACCGCTTCGTCGTTGTCGCGCTGGCTGAGCTGCACCAGCTGCGCCACGATCTGCTCCAGTGGACGGTTAAGCGCGTGGCCGAGATTGTGCAAAAGCTGCTGACGCATCTGGTGGTTGCGATCCAGCACCTGTTGCGCTTTCTGCATCTTCTTGTTGACCAGCAGTTCGCGATCCTGATCGCGCATCATAAACAGCTGGGTATGCGGCGACAGCACGCTGCGCGCATGGCGAATCTCATACACTTCATTATTAATGGTGGCCTGCAACACGCCCTGATGCTGATCGGACATATTGATGATCTTCTGCAAATTCAGGTGCGGAAGCAGATGTTCGGCGATTTTATTGCTGAGAATGGTGCGGTTGCTGGCGAAGTCATACACCAGCAGGCCGACCGGCAGGCTGGCGACGATCTCCTCGTTGAGGACGCGCAGCGAATCGAGTTCCGCGCTCTGGTTCTCATTAGGACGCAGCGACTGCTGGCGCAGAAACAGCATGCCGCTGATCGACATCAGGAACAGCAGCAGGTTAATTAGCAGCGGCCAGAGCAGGTTATGCAGCGTATCCATCACCAGACTGCCGATCGAGACGCGATAAACCAGCTGGAGCGGGGTGCTGGGCAGCGAGGCGGCGATCTCCAGATTGGGATTCGCCAGCGAAATCCGGGTATTCTCCGTCTCTTCCTCGTCGTTGCTGGTGGTCAGCGTGCTGTCCTGACGCAGCTGGAAATTCTCCAGCGGCATGTTGCGCGGGATCAGATCGTTGATGGGCAGGTCGAACGCGACCACGGTCGCCAGATGGCCCGGCTGATTAAAAGTGGTGCGCAGGGTAAAATAGTGGTCATTCTGCCAGGCGAAATGGCGCAGCGGCGAAAAGCTTTCGCGTTCGTCCAGCGCGTTGGCCTGCTGCAACATCTCCGCCCGGCGCGCATCCACCAGCGAGTTAATCGCGCTCTCTTTATAGCGCGTCGCCATATCCTTCAGCGGCAGGGTGGAGATCATAATCAGGCTGTTGTCCTGACCATTAAGAAAGTACATCGACCAGGTGGGGTTTTCCGCGCCCCAGAGCGTGTCGAGATAGTTCGACATGCGCATCGTCATATCCAGCGTGCTGCTGTCGTGCGAGCCGAAAATCAGCGCTTCGGTTTTGCGCCGCGTCTTTTCCAGATAGTAAACGTCGGGACGCAGGCGCGTCTCCTGCAGAGTGCTGGCCGGCGGCGTACCGGCAGCGCTGGTCGCCAGGTTCTCATAAATCTGCCAGGTGGCGAAGCGCCAGGCGTCGATACGCTTCTGAACCGCATGGGAGAGATCGATCATCGCGTAGCGTTTGTCGGTAAGCCAGGCGTTAACGGCGTTATGCACCATAAAGCCGAGCGCCAGTAACAGCACCAGATTGAAAACGATAAAAAAACGGGTGACGTTGCTGGACGTCAAAGGAAACTTATAGGGCAACATAGCTATCAGGCACCTGAAATTATCGCGCAACCCGTCGGGCGCTGGCTGCTACCGCCAGCAGCAGCAGCGCGATCAGCAAAAACGTGCTGTTCAGACCGATCGACTGGGAAAGGAATCCAATTAAGGCCGGGCCTGAGAGAATACCCGCATATCCTAACGTTGTCATGGCGGAAATGGCGAGATTGGCCGGCATATCCCCTTGATTCCCGGCCGCGTTGAACAGCATCGGCACCGTATTGGCGAGGCCGAACCCCAACAGCAGAAACGCGAGCAGCGCCAGCGCGGGCCAGGGCGAAAGCACCAGCAGCGCGACGCCGACGGCGGCGGCCAGCGCGCCGGTCAGCATCACCGGATAGCGGCCAAAGCGCTGAATCACCTTATCGCCGCTGAAGCGTCCCAGCGTCATCGCCACGGAGAACACGGCATAGCCCAAACCGGCGTGCGCGGCAGGCACCAGCTTGTTTTGCAACAGCAGCAGAGCGCCCCAGTCCAGCACCGCGCCTTCGGCGAGAAACAGAATAAAGCAGAGCAGGCCGAGAAAGGCGACCCAGCCGCGCGGCCGCACCAGCCAGGGCTGGTCAGGTTGATGCAGGCGTTCGCTCAGGGCGGCCGGCAGGCTGCAAAGCAGCAGAATTATCATCGCCGCCATCACCGCCGCGGTAGCCAGCAGCGGCGTCAGGCCGACGCTGATCAACAGGCTGACCGTTCCGGCACCCAGGATGCCGCCCAGGCTGAAAAATGCGTGAAAACCCGACATCATCGGGCGACCCGCCGCTTTTTCCGCCTCTACGGCCTGGTAATTCATCGCCACATCCAGCGTGCCCAGCCCGGCGCCGAACAGCATCAGGGCGACGGCCATCGCAGGCGTCAGGCTGAGCGTCGCCAGCAGCGGCAGCATCAGCAGGATCAGCAGGCCAGAGCAGAGCATAACGCGACGACAACCGAGACGCGCCACCAGCGAGCCGGTCAGCGGCATCGCCACCAGCGAGCCTATCCCTAAGCAGAGCAGCAGCGCGCCGAGTGAAGCGCCGTTCAGGCCGAGGCGATCGCGAACGAAAGGCACCAGCGGAGCCCAGGCGGACATCCCGAGACCGTTAATAAGAAAAATCGTGCGGGTAGCCCACTGCAAGGATCGGGCATCTTTGTTTTGCTGAGCGGCGTCCAGTGCTGTCATAGTCAAATTCACAAATTAAGAAGAAGCCAAGTTTAGCATCAAAGGTCAGGCGGCGTAATTTCAGGCAAATTCTGTCGAAAGCCTGTTCAGCCCCTGACGTCAGGCAATAAAACGGCGATTTTACCGCTTTTTTAGCCACGGATTTTCTTTTCCAGAACTTTCCTGGCAGAAAACCCATGATCCTTGTATTTAACTCAAATTTTCCTTTTGATTCTAAGTAACTAAAAACTTCCGCTCCCTCAGTTTTTTCCGAAGTTGTTATGTAGTACGTCACGCTGCGAAAAATTTTTTCCCGCCTTTCCGCGCTTTTTTGCGCATTATTTAGTCACTTACATCTCGCGTTTTCAGGAATTTTTCAGAAAAACCTTCCCGCATAAAACCCAACAAAAACAAATTATTCAGCTGCGCTTTAACAAATTAATTTAATGTTAAACCCGTAAAATCATAATAATTTGTGAAGGTTATAATTGATTTTTCTTTTCGTTACGATAAAGATTAATCAAACATAAAAAGAGAGAAATTTATAGTATTTGATCTGTTGAAACTATAACAAAGCGGCTTTGGACCAGAATTTCGGATCTTAAGTAGAGAATAAGTTGCAAAGTAGGCTTCTGTTAAACACCAGGTAAAGAGACCTCTTCTTTTAAGAAGGGCACATAACGTATTGTTTTCGAAAATATAAAAATAATTTATGTTTTTGAATTCAGCATATTACCTAAACTGGTGTAGTAGAGGTTTATAACATGGCACAGCTCACTCAAGGTCGAGTCGACATCATCTCCCGTGAAGACGGCACCCTTATTTCTCAGGCTAATAGCGGTTCCTCTCAAACTGTCATCCTCAATCAATCCAGTGTGGTGCGCATAAACGGTACGCGCGACATGGTGGTCCAGTACGAGCGCCAGGGTAACGACCTTATTTTGCACATGCGCGACGGCAGCACCGTGCGTTATCAGAAATTCTTTTTCGACGATCTTAACGGCGAACACAGCGAACTGGTTTTTGACGACGGCATTAATCCCGCCGAACACGCGCTCTTTCCGGCAACGGCGGAAGCCACCGATCTGGCGGCGTTGACGGTCACGCCCGCCTATGAATCCTTAGACAGCGTAGAGCCGCTGCTGCTGGCTGAAACCGCCGGCGTCTCTACCGGTGTGATCGCCGCCAGCGGCCTCGGCATTCTCGGCTTGGGCGGCATCGCCATCGGCGCGAATAACGGCGGCGGTGGCGGCGGCGGCAGTGACAACAACGGCGCGACGCCAACCCCGCCGAGTGCGCCGGCGATTTCCGTTAACGCCTTCGCCGGCGACGATATTCTCGACAACGGCGAGAAGGGCAGCGCGCAGTCGCTTTCCGGCACCACCGCCAACGTGGAAGCGGGTCAGCTTGTCACCGTGACGCTGAACGGACAGAGCTATAGCGGCGTGGTAGGCGCGGACGGCAGCTGGAGCGTCGCTATTCCCGCCGACGCGCTGGCGGCGCTGGCGGCGGGCACCGCCACCTTCAGCGTCAGCGTCAGCAACGCGGCGGGCCTGAATGCCAGCGTCGGCCATGATATTACCGTCCAGCCGAACGCCAGCGAGCCGGGCAATCCTGGCGAACCCGCCACGCCGACTATCGCCGTCGGCACTTTCGCCGGCGATGACGTTCTGAATAACGGCGAGAAGGGCAGCGCGCAGTCGCTTTCCGGCACCACCGCCAACGTGGAAGCGGGTCAG